>NZ_JBWKSV010000007.1:0-1240 GCF_059419985.1 Afipia sp. GW821-FHT04G03 | reverse complement strand
TGACCTGACCGGGCTTTTTTGGACCAAGCTTTGTGAGAAAGTGAGCTTGGAAAGGAGCTTTGGTTATGCCGAAGAAGAGATTCAGCGCGGAGCAAATTGTGGTGGTACTCCGTCAGATCGAAGTGTTGATGTCGCAGGGCAAAGGAGCGCCGGTAGCGTGTCGGGAAGCCGGGATTTCGCAGCAGAGCTACTACCGCTGGCGGAAGGAATACGGCGGGCTTGAACTTGATCAGGCCAAGCGGATGAAGGATCTCGAGCGCGAGAACGTGCGCCTCAAGCGGCTAGTCGCGGATCTATCGCTTGAGAAACAGGTGCTCAAGGACGTTGCCTCGGGAAACTTGTAAGCCCTGAACGGCGCCGACAGGCGGTAGAAGCCATCCGGGAGAAGTACAAGCTCTCGGAGCGCCATGCCTGTCGGATCGTCGGCCAGCACCGTGGGACGCAGCGATACACCACCATTATCCGTGCTGATGAAGATGTGCTGACGAGAGCGATTATCTCCTTAGCCTCCCAATACGGACGATATGGCTATCGCCGGATCACATCCCTGCTTGTCGATGCCGGCTGGCAGGTCGGGTGTGATCGGGTTCAACGGATCTGGCGCCGGGAGGGGCTTAAAGTACCCAGGAAGCAAAAGCCGCGGGGCCGGCTGTGGCTCAACGACGGGTCCTGTATCCGGCTGCGACCACAGCATCGCAATCATGTCTGGAGCTATGACTTCGTTGAGGCTCAGACCCACGACGGCCGCAAGGTCCGGCTGATGACTCTGATTGATGAGTTCACTCGCGAGTGCCTGGCCATCCGAGTGGCGCGCCGGATCAACAGCTTCGGCGTCATCGACACGATGGCTGACGTGATGCTTGAACGCGGTGTCCCCGACCACATCCGGTCGGACAACGGCGCGGAGATGACGGCCAAGATCGTGCGCAGTTGGTTTGCAGGGGTGGGAGCAAAAACGCTCTACATCGAACCTGGCAGCCCATGGGAAAACGGCTACTGCGAAAGCTTCAACGGCAAGCTGCGAGATGAATGCCTTAAAGGAGAAATCTTCTACAGCTTAAAGGAGGCCACCGTCGTCATCGAGCAATGGCGCAAGCACTATAACACGATCCGACCGCACTCATCGTTGCATTATCGACCGCCGGCACCGCAAACGTCATCGCCGGAAATACTGCATCTGGATCGGAACGCGGCCATGCAGTAATCTCCATCCCGCTGGTCCAAAATATCCATCAGGTCA
>NZ_JBWKSV010000006.1:0-22071 GCF_059419985.1 Afipia sp. GW821-FHT04G03 | reverse complement strand
GAAATACTGCATCTGGATCGGAACGCGGCCATGCAGTAATCTCCATCCCGCTGGTCCAAAATATCCATCAGGTCAGTTTCGAATGCGGTGGTCATCCTGGAGAAGATGATGTTCCAAACTTTATTCTGCTACCGCGAGCGGCGGACGAACTGACGATTCCATTTGTCGCTTCAGGGGGAATGGCAGACGGACGCAGTCTGGTAGCCGCATTGGCTATGGGCGCCGACGGTATGAATATGGGAACGCGATTCATTGCAACGAAGGAGGCACCCGTTCATCTGCGAGTTAAAGAAGCGATTTTGAATGCAACCGAGCTCGACACGCGTCTCATAATGAGGCCGTTGCGTAACACCGAACGCGTGCTTACCAATGCCGGTGTCGAGCGGCTCCTAGACAAGGAAAAAAAAACTTGGTCAGGCGATTACATTCGCCGACGTAGCGCCAGACGTTGCTGGTGTTTATCCAAAAGTCATGAGGGATGGCGATATGGATGCTGGCGGCTGGAGTTGCGGAATGGTCGTCGGCCTCATCAAGGACATTCCGACAGTCAAGGAGCTGCTGGATCGCATCATGCAAGAAGCCGAAGACATCATTACCGCACGCCTGAAGAGTATTGCCGCTTAATGCGCCATTGGGCTGTCTTTACTGTCTAATGAGCTAAAGCCAAGGAGATAAGCACATGACCGATCTTCTTCATGTGAAAGATAAAGGGCATGTGAGAACGATCACGCTGAATCGCCCCGATAAGAAAAACGCTATCAATCAACGTCTAGCATGGGAAATAATCAACGCTGTCGATGCTGCAGCGGTGGACGACAGCGTGTGGATCTTGGCAATCACCGGCTCGGGCGACTCATTTTGCTCAGGTCTCGATCTGTCTGATAGTGAGAAGTATTCATCGCTGACGCCCCAATCAGCTCAGCTCGACGATTTAGGTTGGGTCGGTCATTTCTTGCTTTCTATCCGGAAGCGTTGCGAGAAGCCGGTTGTGGGCGGCGTAAATGGCGTTGCTGTTGGCGCTGGCTTGGGCCTCGCAATGGCAGCGGACATGCGGCTCGTGAGCAAAAGCGCGCGACTGATGGCCGGATATACTCGCATAGGCGGCTCCCCAGATGCCGGCCTTACAATTACGCTTCCGCAAACGATCGGGTACGAGCGCGCCATGCGTTTTATGGCCGAAAACCGCAGTCTTAAGGGCGATGAAGCAGTAGCTTGGGGATTGGCCGGTGAGGTTGTCGCCGACGACATGTTTGCGGAGCGGCTGGATGCCTACTGCCAAGAGCTTTGCGCTTGGTCGCCGATAACTTTGCGCTTGTTGAAACGAGGGCTGGTCCGTTCGATGGAGAGCATTGATATGGAACAGCAACTGCGCCTCGAAGTCTCTAATATTCATCGTGCATTTGCGAGCGATGATGCGAAGGAAGCCCGTCAGGCGTTTCTCGAAAAACGGGCGCCGAAATTCGTCGGAACATAGAAAGATAGGTGCGTTTGCAGGTTCCGTTTAACTTTCGGGACAATCGTATGCTCTCCTCCCGAGCGTTTTGAGGATGCCCCGAGCACCTGGCTCTCTAAGCCAGGTTTTTCCTTAAGACACGGCTCGCATGCCACGGTTCTAAGCGCGTACGGCGACGATCATGTGGATGCAGACATGGCTGGCGGCGTGGGTGCGAGGGGGCATTCACGCCGTTAGTCTTTTGACGTGCTCACTACGGAATCTATCCTAGTGAGAGAACGTATATAGAGAGTTTTTCATCCAGCGCCGAGTGGCAACGCAAGCAAGTCGGTAGTCGATTTACCGGCATTAAGCCGACCAAAGGTGTAGCGGAAGGTTTCGTCGAGAAACTCGCGAGCGCTTGTTATTGGGCCATTAAATAGGCGCATGACAAACCCGTCAGGCCGGACCAGGACAGCGCCGTTTTCTCCCCCGTAAAGTTTATCAAATTTTGCATCCTGAGCCTCATACTCGCCTCCCGGGAGCACATCAATAAGTCTTATCGGGATGCCAGTCTCCTTGCGAAAGGCTTCGATCGCTTTGAACCAAGCTTCACGATCTTGAGATACTACGAGACCAAAGGATGTGCCCCATAGGTCGACCATGGACAATTTCTGGCCCCTTCTATCGCGGAGCCAAACGTGCGGAGCGCGGACACCCGGTACGGTGGTTTCCTCGTAATTGGTCAGGTCGGCCGTTGGCGCCACAGCATCGTCACGCATAACTGCTCGTGAATCATAAACTGTCCCAAGCTGGAAACCCGTATGCAAAACGGTGTTGTCTCCATGAGGATCAAACCGTTGCTGTAGGAATTGGCGACCGACGTCGCTCAATTCGCCCTGTGTGGCCAGTTTCGGCTCGCCGACGACGACCGACTGCATGATGCTCTGAAAGTGAAGAGAATTGTAGGTCGCGGCTTTCACGACCTGCCATGCTTTGGCTTTACGTTCGATCTCATAGGTGTCGAGTAGATCCTCTGACGCCAAGCCTTTAAAGACCATCGCCATCTTCCACGCGAGATTGTTGGAATCCTGCACACCGGAATTCGCCCCGTATCCGCCCCATGGGGAGTGCCAATGCGCGGCATCGCCAGCGAAAAAGACATTCCCTTCGCGCCAACGACGGAGCAGGCCTGTGGTGTAGTCAAATCGGTAAGTGCGAAGGATTTCGATTGGAATGTCCATGCCCAGAGCGCCGCGAATCCTCGCAAGGATTATCGTATCGTCCGGAACGGTGTCTTCGTCATGCCGGAAGCTGTAGCGCCAAACTCCGGTATCGGGATGTTTGCTGCCGAACCAGCCTGCGTAGCGTGGGTCAATTACGAATGAATGGAAGAACCCATCCCGGCCTAGCGTATCATCTAGCGACGCATTGAATTCTACAAGCACCTGATTGAGAAAGGCCGGTCCATGATCTTCGCCCTGACCGACACGATTCCGCACGAAACTGTGCGCGCCATCGCACGCCACCAGATAGCGCCCGCGGATCTCACGCTCGGCACCCGTACTTTCATTCCGGACGCGCACAGTGACGTGCGTGTCGGTTGGCCGAATATCAACGACGCGTGTGCTAAAGTGAATATCGGCGGACGGCCATCGGCGGGCTTGCTGACACAGCGCTGCTTCATAATCTGAAGCCGGGATCTTACGCGGATAGACAGGGGTCAGATCCTCCCACTTCTTGGCGTAGTCGGCTTCCTTGCCCGTTGTCGCCCGCACTTGGGCGACAGGACCGCGCGACACGTTGACGTAAACGCCCTGGCCATTCGACTTCTCGATTGACCACCCGCGCTTTTCTAGAAGGCTCCAGACACCCCACTGCCGGTAAAGTTCAGCGGTCTGTGCATGCACATATTGCCCTTTGGGCAAAGTTGTCGTATTCGCGCGCTTCTCGAAGAGGGTTGTACGGAGACCCCACCGCCCTAAGAGATAAGCGAGGGCGAGACCGACTGGGCCGCCGCCGCAAATGATGACGTCAACGTCGGTGTTCGATACAGGCCGGGGGATCACGTTCATGCGACACCTTAAAGTTTAATCATCGGACGAGCTGTTGATTGTATTCAGCGCTTTGTGCTAGGCGACGAGCGCTTTTGTTCCACTCGGACCAGGAGCCAACGTATAGCCGTGGCACTACGCCTGTGGCGGCGGCCATCGTCAGCACCTCTAGAGCGGACAAGACGCCACCGCCACAATAGACGACAACGTTGTCTTTGTTTGGCAGAACATCCGCGCCCGCATAAAGCTGACGGATCTCGGGTAAAGGACGGAGTTTTCGTGTGGGAGTCCACTGATCTGAGGCCGGCAGGTTTCGAGCGCGGGGGATGCATCCGGCCAAATAGGATGCTTCATCGCGCGCATCGATCAACGTTGTCTCCCCGTCAAGGCGCTCGACATCCTCCGCTTCGATCGTCGGCATATGGCCCGCACTCAGGTGGGCGGGCTTTGATGCCGGGTCACGCGCAATCTCGTCACCTTGCGCGACGGCACCTCCAGCCGCCATCCAGGCAGTGAGTCCACCATCGAGCAGACGGGCCTTCTGCACACCCGCCCATCTTAGGACCCACCAGCCGCGCGCCGCGAGTGCAGGCGTCGGTCCATAAATGATGATCTCGGTTTCGTTTCCTACACCCCAGCCATCAAGGTGGCGCTGCAAGCTCTGTATCGACGGAAGCGGCAAATTACCCGTGGTCTGGGTCGGCGGTGCCGCGAATACGTCGCGTATCTGGGCGTGAACAGCCCCAAAAATATGGCAGGTACGAAAGCTCGTCAGTTCTTCTTCCGGATCACCAAGTCTCACATCGATGAAAAGCCGCTCAGTGAACGGATGAGCCATCAGTTCTTCGGCCGACACGACGTTCGCGGATAAGTCGGCTGCTTCCATTTCAGCTGTCATCGTTGTCTCCGGCCTGCCTTCGCAAAGTTGACTTATGACCGCTTAGCGGTCAATATCATCCGCTAAACGGTTAAACTAAAAGTCATCGGATCCTAACTGTCAAGGCTTGTGGAAATGGCAACACCAGAGAGTGAGGCTTTCGTCCGGTCTCTCGCGCGAGGCCTGACGGTCATAGAAGTTTTAGGCCAAGCGCCCGGGCGCCATTCACTTGCCGATTTGGCAGATGCAACAAAGCTTCCGCGCACGGCGGTGAGACGCTTTCTCCTCACTTTGATCGATCTTGAAATCGTCCGCAGCGATGGAAAGCTGTACTGGCTTACACCCCGCGTACTTCGGCTGAGCCTTTCATATCTCTCCACGCTGCCTTACTGGCGCGAAGCGCAAGTCGCACTGGAAGAGCTTAGCGCAGTCAGCAAACAATCTTGTGCTCTTTCGGTCTTGGATGGCGAAGACATCGTCTACCTGCAGCGGCAACACGCTAAACGCATTCTCCCAGTTAGTCCTTCTCTTGGAAGTTTGATACCCGCTTACGCAGTATCAATGGGTCGCGTGCTCCTTTCAGGACTTCCGGACAATGAGCTCGATCAATTTCTTCGCAAGGTGAAGATGCGCAAGTTGACGAGTGTCACCATTACCGACCGCACGAGGCTGAAGGCTGAGATAATCAAAGTACGCAAGCAAGGATACGCATGGGGCGAGCGTGAGTTCGATGATTCGATCTGTGGGCTCGCCGTGCCTGTGCGTGACATGAATGGTGATGTGATTGCTGCAATCAACGTGAGCTTAGCCTCAGGCGAATTCACGCATAAAACAGCAGTTGAGCAATTTCTTCCAAAGTTATGGCATACGGCATCAAGACTACGCATGTCCGCGCCGGTTCACGACACAAAACACGCTCGACCGAGCAAGCCACTCACGCATTCATAGATCCTTCGATGCAGGCATGGCTGACAACAGCTTGCAGAGCTTGCAGATGATATCTACGATTTCACTAGGTGGTTATTTTGTTCTTCTGGCGAACTTTTAACATGTAGTAGACGAGGCGCATCGCTTCGACAGGGAGAAAGTTATGAGAGTTACCCGCATGCTTGCGACGATCGGTGTCACTTTCGGAATCGTTTACGCCACGTCGGCTCTGTCTTATCCGGTCAATCAAGTACAACTTACTGTGCCGTTTCCAGCCGGAGGCACGACCGATGTTCTTGCGAGAGAGCTGGGGGCTCGCCTCGGCAAAGAGCTCGACGTCACAGTTGTGATTCAAAATCGACCCGGCGCCAGCGCAACGGTGGGTACGCAGTTCGTGGCACGCTCCGCGCCTGACGGTTCACACATTTTGCTAGGCTCGACGCACCACGTCATCAATCCAACTCTGCAGAAAAGTCTGCCGTATGACACCAAGAAAGATTTCACAGAGTTAGCACTCGTCGCGCTTGTGCCTAATGCGTTGGTCGTCAACCCCGACTTGCCAGTTTACTCGGTCGCAGAGCTTATCAAGTATGCGAAGGCGAAGCCGGGCACATTGAATTTCGGGTCGCCCGGGGTCGGAAGCGCAAACCATCTGGCCGGGGAACTGTTCAAGTTGATGGCTGGAGTCGACATGATGCACGTGCCTTATCCGGGCGCTGCTCCAGCGATGGCCAATTTGATTGGCGGACATATCCAGGTGATGTTCGATTCACTGCCGACTGTTCTGGCGAACGCAGAAGCCGGAAAACTGAGGATACTTGCTGTGACGAACGGCGAGCGCGTCTCGTCTCTCCCCAATACGCCAACGATTGCTGAGGCCGGCAACCTTCCGGGCTATTCCGCATCGGCCTGGTTTGGTCTTTATGCGCCGGCTGGTCTTTCAGGCGAAGCTCGGACAGAGCTCGAGCGAGCGATGAAGAAGATCATGGCATCCGAGGATATGGCTCAAGCATTTAGAAAGCTTGGCGTCGAACCCGGGCATCTAACGGGTGCTCCATTCAAAGCATTCGTGAATGACGAAATTACAAAGTGGGGTAAGATCGTCGAGCTTTCGAAAGCCACTGGAAACTAGTCGTACATTGGTTTCGTGGCCTTCGTTTCGATGGCATGAGCGGCCGCGTTCGACCCTGTCCCTGTCGCAAACCTCATCCGGCTGGCGGTTGACCGAGAATCGGGCGATGCTGTCGTGTAATGAGAGACCTTTTCAGGCTCATTGGTTGGACGGTTGTCGATCTATTTCGGTCGCGGGCAGCGCTCGAGGCCGAGATTTGGACATAGCGGCAGCAAATCTGGCTGCATTCTGTCTCTCCACTCGAAGTCGTTGGGCCTCCATCTTTTCAGTGAGTCTTGGCGTATAGGTCCTTGTGCCATCGCCTCCAATCGGAGCCGCTTCTCGACGAGCTGTATCATGAGAATCGCCGTGGCAGCGTCAAATGCTGCTTATTGCGTCAAACCAGCGGCGTAAGCATCGCGCGACATTCGAGATTGAGCAGTCATCGAGAATCGCATCGGCTCGAAACACATGATTGCAAATGCCTCCGCAGGTGAGCGCGCCTCACGCAATGCTTCGCGCAGGAACTTGTAGCGAAACATTCTGGTGACGCTGGCCAAGGTTGGCAGGAAATGCTGGGTGTCGCGCCGAGGCCAGAGCAGTGCGAAAAGCAGGTCGACCTGACTGTCGTCCGGCGCGTCAAAATTGATCGGCGCGGACAACCGAGTCAATGAAGCGACCGGATGTGACAGGTCATGGAGCAGCGCATGAGGAACTGCGATTCCGTTCCCGAAGGCGGTTGATCCCATTTTTTCGCGAGCGAGAAGGCCGGACAGAATTTTCTTTTCCGTGATGCCGGCACGTTGCGCCAAACCAAAAGAAACTTTCGTCAGGGCCGGTTGCTTGCCTTTGGCAATGACGTTCAGCGCGATGTCATGTTCTGACAGCAGGTTCTCAATCATCGTATTTTCCTTGCGTAAGTTGCTCAGCGCTAGTCAGAGGTTGTCACATAACTAAATTTTCGATTCTATACGGCGCAGGTTCGGGAGAGCGACTGCAAATTTTAAAGGAAGTTGCGCAGATCGCAGAGTCATCTGTAAATTATCATCAGCGTGATCCAAATGACCAAAAGAGAAGCAGTGCATACGGCAACCGCGATTTCTCGTTGTATCGAGTTCCTGTTGATGCGAACAGCTTTGACGGTCACGACTTTGATTTGACCGTCAAAATCGACATACGGCATGCGCGAACCTTGATGCAGCCCTACAAGGGCCGCACCGATTGGCGACAACACCGACATATGGGTGTCGGCATGGATGCAATTTTCCGGCAGAACCAGAAGACGCCGCTGAACGATATTCGAGTCATCGACGGAAAATGTGACCCAGCTATTGACGGAGACAGCGAACGCAGGTGGTTCGCTCGAATCGTAAGGACTGGCGCGGTTTAATTCCGAAAGCAGGAAGCACGCGGCGGGATGACCAGCGCTTTTTGCTGAATGGGCGAGCCGCTGAAGACGGTGCAAGTCGGGTGTCCATATCTGCAGTGGAGGCGGGGCCCAGCTGACGACGTTCATTTTGCTCTCCTCGCATTAGACCGTGTGAAACTCGCGATGATGGTTATCGGTACCAGCGATGCGGCGCTCGCTTCGGACGGGGTGGATGTGCGCTGTCTGACGAGATTCTTCGGTCCGGGTTGTGCCTGCTGAAAACAAATGCCACCCAGGCTGCGAGCAGCAGTGACGCGCCTATCATGACGACCATGGTGTATTCCTCCCTTTGTCGCTTGTCGGCTCCAGCAGGCGAGAGCGATTCATCCGCAACGTCGATTGAATGACATTGCAGCCGGAATTTCCCGCGCAAATTCGCCTGTGACTGAAGTCACAAGTGTGATCAGATCTAAAATTTGAGTTGGATACTTGGTCTATCCCGGACAGCGCGAGCGTACGCGCTGCCGGGTCAGCGTCCTGACAGGAGCTGACCAGCGCGCAAACGTGACTGCCAACAATGTGAATCGCGGACCATTCTTGAAACCTATGGTCTCATGAAGAAAAGTCAATCTCGCGCGCCGATACAACAATTCGAGGGCGTCACCTAGATACCTGCCGCGAACGGAAGATCTCGATGCTGCGTTTCTGGCTGGGATGAATTTGCGAATGGCCTGAAGAAACGTGCAGCGGCAAAAGGGCGCGGTGCTGGCCGGCTGCTTGATTAAGTTCTGAATCCCACCACCTTAATGCTATGAGCATTCTGGCCCACCGTGAAAAACGCACTTGTCGCGCGGGCTGCCTGCAAATTGGCAGGTGACCCGGGCAGGCTTTCAGCCGCCCGGGGTCGAGAGTTCCATTCCCAAAACAGCATTCGTTGAGCGGATCGGCACGTCAGTGCTTCTGCATCTGCGTCCATGACATCCCAACCTCTGGGATTCCAGAGCGATTGGCATGGCTATTTCATGCAAAGGATCACGACTATGCGTAGCATTCAGACGTCAGCGCATGTAGCAGTCCCGCGTCGAAAGAACTTTGACACGATGTTTATGGTTCTGTCGGCGCTCGGCACCTGTGGCGTCATACTTTTGTGTCTGGCGGCGTCGGGAGCCTTCAACTGACCGCGATCAGCTTTCGGATCACAAGCAGGGTTTCAGATCTGGCAACCCGCGACGTCTGGACTGACAGTTGAACAGCTGTCGCTGTCTGCAATTTTGATGACAACAAGACGCCGTCAACTGGTATCGCACCTGGTGTTCCAGTTGACGTCGCTTGTGCCGTTGAATGGCGCTGTTGCGATAAGACATGAGGCATGATGTTCGATGAAACAGTAATCATTTTGACGAGGATTCTGGTCGCGTCTGCGATCGGCGCGGCCATTGGGTTCGAGCGGAGCTTTCACGGTCGCCCTGCCGGCTTCCGGCCCCACACGCTCGTCTGTGTCGCGTCCGCGCTTCTGATGCTTGTAACCGTGTTCCAGACCGGATGGGTCACGAATGTGCCGGCCGATGCAGTTCGCACGGACCCGACACGCATGGCGCAAGGCATCATGACAGGGATCGGATTCCTCGGAGCGGGCGTCATTTTCAAGGAAAGTCCAACGGTGCGTGGCTTAACGACGGCAGCGTCGATCTGGGTCACCGCAGCAATCGGCATCCTTGTCGGCATTGGATTTTACGTTCCAGCGATTGCCGGAGCCACTGTCACGCTGATCGTACTGTCTGGATTCCGTGCGCTCGAAAAGTACCTGCCGCGCGAAATCTATGTGGATCACAAGATCAAGTTCAAGCGTGAAAACGTGATTACGGAGACCTCGGTGCGTGAGTTGATTGGAGCCAACGGCTTCAAGATCGCGAATCTTTCGCAGCATCTCATGAACGATGGTCAGACGTTCGAGTACCGCATGATCATTAAGGGCAGGAATCTTCGCAATACCGAGAAGTTGTCGCGGCATCTGAGAGGGGTGAAGGAAATCCTGGAGTTCCGGATTGTGCCCGTTAACGAGTAAGGGCGCGCTTGCGCTCCAATGTCATCAACTGTGGAGGTTCATCTATGAAGAACGATCTGATTGTCACCACCGAGGATTCTTTCATGGAGGGCGCAATGTCGTCGTTCCCCGCCAGCGATCCTCCGTCCTACATGGCAGGGACTGCGATTTCGGGCGCGCCGTCCACGAAGGTGCAGATACGGAAACCCCGCCGCGCCTCGATCCGCCGCTCGCTTGCCATGCGGCGCAAATCACCGAAGTCAAAGGCGTGAGCAAGCAGCTTGCGCGAGGGCTATGAAGCGACGGCAGAATGGGTTGCACGTCAACTAACCGAGGCATTTCCCTGGGATGAGGCTCCGCGCTACATGATCCGAGATCGGGATCGCATCTTTGGCATCGTCGTCAGACGCCGATTGCGCGCAATGGGCATCCGGGACAGACCTACCGCACCAGCCTCGCCCTAAACCTTTCAATCCGATACCTGTCACCTTTATTTGAAGACGCTTTAAATGAATTGCGGCAAGCCTGATCCAGTGCAAGGTTTTCAGATCGAGATCGTTGCACAGGGCCTTCGATTGAGGAGCAAGCTATCGACCTCGCAAAGCCGAAAGGTCTGACTTATGAACAAGTCCCAGGCGATTTCTCCTAATGGCGCATTGCGCAACCTCGATGGCCTGCTTCCTGATTTGGAAGCGCTTTATAAAGATGTGCACTCACATCCAGAGCTCTCGATGCAGGAGACGCGCACAGCCGGCTTGGCGGCAGACCGTCTTCGTGCCGCTGGCTATGACGTCACAACGGGTGTCGGCAAAACCGGTGTCGTAGGGCTGCTCCGCAACGGCGATGGGCCAACGGTCATGCTGCGCGCCGACATGGATGCGCTGCCTGTCGAAGAGGCGACGGGGCTGCTGTATGCCAGTAAGGCAACGGCGACCGATCGAGAAGGAAAAACCGTGCCAGTCTCGCACATGTGCGGCCATGACATGCATGTGACATGGCTTGCGGGCGCCACGAAATTGCTCGCCGAGGCACGAACCACATGGCGCGGCACACTCATGGCGGTCTTCCAGCCCGGAGAAGAAACGGCGGAAGGCGCACAGGCCATGATCGACGATGGTCTGTTTAAGCGATTTCCCAAGCCGGACGTGGTGCTCGGGCAGCACGTCATGGTGGGACCGTCGGGCACTGTTGCCGGACGTGCAGGTGCCATAACCTCGGCGGCGGATAGCTTGCAGATTCGTTTGTTCGGGCGCGGTGCGCATGGATCGATGCCGCAGGCCAGCATCGATCCGGTCATCATGGCGGCGGCAACTGTGATGCGGCTTCAAACTATTGTTTCCCGCGAGGTGGCTGCCGCTGAAGCCGCAGTTGTGACCGTCGGGGCCTTGCAGGCCGGCACCAAAGAGAATGTCATTCCTGACGAAGCCATTATCAAATTGAATGTGCGGACATTCGATGCAGGGGTACGTACGCGTGTGCTTGCGGCGATCGAGCGGATCGTCAATGCCGAGGCTGAAGCTTCGGGGGCTCCGCGCAAACCCGAGATCACGACACTGGATCACTACCCGCTGAATGTGAACGATCGCGATGCAAGCAAGCGGGTGGTCGATGCTTTCCGAGGGCATTTCGGCGCGGAGCGGGTTCGCGAAACAGGACCAGCGCCGGCCAGCGAGGATTTCGGATCGTTCGGGTCCGAATGGCATTCCCCGTCAGTCTTCTGGTTCGTGGGCGGCACGGACCCGGCTCTCTATGCGAAAGCCAAGGCGGCCAATCGGCTGAATGAGCTTCCTGTCAATCACAGTCCGAAGTTCGCGCCGGTCCTCCATCCGACTTTACGAACCGGCGTCGAGACACTGGTTGTCGCGACGCAGGCGTGGCTGTCGGCATAGGATGCGTCGCGTTGGCGGGTCTGCCTCAAAACAATGGGTACCCCCCAAGACGCGACGATCGGTTGCGGCGACGTCGGATGGCTGCATCCCCTATGGCGCGTGCATCCAATAGACCAGTTGACGGGGGAGCGGCGACGATGAGACGCCCATTGAAGCTGTAAGTTTTCCTGACGTCGAAACTGCACGATGGAAAGAGCCTGTGAAACTCGGCATCGTCGGCACCGGAAATGTGGGCTGCGCTATCGCACTTGCGGCTGTGGTGCGCGGCAGTGCGCGCGAGATCGTGCTTGTGAACCGCACCCACAAGACGGCGGAGGCGGTTGCGACCGACATCCGCTACGGAACGCCGCTTGGCCCCAAGGTAGATATCAGGGGCGGTGACTACGACGCGCTTGCTGATGCGGGTGTGGTGCTCATTACTGCCGGCGTTAACGAAAAGACGGGAGGTGCCACCGACCGCAACGATCCGCAGGGTCGGCTTAAGCTCCTTGACAAGAATGCCGCTATCTATCGCGACATCGTTCCGCAAATAGTGCATGCCGCGCCCAGCGCGGTGCTGGTCGCCGTCACCGATCCGCCCGATCCGCTCGCCGATATCGCACGCGAAGTGGCCGGCCATGATCGAGTGTTGAGCGCAGGCACCTTCCTCGACAGCCTGCGTTTCCGCGTGCATCTCGGAAAGTATTTTGGCGTCGATTCCAAGCATGTGGAGGCGCAGGTCATCGGTGATCATGGCACCTCACAGGTGTTCCTGTGGTCGTCAGCGACAATCGGAGGCATACCGCTGCCACAGCTCCTGGAGGAGCGCGGCGAGAAGCTTGATGATTTGCGTATGCACGTCGAAAAGGACGTGCGCTATGCCAACATCACTATTATCGAGGGGCATGACGCGAGCCAGTACGGCATCGGTATCGTATCGACGCGGATTGCGGAAATGGTGCTGCGCGATGAGCGTACGGTAATCCCGATCGGCAGTTTCCAGCATACGTTCGGCGTGACACTCTCGCTGCCAAGCATAATCGGCCGCGCGGGCGTGATCTCGGTGCTGCAGCCGAATCTGTCGGCTGAGGAACGCAGCGCACTGGAAGGGAGCGCGGAGAATTTGAGAAAAGCGCTGGAGATAGTCAGGCAATAGTCAGCAGAAATGGGCAGCGCCACGACATTCGTCACGCCCTATTTGTACTGAACAGAAGCTTCGCTATGGTGGCAAGCGAACATGACTTGAAGCGTCGAACCTTCTTATTGAACGCAGGGGCAGTCGCGGCTGTCCCGTCGTTCGTAGCGAGAAGCGAAGCGCTCGTACATAACCTGGCTTGAGGAAGGTCATCATGGGGTCGCTTCCGTATGTGCTCGATCTCGCGGGCACATTTGTTTTTGCGCTGAGTGGAGCGATGGCTGGCGTCAAGCGCAAGCTGGATTTGTTTGGCGTCCTGGTGCTTTCTTTTGTGGCCGCAAATACCGGGGGAATTATCCGGGACATTTTGATTGGTGCCGTTCCGCCGGGGGCCATCAACGATTGGCACTATCTTGGCGTCTCTCTCGTCGCCGGACTCGTCACATTCTATTTTCCATCCGTGATTGTTCAGCGGTGGAACCCGGTGCTGCTATTTGATGCCGCCGGATTGGCTCTCTTCGCGGTCTCCGGAGCACACAAGGCTCTTGGGTATGGGCTGAACCCGATCATGGCAACTTTGCTTGGCATGTTGACAGGAATAGGTGGCGGCATGGCGCGCGATGTTCTGTTGGCCGAGGTCCCTACCGTGTTGCGTTCCGACCTTTATGCTGTCGCGGCACTCGTTGGAGCAGCGATCGTCGTGATCGCAAATATGCTGCATCTTCCGTCCGGACTGGCGGCACTTGTTGGAGCGGCGCTCTGCTTCGGCCTCCGCGTCCTTGCGATCAGACAGGGCTGGCGGCTTCCGGTCGCCGCGGCGGACAGGCGACGTTCCAGGGACACTGATACGGCGGGCGAACCGTAACCGCAGGAAGTCGGTGTTCGCATGAGGACTGTATCCGGCGACAATGAATAGAAAGGCCGCCGGGAATTGAAGATGGAATAAGTAAGCGTACTCGTGTCGGTCTCTTTGTTGTAACTGCAGTATCGATTCACCAAGCCACTTCAGGAGCGAGCATGAACGCATCGAACAACAGTTCAATAGAGGCTCCTCACTATCGCGGGGATGACAAGCTCATTCTCTGCATTGTCCTTGCGGTTGTTACGTTTTGGCTGTTTGCACAGACGACATTGAACGTCGCGCCCGCCATGCGGAGCGATCTGCAGATCTCCGAGGGCGTGAGCAACATTGCCGTCAGCATCACGGCGCTGTTCTCCGGGATTTTTATTGTCGTGGCGGGCGGCCTGGCCGATCGACTGGGCCGCGTGAAGCTGACCAATATCGGTCTCGCGCTCAGCATCCTGGGTTCGCTGTTGATCGCCCTCTCGCCGACCGGAACTGCGACGTTTTTGATGGTTGGGCGCGTTGTACAAGGTGTCTCGGCAGCTTGTATCATGCCGGCGACACTCGCTTTAATGAAAGCTTATTTTGACGGCAAAGAGCGCCAGCGCGCGCTAAGTTTCTGGTCCATCGGCTCGTGGGGTGGCTCGGGTCTCAGCTCCCTTTTTGGTGGCCTCGTGGCCTCGACTATCGGATGGCGATGGATCTTCTGGATGTCGATCGCCGTTGCAGTCTTGAGTGTTCTTCTGCTCCGGGGCACCCCTGAGAGCAAGGTTGAAGCGACGGCGCGACGGTCTTTTGACTGGTCAGGCTTGATCGCATTTATCGTTGCGATGGTGGCGCTGAACATTGTCATTGGACAGGGGGCTACCTTGGGATGGTTGAGTCCCATGGTTTTGATTCTGACCGTCGTGTTCCTCGTCGCAGTTGTTTCTTTTTTCAAAATCGAAACTGGCAATGTGAACGGCTTCGTCGACCTCACGCTTTTCGGTAACAAAACTTTCAGCGGTGCGACCTTGTCGAATTTCCTGCTCAACGGGGCTGCTGGCACTTTACTTGTCGTATTGACCCTCGTTCAGGAAGCCGCCGGTCTATCATCGCTGCAATCGGGATTGTTGACCGTTGGATATCTGGTAGGCGTGCTTGCCACGATCCGTGTTGGTGAGAAGCTGCTGCAAAGGATGGGCTTCAGAAAGCCGATGCTGCTAGGTTGTTGGATTACCGGCGCTGGCATCCTCTTAACGGCCTTTACCTTCCTGCTGGCGGGCGAGTACCTCATCGTTGCATTTGTGGGGTTCACACTGTTTGGCGTCGGATTGGGATTATACGCGACCCCTTCAACCGACGCAGCGCTGTCCAATGTTCCGCAAGAGAACGCGGGCTCAGCCTCTGGCATCTACAAGATGGCGTCGTCTTTGGGCGCGGCCTTCGGCGTCGCAATTTCCGCGGCAATCTTTGCCGGGGTCAGTCATATGGAAGGGTTCGTTCCTTTCGCGGAGATCGCGATGGGGCGGACCGATAATATCAACGTTCGGTATGCGGCGGCGGTGGCGCTGATGTTCAATGTGCTCATGGTGGTTATCGCTATCGTCGCAATCGTGATGACGGTTCCAAAGCAGATTCATCAATCGGATGAAGCGCGGTGAGGCCCCTCGCTACCTCATTCGCGATCGTGACCACATCTAGGGCGCCGTCGTCACACGCCGGCTGCGTGAATCCGCGACAGGCCGACCGCACCAGCCTCGCCCTGGCAGAATGGCTTTGCCGAACGCCTGATCGGATCGATCAGGCGCGCGTGTCTGGACCATGTGGTGATCTGGGGCGAGGCGCATTCGCGTCGGGTCCTGAAATCCCATGCCGACTATTACAACGGCGTCAGAACGCATCGATCTTTGAACAAGGATGCGCCGGTCGCTTCCACACAAGGAGGTAAAGGCGCCGAGGGTGGCCATCAGCCCGGCTGTCACTTCCTCCGCACCCCAACCGACCAATACCGGCGCGCCCATGCAAAGGGCGGCGCGTGCCGCGAATGGCCGGCGGCGGCCGGATGGGCGCAACTTGAACAGTGCGCTTGCCCGAAAGGAAGGTGACGGCGGCACGGGCGGGGTCAATGGATTATTTGAGCCGATTCATTGTCTGATCGTAGTCGGGCCACCTTAAGCCGCTCCAGCCGATGAGGCGGCCATTGATCAGACGTCGAACGCAGGGAGTTTGGGCGAGCAATTGCCGGCTTCGCCTCCAGCGCGGAAATACCTAGGAACTACGGATAGTGCTTTGTTGGTCCGCTATAGACGGCACCGACCGGCATCATAAATCCGCGAAAGAAGGCAGCAAGTTCCTCATGCGCATCTAGCGGAAGGACATTCGCTACGAATTGATCCGGCCGCACCACGACGATGCATCCGGCCGACCTGTCGATGCCTCGCTGCTCGAAAATATCGTCGTCGCTTTTTTTGTCTGGGCAGAACGCCTTCTCGTAGTCGATCAAGCCGAACCGGCCCTTGCGCGGCCGTAGCAGGTCCGGAATCGCATCACAGGCGAGATCGCGATGGGCCTGTTGAAAGACGGCGCGCACATCGATCACCGAATCGACATCTTTTGTGGTCGGGGTGTGCACCCTGACAGGCGAGTGATCAGACCGGCCAAGAAAATCGCATAGCGCGCGTAGGCGCGACGCAGGATGATCCGGCGTCTTATCGTCGGCAAACAGGAATAGGCGCCAGCGGCCGTCCGCCTTCATTACATGGCCGAGATGAAGCGGCTTGGCGTCGGCCAGCCTAATTACACGCGCCGAGTGAAAGCGCATGCCGACGACAAAGCCCGTCGCAAGATGCTGATATGTGGGCGCGGCCGAGATCAGCGACGGCCCATAGTGATCAAATTTCCTACGCCTTCTAGCTCTCCTGCGCGCCGCATCTGCAAACGCGCCCCGTCATTGCATTTGAGGCTCGACTTTCCGTCTAGCGATCGTGATATGAAAATCTGATCGTGCGACGGACTGAACGGGCCCGGATTCGCGGAATGGCCGTTATGGAATGACGCGGGAAACAACATTGCAATAGCTCGGTTCGATGCATTGCGGGTCAATGCTCTTTTAAAAGCGGACATTCGCTCTCAGACAGCGGGCGGAATGCGTTCTCGCCAGGAATTGTTGCGACGACTTTCATAAGATCCCATTCGCCCTTTGATTCCTCGGGGGGTTTGGTTCCAAGAAGATACATGTCCCGGATCACTCGGCCATCTTTGCGCAATTTTCCGTTCTTGGTCATAAAATCGTTGATGGGCATGTCCTTCATTTTTGCCATGACCACTTTAGCTTCCTTGGTGCCAGCGGCCTGAACTGCTTTTAAATAGTGCATCGCGGCGCTGTAAGTTCCGGCTTGGACCTGCGTCGGGGGCTGGCCGTATTCTTGCCAGAACCGCCTGGAAAAGGCGCGGGTTTCGTCATTCTGATCCCAGTAAAATGCTTCGACGAACTGAAGTCCTTGTGTCGCCTTCAACCCAAGCGCATGAATCTCCGTCACCTGCATAAGCAGGCCGACCATGCGTTGTTCTTTTCCTATGCCAAATTCTGCACCCTGCTTGAGCGCGTTGATCGTATCGGCGCCCGCATTTGCGACGCCGATGATTTGCGCCTTCGAGCTCTGTGCTTGCAACAAGAACGAACTGAAGTCCGACGAGCCGATCGGATGCCGGACAGCGCCGATTACCGTTCCGCCAAGCGCCTTCACAAAGTAGGCGGCGTTGGCTTCCAGCGCATGTCCGAAGGCATAGTCGGCTGTGATGAAGTACCAGCTTTTGCCGCCTTGCCGCACAACGGCGCTCGCTGCGCCTTTTGCAAGTGCATATGTGTCGTAAACCCAATGAGCTGAATTTGGCGAGCAGGCTTTTCCTGTCAGGTCCGCTGTCGCCGGCGTTGTCGCCAGAGTCATCTTGTTCTTCTCAAGCGCCAGCTTCTGAACGGCGAGGGCGGCTCCTGAACTCCCCATGCCGAGAATGACATCGACATGGTCGACATCGAACCATTTCCTCGCAGTGGCCATGCCGATATCGGGCTTGTTTTGAAGATCGGCCGAAACCAGTTCGATCGGCTTTCCAAACAAGGTCCCGCCGAAATCCCTGATCGCCATTTTGACTGCGAGCACGTTGCCCTGTCCGGAATTTTCGGCATAAGGGCCGCTCATATCGTCAAGGACGGCGAGCTTGACCGGTTCGTCGGGGACCTGAGCGATTGCATCGCCACTGAGAAAATACAGCAGCATGACGAATGATTGCATCCCAACGCAGGCCACTAATTTTCTCAGCATGGTGTTCCTCCTTTTGTTACGCGGCCTTTCCGGCCATTATCACGCCTTGTGTGAGAAGTGCGTCCACTGTTTCTTGCTCGATCCCGGCCTCTCTCAAGACTTCCACAGTGTGCTCGCCAAGTTGCGGAGCATGACGCGTGGAGACCGGCTGCGAGGCAGACCATTCGGTTGGGATTGCAATGTCCTTGATCGGCCCTTCCGACGGGTGATTTACCGTTGTGATATAGCCGATCGCGTTAAGATGCTGGTCGGTCAGGATGTCATCGAGCGAATGCATTTTCGCGACTGGGATATCGGCCTTCGTGAACAGCGCGATCCATTCCGCGGTCGTTCTGGTTGCGAGCACGCCGGCCAAATAGCCATAAACCTCGTCGATATGTTTCAGTCGCTCGTTTTGGGACGAGAACCGGATATCGGTTTCGAAAATCTGCGGCTGACCGATCACATCGAAGAAACTGCGCCAGTGTTTGTCGGAATAAACGAGCGTACAGACGTAGCCGTCGGCGGTTCTGTGCGGACGGCGGTTGTGCGCGAGGCTTCGTTGATAGCCGAGGTCTCCAACAGCCGGTTCGAAAGCGGACCCCGCGAGGTGTTCGCCGAGAACGATCGACAGCAGGCCTTCATACATCGGCACATCGACGCGCTGCCCAATGCCCGTCACATCCCGATGATGCAGGGCGGCGAGCGTCGCGAAGGCGACCTGCAATCCGACGATCCTGTCGGCCAGGATGATCGGGGCGTATCGAGGCTCTTGCGCTCCTGCTTTCATTGAAAGCCAGGGCAGGCCGGACATGCCTTGAATGAGATCGTCGTAGGCCGGCCGCGCCGCATATGGTCCGCGCTGGCTGAACCCGAACGCGCCGACATAGATGATTTTCGGATTGACCTTGTAAATGTCTTCGTACGAAAGGCCGAGCCGGGCCATCGCTTTGGGGCGGATATTGTAAAGGATGATGTCCGCATCCTTCGCAAGTTTCAAAAAAATCTCGCGACCGGCTGCCTTTTTCAGATCAATGACGACCGAACGCTTGCTCCGATTGGTCGAAAGATAAAGATGGCCCATCCCCGGATTCTTCATGGGACCCGACAGACGCATCACATCGCCGTCCGGCGATTCGATTTTCACCACGTCGGCGCCGTGGTCGCCGAGCAATTGACAGGCGTAAGGGCCCATCACAACGCTCGTGAGGTCGAGTACGCGAATATGGTCCAGCGGTCGGCTTTTCATCCGTCTCTACTCGTTGGTGCGCGTCTGACGGACTCTAGGCTGCATGCTGCTTCAGCATCTCTCGCGCTATGACTAATTGCTGTATCTGGCTCGTGCCTTCGTAGATCCGCAGCAGGCGGGCATCGCGGAATAATCGTTCAATCGGATACTCCTTGATGTAGCCGTAGCCTCCATGAATTTGCAGGACGCGGTCCGCGATCCGGCCCAGCGCTTCCGTCGTGAAGTACTTGCAGCACGCTGTTTCCTTCGTCACAGGCCGTCCGTCGTCGCGCATCCGCGCGACGCGCTCGACCATTGCCCGCGAAGCCAATGCCTCGGCCGCACAGTCAGCCAGCATCCCTTGGATCAACTGAAACTGTGAGATTGGCTTGCCGAACTGCACGCGATCGGACGCGTATCGCAAACCTTCGTCGATCAGCCGCTCGCTCAATCCCGTGGCGACGGCAGACATATGGAGCCGCGCATGGTCCAATGACCGCATTGCGGTCTTGAAGCCCACGCCTTCTTGACCGCCGAGCAGTGCGTGCGCCGGCACCCGGCAGTTTTCAAAAATAACGTCCGCGGTGTGGGAGCCGCGAAACCCCATCTTTTTGTTGCGCGGTCCAATGGTGATGCCGGGTGGTTCCCTTTCGACGAGAAAAGCGGATATGCCGGATGTCTTTTGTTGTTTCGAATCGGTTCGGGCAAATACGGTGAAGATGTTGGCATGTGGCGAATTGGTCGTGAACCGCTTAGTGCCGTTGATGACGTAGTGATCGCCATCACGCGTTGCCTTGGTCGTCAAAGCCCCAGCGTCGGACCCAGCTCCGGGTTCGGTCAGGCAGAAAGACGCGATGCAATCTCCAGTCGCGATGCGTGGCAAATATTTTTGTCGCTGCTCTTCGGTGCCATCAATAATTATGCCCAGCGTGCCGACGCCGTTGCTGGTCCCGAAATAGGATCGGAACACCGGAGAGGCGTAACCGATTTCGCAAACGACGCTCACTTCTTCGAACATCGACAGACCGAGGCCGCCGTATTGCTCCGGAATCGTCATACCGAAATAGCCAAATTCCTTTAGCTTCGAGACGATGTGATCCGGAATTTCGTCGTGCTCCTCGACCCATTCCTCGGATGGAATGAGATCGTCGCGGACAAATCGCCTGGTTTGATCCACCATCGATTGCAGAGTGTCGACATCAACCATGAAGGTCTTCTCGTGATTTTGGTTTAACGTTTGCTGCTTTGACGTAGTGCTGGTGCAGCACCTTGAGATGCCGCTCCATTTCCTTGATGGCCTGCGCAGAGTTGCGATCCCGCAGGTGCTTCAGGACCCGGCGACGCGATTTGATGACGTCGACACCCATGACGGATCCGACCTCCGCGATGAAGTCTCTCAGGATGTTCATGAGGGACTTCATCATCATGATGAGAACTGGATTGCCCGTCAGTTCTGCCAGCAGGATATGAAATTGAACGTTTAACTGCGTTTTCGTCGCCAAATTACCGGCCAGCGTTTCGCGTTCCGCCGCGTTAATATTGTCTTCGAGGGCTTGCAGATCTGCTTTGTCGGCGATTTCGCAGGCGACCTTTATCACCGCCGATTCAATGGCCAGCCGAGCGTCGGTGAGTTGAGCGAGCGAGATTCCCCCGACCTCGACCATCCCGCGCATGATCTTGGTGAAGGGCTGGGAATCTTTAGCGACAAACGCTCCGCCCGCTGCACCTTTCTTCAACTCAAGTTGCCCGACGGATTCGAGCGAACGAAGAGCTTCTCGCACCACATGCCGGCTCACCCCGAACGCGGAAGCCAGCTCCCGCTCGTTAGGAAGCTTTTCACCTGAAGCCAGTGCACCAGATTGGATCTGCTCCCCGATTTGATGGGAGATTTTCTCAAAAAGTCGGGTGCTTTTGACGGTCAAGAAATCCATTTCTGTCCAATACATGAATGATTGGACCAATGCAACCGGTAAAGTATGTTCAATTGCGCGACCGCGACATGAGTTGCAATTTTTGAGTGTCCCTGTCGTAAACCTAGTCAGGCTGGCTGTACCGAAAACCTAGACACGGGCGTAGTGGTGATGCAGTCCGCCCAGAATGGCGCGTGAACAAATGACACCGGTTCGCTGAACCGACCTAGAGACCGGCGCATCCTTGTCCAAAGATCGATGGGTTCTGACACGGTTGTAATATTCGGCATAAGATTTGAGTATCCGGCGCAGATGCGCCTCGCCCCAGATCACCACGTGATCCAGACACTCGCGTCTGATCGATCCGATCAACCGTTCGGAAAAGCCATTCTGCCATGGCGAGGCTGGTGCAGTGGGCTTGTCCCGGATGCCATGGCGCGCAGGCTCCCTTCGGTATTAGCCTAACCGGAAAACTCTCATTCAGATTGGTCCAAACTTCTCAATGCAGACCAGAACATATAGCTTCCTTCAATTGGCTCACGAGTAAATCAGCTCCGCGCAGCGTTGGAGCACCCGTAGCTTGTGGCCTACATCGCGCCTGAATTTATGCTCGCGGTCATCCTTCCTGCCCTTGAGGCTCAAGAGAAAGGATGTCTCGTAAGTCCGTACATTCCTGCGGCTCATAAGTACGTTTACATTACACCGAGCTCACTTTCTCACAAAGCCTGATCCAAGAAAGTCGGTCAGTTCAGCGTGAAGATGCTAATGCTGGAGGTGCGGCTTCCAGATCACAGGTGCGGTGAACATGTAACCGCCTCCGTAGATGGTCTTGATCAGAGAAGGGTCTTGTGCGTCGTCATTCAGACGTTTTCGCAGGCGTGATATTCGTGCGTCTATCGTCCTGTCGTAGGGTGACCTGATGGATATTTTGGACCAGCGGGATGGAGATTACTGCATGGCCGCGTTCCGATCCAGATGCAGTATTTCCG
>NZ_JBWKSV010000005.1:27079-280240 GCF_059419985.1 Afipia sp. GW821-FHT04G03 | reverse complement strand
TTCTTCGGCATAACCAAAGCTCCTTTCCAAGCTCACTTTCTCACAAAGCTTGGTCCAAAAAAGCCCGGTCAGGTCACAATCTTACTGGCCGAGGAAGTGACACCATTTTGTGCGAATGTCATTCGCCCCAGTCGCCCAACGACCAAATGCAGGTTGTTCTCGAGCGAGTAGCGATGATCTCTGTGTGACTCACACAGTCTTCCCGCGTGCGTCTCACACAGCAGCCACTCGCGATTTCAAAGTAGGCCATTAAAAAGGGGACATTCTAACTTTAAAAATGTCCCCTAAACGCGTGCAGGTTCCTGCACAACCGTAAAGCGTTAGCCGAACCAATACGATTTTCCGGGACGGGGATATAAAAGAGGCCGCCAACTGAGGCGGCCCTACTTTCTCTCACCAATCATATGCTCTTGCACCCATCCCTCGGGATCAGTGCTCATCTGCTTCAAGAAGGCAGCCCGCTTTTCGGCGTCCCGCTCCTCGATTTCTTGGCGTAGCGGCGAATGGGCGGGGCCGCGCTCTTTCTTATAAGTCGCCTTGGAAAATGTGGGGCCGTTGTTCGGGTGCTTGCTCATGATCGTCCTCCTACCCATAGGCGGGAGAGTCGATTTTCAAACTAGGCCACTCTCAAAATCAAAATAGGCCACTAGGGGTTAAAACAGGCCAGTACCCCCCCAATTCGAAAAGAACATATTGCGAACTTAGAACAAATGGGGTACATTAGTTCCATCGGATCAAGCCGATTCCGGTCCGCCGTCCCTGGGAAGCCGTTTGTCCGGCTGGCGAATCCCTTACATAAGGAGCACCACTATGGCCCCCGCCGCGCTGCGTATCGTCGAAGGATCTTCCATGGACAAGACCAAGGCCCTGTCGGCCGCGCTCTCTCAGATCGAGCGCCAGTTCGGCAAGGGCTCCGTTATGAAGCTCGGCAAGAACGACCGCTCCATGGATATCGAGACGGTTTCCTCGGGCTCGCTCGGGCTGGATATCGCGCTCGGCGTCGGCGGCCTGCCGAAGGGCCGTGTGGTCGAGATTTACGGCCCGGAATCCTCCGGCAAGACCACGCTGGCGCTGCATACGGTGGCCGAAGCCCAGAAGAAGGGCGGCATCTGCGCCTTCATCGACGCCGAACATGCGCTCGATCCGGTCTATGCCCGCAAGCTCGGCGTCAACGTCGATGAACTTCTGATTTCGCAGCCCGACCACGGCGAGCAGGCGCTGGAAATCGCCGACACGCTGGTGCGCTCCGGCGCGGTGGACGTGCTTGTGGTGGACTCGGTGGCGGCTCTCGTGCCGCGCGCCGAACTCGAAGGCGAGATGGGTGACAGTCTTCCCGGCCTGCAGGCGCGGCTGATGAGTCAGGCGTTGCGCAAGCTCACCGCCTCGATCAACAAATCCCACACCATGGTCATCTTCATCAACCAGATCCGCATGAAGATCGGCGTGATGTACGGCTCGCCCGAGACCACCACGGGCGGCAACGCGCTGAAGTTCTACGCCTCGGTGCGCCTCGACATCCGCCGCATCGGCCAGATCAAGGAGCGCGACGAGGTTGTCGGCAACCAGACCCGCGTCAAGGTGGTGAAGAACAAGTTGGCACCGCCGTTCAAGCAGGTCGAGTTCGACATCATGTATGGCGAGGGCGTTTCGAAGCTGGGTGAAATTCTCGATCTCGGCGTCAAGGCCGGCATCGTCGAGAAATCCGGCGCGTGGTTCTCCTATGACAGCGTGCGCCTCGGTCAGGGCCGCGAGAATTCCAAGGCCTTCCTCAAGGCCAATCCGGAGATAACGGCGAAGATCGAAGCCTTGATCCGCCAGAACTCCGGGCTGATCGCGGAGCAGATCCTCGCAGGCTCGCCCGAGCGCGACGCCGACGGCGAAGAGCCGGAGGAATGATTGAGACACTGGTCATTCCGGGTCTGCGCGTGAAGAACGCGCATCCCGGAATGACGGGTTGGATTTTCTGAGACTTGAGTTGTTTAAGGCTTGAGTTACGGCGTGATCCCGAAAGACGGGAATCCTTTCGGATCAGATCACGCTTCGGAAGCAAACGGGCGTTGTGGATGTTGAGTTGCCGACATCCCCAGCGCCCGATTTGTTTTCCGCGATACGATCCTCTTTGTTGCTAGGCTGGCTACTCCGCCGCCTGTGCGTAGTCCGCCACCGGCGGGCACGAGCAGATCAGGTTGCGGTCGCCGTGGACGTTGTCGACGCGCCCCACAGGACACCAGTATTTGTCGGTGCGCGACGTTCCGGTTGGGAAGCAGCCCTCGGCGCGCGAGTAGGGCCGTTCCCACCTATCCTCGGCGATGTCGTGCACGGTGTGCGGCGCATGGCGCAGCGGCGAGGCCTCGATGGTGAAGCGCCCGGATTCGACGTCGGCGATCTCGCGGCGGATCGCGATCATGGCCTCGCAGAAGCGATCCAGTTCCGCCTTCGATTCGGATTCCGTCGGCTCGATCATCAGCGTGCCCGGCACCGGGAAGCTCATGGTCGGCGCGTGGAAACCGTAGTCGATCAGGCGTTTGGCGATGTCGTCCACGGTCACCCCGGAGCCCGCCTTGAGGCCGCGCGGATCGACGATGCATTCATGGGCGACGCGGCCCTTGGCGTTGCGATACAGCACCGGGAAATGCGGATCGAGCCGCTTGGCGATGTAGTTCGCGTTCAGGATCGCAACTTCCGTGGCGCGGGTCAGACCTTCGCCGCCCATCATCAACATATAGATGTAGGAAATGACGAGGATCGACGCCGAGCCGTGCGGCGCGGCCGACACTGCGCCGACCGGCGCCTTGCCGCCGTCGTTCGAAACATGTCCGGGCAGGAACGGCGCGAGGTGCGCGCGTACGCCGATCGGCCCCATGCCGGGGCCGCCGCCGCCATGCGGAATGCAGAAGGTCTTGTGCAGGTTGAGATGGCTGACATCGGCGCCGTATTCGCCGGGGCGGGCGAGGCCGACCTGGGCGTTGAGATTGGCGCCGTCGAGATAGACCTGTCCGCCGTGGCCGTGAACGATGTCGCAGATCTCGCGGATGTGCTCCTCGAACACGCCGTGGGTCGATGGATAGGTGATCATCACGGCCGCGAGATCGTTTGCGTGCTGCGCGGCCTTCTTGCGCAAGTCTTCCACATCGACGTCGCCGCGCGCGTCGCAGGCGACCACCACGACGTCCATGCCGACCATGCTGGCCGACGCGGGATTGGTGCCGTGGGCTGAGGAGGGGATGAGGCACACCTTGCGATGCGGTTCGTTGCGCGATTGATGATAGGCGCGGATCGCCAGCAGTCCGGCATATTCGCCCTGCGCGCCGGAGTTCGGCTGCAGCGACACGGCGTCGTAGCCGGTGATGTCAGCGAGCCATTTTTCCAGCGTGGCGAACATGGCGTGATAGCCGGCAGCCTGCTCCTTCGGCGCGAACGGATGCAAGCTCCCGAATTCCGGCCAGGTCACCGGGATCATTTCGGTGGTCGCGTTCAGCTTCATGGTGCAGGAGCCGAGCGGGATCATGGCGCGGTCGAGCGCGAGATCGCGGTCGGAGAGTTTTCGCATGTAGCGCAGCAGTTCGGTCTCGGAGCGGTGCTCGTGGAACACCGGATGGGTCAGGAACTTGCTGCTTCGGGCAAGACCTGACGGCAGCGCGTCGCGCGCCTCCTTCTCGATGTCGGCATAGACGAGATTGCCGCCGAAGGTGCGCCACACGCTCTCGACGATGGCGGGCGTGGTGGTTTCATCCAGCGCGATGCTGACGGTGGTCTCGTTGAGACGCAGATTGATGCTCTCATGGGCAGAATGCGAGATGATGGCCTGCCGCTGGCCATTGATGGCCACCGTCACCGTGTCGAAATAGGCGTCGTTCAGCGGCGCGAAGCCGAGTTTCTTCAAGCCGGCCGCCAGCACTGACGTGCGCCGGTGCACGGTCCGTGCGATATGCGTCAGCCCTTCGGGTCCGTGATAGACCGCGTACATCGACGCGATCACGGCGAGCAGCACCTGCGCGGTGCAGATGTTCGACGTCGCCTTCTCGCGGCGGATGTGCTGTTCGCGCGTCTGCAACGCCAGCCGATAGGCAGGCGCGCCGCGTGAATCGACCGACAGGCCGACAATGCGCCCGGGAAGCGAACGCTTCAGCGCGTCCTTCACCGCCATGTAGGCCGCATGCGGCCCGCCGTAACCCATCGGCACGCCGAAGCGCTGCGTCGATCCGATCGCAATGTCCGCGCCGAGATCGCCGGGTGAGGCGAGCAGCGTCAGCGCCAGTGGATCGGCGGCAACGACGGCGATGGCACCCTTTGCTTTCAATGCGGCGATCGCGGTGCGCGGGTCGTGCAGCGCCCCATGGGTGCCGGGATACTGAAACAACGCGCCGAACACGTCGGCCTTGTCGAGATCGCGCGCGGGATCGCCGACGATCAGCGACCAGCCGAGCGGCTCGGCGCGGGTGCGCAGCACCGCCAGCGTCTGCGGATGCACTTCATGATCGACGAAGAAGGCCTTGGTCTTCACCGATGACGAGCGCTCCGCCAGCGCCATCGCTTCCGCAGCCGCGGTGCCTTCATCGAGCAGCGAGGCGTTGGCAATATCGAGCCCCGTGAGGTCGCAGATCATGGTCTGGAAATTGAACAGCGCCTCGAGCCGCCCCTGGCTGATCTCCGGCTGATACGGCGTGTAGGCGGTGTACCACGCAGGATTCTCGAGAATGTTACGCTGGATCACGGCGGGCAGGATGGTGCCGGAGTAGCCCTGGCCGATCAGCGACGTAAACACCTGATTGCGACTGGCGATGTCGCGCATGTGCGCCAAAGCCTCGGTCTCGCTGAGCGGTTTCCCGAGATCTAGCGGCGTCTTCTGGCGAATCGAATTCGGCAGCGTCTCGCCCATCAGTGCCTGAAGGCTCGATGCACCGACTGTCGAGAGCATGCTTTCGATGTCGCGCGGCGAGGGACCGATATGCCGGCGGACGAAATCGACAGCGGGTTCGGCAGGTTTGCGATGCGCGGTCATATCGAACTCTCCCTAAAGCGTTTTCGAGCGAAGTGGGTACCGGTTCGCGTGAAGAAAACGCGTCTTGAAAACTAAGCCGTGTGGGCCTTGTAGGCGGCTTCATCCATCAGGCCGTCGAGATCGCCCTTGTTGGCGATGCGCAGCTTGAAGAACCACGCGGCCTTGCCGGGATCGGAATTCACCAGCGACGGATCGGCGGCGACGGCGTCGTTGACCTCGAGCACTTCGCCCGCAATCGGCGCGTACACGTCGGACGCCGCCTTGACGCTTTCAACCACGGCCGCGGCTTCAGCCTTCTTGAAGGTGCGGCCGACTTTCGGCAGTTCCACGTACACCACGTCGCCGAGCTGGGTCTGCGCGTAATCGGTGATGCCGATGGTGGCGACGTCGCCGTCGATCTGGAGCCATTCGTGATCGGAGGTAAACAGCGTGGTCATGATGATCCTCAGCGTTGGAAATTATCGTTTGTATCCGTTGGGCACGAACGGCATCGGTGTGACGCGGAGCGGCAGCCGCTGCCCGCGCACGTCAGCGAACACCACAGTGCCGTCGGTGGAGAGGGCGGTCGGCAGATAACCCATCGCGACCGGCGCGTTCAGCGTCGGACCGAAGCCGCCGGATGTGACGGTGCCGATTTTGTCCGGTGATGTTTCGCTGGCATAGAGCGCAGCGTTCTCGCGCACCGGCGCGCGGCCCTCGGCGCGCAGGCCGACGCGGCGGCGCGATGCTCCGGTTTCGAATTGTTTCAGGATGATGTCCGCGCCGGGAAATCCGCCGGCCCGCGCTCCGCCGCTGCGCCGGCTCTTTTGCACCGACCATTCCAGCGCGCCTTCGACCGGCGTGGTCGTGGTGTCGATGTCATGACCATAAAGACAGAGACCAGCCTCTAACCGCAGGCTGTCGCGCGCACCGAGCCCGATCGGCAGCACCGCCGGATCGTCCAGCAGCGTCGTTGCCAGCCGCTCGACATCTTTCGCGGGCACCGAAATCTCGAAACCGTCCTCGCCGGTGTAGCCCGAGCGCGAGACGAAGCAGTCGATGCCCATTACCTTGTGCGGCCCGGCATCCATGAAGCGCATCGCGGCCACGGTGGGCGCGTGTTTGCCCAGCACCTCGACCGCCTTCGGTCCCTGCAACGCGATCAGCGCGCGGTCCGGCAGCGGTTCGATGACGCAGACATCGGAGAGATGCTTGCGAAGATGCGCCTCGTCCTCGGTCTTGCAGGCGGCGTTGACCACCAGAAACAGATGGTCGCCGAAATTCGCCACCATCAGGTCGTCGAGAATGCCGCCGCTGTCGCTGGTGAACTGCGCGTAGCGCTGACGGCCGTGCGGAACGCTAAGAATGTCCTGTGGCACCAGACGCTCCAGTGCGCGGGCGGCGTCCTCGACCTTGCCGGATTTGGCCGTGAGCGTGACCTGGCCCATATGCGAGACGTCGAACAGCCCTGCGGAGGCGCGGGTGTGGAGATGTTCCTTCAGCACGCCGGCGGCGTATTGCACCGGCATCTCGTAGCCGGCGAACGGCACGATCTTGCCGCCGCGCGTCACATGCAAGTCATGCAGCGGCACGCGCTTCAGCGTCGGTTCGGCGGAGTCTGGTTTGCGTTCAGTGGCAAGCATGGTCGGGCTCCTGACGGATTTCGGGACGGTTCCCGAAATCTTGTCGAAGCCCCATCTGTCGCTGTGCCTGAGAGTATTATCCCGTCGGCGGATGCCGCGCCGGTGACCCGGCCGCATCTCTTTCCAGATTTCAGTTCGTCACGCGGTCCGTTTGCCTGAGAGTTTCCGGGGCGGTTGCTCCTTCGGCGCCAGCCAGCTCTTGAATTAAAAGCGGCCAGTCTCTCCCGACGTGACTTGTCCTGTATTCCTTACTTAAGCAGGAAAACACGGCTTTCGAGGGCCTGTCAACGCAACTGCGAGATTATCAACGGGCTTCGCGGCGCTTCTGAGGCTGCCCGCAAGCCGCTGATCCGTTGCACACTTTCTGGACATTCCGGGTCCGTTCCGTCTAGAAACGAGGCGGGACAAACTGCGCTGCACGCGTCATTGAATGCGGACTGTGCAGGAAAGCGTTTTCGAGCGAAACGGGACCCGGTTCGCGTGAAGAAAATGCATCAAAACATCAGAGCTTTTTTGGGCGCGATTGGACGAGCATGAGCGGCGTTAACGAGATCAGGTCGGCGTATCTGAATTACTTCGCGAAGAATGGCCACGAAATCGTGCCGTCGTCTCCGCTGGTTCCGCGCAACGACCCCACACTGATGTTCACCAATGCGGGCATGGTGCAATTCAAGAACGTCTTCACGGGTCTTGAGAAGCGCCCTTATCAGCGCGCCACCTCGTCGCAGAAGTGCGTTCGGGCCGGCGGCAAGCACAACGACCTCGACAATGTCGGTTACACCGCGCGGCATCACACGTTCTTCGAAATGCTCGGAAACTTCTCGTTCGGCGATTATTTCAAGGACCGCGCGATCGAGCTTGCCTGGAATTTGATCACCAAGGAGTACGGGCTTCCGAAGGACAAGCTGCTGGTCACGGTTTATTCCGAGGACGAGGAAGCCGCGAAGCTCTGGAAGAAGATCGCGGGCCTGCCCGATTCGAAAATCATCCGGATCGGGACGTCGGACAACTTCTGGCAGATGGGCGACACCGGCCCCTGCGGTCCGTGCTCCGAGATTTTCTTCGACCATGGCGACAAGATTCCGGGCGGCCCTCCGGGCTCGCCGGATGAAGACGGCGACCGCTTCATCGAAATCTGGAATCTGGTGTTCATGCAGTTCGACCAGATCGCGCCGGGCAACCGCGTGCCGCTGCCGAAGCCGTCGATCGACACCGGCATGGGGCTGGAGCGTTTCGCTGCCGTGCTTCAGGGCAAGCACGACAATTACGAGATCGATCTGTTCGTCGCCCTGATCCGCGCCATCGCCGAATTGACCGGCGCGGACCCGCATGGCCCACAGAAGGGCTCGCTGCGCGTGATCGCCGATCATCTGCGCGCTTCGTCGTTCCTGATTTCCGATGGCGTGCTGCCGTCGAATGAGGGCCGCGGCTATGTGCTGCGCCGGATCATGCGCCGCGCGATGCGCCACGGGCAGTTGCTCGGGGCCAAGGAGCCGCTGATGTATCGCCTCGTCTGGGCGCTGGTGCGCGAGATGGGTCAGGCCTATCCCGAACTGGTGCGCGCCGAGAACCTGATCGAGGAAACGCTCAAGCTGGAAGAGACCCGCTTCCGCAAGACGCTTGATCGCGGCCTCGTGATTCTGGACGAGAAAAGCGCGTCGCTGAAAAAGGGCGACATGTTCGACGGCGAGACCGCCTTCACGCTGTACGACACTTATGGTTTTCCGTTGGATCTCACGCAGGACGCGCTCCGCAATCGCGGCATCAGCGTCGACATCGCATCGTTCACCGATGCGATGGACCAGCAGCGCGCCAAGGCGCGCGCGGCGTGGTCCGGCTCCGGCGACACCGCCACAGAAGCGATCTGGTTTCCGCTGCGCGAGAAGCTCGGCGCGACGGAGTTTCTCGGCTACGACACCGAGATCGCCGAAGGCGTCGTCACCGCGCTGGTGAAGGACGGTAAGGAAATTACAAGCGCGAAGACCGGCGACAGCGTCGCCATCGTTATGAACCAGACGCCGTTCTACGCCGAATCCGGCGGTCAGGTCGGGGACAACGGCATCCTGAGCGGCGAGGGCGCGCGCGTGCGCGTGACCGACACGCAGAAGCGCGCCGGTGATCTTTTCGTGCATTTTGGCACCGTCGAACAGGGCACCGTGAAGCCCGGCATGGCGTTGCAGCTCGAGGTGGATCACGGGCGGCGCACCGCGATCCGCGCCAACCACTCCGCGACGCATCTGCTGCACGAGGCGCTGCGTCAGGTGCTGGGCGATCATATCGCCCAGCGCGGTTCGCTGGTCGCGCCCGAGCGCCTGCGCTTCGATTTCGCGCACAACAAGCCGATCTCGGCCGATGAGCTGCGCCGCATCGAAGACATCGCCAACGATGTCGTGCTGGAGAACGGCGAGGTGGTCACGCGTTCGATGGCGGTGGACGATGCGCGGGATTCCGGCGCGCGGGCATTGTTCGGCGAGAAGTACGGCGATGAAGTGCGCGTCGTGTCGATGGGCGCCGGGACGGGCAACGCGCTCGGCTGGTCGGTCGAACTGTGCGGCGGTACGCACGTGCGACGCACCGGCGACATCGGCCTGATCTCCATCAGCGGCGAAAGCGCCGTGGCCTCCGGCGTGCGCCGCATCGAAGCGTTGACCGGACGCAATGCGCGTCACGCCGTGAACGCGACCATCCAGACCGCGAAAACCGCGGCGGCAGAACTGAAAACCACGCTCGACGATCTGCCGGTGCGCATCGCGGCCTTGGTGGACGAACGCAAGAAGCTGGAAAGCGCGCTGTCCGAGGCGCGCAAGAAGCTCGCAATGGGCGGCGGGGCTGCGGCAGGCGGCGGCGCAAGCGCTGCGTCGGATATTCGCACCATCGGCGATGTGAAATTTCTCGGCCGCGCAGTGCAGGGCATCGAGATGAAAGATCTCAAGAGCCTTGCCGATGACGGCAAGAAGCAGATCGGCTCGGGCGTGGTTGCGATCATCAATGTCGGCGAAGACGGCAAGGCCGGTGCGGTGGTCGGCGTCACGTCGGACCTGACCTCGCGTTTCAGTGCTGTCGATCTGGTGAAGATCGCGTCGGAGGCGCTCGGCGGCAAGGGCGGCGGCGGCCGTCCCGATATGGCGCAGGCCGGCGGACCGGATGGCGCGAAGGCCGATGCCGCTTTGAAAGCCATCGAAGCCGCGATGGGGGCCTGATAACGCGTCAATGTGAGTCGTCGAAACCACATTGCGATGTTCGATTCATAACGATTCGATGACGTGTTTGATGCATCGTGATTCAAGTGCGGCGATGGGTCACGAATAACTGTCTGGCATCATCTTCCTCGATGCGGCAAAATGCGGCATGCATCACAATACGCCCTTGATTTCCACGGTTGTCGTCGGCCTCGTGCTGGCTTTCGTCCTCGGCGCGCTGGCACAACGCATCCGCGTTTCCCCTCTCGTGGGCTACCTCGTCGCCGGCGTGCTGATGGGACCGTTCACGCCCGGCTATGTCGCCGATCAGAACATCGCCAACGAACTCGCCGAAATCGGCATCATTCTTTTGATGTTCGGCGTCGGACTGCATTTCTCGCTGAAGGATCTGATGTCGGTGCGCGCCATCGCGGTGCCCGGCGCGGTGGTGCAGATCACGGTCGCGACCCTGCTCGGCATGGCGATGGGCTGGTGGCTGGGCTGGCCGGTCGGCGGCGGGCTGGTGTTCGGACTTGCGCTTTCAACCGCCAGCACCGTGGTGCTGTTGCGCGCCATGCAGGAGCGGCGGCTGATCGACACGGAGCGGGGGCGGATCGCGGTCGGCTGGCTGATCGTCGAGGATATCGCGATGGTGCTGACGCTGGTGCTGCTGCCGCCGCTCGCGGGGCTGCTGAAAGGCGGTGCGGCGGAAGGTGTCGGATACGCCGCGCTGGCATGGCCGATTGCGATCACGCTCGGCAAGGTCGCGGCCTTCCTCGTCTTCATGCTGGTGGTGGGCCGCCGCGTGATTCCGTGGATCCTGCACTATGTCGCGCATACCGGCTCGCGCGAACTGTTTCGTCTCGCGGTGTTCGCGATCTCGCTCGGCGTCGCCTTCGGCGCAGCGATCCTGTTCGACGTGTCGTTCGCGCTCGGGGCGTTTTTCGCCGGCATGATCCTGAGCGAATCCGAACTCAGCCAGCGCGCGGCGAATGAAACGCTGCCGCTGCGCGACGCTTTCGCGGTGCTGTTCTTCGTCTCGGTCGGCATGCTGGTCGATCCGGCGATCGTGTTGCGGGAGCCGCTACCGCTGCTGGCGACCTTGCTGATCATTATTGTCGGCAAGTCGGTGGCGGCGTTCGGCATCGTCCGGCTGTTCGGTCATCCTAACTCGACCGCGCTGACCATTTCGGCAAGCCTTGCGCAGATCGGCGAATTTTCCTTCATTCTTGTCAGTCTCGGCGTCAGCCTTGCGCTGTTGTCCGATCGTGGCCGCGATCTGGTGCTCGCCGGTGCGATCATTTCGATCATGCTCAATCCGTTGTGGTTTGCGCTGCTCGACCGGGTGCTGGCGGAGAAGGACGACAAGACGAGTCCTGCGGAGAGCAAGGAGCCCGCCGCGCCGCGGGTGCCGCTCGATGCTTCGAAACAGACAAATCATGTGGTGCTGGTGGGACATGGCCGCGTCGGCAGCGTCGTGTGCAAGGCCTTGCTGCAGGCCGGTGTGCCGCTTCTGGTGATCGAGGATAATCCCGGCAGCATCGAAAAACTGAAGCAGGACGGTGTCGAGGTCATCACCGGCAATGCGGCTGCGCCCGACATGCTTCAGGCCGCCAATATCACGGCGGCGCGGGGCCTTTTGGTCGCGATCCCGGATGCGTTCGAGGGTGGACAGATCGTCGCCAAGGCCCGCGCCATCAGCACAACCCTTCCGATCATCGCGCGCGCGCATTCCGAAGCGGAAATCGCGCATCTCAAGCATCACGGCGCGAATTCGGTCGTCATGGGCGAACAGGAAATCGCCAAGGCGATGGTCGCGCAGATCGCAGCCGCAGAGTTGGCGGCGGCGATCACCTCATCCTGAGGCGCTGGTTCAGACGCAGATTCAAGACATGGAAAAGGCGCGGAGATCATCCGCGCCTTTGATGTTTTTGCGGTGAGGGTTGCTTACGCAGCCATCGCCTTGGTGAGGTTTTCCGCGACCTTGTCGAGGAAGCCGGTGGTCGAGAGCCAGCGCTGATCCGCGCCGACCAGCAGCGCGAGATCCTTGGTCATGAAGCCGGCTTCGACGGTCTCGACGCAGACCCTCTCCAGCGTGGCGGCGAACTTCGCCAGTTCCGCGTTGTTGTCGAGCTTGGCGCGATGGGACAGGCCGCGCGTCCAGGCGAAGATCGACGCGATCGAATTGGTCGAGGTTTCCTTGCCCTTCTGGTGCTCGCGGTAATGGCGCGTCACGGTGCCGTGGGCGGCTTCTGCTTCCATCACCTTGCCGTCCGGCGTGAGCAGCACCGAGGTCATGAGACCCAGCGAGCCGTAGCCCTGCGCGACGGTGTCGGACTGCACGTCGCCGTCGTAGTTCTTGCAGGCCCAGACGTAGCCGCCGGACCACTTCATCGCAGCCGCGACCATGTCGTCGATCAGGCGGTGCTCGTAGGTGATGCCCTTGGCGTCGAAGTCCTTCTTGAACTCGGTGTCGAACACTTCCTGGAAGATGTCCTTGAAGCGGCCGTCGTACTGCTTGAGGATCGTGTTCTTGGTCGACAGGTAGACCGGATAACCCTTGGCCAGACCGAGGTTCATCGAGGATCGGGCGAAATCGCGGATCGAATCGTCGAGATTGAACATGGCGAGGGTCACACCGGCGCTCGGCGCCTTGTAGACTTCGCGCTCGATCACCTTGCCGTCGTCGCCGGTGAATTTCAGGGTGATGGTGCCTGCGGTCGGGAATTTGAAGTCGGTCGCGCGATACTGGTCGCCGAAGGCATGGCGGCCGATGATGATCGGCTTGGTCCAGCCTGGGACCAGACGCGGCACGTTCTTGCAGATGATCGGCTCGCGGAACACGACGCCGCCCAGGATGTTGCGGATGGTGCCGTTCGGCGACTTCCACATTTCCTTGAGGCCGAATTCCTTCACCCGGGCTTCGTCAGGGGTAATGGTCGCGCACTTGACGCCGACGCCGTACTTCTTGATCGCGTTGGCGGAGTCGATGGTGACCTGATCGTTGGTCTTGTCGCGGTATTCCATCCCAAGGTCGAAATACATCAGTTCGATGTCAAGGAAGGGGTTGATCAGCTTGTCCTTGATGTACTGCCAGATGATCCGGGTCATCTCGTCGCCATCGAGTTCGACGACGGGGTTGGTCACCTTGATTTTTGCCATGGGGGATCGGGCCTTAATATTGGGGGCGGAAAGGGCGTGGAGAACCGCGACGGGTTCCGAACGAGCCTATAGCACCCGCCTTCGCGGGCTGGAAGGCAAGGCACCTGAGACTTTCTGGCATGCCGGGCGGGCCGCGTCCGCGTAAGCCGATCTGGAGCGATTCCACCCTCAACGCTGACGCCACAAGGCGCTTTTCCGCGCTCGGAAAACCGGGCAGTGCCGGAACATCGCGGCACTTCCGCCGGAGGCGTTTGAGGCGCCGTGGCGGTCGCCGCAGCTTGCACCTCGCGTTTTCCGCGAGATTCAAACCATTCGGTAACCCCGTTGATTTATAACGATAATTCCGGATAAATAGACGCCGACTTGAATCAGTCCCTTCGCGTCTTGATTCAATGTCTTCACGCCTTGAATCAAAACCTTCACAAGGTGATTCAAGATCGTCGGCGGTTGAATCAGAACCTTCAGACCTTGATTCAAGGCGTTCACCGCCCGGGTTCGGGGTGCCCGGATTTCTGGCCATGCCTGAAGGGCTTTATCGGCCTTTTGCGACCGGTGTGAAGGGCCCCGGCGGGGACCTGGTGATCAGGGCGGTGAAAAGCAGCGCAGCGATCGCGAAGCCGAAGGTCAGCCAGAAGGCGTCGATATAGGCGAGCACGTTTGCCTCGCGCTGGACAATGCCGGCGACGGTTCCGATGCTCCGCCCCGCGGCCGTTCCGGTGCCGTGACTGGCGAAATACCCCGACAATTTGGCGAGCAGGCGCTCCACCTGATCCGATGTGCTGGTGACGTGCAGCCCGAGCAGGTTGGAATGGACCTGTTCGCGCACCCGCAGCCAGGTCCCCATCAGCGCAATGCCGATCTCCGCGCCGCCGAGGCGCATGATCTGGATATAAGCGGCAAACGCCGTCGCCCGGGTCGGATCGGAATTGGAGAGCGCGATGATGACGATCGCGAACAGGGTGAATGCCTGACCGACCGATTGCAGCAGCACGATCGGAATGAAGTCGGCCAGCCGCCATGCGTGGGTGATTTGCGTTCCGAGCAGGGCAGCGGCGGCAAAGGTGGTCAGGCCGGTCAGCAACACGATCCGCACGTCGAATCGCCGCAGCAGCCAGACCGAGAGGGGAAACGTCACCGTCATCGGCAGGACGCCATAGACCAGAAGCAGGTTGCCGGTCTGTTCGGGCCGAAGCTGGCCTACCGTTGAGAGGAAATTCGGCACCAGCGACGAGTTGGAGAGGCCGGTCAGGGTGTAGAAAAAGATGACGACCAGAGCGAAGCCGATATTGCGCGAGAACAGCACATTGGCGTGCGCCCACGGTTCTTTCACCAAGGCCTCGTTGATGAAAAACGCCACCAGCAGAGCCACGCCGCAGGCGAGCAGCGCAACAACGGTTCCGGAGCTGAGCCAGTCCAGCCGGTTGCCCTGATCGAGGCCGGCATAGACCATGGCAATGCCGGTGCCGAGCAGCAACATGCCGCCCCAGTCCGCAGTTTCCAGCAGATCCCGGTTGACCGGATCACGGGCGGCACCGAAGAAAACGAGGATCGCCATCAACAATGCGATGATCGCATCCTGCCAGTACAGCCACTGCCAGCCGAGCTGATCGACATAGAAGCCGACCAGCGCCGGACCGAAGTTGAGCGAAAAGCCAACTCTCAGGGCATAGATGCCGATCGCCAGCAGCCACCATTGCATCGGCAGGTTGCGGAAAATGATCAACAGCGTGGCCGGCACGAAGGTGCCGAGCAGCAGGCCGTGCAGAATGGTGAGTGCAAGAAGTGTCTGGTATTCGCGGACAAACGGAAGAACGACCGAGATCACCGCGAAGACGAGGCTGGGGACACCGAGGATGCGGCGCAGGCCGAACACCGTGGCCAGCCACGCCACGGCGGGCGCGATGAAAATCTGCGACGCGGTCGACGCCGTGCTCAACCACGCCCCTTCGTCGTAACTGAGGGAAAAGGCGCCCTTGATGTCGGGCAGGCCGATCGAAAACATCCGGCTGTCGATGTTTGCCATCGACGAGCCGAGCAGCACGCCGATCACGGCAAGCAGCGGATAGTGAACAGCCTGGCCGACCGAGACCGGCCCGCTGGCGATGATTTTAGCGTCCGCCACCGGCGTTGGCTCCGGCGTTCGAGGGGGGGACAGTTCCTTCGGTGTCGATCCGCGTCACCGCCGACATGCCCGGTAGCAAACGGTCGAGCAGCGGCTGGCCCTTGTCGAATTCGATCCGCAGCGGAATCCGCTGCACGACCTTGGTGAAATTGCCGGTGGCGTTGTCGGGCGGCAGCAACGCGAACTGCGATCCGCTCGCGGGGGAAATGCGCGCGACGTGGCCGAGCAGCTTCTCGTCGGGGAAGGTATCGATCGTGATTTCTACCGGTTGTCCCGCCTTTACGCGGGTGAGTTGCGTCTCCTTGTAGTTCGCGATGACGTAGACATTCGGCAGCGGCACCACATTGAACAGGTTGCTGCCGATGTTGACGTAATCTCCCGGCTGAACCTGCCGCGCGCCCACCACGCCGTCGAACGGCGCCACAATCCGGGTATAGCCGAGCTTGAGGTGCGCAGCCTTCAGCGCCGCCTGAGCAGCAAGAATGTCGGCGGCGCGCTGCTTTTTCGTTCCGGCGAGAACTTCGAGCTGATGCCGCTGGGCAGCGATCGCCGCACGGCTGGCGCGGACATCCGCCTGCGCCTTGGCAAGCGCAGCGGTCGCCTGTTCCAGCCTCTGGCGGGTACCCGACGAACTTTCGGTCAGCGACCGCTGGCGCTCCAGTTCCTGCTGTGCCTCGACTTCGAGGGCTTCCGCGGAGGCGCGCTGCGCTTCGGACTGCGCAATGGTGGCGTACTGGAGCTCGACCTGATTGGCGAGATTGTCGAGGGCGGCCTGAGCGCCCGTCACCGCGGCTTCGGCCTGCGAAACCTGCGCTTCATAGTCCGCCGGATCGATCTCGACGAGCGGATCGCCCGCCTTGACGCGCTGGTAGTCGCTCGCGGCGACCTTGATCACTTCGCCGGCGACGCGGCTGCTGAGTTGTGTCGTCTCCGCGCGAACATAGGCATCGTTGGTGGTTTGAGTCCGGGTGCCACTGATCCATGCGTCCCAGCGCAGCGTCGCCAGCGTCACGAAAATCGCAGCGGCAACCACGCACGCGATCGGGATCGCCACCCGGCGCAGCATGGCGCTCACGGGCGAGCGCTCCGGAGGCGGGCCGGACGATGCAGGAGCCGCCTGCTGAGGAATGGGGCCGTCAGTATCTGTTTGAGCCATGGGTCACCCTCAATCACGCTACTCCAACCGGCGGCGAGAATTCAAAGCCGAACCTGCAATTTTCGGCATGGCCGTACTGCACTGTACTGTAAAGAATTTTGCCGGGCTTCCATCAGCCCTAAAAATGTCTTGACCTGTCCGGCGTCAACTGCGTTACGGCAGGACGCAACAAAAACCAAAGCAGAGTCATGACCGGTTCAGGCACCGACAAAACCAAGATGCGCAAGGATATGACCGGACCCGTGGTGATTCTGGTCGAGCCCCAGCTTGGCGAAAACATCGGCATGTGCGCGCGCGCCATGGGTAATTTCGGGCTGACGCGGCTGCGCCTCGTCAAGCCGCGTGACGGCTGGCCCAATATTCACGCCCAGCGGGCGGCGTCGGGCGCCGATCACATTCTGGAGCAGGTTCAGTTGTTCGACACGGTGGAAGCCGCCGTCGCCGATTGCTCGCTGCTGTTCGCGACCACCGCGCGGGCGCACGATCAGGCCAAGCCGGTGGTGGGTCCGGAGGAAGCCGCGCGGCAGACCGTTGTCGAGGTCGCCGGAGGCGGCACCGCCGGCATCCTGTTCGGCCGCGAGCGTTACGGGCTGGAGAACGACGAGGTGGCGTTGGCCAACCGGATCGTCACGTTTCCGGTCAATCCGGGCTTCGCCTCGCTGAACCTTGCCCAGGCGGTTCTGCTGATGGGCTACGAATGGTTCAAGCTCGTCACCGGAAATTCGCTGCCCTACGACATGCCGGAGCGTTCGGAGCGCGCCTCGAACCACCAGATGCAGGCGTTTTTCGACAATCTCGTGAACGAACTCGACAAGGTGGAATTCCTGCGGCCGCCTGAAAAGCGCGACGTCATGCTGGTGAACCTGCGCAACATCTTCACCCGGATGGAGCCCACCAAGCAGGACATGCATACGCTGCACGGTGTGGTCATGGCCATCGCTGAGGGCCGCAAAGGCCCTGCAAAAGGCGGGGTTCTCGACGGCGTCGAGGCGACACGGTTGCGCGCGCTGCTGGCCGAGCACAGCGACGGGCGTTCGCCGTCGGAAAGCGGCACGGTGAGGGGGCTCGCACGCCTGCTGCGGCGGAATCCGACCGATGCCGAACGGATTCTCTGGCAGGCGCTGATCACCGACCGGCGCTTCGCCTCGCAGTTCAAGCGGCAGACGCCGGTGGGGCGTCACATTCCGGATTTCGTGTCGTTCTCGAAGCGCATCGCCATCGAACTGGTCAACGCCAACGAGACCGAGGTGATCCAGCGCGACCGTGCCGCGCGGCGCGCGTGGCTCGAAGAGCGGGGGTATCGGGTCCACTTCGTCAACGCGGCGGATGTCGAGGCCGACCTCGACGCTCAGCTCGACCGGCTGGCCGCCGAGGCGTAGCTCTTTCGCTTCTGCAATATCGAATCTTGTTCTGCGGTGGGATTAAAGCGCGATAGGAAGGGTTGCTTACGAAGGCGCAAACTAAAAATCCGCCACAGGGAGGCTTCCAGATGCGTTTACTTAGTCTTGCGGCATTGACGACTGCTGCAATCGTTATCTCCGGTCCGGCCCGCGCTCAGGCGCCGCAGGTCGAGAAGAATGTGTCGATGGCAATGGCGATCGCCATCATCCAGGGCACCATCGAGCAGTGCACGAAGGACGGTTACAAGGTCTCGGTCACGGTGGTGGACAAGGCCGGCAACGTCGCGGCGCAGATTCGCGGTGACGGCACCAACCCCCACACCATGGAGTTCAGCCGTCTGAAGGCCTACACCTCGCGCACGCGCGGCATAACCTCGCTTGAATTCCAGAAGCAGACCGAGAAGCCTGAAGCCGCCTCCCTGAGGCAGATTCCAGGTGTGGTCGCGGCGGGTGGCGCGGCCCCGATCAAGGTCGGCAATGAGGTGATCGGCGCGGTGGGCGCCTCGGGCGCGCCCGGCGGCGACAAGGACGAGGTTTGCGTCCTCGCCGGGATCGCCAAGGTTCAGGACGCGCTGAAGTAAGGCGCGCGCTGAACTCACGCTTCCGAATATCAAAAACGCCGCGCGATCGGACTCGCGCGGCGTTTTTCGGTTCAATGCGGCGGGATTACTGGCCGGCCTTGATCTGTGCGACGGCGGTGGCGACCAGTTCGTCCATTTTCTTGCGGACATCGGCCTCGCTCACGCCCTTGCCCTCGAGATCCTTCGTGACCTTGCGCAGCACATCGCTGTCGCCGGCTTCCTCGAAATCGGCCGAAACTACCTCTTTTGCGTAGGCGGCGGCATCGTCGCCGGTCTTGCCCAGCTTTTCGGCGGCCCACAGGCCGAGCAGCTTGTTCCGGCGGGCTTCCGCCTTGAACTTCAGTTCCTCGTCGAGGGCGAACTTCTTCTCAAAGCCTTCCTGGCGCTTGTCAAAAGACGACATATATCTGTTCCATAAGCTGAATTTGATGGCGCCGGACCCGGCTGCGGAGCCCATTGCATATAGCTTTCAAAGGCTGAAAGGCAACGGTTGAGAGGTCGCAGTGGGGCGGCCAAACAGGCCGGTAAAACGCCTCTCCTTGCGTTGTATCGGCGGGATCAATCGGTTAGGTTGCCGATGAGTCCGGTTCGCGGTTTGTTTCACGATTCCGGGCTTCACGGCAGCTCCGCCGTGGGTCGCGTAAATCACCCGGAGCACCCCTTTCATGGACTTCAACAACACACGGTACATCCCTATGAGCCGTCGGCGTCGCATTTACGAAGGCAAGGGCAAGACCCTTTACGAAGGGCCGGAGCCTGGCACCCTGATTCAGCATTTCAAGGACGACGCCACCGCGTTCAATGCCAAGAAACACCAGATTATTGAGGGCAAGGGCGTCCTCAACAACCGGATTTCGGAATACATCTTCCAGCATCTGAACGACATCGGCGTGCCGACCCATTTCATCAAGCGGCTCAACATGCGCGAGCAGTTGATCCGTGAGGTCGAGATCGTGCCGCTTGAAGTCGTGGTGCGGAACGTCGCCGCAGGCTCGCTGTCGCAGCGCCTCGGCATCGAGGAAGGCACGCAACTGCCGCGCTCGATCATCGAATTCTATTACAAGAACGACCAGCTCGGCGACCCGATGGTGTCCGAAGAGCACATCACCGCGTTCGGCTGGGCCACCCCGCAGGAGATCGACGACATGATGGCGCTGGCCATTCGCGTCAACGACTTCTTGACCGGACTGTTTCTTGGCGTCGGCATCCGTCTTGTGGATTTCAAGATGGAATGCGGCCGGCTGTTCGAGAACGACATGATGCGCATCATCGTCGCCGACGAAATCTCGCCGGACTCGTGCCGGCTGTGGGACATCAAGTCGAACGAGAAGATGGACAAGGACCGCTTCCGCCGCGATCTCGGCGGCCTCGTGGAGGCTTACACTGAAGTCGCCAAGCGCCTCGGCATCCTGATCGAGAACGACCGTCCCGCGGGCTCCGGCCCGGTGCTGGTGAAGAGCTGAATTCGATGAAGGCGCGCGTCACCGTCACATTGAAGAACGGCATTCTCGATCCGCAGGGCAAGGCCATCGAAGGGGCGCTCAAATCGCTCGGCGTCGATGGCATCACCAGCGTGCGGCAGGGCAAGGTCTTCGACATCGAACTGGCCGGCGCGGACAAGGCCAAGGCTGAAGCCGCGCTGAAAGCCGCTGCCGACAAGCTGCTGGCGAACACGGTGATCGAGAACTACCGCGTCGAGGTTCTCGGGTAGTTTTCGGTAGCTTTCCTCGGCACTTTATCTTGGCTAAGGCGCACGATCGATGAAATCAGCGGTCCTCGTTTTCCCCGGCATCAATCGCGAGCGCGACATGGCGCGGGCGCTCAAGCTCGCGTCCGGCAACGACACCGCCATGGTATGGCACGCCGAAACGTCATTGCCGAAGGGCACCGATCTGGTCGTGGTACCGGGCGGATTTTCCTACGGCGACTACTTGCGCTGCGGGGCGATTGCCGCGCGCGCACCGGTGATGGATGCGGTCCGTGCCCATGCCGCTGCCGGCGGCCTGGTGATGGGCGTCTGCAACGGCTTCCAGATCCTCTGCGAGTCGGGCCTGCTGCCCGGCGTGCTGATGCGCAATGCGCAGCTCAAATTCATCTGCCGCGACGTGCATTTGCGCGTCGAGCGTTCCGATACGCCGTTCACGCGTGGCTATAATGCCGGGCAGGTGATCCGCGTGCCGGTGGCGCACGGCGAGGGCAACTACGCCGCCGACGAGGACACCATCCGCCGTCTCGAAGGCGAGGGCCGGGTGCTTTATCGCTATTGCAGCGCTTCGGGCGAAATCGGCGACACCCACAACATCAACGGCGCGGCAGCGTCCATCGCCGGCATTGTCAGCGACAAGGGCAACGTGCTCGGCATGATGCCGCATCCGGAAAATCACGTCGAAGACATCATGGGCTGCACCGACGGCCGCGGATTGTTCGCGGGTTTGGTGGAGCATCTGAAGGCGGCCTGACAACCGCGCCGCCTCGCTTCTTCTTTTTCAGTGATCAATATCGCGGCCCTTGTCAGGGCCGCGATATTTTTGGGCCACGATATTTGCGTCAGGCGCTTCGCAGTGTCTTGAGGAAGCTGTCGACTTGGGCCCGCAATTGCTGGTTCTCGGACGTCAGCGCGGTCGCTGAGGAATGCACCTCTGCCGCGGCGTGGCCGGTGTCTTCCGCGCCCTTGTTCACCTGAACGATGCTGGCGGCCACCTCAGTTGACCCGGCCGCCGCCATCTGGATATTGCTTGTCACTTCCCGCGTCGCCGCGTTCTGCTGATCGACGGCCTCGAAAATCGCACCTGCGATTTGCGAGATGGAGCCGATCGTGCTGCTGATCTCGGCAATCGCTGAGACGGTCGCGGTCGTCGATGCCTGCATCTCGACGATCTGCGTGCCGATTTCGCCGGTCGCCTTCGCGGTTTGCGATGCGAGCGCCTTGACCTCCTGAGCAACGACGGCAAACCCCTTGCCGGCTTCGCCTGCGCGGGCCGCCTCGATGGTGGCGTTGAGGGCGAGCAGGTTTGTCTGATCCGCGATGGCGTTGATCATCTTGATGACGTTGCCGATACGGTCGGCGGCTTCGCTGAGGCCCGCCATCCGGCCGCTGGCGCTTTCGGCCTGCTGGACGGCGTGTTTCGCGATGCTCAGGGATTCTTCGACCTGCCTTGAAATCTCGGATACCGACGCGCCCATTTCTTCCGCGCCGGCCGCCACGGACTGCACGCTGGCGGATGCTTTCTCGGAGGCGGACGCGACTGACGTCGAGAGAAGCCGGGTTTGCTCGGCGGTGGATTTCAACGCATTGGCGGCGGCGTTGAGGCTGCTGGTGGTTGTTCCGACGCGCGCGACGATCTGGGCGATGGACTGGTCGAACTGACCGGCGAGGCGGTGCATGACCTCACGCTTCTCGCGTTTGCCGGCATCGAGATAGACCGATACGGCGAAATCCATGTCGAGCAGCGCGGCGGCGACGATGGCGTCGATGATCGCAGCTTTCTTTTCGTAAAAGGCGCGCCCGGCGAAACGCGTGGTCATGCCGGTTTCGATCGCCGCAGTCAGTCCGCTGATAATCTGCTTGTAACCGCCGATATACCAGTGCGGTTCGAGCCCGAGACGATGGTGGGTTTCGCCGATCCGCGTCACCGAGCGGACGTAGTCGTCGTCGAATTTCGCGGACAGGATCATGTCCCAGTGGACGAGTTGCGCCGCCTGGGCATGGCTGGCGATTTCCGGACGCGGAAACATCCTTTGAACGTCGGGAAACGTTGCGATGGTCCGATAGAATTTTTCGAGAATGGCGGGAAGCGCCGCCATGGCCATCGGGCGAATCTCGCGCAGCAGGGTGCGCGCAGCGTCGTTGATTCCAATAAAGGCCATGCGGCCAGCGAGGGTTTCAGATGGGTTCATGAGGTTTGGACCTGACACAAGGCGTGGCGGCGCACTTACCGCATGTTGGCGCAGGCAGTCGATGACGCTGTCCGATGGATGGGGATGATCCGGCGCGTTCAAGGCGCGCTGACTACCGGATGCTATGGCGGTTTGGTTAATACTGTCTGAATACCGTTCGGTACGGTGTCGTTTCGACAGTCTTTTCAAGGAGGTGCGTTCAGGGCGGTGCTGTGGAGCGAGGAGTTGCCTTACGCCTTCTTCTTCATCCGCTTGATCGTCCCCGAAAACGTGAACAGCGGCCTGTCGCCGGTAACCAGCGTGCCGCGCAGGAAGATCAGCGAGCCGCCCGCGCGCGTGACGCCGCCGATCGCCTCGATCAGGTCGCCTTCTTTCGCCGCATCGAGAAACTCGCAGGCGAACGACACCGTGACGGCAGGCGCCTGAAGCTCGTGCACGGCGAAGGCGAACAGGCAGTAATCCGCGAACGTCATGTAGCAGCCGCCGTGAACATTGCGCATGCCGTTGAGGTGCTTGTTCTCCACCCGGAACGCGCAGCGGACCGTGCCGTCGTCCTCGATCTTGTGCCAGAACGGGCCGTTGTTGGATTCGAAGCTGTCGCGCCTCCAGGTTCGCCAGCCGGCGAACTCGCCCTCGGTGGCGATGTGCAGGTCCGGGCGGGGGCGGCCGATCTGAGGGGGCGAGACGTTCACGGTGCGACTGTCCTGAGGCTGGGATGCCGATAACGGCTGGTTTCTGAGGGTGTCTTAGAGGCGCCGGGGCCCTGCGGCAACCGGGGCTTTTTTAGCCGGGATTTCTGCCTATCTGATGCTTGCCGCAGACCGGGCTGCCGTGCACAAAGAAGCCCGGAATCACGCCTATTCCGCCTTGTCCCATCCTCCGGCCCGCCCGGTGGAAGTAGCTGCATTTGAGCCCCGGAGCGACGTCGCCTTGACGATCAGGAACGAACCCCAGATCACCCCCGACCTCGTCGCCAGCCACGGCCTCAAGCCCGACGAATACGAGCGCATCCTGAAGCTGATCGGGCGCGTCCCGACCTTCACGGAACTCGGCATCTTCTCGGCGATGTGGAACGAGCATTGCTCGTACAAATCCTCGCGGCTCCATCTGCGCGGCCTGCCGACCAAGGCGCCGTGGGTCATTCAGGGGCCTGGCGAGAATGCGGGCGTCATCGACATCGGCGACGGGCTCGCCGTGGTCTTCAAGATGGAGAGCCACAACCACCCGAGCTACATCGAACCGTATCAGGGCGCGACCACCGGCGTCGGTGGCATCTTGCGCGACGTGTTCACCATGGGCGCGCGGCCGATCGCGTGTCTCAATGCGATTTCGTTCGGTTCGCCCGATCATCCGCGCACGCGGCATCTGGTGTCAGGTGTGGTCGCCGGCATCGGCGGCTACGGCAACTCGTTCGGCGTGCCGACGGTCGGCGGCCAGACGCGTTTCCACACGCGCTATGACGGCAACATCCTCGTCAACGCGATGGCCGTGGGCCTCGCCGAGACCGACAAGATTTTCTATGCGGCGGCGTCCGGCGTGAACATGCCAATTGTCTATCTCGGCTCCAAAACGGGCCGCGACGGCATTCACGGCGCCACCATGGCGTCCGCCGAATTCGACGACGACTCAGCGGAGAAACGCCCGACCGTGCAGGTCGGCGATCCGTTCGCGGAAAAGCTGCTGCTGGAAGCCTGCCTCGAAATCATGGAAGCGGATTGCGTCGTTGCCATTCAGGACATGGGTGCTGCGGGCCTCACGTGCTCCGCGGTTGAGATGGGCGCGAAGGGCGATCTTGGCGTCGAGCTTGATCTGAACAGCGTGCCGACGCGCGAAGCCGGCATGAGCGCCTACGAAATGATGCTGTCGGAATCCCAAGAGCGAATGCTCATGGTGCTGAAGCCCGAGAAGGAAAAGCAGGCCGAAGCGATCTTCAAAAAGTGGGGGCTGGATTTCGCGATCGTCGGTTACACCACGCCGACGCAGCGTTTCGTCGTCAAGCACGGCGGCGACGTGATGGTGGATCTGCCGATCAAGGAACTGGAGTCGGAAGCGCCGCTCTATGACCGGCCGCATGTGCCGTCACCACAGCTTCCCGTGATCCATGCGCGCGACGTGACGCCGCCGCTGTCGATTTCCGACGCCCTGTCGAAACTGATCGCGACGCCTGAACTCTGCTCGAAACGCTGGGTGTGGGAACAGTACGATCACGTCATCGGTGGCAATACGCTGCAACGCCCCGGCGGCGATGCGGCGGTGGTGCGCGTACAGGACGGGCCGAAGGGCCTCGCGCTGACCTGCGATGTCACCCCGCGCTATTGCGAGGCGGACCCGTTCGAAGGCGGCAAACAGGCGGTGGCGGAAGCCTGGCGCAACATCACGGCGGTGGGCGGACGTCCACTCGCCATCACCGACAATCTGAATTTCGGCAACCCTGAACGCCCCGAGATCATGGGCCAGTTCGTCGGCTGCCTGAAGGGCATCGCGGCGGCGTGTACCGCGCTGGATTTCCCGGTCGTGTCCGGCAACGTCTCGCTCTACAACGAGACCAACGGCCGCGGCATTCTGCCGACACCGTCAATCGGCGGCGTCGGACTGCTGGACGATTTCACCAAATCAGCGACGCTGGCGTTCAAGGCCGAGAACGAGGCGATCCTGCTCATCGGTGACACGCAGGGCTGGCTCGGCCAGTCGGTTTATCTGCGCGATATTTGCGGTCGCGAAGAGGGCGCGCCGCCGCCTGTCGATCTCGATCACGAAAAGCGCAACGGCGACGTGGTGCGCGGTATGATCAAGGGCGGCACAGCGAGCGCGGTGCATGACGTCTCCGACGGCGGTCTCCTGGTTGCGCTGACCGAGATGGCGATGGCGAGCGGCATCGGGGCTATTCTGGATGCGCCGCCCGAGGAGATCGTTTCGCACGCCTGGTGGTTCGGCGAGGATCAGGCCCGCTATGTCATTACCGTGCAGGAAGAGCATCTGCTGCCGGTCCTGAGCAAGCTCAAGGCCGTGGGTGTGCCGTGCCATGTGATCGGCAAGACCGGCGGGCACGACATTGCCGTGGAAGGCGAGACGCCGGTTTCGGTCGCCTCGCTCAAGGCTGGCTTCGAGGGCTGGCTGCCGGGTTATATGGCGGGCAAGGGCTGAGCTTTAAAAAAGTCCTGAGTCTTTTGAAGCTCTGCGCTTCGCTCAGATCTCCTCGATTGTCACCTTGTCGGGATAGAACGCCAGATGTCCGGCGATCTCCTTCACGGAGTCGTAAGGCGTCTCGTAGGTCCAGACCGCGCTCTCCAGCGTCTTGCTGCCGGACACGATGCTGAATAATTCGCGTCGCCTTTGTAAGACAGCAGGTGCTGTGGTCGGTCCGCTTGAGTTTGGCCGGGTCGGTGTCCTCGCGAGGAGCATACTGCACCGCCGGATAGCTGCCTCTTTCAGGGGCAGCGCGCGGGTGGTTTCAGCGATGATCTCGCCGCCGACGCGGACCCGTTCGGGTTCGGGGCAATGGTGATCGGGCCGGGAATTTTCATCCGAACGTTTATGGGCAAATCTCCTGTGGGGGCCAATATAGGAACGATCCGGCACAATGCTTGCGTGACGCCGCGGCTTGCAGGGGCTAGAATCAGTCATATTTTCGTGCATTGCCTTGGCCGGGCACAGATCAGGAGACTTCAGGAATGCCAATGGACGCGCGGGACATCGAAACGATGATCAAGGCTGCGTTGCCCGACGCGAAGGTGGAAATCCGCGACCTCGCGGGCGACGGCGACCACTACGCGGCGACTGTGATCTCGGAGTCATTTCGCGGCAAGTCGCGGGTGCAGCAGCACCAGATCGTCTATCAGTCGCTGAAGGGGCAGATGGGCGGCGTGCTTCATGCTCTGGCGCTCCAGACGGGCGTGCCAGACGCCTGATCGGGCGAAGCGGGGGCTACCGTGTCAAACGACGGAACATTGCTGCGGGGACGCGCGGCGCACGACCATCATCACCGCGTGACCTACGTCGAACTGTTCTTCGACCTCGTCTTCGTTTTTGCCATCACACAAATTTCTCACACGCTGCTGGCGCATTTCACGCCGCTCGGTGTGCTGCAAACCACCATCCTGTTTCTTGCGGTGTGGTGGGTGTGGATCTTCACCTCGTGGATCACCAACTGGCTGGATCCGGAGCAGACGCCGGTCCGCGTCATGCTTTTCGGGCTGATGATCGCCGGGTTGCTGCTGTCCACCTCGATTCCCAAGGCTTTCGAGAGCAGGGGTCTGGCGTTCGCGCTGGCCTTTGTCGCCATGCAGGTGGGCCGGTCGTTCTTCACATTCCTGTCGATCCCGAAATCGCAACCCGGCTGGCGCAATAATCTGCTGCGCATCACCTGCTGGCTGACGTGCAGCGGCGTGTTCTGGATCGCGGGCGCGTTCGCGGACGGACAGGCGCGGCTGATTATGTGGATCGTTGCGGTTGCGATCGAGTATTGCGGGCCGCTGACGCGGTTCTGGTTTCCCGGTCTCGGCGCGACGCCGCTTGCGGACTGGGAGGTCGAAGGCGGCCACATGGCGGAGCGCTGCGCGCTGTTCATTATCATCGCGCTCGGCGAATCCATCGTCGTGACCGGCGCGACCTTCGCGGCAACGGCATGGACCGCGACGACGATCACGGCGTTTGTCGTGGCGCTCGTCGGCAGCATTGCGATGTGGTGGGTCTATTTCCACATCGGCGCGGAGGCGGGGGCCAAACACATCTCGCACTCGGAAGACACCGGTCGTTTCGCGCGGCTCGCCTACACCTATCTGCACCTGCCGATCGTCGCCGGCATCGTGGTCACGGCTGTGGGTGACGAGTTGCTGCTGGCGCATCCCGACGGTCACTCAGACCTCAAGGCGATCCTCAGCATGATCGGCGGGCCGTTGCTGTTCCTGATCGGAACCATATTGTTCAAGCGCAGCATCCGCGGCATCTTTCAGCTCTCGCACCTTGTCGGCATCGGTCTGCTGATCGTGCTGATTCCGTTAGCGCACAGTCTGTCGCCATTGGCTCTGTCGGCGACCACGACGGTCATCATGCTGATTGTCGCGGCGTGGGAGGCGATCTCGCTCGGCACGCGCGAGGCGTCGGCGAAAGCCTGACGCCGTCAGTCGAAATCGGGCTCCGCCACCAGCGCGTGAACCGAGAACATTTCGTCGGGATCGGTCCATGAAGCCCGCGGCGTCCATCCCGAGCCGCGCGCCAGCGCCGTGAAACGCCCGATGCTGTATTTGTAGCTGCTCTCGGTGTGGATCGTCTCGCCGGCGCGGAATGTTGCCGCATGGCCCAGCACGCGCGCGGTCTGCGCCTTGCGGCTGATGAGATGCATTTCGATGCGATGGCGTTCGCGGTTGTAGATAGCCCGGTGCTTGAACCCGGACAGATCGAAATTGCCGCCGAGTTCGCGGTTGATCCGCACCAGCACATTGAGATTGAAGTCGCCGGTGACGCCCGCCGCGTCGTTATAAGCGTCGTGCAGTACGCGCTCGTCCTTTTCCAGGTCGACGCCGACGATCAGCGTTGCGCCGTCGCCGAGAATGGCGCGCGCGCTGCGCAGGAAGGCAGAAGCTTCGTGCGGATCGAAATTGCCGATGGTCGATCCCGGAAAGAATCCGACTTTGGGCATGTCCCTGATTTCTGCCGGTAGCTCAAACGGCGCGGTGAAATCCGCCGTCACCGGATAGACGGCGAGGTCCGGAAAATCCTCGCGCAGGGCACTCGCCTGTCCGTTGAGAAAATCGCCCGAAATATCGACAGGAACGTAAGCCTTGAAAGCGCACTGCTTCAGCAAGAGCCGCACCTTGGTCGTGGCGCCTGCTCCAAATTCAATCAGCGCGGCATTCTTCGGAATGGCTGCTGCGATCTCCGCGCCGCGGTCGCGCAGGATGCGCAGCTCGGTGCGGGTCGGATAGTATTCCGGCAGCAGCGTGATCTGTTCAAACAGTTTTGAGCCCGTCTCGTCATAGAAATATTTCGGCGACAGCCGCTTGGGCTGTTGCGACAGTCCCGCAATCACGTCCTGTGCGAAGGTGCAGTCCTTCGGGTCGATGGAATCGCGGGCCAGCGCAGTCATATGCACATTCATGACGATCTCGTGTGTTCGGAGGTCAGACGGTGTAATCGGCGAGGCGAAGCCCCGTAAATTGCCAGCGATGGTACGGGTAAAAGAAATTCCTGTAAGTGATACGGCTGTGGCCGTCCGGAGTTGCAAGCGACGAGCCGCGCAACACAAGCTGGTTGACCATGAACTTGCCGTTGTATTCGCCGAGCGCGCCTTCGATGGCGCGATAACCGGGGTAGGGGGAATATGAACTGCGGGTCCACTGCCAGACGATGCCGAACGCGTCGTTGAGATGTCCGGCGCGGGCGGCCACTTCCCATTCCATTTCGGTCGGTAGGTGTTTGCCGCTCCAGCGCGCGAACGCGTCGGCCTCGTAGTAGCTGACGTGAGACACGGCCGCCGACGAATCCACCGGCTGCAATCCGCCGAGCGTCATGATGTGCCACTGGCCATCAATGTTGCGCCAATGGCCGGGCGCCTGCCATTGCTCTTCGCTCGCCTTCGCGAAACCGTCCATCAGCCAGAGCGTCGGCGTCGTATAGCCGCCGTCTTTCATGAAGGCGAGCCATTCGCCATTCGTGACGAGATTGCGCGCGAGCTTCACGGGGCCAATCAGCGCGCGGTGCGCGGGCTTCTCGTTGTCGAAATGAAACGAGGAGTCCGGATGGCCGATGGTGTGAATGCCTTCCATCAAGGTGACCCAGTTCTCGCCGGCGCGGGTCGAAGCGGGAAACGTCCAGGCCGGATCATAGGCGGGAGGAATCGGGTTCTGGGCAAAGGCGTGCAGGATGTCGGTCAGCATCAATTCCTGATGCTGCTGCTCGTGGTTGAGGCCGACCTCGATCAGGGGCTCCAGCTTCGCAAGTGTCTTCTCGTCCGCGCTGTCGAAAAATGCCGCGACGGCGGCATCGACGTGCTTGCGGTAGGCCGTCACCTCTTCCGCGCCGGGGCGGGTGAGGTGGCCGCGCTGGGCCCGGGCGTGGCGGGGACCGGCGCTGACGTAATAGGAATTGAAGATGTAGGCGTAGTCCGGATGATAGGGCGTGTAACCGGGGCTGTGCTCGCCGAGCAGGAATTGCTCCCAGAACCACGTCACATGGGCGCGGTGCCATTTGGCGGGACTGGCGTCCGGCATCGACTGGACAAGCTGGTCCTCCGGCGACAGAGGCGCGGCCCGCCGCTCGGTTTCGTCCCGTACCGCGCGATAGGCGGCCAGCAGCCGCTGCGCCAGTTCATCACGAGATTCTTGGCGGGATTCATGGCCGGAATCGGCCTGAAATGCGGAGGAAGTCGTGACGTTAAAGCCGGGCTGGGCGTTTGGCTGGGATGCTGGTTTCGTCACGAGAATCTCCGGTTCAGGAGAGAACGATGCTTCTCCGGATCGGTTCCGAAGAACAGATGCCTCTACATGGGTCCCCGGGTTCAAATTAAAAGGCTTCGGTGGCCATGAAATGGGGCTAAGCATGGCAGGTCCGCAGGGCCTGTTCGGGGGATGGCATGGCATCCCCGCTGCAATTTGATTGGGCTGTAAAGCGGTTTCGGGCTACATATATGAACGGAAGCGGCGGCCGGTGACATCCCTGGCCCCGCCGCAGGGCAGAGTCACCAAGGACGCGATTATGAGCATCGACCAATTTATCGACAACGAAGTGAAGTCCAACGACGTCGTGCTGTTCATGAAGGGCACGCCGCAGTTTCCGCAGTGCGGATTCTCGGGCCAGGTGGTCCAGATTCTCGATCACGTCGGCGTCGCCTACAAGGGCCTGAACGTGCTCGAATCGGGCGAGCTGCGCGACGGCATCAAGACCTATTCGAACTGGCCGACCATTCCGCAGCTCTACGTCAAGGGCGAGTTCGTCGGCGGTTGCGACATCATCCGCGAGATGTTCCAGGCCGGTGAATTGCAGCAGTTGCTCGCCGACAAGGGCGTCGCGGTTCAGCAGCCGGTTGGCTGATTGACTTGCATTTACGGGACGGCAGCCTCGCGCGCCGTCTCGCTTGTGCAGCGGCCTTTCTGACCGATACATTCCTCCCAAGCCCGGACGCAAACGATCCGGGCGTTTGTCTGAACAGGACTTGGGAGGTTTTTGTATGCTCGTATTCCGCCACATCAAGGCGCCGCTGTTTGCCGCTCTGACGCTCGTCGCTGCAAGCGGCGCATTCGCCGAGAGCGTCGTCCGGACAAGTCCCGCCGAGGCAGGCCTGTCGCCCGCAGGGCTCGCGCGGATCGGCGCTTACATCAAGAACGAAATCGCCACCAACAAGATCCCAGGCGCTGTGATGCTGATCCAGCGCCACGGCAAGGTCGCGTATTACGAGACCTTCGGCGTGCGCGATCCCGCCACCAAGGCGCCGATGACGGCGAACACGATTTTCCGCATCTATTCGATGTCGAAGCCGATCACGACGGTTGCCGCCATGATGCTGGTCGAGGAGGGCAAACTGCAACTCGACGACGCGGTCGCGAAATTCATTCCGGCGTTCAAGGACGTGAAGGTCGGCGTCGAGAAGAAGGGCGACGACGGCAACATGACGCTCGATCTCGTCGCGCCGCGCCGCCCGATGACGGTGCAGGACCTGATGCGACACACGTCCGGCATCACCTACGGCTTCTTCGGCGAAGGCCTCGTCAAGAAAGCCTATGTCGATGCCAAGATATTTTCGGAAGATGTCGACAACGCGGGTTTCGCCGATCGCATCGCGAAGCTGCCGCTGGCCTACCAGCCCGGATCGACATGGGATTACAGTCACTCGACCGACATTCTCGGCCGCGTGGTCGAAGTCGTGTCCGGCAAGTCGCTGTATCAGTTCGAGAAGGAACGCATCCTCGATCCGCTCGGCATGAAGGACACCAGCTTCTATGTCACTGACAAGGCGAAGCAGCCATTGATCGCCGAGCCGTTCCCCAACGACCGCAAGATCGGCAATGACGCCGAGATGAACGACCCGCGGATCGCGCGCAAATGGGAATCCGGCGGCGGCGGAATGGTCTCGACCATTGGCGACTACGCTCGCTTCGCGCGGATGATCGCGAACGGCGGCACGCTGGATGGCAAGCGGTATCTGAGCCCCAAGACCGTTGCCTATATGGGATCGAACCATATCGGTCCGGCGTCAGGCGTTGTGAACGGTCCTTATTATCTGCCGGGACCGGGCTTCGGGTTCGGCCTCGGATTTGCGGTGCGGACCGAGCCGGGAGTCAGCGTCATGGAGGGCAGCGTCGGCGAGATGAACTGGTCCGGCGCGGGCGGGACTACTTTCTGGATGGATCCGAAGGAAGACATGTTCGTGGTGTTCATGTCACAGACCGTGCAGCATCGCGGACGTCACCGCATCGCGCTGAAGAACATGGTCTACGGCGCGTTCGAGAAATAGCCGTTCGCGCGGCAATCACACGCGCGCGGCGATGTCGCGGACGGCCGATACGGTTTCCTCGATCATCGCCGCGCTGACGTCGAGATGGGTGCAGGCCCGGATTCGATGATCCAGCGCGCCGGCGAGGATGCCGCGCCGGTCCAGCTCGGACATCATGCGCGCAGTATTGATCCCGCTTTCGGACGGATCGAAGAACACCAGATTCGTTTGCGGCTGATTGACGGCGATGCCGGGGATCTGCGCCAGTCCGCGCGCCAGCGCGCGGGCATTGGCATGGTCGTCCGCGAGCCGCTCGACATGGTGATCGAGCGCATACAGGCAGGCGGCAGCACAAACGCCGCTCTGGCGCATGGCGCCTCCGAGGCGCTGCTTCCAGCGCCAGACCTCGTCGATGAAATCATCCGTCCCCGCGATCACCGCACCAATAGGTGCACCGAGGCCCTTGCTGAAATCGATCCAGACCGAATCCCAGCCGTCGGCCATGTTCCGTGCTGAAATACCGCTGGCTACGCAGGCATTCATCAGCCGCGCCCCATCCATGTGGGTGACGAGGTCATGAGCGTGCGCGATGTCGGCAATCGCATCGAGGTCGGATTTTTTCCAGACCGTGCCGCCGCCGATATTTGCCGTCTGCTCGACGGTCACCACGCGCTGCGGTGCCGAATAGCGCGAGGGCGGCTGGATCACCGCGCGTAATGTGTCCGGCGTAAACAGGCCGTCGTCGCCGGGCAACGCGGTGATCTGGAATCCGCCCAATGCAGCGTGCGCGCCGCCTTCTCGGGTCAACACGTGCGCCGAGGGATGCGCGAGAATTTCATCGCCGGGCCGGCAATGCACCAGTGTCGCGGCGACGTTGCACATCGTGCCGGAGGGCATGAACACCGCCGCCTGCTTTCCCAGCAATTCCGCGACACGTTCGCACAGTGCATTGGTGGTCGGATCGTCGCCGATCTGTTCGTCTCCGACCTCGGCCCGGGCCATCGCCTCACGCATCCCAGGCGTGGGGCGTGTCTGCGTGTCCGACATCAGGTTGATGCGAACCGGCGGCAGGCTCCCGTCGCGTGGAGCAGGGGTCATTCTCATCCGGATGGGTCCTTGGGCTCAGGTGTCATCTTTCGTCTATTCAAAAAATGACGGCGCTCCAACCCCCAAGTAACTCCCAAGTCATTCCCATGTATCCGAACGGGCTCTCGTGGGTCCTTGCGCGGTTTGTCCCGGACGGTAGACTCTACGCTCCCTGGGTCTTCTCCAGCCACGACAGGTCTTGTTTTGCAACATTTCGCCTTGCCCCGACGGTCGTCGCATATTCTGGTTGCTCTTGCTTTTTTGAGTGCGGCGGTCATTCCGACCAATGGCGTGGCGGAGACCATCGGAAAGCCAAACCCGGACAAGGCGGGCTTCTCCAGTCCGCGGCTTGCCCGCATCACCGAGTATTTCAACAACGAAGTGGCCAAGGGGAAAATCCCCGGAGCCATCGTGCTGATCCAGCGCCACGGTCAGCCAGCCTATTATCAATCCTTCGGCGTGCGCAGCGTCGCGACCAAGGCGCCGATGACGCCCGACACCATCTTCACGCTGTTCTCGATGACCAAGCCGATCACGTCGGTCGCGGCGATGATTCTGGTGGAGCAGGGCAAGCTCGCGCTCGACGATGAGGTCGGCCAGTACATCAAGGGATTCTACGACATCAAAGTCGGCGCGGAAAAACCCGGACCGGATGGCAAGCCGGTGCTCGATCTGGTCGCGCCGAAGCGTCCGATCCAGATTCACGATTTGCTGCGGCACTCCGCCGGCATTCCGTACGCATCGCTGGCTTACGGCGTGGTGAAGAAGCCTTATGAGGACGCGGACCTGATGTCCGGCAAATTCAACAACGCGGAGGTTGCGGACAAGATCGCGGCGCTGCCGTTGATCAGCCAGCCCGGCGAATACTGGACCTATGGTCACGCCACCGACGTGCTTGGCCGGGTGATCGAGGTCGTCTCGGGAAAGACGCTCTATCAGTTCGAGAAGGACAACCTGCTCGATCCGCTCGGCATGGTGAACACCAGTTTCTTCGTCACCGAACCGGCAAAGCTGGCGTTGCTCGCCGAGTCGCTGCCCAACAAGTGGGACAAGCTCGACCGCGATCCGCGCGTCGTGACGAAATGGGAGGCTGGCGGCGGCGGCATGGTGTCATCCATCGCCGACTACGCGCGCTTCCTGCAAATGCTGCTGAACGGCGGCGAACTCGGCGGCAAGCGCATTCTGGCGCGCAAGACCGTGGACTTCATGACGTCGAACCACATCGGCGGATCGACGGGTATCAAGCCGTGGGTCTATTATTTTCCGGGCGGGGGTTATGGTTTCGGGCTCGGCGTTGCCGTGCGAACCGACGCTGGCGTCAGTCACTGGGCCGGCTCGGTCGGCGAGTACGAGTGGAGCGGCGGCAGCGGAACCTATTTTCTGGTCGATCCGAAGGAAGACATGTTCGCGATCCTGATGATCCAGTCGCCATCCCAGCGCGGCCGGATTCAGTCGGCGCTGAAAAGCCTGGTGTACGGCGCGCTGAAGTAGCGGCCGGAATTCGTGCAAACAAAAAGGCCGCCCGGATGGGGCGGCCTTTCGTATTTCTGTCCTGCTGAAACAATCAGCGTGAATAGAATTCGATGATGAGGTGCGGCTCCATCTGAACCGGGAACGGCACTTCCGAAAGACCCGGAACGCGAACCACCTTGGCGCTCTGCTTGCCGTGATCCACTTCGAGATAGTCCGGCGTGTCGCGCTCGCCGAGCTGGTTGGCTTCGAGCACGAAGGCGAGCTGCTTGGAGGATTCCTTGATCTCGACGACGTCGCCAACCTTGACCTTGTAGCTGGCGATGTTGACGCGCTTGCCGTTCACCTTGATGTGGCCGTGGTTGATGAACTGGCGCGCGGCGAACATGGTGGCGACGAACTTCGCGCGATACACCACGGTGTCGAGGCGGCGCTCGAGCAGGCCGATCAGGTTCTCACCCGAGTCGCCCTTCAGGCGGCTGGCTTCGACGTAGATGGCGTGAAACTGACGCTCGGAAATGTTGGCGTAGTAGCCCTTGAGCTTCTGTTTGGCGCGGAGCTGCGTGCCGAAGTCGGAGAGCTTGCCTTTGCGGCGCTGGCCATGCTGGCCGGGGCCGTATTCGCGCTTGTTGACGGGGCTCTTCGGGCGGCCCCAGATGTTCTGGCCCATACGGCGATCGATCTTGTACTTCGCCTCACTACGCTTAGTCATCGCGTCCTCTTTTCAAAAGTTAGGTTTTTGAGGAAACGCGCCCTCCTGTGTAACGGGACTAATCCCGGTACCGACAGGTCCGCCTCATAAGCTTGACGAGGAGGACCACGGGTCGCGAAACGCAACGCGGGCCGAAAACGGCCCGCGAGCAAGGGGGTTCTATGAAAAAACCCCCGCGAAGTCAAACAGATCAGCTCATTTCGCGGGCGCCGGGGAGGCCAGCGGCTTGGTCTTGTCCACGACGTAAACCCCCAGCACTTTCATGGGCTTATCGCCATGAACGGCGGCATCGTGAACTGCGCCTGCTGGAATCTGGTAGGATTCGCCGGATTTCAGCGTCTTGTCGGGCTGGCCGTCGATCGACAGCACAAGCTCGCCTTCCAGAACATAGCCGGTTTCGATACCGGGATGGGTATGGCGGCCGGCCTTCACGCCGGGTGCCAGTTCGGCGATGCCGACCACGGTGTTGTAGCCCTCGGGGAAGGCGACAGTCTGGAGCGGCGTGCGCTTGATGCCCGCGGGCGGCTGCTGCGCCGAAGCTGCGCCAATGCCGGCGAGAGCGAGAACGGAAACGCAAAGCATTGTGGTCTTGAGCATGGTGTCCTCCATTGCTGCTCTCTTTGCGGAACAGCGTGCGCGGAGGCTAGCAGCCGGACGGTACCGGCGGAAGGGTTCTACGCATCAGCCCACGAGGCTCGCGCCGAAGAACGGCTCCAGCGCCTTGGCCAGGACCGGATTTGGCGCCTGTCCAGAGGTGAAGGCGATCCGCGCCCGCAGCATATCGCCGTGGCCATTGGCCGGGCCGAGCAGGTCGCTCACGCGGCGCGCGATGGCGGGAGCGGGGTCGATCCAGTCCACGCGCCACGGCGCCAGCGCGAGCATCTGGTCGATCAGCAACGGATAGTGCGTGCAGGCCAGCACGACGGTGTCGGTTCGTGCATCACCATTCAGGAAGCATGGCGCGATCTCGGCCGCGATGGCGTCGTCGCTGACGCGCTCTCCCCGCAAGGCGGCTTCCGCCAGACTGGCGAGATTTTCCGCACCCACCAGCGTCACGTCGCAGCCGTGGGCGAAATCGGCAATGAGCTTTTTGGTGTACTCGCGCTTCACGGTGCCCTTGGTACCGAGCACCGAGACGCGCTTGGTTTTTGACGAGGCGCAAGCGGGCTTGATGGCGGGCACTGTGCCGACGAACGGCACGCTGTAGGCCTGGCGCAAATGGGTCATTACCAGTGTGGACGCCGTATTGCAGGCGATCACGACGAGGTCCGGCGCATGTCTGGCGATCAGATCCCCGACCACCGGCACGACACGGGCGACGATCTCGTCCTCGGTGTGCTGGCCGTAGGGAAAATAGGCATCGTCCGCCACGTAGACATAGCGCGCGCCCGGCCGCAATTTGACGATCTCGCGGAATACGGTGAGACCGCCGAGGCCGGAATCGAACACAAGTATCGTGGGCGCCTGGGACACAAAAGCCATGATAGCCGATCTGCGGTTACCACTTTGTTGTAATCGGGGCGCTCACACCGGCTGAAGTGGCCGATGTGGCTCGGCGGGCAGCACAACCCGGACGTTGTCGCCGGGGCGGACGTCGCCGTCAGCCAGCACCACGCTCATGACGCCGGCTTTGCGGATCAGGTTGCCGTCGGCGTCTTTATCGAGCGTCGCGGCCATCAGGCCTTTCTGGAAACGGTCGATCTGGATGCAGGGGTTGCGCAGGCCGGTGACCTCGACAACGGCACTGTCGCCGAGATGCAGCCGCGTGCCGGTGGGCAACGCCAGCAGGTCAATACCGCGCGTGGTGACGTTTTCGCCCATGTCGCCGGGCTGGACGATGAAATTCTTCGGCGCCAGTTCGTCGAACAGCTCTTCGTGGATCAGATGGACCTGACGCAGGTTCGGCTGGGTTGGGTCTCTCGCGACCCGGGAGCGGTGCTTCACCGTCGCGCCCATATGCGCGTCACCGGCCACGCCGAGGCCGGTGAGCAGGCGAATGCTCAGGCTGTTGGTCTTGCTGAAGTGATGACCCTTGCGCAGGCTTACGGCGGTGACGACGCCCATCAGATCAGGATGCTCCTTTGATAGCGGGCATGATTTTATCCGAAAACCGGAGCCCACTTTTCGGAATCATGCCCCGAAGACCCGCTTGAAGATCGTATCGACGTGCTTGAAGTGATACGCGAGATCGAATTGTTCCTCGATCTCCTTGTCCGACAGATATTTTTTCACGTCGGCGTCCTTCTTCAACAATGTCATGAAATCGCCTTCGCCGCGCCAGACAGGCATGGCGTTACGCTGGACCAGCTTGTAGGCGTCCTCGCGCGACGCGCCTTTCTGCGTCAGCGCGATCAGCAGGCGCTGCGAATGAACAAGGCCGCCGAGGCGGTCGAGGTTCTTCTGCATATTGGCTGGATACACCAGCAGCTTTTCAATGACGCCGGCGAGACGATTGAGCGCGAAGTCCAGCGTCACCGTGGCGTCCGGGCCCATCATGCGTTCGGCGGAGGAGTGCGAGATATCGCGCTCGTGCCACAGCACGACGTTTTCCAGCGCGGGAGTCACGTAAGCGCGCACCATGCGCGACAGGCCGGTGAGGTTTTCGGTCAGAACCGGATTGCGCTTGTGCGGCATCGCCGACGAGCCCTTCTGGCCCTCGGAGAAGAACTCCTCGGCTTCCAGAACTTCCGTGCGTTGCATGTGGCGGATTTCGGTCGCAAGGCGTTCCACGGAAGAGGCGACCACGCCGAGCGTCGCGAAGAACATCGCGTGGCGGTCGCGCGGGATCACCTGCGTCGAGATCGGCTCGACCGCGAGGCCCATGGCCTTGGCGACGTGTTCTTCGACGCGCGGATCGATCTGCGCGAAGGTGCCGACCGCGCCGGAAATCGCGCAGGTCGCGATTTCCTTGCGAGCCGCGATCAGGCGTTCTTTCGCGCGGGTGAATTCTGCATAGGCATAGGCGAGCTTGAGGCCGAACGTGACCGGCTCGGCGTGGATGCCGTGCGAGCGGCCGATGGTCGGCGTCATCTTGTGCTCAAAAGCGCGGGTCTTCAGCGCAGCCAGCACCTTGTCGATGTCGGCGATCAGGATGTCGGCGGCGCGCGACAGTTGCACGTTGAGACAAGTGTCCAGCACGTCGGACGACGTCATGCCCTGATGCACGAAACGGGCTTCGGGTCCGACGATCTCGGCAAGGTGTGTCAGAAAGGCGATGACGTCGTGCTTGGTCTCGCGCTCGATCTCGTCGATACGGTCGACGTTGAAGGTCGCGTCCTTGGCCTTGGCCCAGATGGTTTTCGCGGCATCTTTCGGAATGACGCCCAGTTCCGCCAGTGCATCGGCGGCATGCGCCTCGATCTCGAACCAGATCTTGAAACGCGTCTGCGGCTCCCAAATGGAGACCATTTCGGGGCGGGAATAGCGGGGAATCATCGCGAACTCTTGGGCTGAAGGGATTACGCCGCGCTTTACCAGATCGTATCCGGCGAGACCACCCTAGAGCCGCGGTTCTGCGCGGAAAATCGGGCCTTTTCGGCTTAAATCGCTTCGCCGCGGGCGGAAGCCGCTGCGGTACGGATCGCGGAAATGTTCGCCTTGTAGCTATCCATCGTGCCGCCCTTGAACACGGCGGAGCCGGCGACCAGCGCGTTGGCACCGGCAGCGGCGATCCTGGCGGCGTTGTCCGCCGTCACCCCGCCATCGACTTCAATGTCGATGGGCCGTCCGGCGCACATGGCGCGAACCTGCGAAATTTTCTCAAGCTGCGAAGCGATGAAAGACTGGCCGCCGAAGCCGGGATTGACCGACATCACCAGCACAAGGTCGACCATGTCGATGACGTATTCGATAGCGCTGGCGGGCGTCGCAGGATTGAGCGACACGCCGGCCTTCTTGCCGAGCGCGCGGATCGCCTGCAACGAGCGATGCAGATGCGGCCCAGCTTCGGCATGGACCGTGATGTGATCGCAGCCGGCCTTGGCGAAGGCCTCGATATACGGATCGCATGGTGCAATCATCAAATGCGCATCGAAGATCTTCTTCGAGTGCGGACGCATCGCCTTGATGACATCGGGGCCGTAGGAAATGTTCGGCACGAAATGGCCGTCCATCACGTCGAGATGCATCCAGTCGGCGCCCGCCTGATCGACAGCGCGGACTTCCTCGCCCAGCTTCGAAAAATCCGACGCCAGGATCGACGGCGCGATAATCAGCGGGCGGGATGCGAGAGGCTGAGACATGGCGTTTCCGGTGCGTCGCTTGGCGTCGTCCGGCCTGATGGGGCCAGCGGTGGCGGACGGTTTCGCCTAACACGCCGCTTGCCCCCGGGCAACGAGAGGCGAGCGGCGTACACAGAAGTTGCGCGGGATGAGCCGCCATTCATGGGCAATTCCTGCCGTTGCGGCAGAAATTGCCGCGTCAGATCGTGTCCCGGAATAGGGAAATCGCACGATTTACAGGGGTTTCGGAGCGGCACGGCAATTGCTGGATATTTCCCGGATAGTTGCGCCGCCATGCGTGCGGCTTTGGGAGTGTTGCGATGATCTTTGCCGCAGGCGCCGTTGGGGCTGCCGCTGCTGCCGCCGGCACAGCGCTGGACTTGCTGTCGACCCTCGCGCCGGGCAAATCCGGCGCGGCGAAGACAGCGGGCGTCAAGCAACCCGGCTCGATCTTCGATCTCGTAGGGCTGTCAACAACCGCGCAGAGTTCCAAGTCCGCTGCGAGCGCGGCGCCCGGCGGCGCTCTTGCACCGTCGACGTTCAATGCGCTGCTGTCGGCGCAGGACACAAGCCAGCCGCCCTCCACGAGCGCATCGGATGCATTGAAGAGCCTGTTCACGCAGATCGATGGCAACACGGATGGCAAGATTACCAAGGCGGAATTCGAGGACAAGCTCGGCGCCGGCGGCACCAATACGCAGGCAGCTGACAATGTCTTCGCGAAGATGGACGCCGACGGCGACGGCTCGATCAGCTTCGACGAGATGGCGGCCGCATTGACGAAAAAGAAGGACACGCCACCGCTGCCGCCCACAGCGGCAAATGCGTCGTCGCAATACAATATCATCGACAAGATGGTGCAGCGTCAGACGGACGCGCTCGCCACTGCGGCGAAGCAATCGGTGTCGATCAAGGTTTGATCCACGTAGCCGGCAACCGTCTGCATCCGTAGCACTACGCAGCGGCGGGCCGTTTTCATCAGTCGCTAACCACATCGGCCCGGTAATCACCCACGCGAGATTTTGCGGGGTGATGCGGTGTCGAGAACGATCGTGTGGGCTGGTGTCCTCTGTCTGGTGGCAAATGCCGTACATGCCGAGGATGAATTTGTCGCATCGTTGCGGCTGCGTGGAGGCTACGACACCAATCCGGTGTTCTCGAACGGCGGCGGCATTGGCGGCAGCGCCTTCATCGGCACGGACACGGCGCTCGTCGCCGGCACCAAGGAAAAGGACTACAGCTACGGCGTCGCCGCCGAGGCGAGTACGACGCAATATGCCAATCCGCTCGCGCTGCCCGCGCTGACCGGAAAGGTGGTGCTGCGCGGAAGCTACGGCGATGACACCGCGAACATCTCATCGACAACCACGATTGCCGATACCAACGCCTACAATTTGCGCTCGTCCGACTTCGTGCAGTCTCTCAAGGGCGAGGCGAGGTTCGGCGCGATCAAGGTATTCACCACCGTTGAGGGCGCGCGCTCGACGCTGAACCAGACCAACGCGATCTTTCAGGATTTCCTGCCGATCCCTCATGTCTACCTGCGGGGCACCGTGATTCCCGGTGTCGCCTGGGTTCGGGACAATCTCGAAATTGGCACGTCGCTCAATCTGTCGGTGCGGCGCTATCAGCGCGAGATCGACGATTTCGGCTATCGCCGCGACAACGAGCGCATGCAGCCATACCTGTTCGCGAAATACGAAGACAAGGACATCACCGTCTTTGCGTCGGTCTCGCAGTTGCGCGGCACGTTCCACGATGTCGATTTCACCAACATCAATGCGACACTGTTCGATGCCAGCCTGTCGTGGCGCATTGCGCCGTTCAAGGTCGACCTTGCCGCGTACCGCCGGGCCGGGGAAACCACGTTTCCGATTTCGCCGATCACGCTCGATACGGCCTACACCGCGCGGGCGAGCTGGCAGGTCGAGCCGAAGCTGACGCTGACAGCTGCGGTTGGCTACGCCACCACCGACTATCTGGATTCACGTTTCAGCCAGCAGGTGCTGACCTATGGCATCGGAGCATCGCACGATCTCGGAGGCGGCTACGCCATCGGCCTCGATCTGACGCGGGCGGAGGGCACGTTGATCTCGGGCGACAAGGCGAGTGCGATCATTATCAGTTCGTCGCTGACGAAGAAGTTCACGCCGTTTGCGAAGGATGAGATTGCAAAGGATGCACAAAAAGATAACCCCGTGACCAAGGGCTAGAGGTGACAGTCTGATCCAGCGGGGGCGCCGGACCAGACTGTCGCGCGAACGAGGTTTGGGAGGTGGGGTTCTCGTCCGCGATCGTGCAGTGGCCTAAATGTCAGTGACCGCAGCCGCACCCGCCGCCGAGCAAGCCGCCAAGGACACCGCTCTTGCCGAGCACCGCGCCGAGAACGCCGCCCTTGCCGGTGGTCACTGCGGCGTTGACGACGAGAGCGCCCCGGCCATCGAGCAGACCGAGCACGCCGCCTTTGCCGGTGAGCACGTTCGCTCCGACGTTCAGGCCTTTGCCTCCGCCTGCGAGCGCGGGGGCGCTGATGAACGCCGTCGCGAGAACGAGCGCACAGAGCATTTTCTTCATGACGTTTTCTCCACTGTTACGTGCGCGTCGTTGCGCACGCAGCGGACCGTATTGCGGAAAATGCTCTCCGCAATTGAAACGCAAAGATAACCTTAAACGGCGGGGGTTTTCTGCATTTTGCGACCGCATGATGCGCAGTTGCTTACGTGAATTCCCGTAAGCTGCGTCAGGCGCAAATCAGTCACTTTTCAAAACGCATTTTCCACGACGGCAACGCGCCGGCGAATGGCAGCGCCTTTGCTTCATAGACACCGCGCGCGATCGCGCGCGCGATGACGTTGGCAGCGACTGCTCCGAGTTCGGTCAGGCCGTACAACGGATCGATGGGCTTTTCGCAGGTTGCCGCCGCGAACACGGCATCGCCATCCAGCGGCGCGTGTACCGGATAGATCGCGCGCGCGAATCCGGTCTGCGAGATTATCGCCAGCCGCTTTGCCTGGGCCTTGGTGAGGATCGCGTCGGTGACGACAACGGCCAGCGTCGTATTCTCGATGGCTGTCGCCGCGGGACCGCCCTTCAGCCGCATCGCGAGCATGTCGGGGGTGAAGGATGGCGGCAATCCGCGTCCGCCGAATTCGTTGTCGATCTCGAAGGGCGACGCCCAGAACCAGGGGCCGTCGCCGACATTGACGCTGCCGACGGCGTTCACCGATGCGATGGCGGCGACGCGAATGCCATCTGTTGTGGTGGCAGAGGCGGAGCCGATACCGCCCTTGAAGTTGGCGGTGGTTGCGCCCAACCCCGCGCCGACGCTTCCGAGCGCGAACACTCCGTTCGTCGCTGCTGCGGCGGCTGTGTAACCGAGATCGCGATAGGGCGGAAAGCGGCCCCATGTCTTGTTGCCGCCGTTGAGCATGTCGAATTGCACAGCACCCGGAACGATGGGAATCAGGGCATCGCCCACCGCGAAGCCCCGGCCATGCTCTGCGAGCCACGCCTGGATGCCGCCGCCGGCTTCGAGGCCGAAGGCGGAGCCGCCGGAGAGCGCGATCGCATCGATACGCTCGACCGTATTGACGGGATCCAGCAGCGCGCCGTCCCGCGTGCCTGGTCCGCCGCCTCGAATGTCGATCGAGGCAACAGCGGGCTGGTCGAACACGACAGCCGTTACTCCGGAGGCGAGAGCGGCATCGTCGGCATGGCCGACACGGACGCCCGGAATATCGGTGAGCAGGTTCTTCATGGGACGAATCTCCGGATAACGCGCGATCACAACACGGAGAAGGAGCGGCGCGGAGCTTGCATAGCATATGGGCGGCAGTGCAATAAGCGGCATGATCAACGATGTCTCCATTCCCGCCGCGCTTGCCGCTGGCATCATCAGCTTTCTCTCGCCATGCGTATTGCCGCTGGTGCCGCCGTATTTGATCTATCTGACCGGCGCGACCATCGAGCATGTCGCCAATGACGAGGAACAGCGCGCCTCGAAGCGCGCCGTCATGGTGTCGGCGCTGGTGTTCGTGCTGGGATTTTCGACGGTGTTCGTGGCGCTCGGCGCCAGCGCGAGTCTGATCGGGGGGCTGATCCGGGCCTGGTCTGCGCAACTCTCCATCGTCGCGGGCATCGCGATTATTCTGATGGGGCTGCACTTCCTCGGATTGACGCGCATCGGTTTCCTGATGCGAGAGGGACGGTTGCCGATCCCGAAGCCGGTCGGCTTGTGGGGCGCCTATGTGATGGGGCTGGCGTTTGCGTTCGGCTGGACGCCGTGCATCGGGCCGATCCTCGCGGCGATCCTGTCGGTCGCGGCGTCGGAAGCGACGGTGACGAAGGGCGCGGGCCTGCTCGCGGTTTATTCCGCCGGCCTCGGCATTCCATTCCTGATTGCGGCCTTCATGGTGGAGCGGTTCTCATCGGTGCTGGCACGGATGAAAAAACATCTTGCCACCGTCGAGCGGGTCATGGGCGCGCTGATGATTCTGGTCGGGATCGGATTTCTGACCGGCGCGGTGACGAGCGCCAGCATCTGGCTGCTGGAGACGTTTCCGGCATTGCAGAATTTCGGGTAGTTGAAACAGTCAGGCCGGGACAAGTCCCGGCCATGACGTAACTTGATTGGTGAGGGGTGAGGCTAACTCACGACCCCTTCGCCAGCTCGGCGTAGTTGCCCTTGGCGTCCCACTTGTAGACGACATAGTCGAGCAGCTTGATGTCGCCCTTGGCGTCGAACGACAGCTTGCCCAGCACGGTGTCCCATTCGCCGCCCTTGATGGCTTCGACGAGTTTCTTGGGATCGGTGCTGTTGATCTTCTTGGCGGCCTGCGACCAGACCTGGAACGAGGCATAGGTGTAGAGCGTGTAGCCTTCCGGATCGATGCCCTTCGCCTTGAACTTCTCGACGATGGCCTTGGCGGTCGGTTTGTTGCGCGGGTCTGGGCCGAAGGTGAACAGCGTGCCTTCCGCGGCAGCGCCCGTGATCGAAGCGAATTCCTTGTCGTTCATCGCGTCGCCGGCCATCAGCACGGTTTTGAGGCCCTGGTCGCGCATCTGGCGCAGGATCAGCCCGGCTTCCTGATGGTAGCCACCGACATAGACCAGATCGATGTTGTCGCGCTTCAGACGCGAGACGATGGAGTTAAAGTCCTTGTCGCCCTTGTTGTAGGACTCGAACAGCTTCTCCTTGAAGCCGGCGGCGTTCAGCGCCTTCTTGGTTTCGTCCGCGAGACCCTTTCCGTAGGTGGTCTTGTCGTTGAGGATCGCGACGTTCTTGCCGGCGAAGGCTTTCTGGATGTACTGCGCGGCGACGAGGCCCTGCTGATCGTCACGGCCGCAGACGCGCAGCACGTTCCACAATTTGCGCTCGGTGAAGACCGGATTGGTCGAGGCCGGCGTGATCTGGAGGACGTTGCCCTCCGCATAGGCTTCCGATGCGGGAATCGACGACGACGAGCAGAAATGCCCGGCGACGAACTGCACCTTGGAGCTTGCGAGCTTTTCGGCGACCGAACGGGCCTGCTTCGGATCGCAGGCGTCGTCGCCGACTTGCAGGGCTAGCTTCTTGCCGTTGACGCCGCCCGCGCTGTTGAGATCGGCGATGGCCATGTCCGCGCCGTTCTTCATCTGGCGCCCGAACGCGGATTCGCTGCCCGTCATCGGACCGGCAACGGCAACAGGGATATCTTGCGCAAACGCAGCAGTCGACAAGGCGATCGACGCGCCGAGTGCGAGGCCAAGGATGTGGATTGGTTTCATAGGGCAGTCCTCATGCAGGTCTCGATAGGCGCAGCCAACTGGCCCGCCGGGGCGAACAAATCGCGGATATTGTCCGCTGATTTTACCGCCAAGTCATCGGCAAATTTCGCGCCTGCTCAGGAGTTGGCTGGTGCATCTTGCCGCAGCCGCCAGCCGAGGGGGCCGTTTGGTTCGTACAGCCAGTAATACTGTTTCACCATCTGTGACGCGCGGGTGCGCTGAAATGACAGGCAGGCGACCACAATCAGGATGGCGGTCTCGACGACGTAGGTTTTCGGCTGGAGCAGGGTTTCGTTGAACAGCGCGAAGTGCACGAACCGCACGGCCATCCCCATGGGGATCATGGCGATGACCGCGATCCAGATGCTGCGCCAGGTCAGCGCGATGGCGCGTCCGGCGAGCAGGGCGCAGCCCGCGCCCAGAATGAGGGTGACGAACAGCACCTGAAAGATGGATTCGTTCGAGTACAGGTCCATCAGTGCCGGCCTCCCTCAAGATAGGCCGCGCGGATTTCAGGACGCGCGAGAAGTTCCGCGCCGGTTCCGCTCAGTGTGATCTTGCCATTGACCATCACGTAGCCGCGATGCGCGAGTCTGAGGGCATGATTGGCATTCTGTTCGACGATCAGCACCGTCAGTCCGTCTTGCTTGTTGAGCGTGCGGACGGCGTCGAAGATCTGCCGCGCGATCAGCGGTGCGAGGCCGAGCGACGGCTCGTCCAGCATCAGGAGACGCGGGCGGCTCATCAGCGCGCGGCCGATGGCCAGCATCTGCTGTTCGCCGCCTGAGAGTGTGCCGCCGCGCTGGGCGATGCGCTCCTTGAGGCGCGGAAACAGCGCGAAGATACGTTCAAGGCTTGCGTTGCGCTCGGCCTCGGTGCTCTCAACGGCAGCGTCCGCGCCCATGCGCAGGTTTTCCGCCACCGTCATGCGCGGAAAAATTCGCCGTCCTTCGGGTGACTGGGCGATGCGCAGCCGCGCGACGTGATGGGTCGGCTCGAAAGTAATGTCGCGGCCGTCGAATTCGATGGTGCCGGCCAGCGCGCGCGGCCGGCCGAACACCGACATCATCAGCGTGGACTTGCCTGCGCCATTGGCGCCGATCAGCGCCACGATTTCGCCGGTCTTGATGTCGAGATCGACGCCTTTCAGCGCTTCGATGTTGCCGTAAGCGGCGACGAGGCCGCGAATGGAGAGGAGGGAGGCCGCACTCACGTTCCGCCCTCCATCACTTCGATGGCGGTTTGCTCGTCGGCGCCGAGATAGGCCGCGATGACTTTCGGATCGTCGCGTATTTCGCGCGGCGTGCCCGCTGCGATCTTGACGCCGTGATCGAGCACGAAGATGCAGTCGGAAATTTCCATCACCACCGACATGTCGTGTTCGATCAGCAGAACCGACGTGCCGTGATCCTTGCGGATCGCCAGCAATAATTCGCTCAGCGCGTCGCTTTCGCGCGCGTTCAGACCGGCAGCGGGCTCGTCGAGGCACAGCAGCGACGGCTCGGAACACATCGCGCGCGCGATTTCCAGCCGCCGCTGGTCGCCGTAGGGCAGGTTGCCCGCCGCGTCGTCGGCACGGGCGGTGAGGCCGATGCGGTCGAGCCAGTAGCGCGCAAGCTCGATGGCGCTTTGTTCAGCGCGTCGGAAACCGGGTGCGCCGATCAGGCCGAGGAACGTATAGCCCGACGCGCGCATCAGCGCGTTGTGCTGCGCCACCAGCAGGTTTTCCAGCGCGGTCATGCCCGCGAACAGCCGGATATTCTGGAATGTGCGCGCGACCTTCGCCACTTTCGAGATGCGATAGTCGAACAGCCGCTCCAGCAGAAACTCACGATGGTCGTCGTGGATGAGCCGCATCATGCCGGTGGTCGGCTTGTAGAAGCCCGTGATGCAGTTGAATACGGTGGTCTTGCCGGCGCCGTTGGGGCCGATCAGCGCGGTGATGTCACCGCGCTTCGCCGTGAACGACAGGTCGTTGACCGCGACGATGCCGCCGAAGCGCATCGACAGATGATCGACATCGAGAATGTTGTCTTCGGCCTCGCGTGTCATGCGGAAATCATCCTTGGCCTTCCTTGACCATGGTGGATGAAATCTCCGTCGGCTTCTCGAGAAATACCGATGGAGCGCGATGGCCGATCAGTCCGCGCGGCCGCCAGATCATCAGCAGCACCATCGCCGCGCCGAACACCAGCATACGGAACTGTTCCAGTCCTCTGAACAGTTCAAACCCGCCGATCATGGCAAGCGCCGCCAGCGCGACGCCGAGCTGCGAGCCCATGCCGCCCAGCACCACGATCGCCAGCACCAGCGCGGATTCCTGGAACGTGAACGACTCAGGGCTGATGAAGCCCTGACGGGTCGCGAAGAAAGCGCCGGCAAAGCCGCCGAACATCGCGCCGGTGGCGAATGCGGTCAGCTTCGTCGTGGTGGTGTTGATGCCGAGCGAGCGGCACGCGACTTCGTCTTCGCGCAAGGCTTCCCATGCGCGGCCGATGGGCAGGCGGCGCAGGCGGATCGTGACCCAGTTGGTCAGCAGCGCGAGCGCGAGGATCAGGTAGAACAGGAAAACCACGCGATGGGTCGCGGAGAACTCGATGTCGAGCAGGGTAGCGAGGCCGTCATCGGTGTTGGTCAGCGGAATGCCGAAGAAGGTCGGACGCGGAATGCCGGTGATGCCGTTGGGACCGCCCGTGACGTGCTGCCAGTTCAGCAGGATCAGACGGATGATTTCGCCGAACGCCAGCGTGACGATGGCGAGGTAGTCGCCGCGCAGTCGCAGCACCGGAAAGCCAAGCAGCACGCCCCAGAATGCCGCGAGAATTCCCGCCAGCGGCAGGCAGACCCAGAACGACAGATCGAAAGTCGTCGCCAGCAATGCGTAGGAATATGCACCGACCGCGTAGAACGCGACGTAGCCGAGATCAAGCAGGCCTGCGAGGCCGACGACAACATTCAGTCCCCATCCGAGCATCACATAGGTGAGCACCAGAATGCCGAGGTCGAGGATGTAGCGCTGCTCGTAGAAGATCACCGGCACCAGCAGCGTGAAGACGAGCAGGGCCGGCGCGAGAAACCGGCGCAGCGTGGCGATGACGCTGCTGGCGGATTCAGGAACCAGCGAGATGGTTCTGGAGGGCCCAATCCATTGTCGAATTAATTCGACAATGATGCTGCCGAAAAACACAGCGGCGACGAGCGCGGCGAGATCGCCGAACCGCGTCCAGTAGATCAACTGGCCTTCTGGTCCGGCCTCGGTGCGAATGCCGATCATCAGCGAAAACAGAGCCAGCGCCACGAGGGCGCTGATGAATGACTTCTTGAGGATGAAGGCGATGCCGTGCGGGGCTGCGGCGGCTTTCGGCGCGTGGGCGGCGGAATCGACTGAACGCGCCACGCTGCCTCTCAGACTTTTTCGACTTCCGGACGGCCGAGAAGGCCGGTCGGAAGAAAGATCAGGACGACGATGAGAATCGAAAACGCCGCAACGTCCTTGTATTCGGACGTGAAGTAGGCGGACCAGAAGGTCTCGATCAGGCCGATCAGCAAGCCGCCGAGCATCGCGCCGGGCAGGGAGCCAATGCCGCCGAGCACAGCGGCGGTGAAGGCCTTGATGCCGGCGACAAAGCCCATGAAGAAATCGACCACGCCGTAATAGAGCAGATACATCATGCCCGCGACGGCGGCGAGGGCTGCGCCGATCACGAAGGTCATCGAGATGGTGCGATCGACATCGACGCCGAGCAGGGCGGCCATGGTCTGGTCCTGTTCGCAGGCGCGCATGTCGCGGCCGAGCCGCGTGCGCGCCACGAGCCATGAGAAGATCGCGAGCAGAATGACGGTGGTGACAACGACGATGATCTGGATGTTCGACAGCCGCACCACGAAGCCGTCATTTTCGAACAGCGTGTAGCCGCCGGTGATGACGGGCGGCACCGGCTTGACCCGCGCGCCTTGCGACACCTGCGCGAAATTTGTCAGCACGAACGACATGCCGATGGCGGAGAGCATCGGCGCCAGACGGAACGACTGCCGCAACGGCCGGTAGGCAATGCGTTCGACGGTCCAGCCATAGAGCGCGGTGACGGCCATCGCCACCAGCAGCACCAGAAGCAGAATGACGGGGACGACGGTGAGGCCGATCGATACCAGGATGAGAAAGGTAATGAGGGCGATGAAACCGCCGATCATGAAAATGTCGCCGTGGGCGAAATTGATCATGCCGACGATGCCGTAGACCATCGTATAGCCGATGGCGATCAACCCGTAGATCGACCCGAGCACCAGTCCGTTGATGAGTTGCTGGGCGAAATAATCCATGGGCTGCCGTGTTCGAGCGAACAGATCGACACGTCGAAGGCCCCGGCAGCCGGATCGTCGCGTCGTCCCATTTTCTAACAGCGGGAACCGGATGCGGCAACCGGCGCGGGTGCGGCGTGAGGTCGTCGTCCACGACGTTTGCGCTGCGATGGAGAGTTCATGAAGGAACCCGCTGTTCCATTGAAACCAACCGCAGTGACCTTGGTTGATCTTTCGCTCAACGAAGGAGATGTCAACATGGGCAACCAGAACAATCCGAACCAGAAACCCGGCCAGCAGAGCCAGAACCCGAGCCAGAAGCCGGGTCAGCAGCAGCAAGGCGGCGGCCAAAAGCCCGGTCAGCAGCAGCAGGATCCGAGCCAGAAGCCGGGTCAGCAAGGTCAGCAAAAGGGCGGGCATTAAATTCGGGGCATGATCTGATCCGAAAGTCTTTTCGGGATCATGCCGTAAACGCCCGTTCGGAATGCCAGGAAGATCCCGCCGGAAGGCGGGATTTTCTTTTGGGTGTTCCGTGCCCGTTGTCCACAGGCGAAGCCCGGTCGTTAAGGTTAAGAAAGGGTTTAAATTGCCGCTCCCAGTTGAGCGGAGTTAGCTCCGGCCTCACGGTCGGAGTAGGCGGCAATGTCCAGGGATTGGCGGATCAGCACGGTCAACGGCACGCTACTGGCGTGTTATTTCATCCCGTCCTGGACGATTTCGGCGCTGAAAATCTGGATCTCGCCGATCCGCGGCTTCTATGACCGCACCAACATCGCCGCCGCGTTCTATGTTAGCGACTTTCTAAGCCTTTCGGCGATGGACACCATTCGGGTCGCGTGGCTGCTTGCGCTGGGCAAGGTCATTGTTGCCGCGTTCTTCCTGGTCTTCCTGCTGCTGGTTATTCGTGTCGCGATACGCCGGAAGGGCGGTTGCGACGAGGCGCTGGCTTTTGCGCTGGGCCTCGGCGCGTTCATCAGCATGGCGAGCCTGATTGCGGCATCGAAGGTCGGCGAGATGGCGGCGTTGCGGCTTCACGCCAGCGAGTCGCTGTTGCTGATCGGAGCGGCGATCCTGCTGATCATCGATACCGATCCCGCCGTCGTCGCGTCCCGTGAGGAAGCGACGTCCACCATGCCGCAGCAGGGCTACTTGTCGAGCAGTCCCAATTCCTGAATCACGCCGGCTGATTCCTTGACCGCATGGTTGGCGGTGGGGACGCCGCAATAGATCGCCTGTTGAAGCAGGATTTCCTTGATGTCGTCCGGCGTGAAGCCGCCCTCGGTGAGGGCCGCGCGGACATGCATCCGAAATTCATCCCATTGCCCGAGCGCCATCATGGTGCCGATCACCAGCACGCGCCGGGTGCGCTCGTCGAAATGCGGCCGCGTCCAGATTTCGCCCCAGGCATAACGGGTGATGAGATCGAGAAAGTCCGCATTGAACGAGTTTTTGCCTGCCGCCGACTTGTCGACCCAAGCGTTACCGAGCACCTTGCGCCGGCGCTGTGTTCCCTGATCTCGCCGTTGATCGTCGTCCATCGGGTTGCTCTCAGCGTTGGGTCAGGAAGCCGACCACGGCCTCGGTGAAGTTGTGTGACTGCTCAACATTCGAGATGTGTGCCGCATCGAGCAGCGTCATGCTCGCATTCGGGATGTTGCTGCGAATGTACACGCCGGCCTCCACCGGCGTCGCCACATCATGGCGGCCGGCGATCACCAGTGTCGGCGCCTTGATGCGCGGCAACAGTTCGCGCTGATCGAGCCGGCTCAACGCCTCACAGCAGGCGACGTAGCCTTGCTGCGGTGTGGCGACCAGCATTGCCTTCATGCGCGTGGCGATCTGCGGCTCACGTTCGCGGAAATCCGCCGTCAGCCATCCGGCGATCACGGCATCGGCAATCGAGGCGATGGCGCCTTCGTTCACCGCCTTGATGCGGTTCAGCCAGTTGGTCGGATCGGGATAATAGCAGGACGTGTTGGCAAGGATCATCCGGTCGATCCGTTCCGGCGCGTGGGCGCCGAGCCACTGACCGACCATGCCGCCCATTGAAAGCCCGCACCAGTGGATTTTCTCGATGTTGAGATCGTCGAGAATCGCCAGCACGTCCTTGCCGAAACGCTCCATCGAATAGGGGCCCGGAGGCGCACCGGACTTGCCATGGCCGCGCCGGTCGTAGCGCACCACGCGGTACAGTTTCGTCAGCGCCGCCATCTGCGGCTCCCACATTTGCATTGTCGCGCCGAGCGAATTCGACAGCATGATGGTCGGTCCGCCATCGCGTCCTTCGACCGAGACATTGAGCAAGCAGCCGTCGGCGTCGATCATGGGCATTGAATTTTCTCCGTTTCTTATTTGTGGTCGAGCGACGCGAGCAACCGGTCGATCATCGTCTGCGATACGCCCTGATAGGCGCGCGGTTCGAACAATTGCTCAAGCGCCTCAGCGCCGAGATAGGCGGTGATGCGCGAATCTTTCGCCAGCACGTCGCGAAGGGGTTGCCTGGTTTCGATAGAAATGCGGCTTGCGGCTTCGACCATGTGATGGGCTTCGCTCTTGCCGACCTTGTCCGCGAGCGCCATCGCGACCGCTTCGGCCATGATCAGGCCGTGGGTCGTGCCGAGATTGGCTTGCATCCGCGCGGTATCGACTTCAAGTCCTTCGGCGATGTCGGCAATGGCCGCAAGTGCGCCGGATGTCACCAGTTGCAGCGTCGGCAATGTCGGCCATTCCGCATGCCAGGGACCCGCGCTTCGCTCGTGCTCCTGCACCTGGGCTGCGAAGATGGTTGCGGCCAGGTTCGGCGCCATGGTCGCCGCGGCCAGAGCGGACGCGGCCGCGACGGGATTGCGTTTGTGCGGCATCGTCGAGGAGCCGCCGCGGCCGGCTGCGGCGGGCTCAAATGCTTCCGCGACATCCGTCTGCATCATGAGCGACACATCGCGAGCGATCTTGCCGCAGGTGCCTGTGAGAATGGCCAGCACCGAGGCGACATCGGCGATGCGGTCGCGATGCGTGTGCCAGGGGGCGTCTGGCAGCGGCAGCGACAGTTCAACGGCGAGGTGTTCGGCCACCTTGAAACCTTTGTCGCCAAGAGCGGCAAGTGTTCCCGCCGCGCCGCCGAATTGCAGCGCGAGCGTTTCGCCAAGCAGGCGCTTCAGCCGCTGGCGCGAACGATTCAACGCGGCTGCATATTCGGCCAGCTTCAGTCCGAATGGCATCGGCAGCGCGTGCTGCAACCATGTACGTCCGACCATGATCGTTTCGCGATGCTGCGCGGCCAGTTTCGCAAATCCGGCAATGGCGCGGTCGAGATCGGTGGTTAATGCGTTGATGGCCGCCCGCAGGCCCAACATGGTGGCGGTATCGATCACGTCCTGGCTGGTCGCGCCCCAGTGCACGTAGCGCGCGGCGGAAGGGTCCGCCTGAGCGACCTTGGCCGTGAGCATTTTGACCAGCGGGATGGCGAGATTTCCGGCCTGGGCCGCGGCCTCGGCAAGCGCGGTCCGGTCGAAGGCTTCGGCATGGCAGGCGTTTGCGATGCTTGCGACGGCGCTCGCCGGAATCAAGCCCGCCGCCGCCTCGGCTCGCGCAAGCGCATGTTCGAAGTCGAGCATGTGCTGCAAATAAACCTGATCGTCGCACACCAAGCGCATGGCGGCGCTCGACAACAAGGGTGCGAGCAGGGGAGGCAGTGATGAACTCATGATGGGCGGACCCTAACCAACCGGGGAAGGCGTGCCAATAGCGCAATGCACGGCTTGCAATATTGGTACGGTCGAATGCTGAACGAGCCCCTTTCATTTGCGCAGCCAGTGGCTTACTTGGGTATAAGATAAGAGCGTGCCCGGCGCGGCCAGTGAATGCGGAGAACCACCATGGCGATGACGATGACAGGCGAAGTCCAGCTTCCGGCGACTCGCGAAGTGGTGTGGCAGAAGCTCAACGATCCGGCTGTTCTGAAGGCCTGTATTCCGGGCTGCGAGGAATTGAATGTGGCCGGGGAGAATCAGTTCGAGGCGGTCGCCAAGATGAAGGTCGGCCCGGTGTCCGCACGCTTCAAAGGCAAGGTCACGCTGAGCGATTTCGATCCGCCGAACAGCTACAAGATTTCCGGCGAGGGCGAGGGCGGCGTTGCGGGCTTCGCCAAGGGCGGCGCGACGGTGGCGTTGGCGGACAAGGATGGCGGCACGCTGCTGAGCTATAATGTCGACGCCCAGATCGGCGGCAAGCTCGCGCAGCTCGGGCAGCGGCTCATCAACGGCTCGGCCAAGAAGCTTGCTGATGAGTTCTTCGCGAAATTCGCAGAAGCTGTGAAGGCGGGCTGAGGCCGTTTCGGCATATCAGCCCCCCACGCAAATCAAGCCTTCTTGTCCGCATGTGCTGCGCCGCGAGGTTGCTCATTGCCGGAATGGGCCATATTATCAGTTTGGAACCATTTTAAACGCGTTGGCCGCGCCATGCGGTGCCGCGAAACCTCAGTGCCAGAACCCGGGCGCCAAACCCTGGGTGCCAAGCCGAAAACAAGAGAGTGTTGATGGCCAAGATTTCACTGATCGTGAACGGCAATCCCGTGACGGGCAAGGTCGATTCACGCACGCTGCTCGTCCAGTTCTTGCGTGAGAACCTTCGACTGACCGGCACCCATGTCGGTTGCGACACGTCGCAGTGCGGCGCATGCGTCGTCCATCTCGACGGCAAGGCCGTGAAGTCCTGCACCACGCTGGCGGTGATGGCGGACGGCCATGAGGTCAGGACCATCGAGGGTCTCGCCGCGGACGGTGCGCCGCTGCACCCGATGCAGGAAGCGTTTCGCGAGCACCACGGACTGCAATGCGGCTTCTGTACGCCCGGCATGATCATGACGGCGGTCGATCTCGTGCATCGCAAGGGGCACGACCTCAGCGAACATGTCATCCGCGAAGAACTCGAAGGCAATCTCTGCCGCTGCACCGGCTATCAGAACATCGTGCTGTCAATCGCGGCCGGCGCAAAGGCGATGGCCAAATCCGATCTCGCATAACGACACGCTCCCGAAGGACAATTTATGTACGACTTCAAGTATCATCGTCCGGGGACCGTGCGGCAGGCCGCCAACCTTCTCCTCAAGAACGAAGACGCGAAGCTGGTCGCCGGCGGTCATACGCTGGTGCCGGTGATGAAGCAGCGGCTCGCCAGCCCGCCGCATCTGGTCGATCTCAGCCATATCGAAGGCCTCAACGGTATCGAGATGAAAGGCCGCAGCCTGGTCATCGGCGCGACCGCGACGCATGCGGAAGTCGCCAACTCCGCCATCGTCGGTGAAGCGATTCCGGCACTGTCCGAGCTTGCCGGTCTGATCGGTGATCCGGCGGTTCGTCACAGGGGCACCATCGGCGGCTCGCTCGCCAACAATGACCCGACGGCAGACTATCCGGCAGCGGTGTTGGCGCTGGGTGCGACCATCGTCACCAACAAGCGCCGGCTCAAGCCGGAGGAATTCTTTCAGGGCCTGTTCACGACGGCGCTCGAGCCCGACGAGATCATCACCCGCGTGATGTTTCCGCTGCCGAAGAAAGCTGCGTATCAGAAATTCCGCAATCAGGCCTCGCGCTATGCGCTGGTCGGCGTGTTTGTGGCGCGGCGTCCGTCGGACGTGCGTGTTGCCGTGACGGGCGCAGGCGGCGACGGCGTGTTCCGCGTTACCGAGTTCGAAGAAGCATTGAAGAAGCGCTTCTCTCCGAAGTCGCTTGACGGGTTGACGGTATCGGCCGATGGCCTGAACAGCGACATTCACGGCAGCGCGGAATATCGCGCGCATCTGATCGGCGTGCTTGCGCGGCGCGCGCTGGAAGCTGCGACGGCGAAGAGCTGAATTTGGAGTGATTTGAGTATGAGCAAGATTCCGGCGTCAGTCGATGCAACGCTCGATCTGCTCACCAGCCGCGGCTATCTCGCCGAGCGCTCGCTCGCGACCGTCGTGTATCTGTCGCTGCGCATGGGCCGTCCCTTGTTTCTGGAAGGCGAGGCGGGCGTCGGCAAGACCGAGATCGCCAAGGTTCTCGCTGCAGCGCTCGGGCGCAAGCTGATCCGTCTGCAATGCTATGAAGGTCTCGACGTCGCCTCCGCAGTGTACGAGTGGAACAGCGCAGCGCAGATGATTGCCATTCGTCTGGCCGAGGCCAGCGGCGAAACCGATCGCGACCAGCTCTCGTCCGATGTGTTCGCGGAAAAATATCTCATCAAACGTCCGCTGCTTCAGGCGCTCGAAAGCGATGTCGCCGGTCCGCCCGTGCTGCTAATCGATGAACTCGACCGTGCCGATGAGGCCTTCGAAGCGTACTTGCTGGAAATCCTCAGCGATTTTCAGGTGACGATTCCTGAATTCGGCACCGTGAAAGCGCCGCAGCCGCCCATCGTCATTGTGACGTCTAACCGCACCCGCGAGATTCACGACGCCCTCAAGCGACGCTGCCTTTATCACTGGGTCGATTATCCATCCGCCGAGCGCGAACTGGCCATCGTCAAGTCGCGCGTGCCGAACATCAGCGCGAAGCTGTCGCAGCAGGTGGTCGGATTCGTGCAAACGCTGCGCGAACAGGACCTGTTCAAGGTGCCGGGCGTGGCGGAAACCATCGACTGGGCAACGGCACTGACCGAACTCGACGCGCGTTCGCTGACGCCGCAGGTGGTGGGCGATACGCTCGGCGCGTTGCTGAAGTATCAGGATGATATCGGGCGTATGCAGGGCCCCGCGCTCGACAAGGTCATCAAGGAAGCTGTCAGCGATCCTGCTGCCTGAATGCGACATCGTCATGCCGAATGACATCGAGACCCCAGCCACCGGACTGATCGCTGACAATATCATCGGCTTTGCGCGTGCGCTGCGGGTCGCGGGATTGCCCATCGGTCCGGGTGCTGTGATCGACGCGCTGAATGCGATGCGCTTGATCGACATCGGCAACCGCGCGGACCTTTTCACCACGCTCGAATCTGTTTTCGTGAAGCGCCGCGAGCACGCGCTGGTGTTCGCGCAGGCGTTCGATCTTTTCTTCCGCCGCGCCGAGGGCACCGAGCACATGCTGGATTCGGTGCCGCTGCCGCCTGAAGCGCAAAAGCCGCCGCCGCCGGCCTCGCGGCGCGTTCAGGAGGCCTTTGCAAAAAGCCGAAATATGGAGGCGCCCGAAATCGAGGAGAAGAACGTTCAGCTCTCGGTGTCGGATCGCGAGGTTCTCCAGCGCAAGGATTTTGCGCAGATGAGCGCCGCCGAGATCGCCGAGGTCGCGCGTGCAATTGCGCAGATGAAATTGCCGCAGGCCGAGTTGCGTACGCGGCGCTTCAAGCCGGACACACACGGCACACGACTCGATCTGCGGCGGACGTTGCGCGGAAGCCTGCGTACCGGCGGGGAGATCGTGAAATTTCATCGCCTCGGTCGCATCGACAAGCCCGCGCCGATCGTCGCGCTGCTCGATATTTCCGGTTCGATGACGGACTACACGCGGCTGTTCCTGCAATTCCTCCATGCGATCACCGATGCGCGCAAGCGCGTCTCGGTGTTCCTGTTTGGCACGCGGCTGACTAACGTCACGCGAGCGCTTCGTGCGCGCGATCCCGACGAAGCGCTGGCGGCGTGCTCAAGCAGCGTCGAGGATTGGGCCGGCGGCACCCGGATCGCGACCTCGCTGCACAATTTCAACAATCTCTGGGGCCGCCGGGTGTTGGGGCAGGGCGCCATCGTGCTGCTGATCTCGGACGGTCTGGAGCGTGAGGCGGATTCCCGGCTGGAATTCGAGATGGACCGGCTGCATCGCTCGTGCCGCCGTCTGATCTGGCTCAATCCGTTACTGCGGTTCGATGGCTTCGAGGCCAAGGCGCACGGCATTAAAATGATGCTGCCGCATGTTGATGAATTCCGCCCCGTACATAACTTGAAGTCCATGGAAACGCTGATTGCCGCGCTGTCGTCGGAGCAACCGCCCCGTCGCATCGACGCCCGCTCCGCAGCCTGAGGAATCGAATCATGCTCAACCGCGACGAAGATATTCTCAAAGCCGCTGAGACCTGGACCAAGGCCGGACACGGCGTTGCGCTCGCGACCGTGGTCGAAACCTGGGGCTCCGCGCCGCGTCCGGCAGGATCGAGCCTTGTCATCAATGACGACGGCACCTTTCTGGGCTCCGTCTCCGGCGGCTGCGTTGAAGGTGCCGTGGTAACGGAAGCGCTGGACGTGATCGCAAGCGGCAAGCCCAAGATGCTCGAGTTTGGCGTTGCGGATGAAACGGCATGGAATGTCGGGCTGTCGTGCGGTGGGACCATCCGCGTGTTTGTCGAGAAGGTGGGCAACTCTTGAAACAGGATACGCTGACTGAACTGAATGCGGAGCGCGCCGCGCGCCGCGCCGTGGTTGTTGTCACGGATGTCGCAAGCGGCGAGCAGCGCCTGATCAAGGCTGCCAACGTCGCGTCCGATCCGCTGCACGCCGAACTCGACAAGCACTTGCGCATGGGCAAGAGCGGCATGATCGAGATCGACGGCAAGAAGCTGTTCCTGAACGTCTATGCGCCGACCGCGCGTCTTGTCATCATCGGCGCGGTTCACATCAGTCAGGCGCTGGCGCCATTGGCACAATCGCTGGATTACGATGTATTCGTGGTTGATCCGCGCACGGCGTTTGCTTCGCCCGAGCGATTTCCCGACGTCCCGCTGTTCGCAGACTGGCCCGATGTGGCGCTGCCGCCGCTCAATGTCGACCGCTACACGGCGTTCGTCGCGCTGACGCACGATCCGAAGGTCGACGATCCGGCGTTGCTGCATGCGCTGGAACGTGACTGCTTCTACATCGGCGCGCTCGGGTCGCGAAAGACGCATGGCAAGCGCGTGGATAGGCTCAAGGCGCAAGGCGCAAGCGAGCAGAGCATTGCGCGCATTCACGCGCCGATAGGCCTGAACATCGGCGCAGTCTCGCCCTCTGAGATCGCAGTTGCTATCATGGCTGAAATCACAGCGCGCCTTCGGCTGCCGGCCGATGCGCCGCTCAAAACGAAGTCCGCAGCATGAAATTCGGGTCTGTTGCGCCGGAAGACGGTCTTGGCGGCGTCACGGTTCACGCCATCCGTCAGGGCTCGCTCGTTCTCAAGAAGGGGAGCGTGATCGGGGCTGCTGAAATCGCCGCGCTGAAGCAGGCGGGCATCACGGAAATTGTCGTCGCAAGGCTGGACGACGGCGACGTGTCGGAAGACGAAGCGGCGGCGAGCATTGCGCAGGCGGTGGCTGGCGAAGGCGTCAGCGTCGAACGCGCGTTCACCGGACGCGCCAATCTGTTCGCCGCAGAAGCCGGTGTGCTGGTGGTGGACCGCGACGCGGTGGACCGCATCAACCGCGTGGACGAAGCGATCACCTTCGCAACACTGTCGGCTTTCAAGGCGGTCGTGGTTGGCGAAATGATCGCGACCGTCAAGATCATTCCGTTCGGTGTGGAAGCGAAACTGCGCGATGCTGCGGTGGTCGCTGCAGCCGCCGGACGTATGCATGTTGCGCCGTTCAAGATCAAACGTGTCGGAGTCGTCTCGACGATGCTGCCGGGGCTGGCTCCGAAAGTGATCGAGAAGACGTTGCGCGTGACGCAGGAGCGTCTCGCGCCGGCCGGCGCCGAGATCATTGCCGAACGCCGCGTTCCGCATGATGAAGATGCATTGGCGCCTGCGATCGAAGAACTGCTCGCACTGGGCGCCGAACTGGTGCTGGTGTTCGGCGCATCGGCCATCGCCGACCGCCGCGACGTGATTCCGGCCGCCATCGAAAATATCGGCGGTCTGGTCGAGCATTTCGGGATGCCGGTCGATCCCGGCAATCTCATGCTGATCGGAAAGGTCAACAACCTGCCGGTGCTGGGCGCGCCGGGATGCGCGCGCTCGCCGAAGGAGAACGGCTTCGACTGGATCCTGATGCGGCTGCTGGCCGGGCTTCCGGTCACGCGCGCCGATGTCACCGGCATGGGCGTCGGCGGCCTGCTGATGGAAATCGTGACCCGGCCGCAGCCGCGCGTGCCGGTCGAGACCGGTGGCGACCGGAAAGTTGCAGCAATGATCCTTGCCGCGGGGCGCTCGACCCGTATGGGCGGGCCGAACAAGCTGCTGGCCGAACTGAACGGCAAGAAGCTGGTACGAATTGTTGCCGAGCAGGCGCTGGCTTCGAAAGCATCACCTGTCATCGTCGTCACGGGTCATCAGGGCGACGAAGTCGAGGCCGCGTTACAAGGGCTCAAGGTCCAGTTCGTGCGCAATCCGGCCTTTGCCGAAGGTCTCGCGACGTCGGTGAAAACCGGCATCGGCGCGGTCCCTGAAAGCACCGATGGTGTGGTGGTCTGCCTCGGCGATATGCCGCTGATCGATTCAAAACTGATCGACCGCCTCGTCGAATCGTTTGCGCCGGATCGCGGCTCGCTGATCGTCGTGCCGGTGGCCGGGGGACGGCGCGGTAATCCGGTATTGTGGTCGCGGCGGTTCTTCCCCGAATTGATGACGCTCGACGGCGACATCGGCGCGCGGCATCTCATTGCGCAACATGCGGAGACGGTGGCGGAGGTCGAGGTCGAAGGGAAAAGCGCCTTCCTCGACATCGACACGCCCGAAATGCTGGCGGACGCGCAGCGCAAATAGAGAACGCTCAGGCATGATCGCTTTTCGGGATCGTGCCTTTCCGTTTCGTTCACCAAGTTGAAACGCCCTTCGGCTTAGATGACTCCCGGGATGACCTCTGGGGAGGGGATTTTGCTCGACCGTAATGCCGCGTATTTCCGCGCGATTTTCGTTTTTGCTTTGGTTTTGTCTTTTGCCTCTTACTGCCTTGCGACGTCCGTTCACGCAGCGGGCGCGCTGGCTGTCGGAAAATGCGGGGCTTACGGCCAGGCTTTCGACTACCCGGCAGAGCAGGGCGCGCGCGCCGCTGCGCTCAAGCAGTGCAAAGGCAATTGCAGCGCGGTCACCATGAAACGCGCCTGCGCTGCGTTGTCCCTCGACATGGCCAAGCCTTGCGGCGCTCACGGCTACGCGGTTGCACCGCGCATCTCCAGCGCGCTCAATGAGGCGATGAAGAAATGCTACGCGTTCGGCGGCAAGGAATGCGTGATCCGTGCCTGGGCCTGCGACGCGCGGGGTTGAGCGAAGCTTCAGCCCTGTCGTGAGCGAAACTGAGTTTCGGCCAGACTCGCAGTCTGAAATTTATCATAAAATCAAAGGCTTATAGAGGTCTGGCACTGCCGCTCAGTTTATTCTTGAATATGACTGACCCGTCAGTCATATTCAAGGCATGACAAAAGTACCGCTCATCAATACCCGCCCGTCGAAGGATCGCTCCGACCGCAACGTAAAAGCGCGTGCGCCCAGCGAGCGCGCCGCGACGAAACGTCCATCCAAGCGCGCGGTCGGCGCGACCGAACGGCGCGCGGCGATCGTTGCCGCTGGTCTTGATGAATTCACCGCCAAGGGTTTTGCCGCGACGCGCCTCGATGATGTCGCCAAACGGGCGGGGGTCGCCAAGGGCACGATCTATCTGCACTTCAAGGACAAGGAAGCGCTGTTTCAGGAACTGGTGCGCACCGCACTGGGGCCGCTGATCGTGCGGATTTCGAATCCGCCGATAGGGGCCGATGCGGGATCGGCGCGCGCTGCGATGGAGGCGCTGGTGAATACGTTCGCCCATGATGTCATCGGAACGCGGCGTGCCGACATCGTGCGCATGATCATTGCCGAAGGCACGCGCTTTCCCGCGCTGGCCGAATTCTATTACCGCGAGGTGATCGCTCATGGCATCGCCGGGATGCGGAAGCTGATTGAATATGGCATCGCGCGCGGCGAGATCCGCAATCCGGGTCTGGCGGACTTTCCGCAGCTTGTGGTCGCGCCTCTAGTGGTGGCGATCATCTGGCAGGGCCTTTTCGGCAAACATGCGCCGCTCGATGCGGCGGCGATGCTGCGCGTTCATCTCGATTTGATTTTTGATGAAGGGAAGGCGGCATGATTGCGTCGCGAAAAGTTATGCCGGCTCTCGTCCTGTTGCTGGCGGCAAGTCTGGCCGGATGCGGGGACTCGAAGAATCCCGGTTACCAGGGCTGGATCGAGGCCGACCTGATCTTCGTCAGTCCTGATGAACAGGGCCGCGTCGTCAAGCTCAATGTCCGGGAAGGCGATCACGTCGAGGCAGGCGCGCCGCTTTATGCGGTCGATGACGATCTCCAGCGCGCCGATCTGAACCAGAGCAACGCGACACTCGCCAACGCGAAGCAGGCCTATGATCGCGCCGCCGCGTTGAGCAAGACCGGCTCGGGGACGCAGGCGAATTTCGATTCCGCGCTGGCCTCGCTGCGGGTTGCCGAGGCACGGGTGAACACCTCGCAGACGAAACTTGAACGGCGTCAGATGAAGGCGCCTATCGCTGGCACGATCCAGCAGATCTATTTCCGGGAAGGCGAGACCGTTCCGGCGCAGCGGCCTGTGATTTCGATTCTGCCGCCGGGCAACATGAAGGTCCGGTTCTTCGTTCCGGAGCCCGAATTACCGAAGCTCAAGGTCGGCCAGGACGTTCGCGTCACATGCGACGGCTGCGCCGGCGAGCTGATCGCGAAGATCTACTTCATTGCCACCACGGCGGAATACACGCCGCCCGTGATCTACAGTCTCGATGAGCGCTCGAAGCTCGTCTATCTGATCCAGGCGCGGCCGAACAAACCCGAGAGCCTGCGCGTCGGTCAACCGGTGAGTATTTTCACCACTGGAAAGACGCCGTGAGCAACGCAGCAGCGCCGTCCGACATCGCGATCGAGGTCAAGGGCCTGTCGAAATCGTTCAGCGGCCGCGAGGTGGTGCATGACCTGTCGATGAAGGTGAAGCGCGGCTCAATCTATGGCTTCCTCGGGCCGAACGGCTCCGGCAAGACCACGACCATCCGCATGCTGTGCGGACTGCTTACGCCCGACAGCGGTGAGGGGAGGTGCCTCGGCTACGACATCCGGCGCGATGCCGACAAGATCAAGCGGCATGTCGGCTACATGACGCAGCGCTTCAGCCTTTATCAGGATCTCTCGGTGCGCGAGAATCTCGAATTCGTCGCGCGGCTTTATGGCGTGCGTGATCCACGCGCCGCGGCGCGCGAGATGATCAAGCGCATCGGTCTCTCCGGGCGCGAGGAGCAGCTTGCAGGTGAACTTTCCGGAGGCTGGAAGCAGCGCCTCGCGCTCGGCGCATGCACATTGCCCAGCCCGCAATTGCTGCTGCTCGACGAGCCGACCGCGGGCGTCGATCCCAAGGCGCGGCGTGAATTTTGGAACGAGATTCATGCGCTCGCGGCGGATGGCCTCACGGTGCTGGTCTCGACGCATTACATGGACGAGGCCGAACGCTGCCATGAGATCGCGTATATCGCCTACGGCAACCTGCTGGCGCACGGCACCGTCGAGGAGGTAATCGCGAAATCCGCGCTGACGACGTACACCGTGACGGGCGAGGGATTGAACCAGCTCACCATGGAGCTGATCGACAAGCCGGGTATCGACATGGTCGCGCCGTTCGGCACCAGCCTGCATGTTTCCGGGCGTGATGACGCCGCGCTGGAAGCGGCGATTGCGCCCTACAAGACCGGCAGCGGTGTCTCGTGGCACAAATCCGAACCGTCGCTCGAAGACGTCTTCATCGAGTTGATGGGCCGCTCGAAGGATAATTTCCAATGAGCGAAACACAGATCACAAATGGTGGCATGGCGGGTTTCTGGCAGCGCACCTATGCGATGCTGACCAAAGAGTTCATCCAGTTGCGGCGCGACCGCGTGTCGTTCGCGATGATTGTGATGCTCCCCATCATGCAGCTTTTGCTGTTCGGCTATGCCATCAACACCACGCCGCGCCAGTTGCCGACGGCCGTGCTGTTGCAGGAAGACAGCGATCTGGGGCGTTCGATTCTCAAGGCGCTCCAGAACACGACGTATTTCCGGTTCACCCGCGAGGTTCACACCGTAGCGGAATTCGACAGCCTGCTGGAATCCGGCAAGGTGCTGTTCGGTGTGGAGATTCCGCGCGGCTTTGAGCGCGCGGTCCGGCGCGGCGACAAGCCCGCGTTGCTGGTCGCTGCCGATGCGACCGACCCGGTGGCGTCGGGATCGGCGCTCGGGGCACTCGGACAGATCGTGCAGAGTTCGCTCAAGCATGATCTGCAAGTCGGCGAGCCGCCGGAGATGCCGTTCGAGATTCGCGCTCATGCGCGCTACAATCCCGCGGCGTCGTCGCGGCTGAACATCGTGCCGGGGCTGGTGGGCACCATCCTGACCATGACCATGCTGATTTTCACGGCGCTGTCGGTGACTCGCGAGATCGAACGCGGCACGATGGAGAACCTACTGGCGATGCCGATCACGCCGGTCGAGGTGATGCTCGGCAAGATCATTCCCTACGTGCTCGTCGGATTTTTACAGGCCACGATCATCATCGGCATCGGGTTCTTTCTGTTTCAGGTGCCGATCCTCGGCAGCCTGTGGATGCTGGCGCTGCTGTCCACGCTGTTTATCGCGGCGAACCTGTCCATTGGATACACATTCTCGACCATCGCGCAGAACCAGTTGCAGGCGATGCAGATGTCGATGATGTTTTTCCTGCCGAACATCCTGCTGTCCGGCTTCATGTTTCCGTTCGCCGGAATGCCGGTTTGGGCGCAGTGGATCGGCGAAGCGCTGCCGCTGACGCACTATATCCGCATCGTCCGCGCGATCATGCTGAAGGGCGCGTCCATCGAAAACCTCCAGTACGACGCGATTGCATTGTGCGTGCTGGTGCTGGTGGCCATGACTATCGCGGTCACGCGATTCCGACGCACGCTGGATTGAGGCGCTCCGGTATTTCTGTATTCTGTCCCATGCCGGAAGGCAGATGCTGTGGGGCCGGGCGATGGGCAAGCCGGAAAGCCATGCTTATGGAGAAGATCCGGCGATGTCGGAGGACTTCCGGCGCGCGCTGACGCGTCAGATACTCAAGACCGAACTGATCCGCATCAAGGCCTTGATTGTCACGGTATCGACGCTGACCGCAGTGCTCTGGACGTACTATATCATTGCGCCCGAACAGGTGGACCGGCTCTGGCACGGCAATCTCAAGCCGGCGTATCTCTACATTATTCTGGTGCCATTTATTCTTTTCGAGATTGCGGTTCACACGCTCGTCAAGCGGCAGCTCGCTCTCGATCGTGATGTGCCGGTTGTTCGCCGTTACCTGAGCGCATTTATCGAGATCAGCACGCCGACAGTCGCGCTGGCGCTTCACATCGACAACATGGGCTCCGTTCAGGCGCTCGGCTATGTCGTGCCGTTGACGTATTTCATTTTCATCATTCTCTCGACACTGCGGCTGGATTTCTGGCTATCGACCTTCACCGGATTCGTTGCCGCGGCGGAGTTGTTCGCGATGGCGATGTTCTATCATCCGGATGCACCGCCGGATGTGGACTATCATCTCATTCGCAGCATGATTGTTTTTATCTGTGGAATTCTCGCCGGCGCGGTCGGGGTTCAGTTGCGCCGGCAATTTGTGAAAAGCATCGCGGCGGTCAACGCACGGGACAGGGTGACCAACCTGTTTGGCCAGCACGTCTCCGCCCAAGTCGTCGAGCGGTTGCTGACGGAAGGGACCAGCACGGAAAGCAATACGCGCCACGTCGCCGTCATGTTCGTGGATTTTCGCAGCTTTACGGCGGCTGCACGGTCGCGCAGTCCGCAGGAAGTCGTCGACCGGCTGGACGGCATCTTTGCCGTGCTGGTCGAAATTCTCGATCGTCACGGCGGTATCGTGAACAAGTTTCTCGGCGACGGCTTTCTGGCCTTGTTCGGCGCGCCGCTGGAGACGCCGGATGCCGCGCATCATGCCGTTGCGGCGGCCCGAGAAATGCTGGTGGCCATGACGAACAACAACGAAGCCAGCGCATGGCCGCTGCGCATCGGGATCGGACTTCACTTTGGCGAAGTCGTCGCAGGCAACATCGGCTCATCGCGGCGCAAGGAATATACCGTGATCGGTGATACCGTGAATCTCGCCGCGCGAATTGAAGCTCTCAACAAGGACTTCAATTCGCAATTTCTTCTATCCGACGTCGTCCGGCGTGCGGTCGGCGCGGATTGCGACGACGCAATCTCGCTCGGCGCAGTCGATATTCGCGGTTACGACCGTCCCATGGCGATCTGGCGTCTGGGCTGAGCGGATCTACGCGGCCTCCGCCATCGGGCTTTTCCTGAGCAGCAGCACGGCCCCGGCCGCGATGATGCAAAGAACGCCCGCCGCAAAGAAGGCTGGCAGATAGGTCTCGTATACCGTCCGCGTCAGTCCCGCTCCGAATGCTGCCGTCGCCGATCCAAGCTGGTGGCCGACGAAAACCCATCCGAACACCACTGCGGCGCGTTCGGGGCCGAAGTGTTTCGCTGACAGCTTCACGGTCGGCGGGACGGTGGCGATCCAGTCGAGGCCGTAGAACATCGCGAAAATCGACAGCCCGTAGAACGAGAAATCGGTGAAGGGCAGGAACAGCAGCGACAGCCCGCGCAGGCCGTAATACCAGAACAGCAGCCAGCGATTGTCGTAGCGATCCGATAGCCAGCCGGATGCAATGGTGCCGAAGAAATCGAAAATGCCCATGGCTGCGAGCAAGCTCGCAGAGGTTGTCGCGGGTATTCCGAAGTCGGCGCACATCGGAATGAGATGGGTCTGCACCAGCCCGTTGGTGCTCGCGCCGCAAATGAAGAACGTGCCGAACAGAATCCAGAACACCCGGGTTCGCGCCGCATCGCGCAAGGCCGTGAAAGCCGCTGCGACGATCGAGGTGGCAGGAGGCGGCACCGGGGCAGGGGCGGTGCCGTTATCGCCAACCGGCCGCAATCCGAGGTCGGAAGGGCGGTCTCTCATGAACAGCACGACCACAAGGACGGCGACTGCGAGCATCACGCACATGGTGCCCAAGGCGGTGCGCCAACCGAATGCTTCCGTGAGGTAGGCCATGATTGGCAGGAAGACGAGCTGCCCTGTGGCGACGCTGGCGGCGAAGATTCCAACCACCAAGCCCCGATGCGCGGTGAACCAGCGCGTCGCGACCGTCGCGCCGAGAACCATTGCCGTCATGCCGGTTCCGAATCCGACCACGAAGCCCCATAGCGCGATCAAATGCCAAGCCTCGGTCATGGCCAGCGACGCGAGCAGACCTGTCGTGATGATCGTCAGCGCGGAGATGACAACGTTGCGCAGTCCAAAACGGACCATCAGCGCCGCCGCGAAAGGGGCCATCAGCCCGAACAGCAACAGGCGAATCGAGAGCGCGGACGAAATCTGCGTGGTGGTCCAGCCGAATTCCTTCTCCAGGGGCAGGATGAATACGCCCGGCGCGCCGACCGAGGCCGAGCTCACGAGCGCGGTAAAGAACGTCACTGCGACCATGACCCAGCCGTAGTGGATGCCTCGTGCGGCAAGGCGTGCAGCAACCCATGAAGAAATCATCGCAAGTCCTGAAAGACGGAGAAAACGGAAGGTGTATTTATAGTATGATGATCGTCATACTATTCAACCTTTCGTGTCCTGTTTTTGAACATCTAGCAAAGTCTGGTCTGTGACGCTATCGGCGGGTGAGAAGGCTGAGGCGCCCGTACAGCCCGGAGCGGTGGCTGTTGTCCTCGACGTAGCCGGCGCCGAGCGACCACTCGAAGGCGGCCAGTTTGAACGACGTGATATGCGCACCGATCCGGTACTGCCGGTATACCTCGTCACCCGATGTCTCCAGCTCGGGCCCGGCCCAGAAGCGGTCCATGACGCGCCATCCCGCAGCGGCGCGTACGCCAAACGTGGTTCCGATCGTCGAGCCGGAAATCGATGACGCCAGCATGAGTGTCGTGGTCGGCTCCCACCACAGATCGGCACCGACGCGCAGGCCGGCGCGATTTCCGCGCAGGCTGTTTCCGGGATCGTCCGGGGAGAGACGATGGTTCTGGAGGTCAAGACCGGCGAAGATCTTGGCTTCGAAGTTGCCGTGCTTGATCCGCCATCCCGGCATAAGCGAAGCGAGTAGTCCGGTGCCGCGGATATTGGTTGTGCCTGCGAGGTAGCGATAGGTGCCTGATGCGAGCAGCAATTTCAGCGTGAAGCCGTCCTGGTTCAGGCCGCATGGCGCCCATTGCATGCCGCCGTAGAACGATCCGCCGGTGCGCCAGAGATCGAAGCCGCTGAAATAAAGGAATTTTTCGGGAGACGCGCCACCGTTCAGGCGGCTTTCAACAGGTGCGATCGCATCGGTATCGACGATGGCCGGATCGGCAATAGCTGGCGCGCTACCGCAAAACAGGACAGCGGCAGTGACGCAAAACGCGCCCACTCGTCCAACGCAACACATGGAGCCCCCAGAGCCCCGATGAAAAAACTTAAGTAAAATTACGTAGGTAATTAGAGCGGTGGGGAGGGAGTTCGTCTAGCGAACGAGACGGGAACACCCCATGAACGCAACCAAAGTTATTCTCAGGCCCTGTGGATAACTCAGAATTGCGGGGCGGCCAGGTTGTCTATCTTCACGCCCTCGCGCTCCCCGATAATCTCGGCGATGAACCTGCGGTGGCAGACCTTGTGATCGCGCTCGTAGCAGAGGATGCACACGGGTCCGGCTTTCACGACCAGAGCTTGCAGTTCAACCAATTCTTCGCGCGCCTGCGGAGTCTTGAGATGGGCGTGGTAGATTTTTGACATTGTCTTTACGTCGCCGCTACGTGCCGCCTCGCGTCCGTCCTTCGGTGTGCCCAATCCCCGAAGATGGACATAGCCGATGCCGCGCTCATCCAGGCCTGCGGCGAGTTGCGTCTTGGAAAATCCCGGACGGCGCGATGAAGCGATCGCGCGCACGTCCACCAGCAGTTTCACGCCGGCGCGCTGCAGTTCGTCCAGCACTGCCCTGGCCGGTGTTTGTTCGTAGCCGATGGTGAAAAGCTTTTTGGCTTTGGCCATGCCGACTCCCGTTCGGTTCTTGTTGAATCACTTAACCCGCTCGATCAATTCCATCGCGCCCGCGGGCGCGCGGATTTTGCCTTCATGGATCACATAGGCGAACACGTCGCGGGGCTGTTTCCTGGCAGGCGTCTTGTCGGCGCGGGGCAGGTCATCCGGCTCGCCGCCTTCCGCCCACAATGTCAGCCGTTTCGCCCATTCATCCAGCGCCTTCGGCGGGTAGGCGGTCTTGATCGTGTCCTGTCCAGTCTGAAGACGCGCGTAGACGAAATCGGTGGTGACGTCGGCAATCGCCGGATATTTCGCATGATCGGCGTAGACGACGGCGACGTTATGCTTGCGCAGCAGCGCGATGAACGACGGCGTGCGGAAGCTCTCGTTCCGCACCTCCACCACATGGCGCAGAGCGACGCCGTCGAACTTGCGTGGCAAGAGTTCGAGAAAGGCGCCGAAGTCTGCCTCATCGAATTTTTTGGTCGGCGCAAACTGCCACAGCACTGGGCCGAGCCGGTCACCCATTTCCGTGACCCCGGAATCGTAGAAGCGCTTGATGGAATCGCCGGCCTCCGCCAGTACGCGGCGGTTGGTGGCAAAGCGCGGTCCCTTGACTGAAAATATAAAGCCGTCCGGCACTTCGCTGGCCCATTTGCGGAAGCTCTCGGGCTTCTGCGATCCATAGTAGGTGCCGTTGATCTCGATCGAGGTCAGCTTCGAAGCGGCATAGGAGAGTTCTTTCGCCTGGGTCAGCTTCTCCGGATAGAACACGCCGCGCCATGGCGCGAAGGTCCAGCCGCCGATGCCGATGTGGATTTGGCCCGATTTTTTCGCCATTTTTGCTTCCCTGAGGGGCTCTTGCGGAGCGCGTGTCTCGTACCTATCTAGAACATATCGGCGATGTTGCAGCCCCGCTCCGTCGCCGGGACGACCACGAGAAGACACCGTGAGAGGTTGAGCGCGCCGGATGTACGCGCAGCCTTGATTCTCTCACCGGTTTCCCTCCGTGGTCGTTGGCATTTCTGGACCCCTGACGACGCCCAGCCACCCGATTCCCGGCATTATCGCACCGAAATCGCGGCAGGCGAGGCGTCTTGGCATCGTCCTGCACCCCGGATATACGCTGGCCCCATGACTGAGGCCATCTCCTCCGGGGCGGCGCCTGCACGGCAATTATGCGTCGTGGTGCCGACTTTCAAAGAGCGCGAGAACGTCCCCAAGCTTTTTGCGAAGCTGGACGCCGCGCTGTCCGGTATTGCGTGGGAAGTCATCTTCGTCGACGACAATTCCCCCGACGGCACCTGGGAAGTAGCGCGTCAGTTGGCACAGGCCGACTCGCGGGTCCGGTGCATTCGCCGCGTCGGGCGGCGGGGTCTTTCCGGCGCATGCATCGAGGGCATTCTCGCCACAAGCGCGCCTTACGTCGCGGTGATGGACGCCGACCTGCAGCACGACGAGACCCAGTTGCCCAAGATGCTTGCGCTGCTGCAATCGGGCGAGGCTGAACTTGCCGTCGGCAGCCGCTATGTCAGCGGCGGCGACACCGGCAGTTTCGGCAGCGCGCGTCTCGGCGGCAGCGTGTTCGCGACCAACATCGCCAAGAAACTGCTGCACATCGAGATCGCCGATCCGATGAGCGGGTTCTTTATGATCCGCCGCGACCGCTTCGAGCAGCTTGCGCCCTCGCTCTCGGTGCAGGGGTTCAAGATCCTGCTGGACATCGTGGCGACCGCGGGCGGAAAGCTCCGCGTCACCGAGGTGCCATATTCCTTCGGCGAGCGCCTGCATGGCGAGAGCAAGCTGGATTCGCTGGTAGTGCTGGACTTCCTTGGCCTTGTGCTGGCGAAGCTGACCCACGATCTGGTCTCGCTGCGCTTTCTCCTATTCGCTGTGGTGGGCGCCATCGGCCTTCTGGTCCACTTCGCGACGCTCTATATCGCGCTCGCGTTCAAGGCTCCGTTCGCGGAGGCGCAAGGCATCGCGGCGTTTGTCGCGATGACTGGAAACTTTCTGCTCAACAATCAGCTGACCTATCGCGATCAGCGGTTGAAGGGGCTGTCTCTCGTCCGCGGCCTGTTGCTGTTTTATCTGGTGTGCAGCGTCGGTCTGCTGGCCAATGTCGGCGTCGCGGCCACGGTGTTCGATCAGGAGCCGATCTGGTGGCTCGCGGGCGCAGCCGGCGCGCTGATGGGCGTGGTCTGGAACTACGGCGTCTCCAGTCTTTTCGTCTGGCGCGCGAAATGATCTCCCCCGACGCGAAGCTGGCGCGCGGCACGGCACTCACCGTCGCCGCGTTGGTGCTGCTTCGCCTCATCGCAGGTGCGTTGACGCCGCTGACATTCGACGAGGCCTATTACTGGACCTGGTCGAACCATCTCGCGGGCGGTTATTACGATCACCCATCGATGGTCGCAGTGGTGATCCGCCTCGGCACCATGATCGCAGGCGACACCGCATTCGGCGTGCGGCTGGTCTCGATCCTGCTCGCGCTGCCGATGAGCTGGGCGGTCTATCGCGCGGCGCGCATCCTGTTCGACGACGCCCGCATCGCCGCGACAGCTGCCGTTCTACTCAACGCGACGCTGATGGCTTCGGTCGGCACGACCATTGTGACGCCGGATGCGCCCCTGATGGTGGCAGCGTGCTTCGTGCTCTTTTTCCTCGCCAAGGTCTGGCAGACCCAGCGTGGCGTGTGGTGGCTTGCGGTCGGCGTGGCGGTGGGCTGCGGGCTGTTGTCGAAATACACCGCGCTGTTTTTCGGCGCCGAGATTCTGCTGTGGCTCTTGCTGGTGAAGGACCAGCGCCGCTGGCTGGCGTCGCCGTGGCCGTATCTCGGCGGCATCGTGGCGTTCGCGGTGTTCTCGCCGGTAATCCTGTGGAACGCCGATCATGAGTGGGTGTCGTTCGTCAAGCAGCTCGGCCGCGCGCGGGTCGAAGGCATCACGCTGAAATATCTCGGCGAGATGCTGCCGACACAGTTCGCCTTCGCGACGCCGTCCATTTTCATTCTTGGCGCGTTTGGCCTGACTGCGCTGGCGCGACGCAGATCCAGCAACGTCGCGGGCGCGGCGCTGATCGCCATCAGCGTCTGGATGATCTTCCTTTATTTCGTGTGGCATTCGCTGCACGCCCGCGTCGAGGCCAACTGGCTGGGGCCGGTGTATCCAGCCTTCGCCATCGCGGCTGCGTTCGCGGCGTGGGGCACGGCATGGAGTGCGCGCAACCAGCGCACGGTGGATCTGTCGCGCCGCTTCGCGCTGCCGATCGGTGTCGCGCTGTTCGTCGTTCTGATCGTGCAGGCCAACACCGGCATCTTCACAGGCTTCCGCCGCGATGCGACGGTGCGCAGCGTCGGCGTCGGCTGGCCGCAACTCGCAGCCGAGATCGAGGCGATCCGTTTGGCGCAACATGCGGACTGCGTTGTCGCCGCCGATTACGCCACCACGTCCTGGCTGATCTTCTATCTGCCGAAGGGCACGTGCGTCGCGCAGTACCAGCAGCGCTATCGCTGGACGTTCATGCAGGAGCCGGATGCCGCGCTGCTGAAAGGACGAGTGCTGCTGGTCGGCCCGCCGGGCGCGAGCCTTCCATTCCGCGACGCTTATGCGCGCAGCGAAAATCTCGCCGACCTGGAGCGCAAGCGCAGCGGCGTCGGCTTCGAGACCAATCAGGTCACGCTGCTGGAGGGCGCGAAAGGCGATCCGCTGAATCGCTCGCCGGCGCCGGAACTGCGCGACTAGCTCCCGCGTCCTGCCATTCGTTTGCCCGCATTTTGCCGGTTTCGCGGCGCATTGAACGCGGCTGGCGCCAGGCGCGCTCATCATTTGCGCTTGAAGAAGATCACGAAGCGGGAAACTTTTTGAAGCCTGCGCGATTCTATCCCAGTCATCCGGGAGAAGATCATGACGTCAAAAACAGTCTTCGGCCTGATCGTGCTATGTGGCGTTTCGCTGATGGGGCATGGCGCGCTTGCGGAGCAGGGCACCGAGCAGCAGCGCGAAGCCTGCACGCCGGATGTGTTTCGCTTGTGTGGACGATACATTCCGGATGAAGGCCGGATCACGTCATGCCTGCGAAATTCCGGGCCGCGCCTGAGCCCGGCCTGCTATGCGGTGTTCTATCCGCCGCAGGCGACGCCGCCGCAAGCCGCGGGGCAATCGGCCAACTCGCAGACCACGGGTCAGGCGAACAATCCGCGCGTCATCCGGCCGCAAGCGCCGCCGTCCTCGCAAGCGCCACTGGCTCCGCCGCCGCCTGCGGACAATGACGACGATTGAACGGGGCCTGTGGCTTGCCTCATTCGCGCAAATTCACGCGATTTTCCTGCAATAAACCGATAGCTATCCGCGTGGGAAAGGCGCACAGTCAACCCATGCAAAACCATTGCGCCGCTGCAGGATGCTTCTCATGTCCATGAGAACGCGGCGGGAGACGGTTATCTTCAAGCGTCCGGCACGTATCAAAGGCATTGAACGCCTGCTTCCGGCCGGCGCTTATGAGGTCGTGACCGACGCGCAGCATCGCGATGCGGTGACGCCGAATGTCTAACGACCCCGTCGAACTCGACTCTCATCGTGGCATGGCTGCACAGAAAGCCACCGGGCTGCGGCGGATACTCGCGGATGCGGAAGCCCATGCCGCTATCCTGCGCGAACGCCAATTGGAAATCGAGGCGCAGCTGCTCGATGCGCCCGTGGCGTCGTGGCCCGAAGCTGCGGCCAAGGCGCGTTATGTTTTGAACCTCTTCTACGCCAGCCTGAGTGAGCAGAATACGCATCATCGTGACCTTGTCGCTTCGGTTCTCAAGGACTTCGCCCGGCTCGACAGCGAAAGCTGATATTTTCGACATTCGATTGTTTTTCCGCGAACGATTGATCCTGAAATTCATCCAGACGTTCAGCGGGAACGTGAGGGTTACACATGCTCGATATTACAACCAAGGAGCTCACGTCACGGCACGTCAAGCAGGAGGAGTCGCTTCGGCTTGGAGTCGTGTCGGGATGGTACACTCTCAAGATGAGCGGCACGTTCGTCACCGGCCCGCACGCGACCGAACAGGAAGCGGCCTTGAAGATCGCGGAACTGAGGCCGCCGTCGCCGGTTGTCGCAAAGCGCAAGTTGTGACGGCTGGCCGCAATACAGGATGATCAATGAGTACTGTGCGATATCTCGCGCCGTTACGTGACGTCGAGAGTGAAAATGACCAGCTTCGGCAGTTGCTGATTCAGGCAGGTGTCGAAGCTCACGCCCATGAGGTCGCTGCAAGGTTGCAGACCGTCCTGATCGGCGAGCTGCATCACCGGGTGAAGAACATGCTGGCCATTGCATCTGCCATCGCGTCGCAAAGCCTGCGCGGTGCGCCGAATGTCGAGGCGGCGGCGAAGACAATCGCCAGCCGTCTGGCGGCGCTTGGTGTGTCGCACGATCTTCTGATCCGCGAAAGCTGGACAGGGGCGGGCTGCCGCTCGCTGATCGAGAACGCGATCCTGGCCTTTCAAACCGAGGGGCTGAAGCAATTCACCATCACCGGCGAGAACATCGCGATTTCGTCGGGGCCTGCGGTGGCGCTCTCGATGGTGGTTCATGAGTTGAGCACCAACGCGCTGAAATACGGCGCGTTGTCGGTGCCGGAAGGCCGCGTCTCGATCATCTGGGCGGTCGATGCCGAGGCAGGACGCTTCAAACTCGAATGGCGCGAGAGCAATGGCCCGGCCGTCATCGAGCCGGCGGAGAAAAGTTTCGGCAGCCGCTTCATCGAGCAGGCCTTGCCCGGCCAGCTTCAGGGCGAGGCGCGACTGATTTTCGAGCCGTCGGGCCTCGTCTGCGATGTCAATATCCCGATCGCTTCGCTACAGGAGCCTGTGATCGGGCTCAAGTGATCGCGTCGGTCAACGGCGGATTCAATTTTCAAACAGCCACTTTCAACCAGCCGCGTCTTGTGTCTGCGCATGACCTGATCCGAAAACCGCTTCACACTTTTCGCTGACGCGGCCGTTCCGGTCGGGGTCATGCGTCATCACCCCTGTTGTTGTGACGGCGCGGGGGCGCCCAAATTCATCTCATGCGCCTTGCACCCAAATGAGGGCGCGCGGAACGCCGGATGCGCGAGCGCATCCGCAGCCCCGTGTGCAAAAGTAAAAAGCACACGAGCGTAGTCACCACGGTTGCGCCGGACTCATCCGGCGTTCCGCACGCGGTGGTGCTCCGGCTTGTTTCGTGCTCTCCCCGGCGAACGCCCGTGGGCTGTCACCGTCGTCTCCGCTGAGGCCGATGCTTCCGGTTGGAAGCAAACGGGGCAGACCGGATTTCGCAGGACCACACGACTTGGGCCGGCGCGGATGTTGCGCGGACATGCAAGCGTTGCCGCCCGCAATCCAGCGCACAGCGTGGTTCGTCAGCGCTTGCCCGGATGGTTCACGCGCCCTTTGTACAAGGAACGCGCCCCGCCATCCTTGCGCGCGCCTGACGCTGCCGCGCCACCGCATCCCGCCCCGCGTATCGTGACGATCGCGAAACGCCCCTCATGACGGGGCGGGACGAAAAGGAATATAATCCTAGATCGGAGAATGTCAAGAAAGTCATGCAACTTGACTTTAGTGTGCATGTTCACTATTTGTTCTAATCGCGCTCATTTCGATTGTGCAATCTTGTTAGCTCAACCGAAAGGGGTGCTTATGGATAAGCGGATTACGTTTCGTTTTTATCAAGTAACAAAACCGAGGCAGCATCGTTTCAATTTTGGTGATGTGCTGACGCAGATTGGGGCAATTCCTAGACCGCGAGATCGAGAGCAGCAATTAGCTACGGATTACTACGTGCGTGCAGAAATTGTTGAATCTGCCAGAGGGTCTATTCACGGCGAATTCACAAGAATCCAACGCACAAACTTCCCTTCGGAAATTGATGACAATGGAAGGCGGCCGTTGAGTACAAGAAGTCCGCTCGGACACGGAGTGGTATTTCGCTATCTCCCCGGAACAAGTCAGCTAGGACTGCAATACGATCCCCGCACATTGTCGCCAAGCAAAGTGGCTTATTACGTTTCGCAAATGGTGGATGGCGCGGACTTTGAGCTAACACCTATCGTGAGAGAAGATATTTGGGAAAAGTTTAGCCAAGGAGATGTTCGCAAGATTTCGATTGGAATTGCTCAGCCTACGCATTTGGCCGCAGTTGAGCGTGGTGGAGCTCAATCAATTGCTCAATCGTTTCGCGACATGGGCGAAGCCTATGAAGCTCCAAAGATCAATATTGAACTCTCGATGGGAAACCGGAGAGGCGCTCTTTCTGAAAAAGTAAGAGGGATGGTTCGGCATTTCAGAACGCAGGCTGTTCAAGATCAGGTTGAGATTTCCAGTATGAAAGCAAAAGTAAAGCAGCAAGGAGAGCGAACAGAGGACCTCGATTTACTGGAAGACATTCTTTCGGTGAGAGACAATCTTGAATTGTCTGATAATGACCCTGATAGAAATTACCAAGTTAAACTCGCTGCATTGCGCGAAAAAATGCATGAATGGCTTTAAACGCTTTTTTTGGTTCTTCGAAGCTTACGGACCCGCAGCTAGTGGATTGTTGACGTTTGCGTTTTTGTGGTTGATGCGAGACAAGTTCTTATCGTTGATGGTGGAAGATAAGATTTCAATTGCTAATTTATTTTCTGCGATATTTGGATGGGCTTCGATCCAAACAGGTTGCGTATTTGCAATATACGGTTTCGTCGCCGGAAAAAATGACGGCTTTATCGGAGAAGTTCGTCAAACCCGGTCTATGAAGCGTTTTAGTACATACACGAAGCGAGCGATCATTAGTGGTTTCATTATTACGCTAACCTCAATGCCGCTGATTGTTTGGAAATATACAATAGAGAAAAACGATTATGGCTTTTTCGCAATTATAGCCATTTGGTTTTCAATGTTCATTTGGGCGTTCTTTTCATTCGCGAGGGTCGCGTACATTTTCGGGTTATTAGTCCGCATCGAAGATGTAAAAAAAATTGACGCTGGGTAATCGATGTCGATTGAAAAAATCCATCTACGAAAACTACTGCGCCTCTTTTATGCAAGGCCAAGTCTACAAACGACTCTCCTTCGTGAAGATATAAGAAATGGGATCAAAAAAGATAAACGAAAGAAAGAAGGTAAAAAAGGTACAGGCGGTGATTTTTATGTCCCGTTTTGGGCGGACGCAAAAGATCACATTGCGGGCAAATTGGATTTGCGAAATCAGTCCGAGTATCGGATTGAAAAAAACGAAGGGCGAGGGCGACTTTACAATGCACTGACAGACGGTTTTTTGGGTGTGTGGGAAGAAAAAATTCGATGGAGGAACGAAAAATTTGAATTCCGCGCTGAGATAACCAATAGTCAACTTGCTATCAGCGAACTAAATGCAATCGTAAAAATTGAAAATGTCCTTGCTGTCAAAATATGGGACGGATCGAGTCGTGCCGTTTATCCATATTTCTATGAAGATCCGATTTTACCGATCGATGGAGTAAGGCTTGGATTTTGGGCTCTTCAACAGGGGCTAACTGATTTCAATTCGGACCATCTGAGAATTTTGGATGTATTGCGAAGCTCTTATTACCGTCCTGAAGATGTTCGGTTGCAGGGCGACGAGCGAGAAGTTTTTATCCAAAAATACAGGGCAATTCTAAAGGAGTGGGAAAAATTGCGGCGGGACTATCCTTGACGAATTTCTTCACAAAAAACCCCGGCATTGCTGCCGGGGTTTTGCATTTCATAACTGCGAAGGAAGCGTGGATCAGAAATCCATGCCGCCCATGCCGCCGCCCGGAGGCATTCCGCCGCCGCCTGCGCCGCCCTTCTTGGGCAGCTCGGCGATCATGGCTTCGGTGGTGATCAGAAGCGCCGCAACCGAAGCTGCGTTCTGGATCGCCGCACGAACGACCTTGGTCGGGTCGATGATGCCCTTGGAGACGAGGTTGCCGTATTCGCCCGACTGCGAGTCGAAGCCGTACGAATACTGATCCTTCTCGAGGATCTTGCCGACGATGACCGAGCCGTCTTCGCCTGCGTTGATGGCGATCTGGCGGGCCGGAGCGGAGAGCGCCTTGCGGACGATCTCGACGCCGGTCTTCTGGTCGTCGTTCTGGGTCTTGATGCGCTTGAGCTGCTCGGAAGCACGCAGCAGGGCGACGCCGCCGCCCGGCACGATGCCTTCTTCAACAGCCGCGCGGGTCGCGTGCATCGCGTCATCAACGCGATCCTTGCGCTCCTTCACTTCAACCTCGGTCGCGCCGCCGACGCGGATCACCGCGACGCCGCCTGCGAGCTTGGCCAGACGCTCCTGAAGCTTCTCGCGGTCGTAGTCCGAAGTGGTTTCTTCGATCTGCGCCTTGATCTGCGACACGCGCGCCTCGATGTCGGCCTTCTTGCCGGCGCCGTTGACGATGGTGGTGTTTTCCTTGTCGATCATCACCTTCTTGGCGCGGCCCAGCATCTGCAGGGTCACGTTCTCAAGCTTGATGCCGAGGTCTTCCGAGATCGCCTGGCCGCCGGTCAGGACAGCGATGTCCTGCAGCATGGCCTTGCGGCGATCGCCGAAGCCCGGAGCCTTCACGGCTGCAACCTTGAGGCCGCCACGGAGACGGTTGACGACGAGGGTGGCGAGAGCTTCGCCTTCGACGTCTTCAGCAACGATGACAAGCGGCTTGCCGGTCTGCACGACGGCTTCCAAGAGCGGAAGCAGTTCGTTCAGCGACGAGAGCTTCTTCTCGTTGATGAGGATGTAGGCGTCGTCGAACTCGACGCGCATCTTGTCGGCGTTGGTGACGAAGTAGGGGGAGATGTAGCCGCGGTCGAACTGCATGCCTTCGACGACGTCCAGTTCGGTCTCGAGCGACTTGGCTTCTTCAACCGTGATGACGCCCTCGTTGCCGACCTTCTTCATCGCGTCTGCGAGGAACTTGCCGATTTCGGCGTCGCCGTTGGCGGAGATGGTGCCGACCTGGGCGATTTCCTCGTTCGAGGTGACCTTCTTGGAGTTCTTGACGAGATCAGCGACCACGGCTTCCACAGCCAGGTCGATGCCGCGCTTCAGGTCCATCGGGTTCATGCCGGCGGCAACCGACTTGGCGCCTTCCTTGACGATGGCCTGGGCCAGAACGGTCGCGGTGGTGGTGCCGTCGCCGGCAGCGTCTGCCGACTTCGAGGCCACTTCACGGACCATCTGCGCGCCCATGTTCTCGAACTTGTCTTCAAGCTCGATTTCCTTGGCGACGGTGACGCCGTCCTTGGTGATGCGGGGAGCGCCGAACGACTTGTCGAGAACGACGTTGCGGCCCTTCGGACCGAGCGTCACCTTGACGGCATTGGCGAGGATGTCGACGCCGCGCAGCATCTTGTCGCGCGCTTCGACACCGAATTTGACTTCTTTAGCTGACATGTTGGGTTTCCTTGGAGTTCAGGAAGTTTTGGAATTTCAGGTGAGAGAGGGCGCTCTTAAGCGGCCTTCTTCTTGGCGGCGGGCAGTCCGGTGATGACGCCCATGATGTCGCTTTCCTTCATGATCAGGACGTCCTGATTGTCGATCTTCACTTCGGTGCCCGACCATTTGCCGAACAGGACGACGTCGCCGACCTTGAGGTCGATCGGGATCAGCTTGCCGGCTTCGTCGCGGCCGCCCGGACCAACCGAGAGAATCTCGCCCTGCGAGGGCTTCTCTTTGGCGCTGTCCGGAATGATGATGCCGCCAGCAGTCTTCTCTTCGGCGTCGATACGCTTGACCACGACGCGGTCGTGAAGCGGACGGAATTTCATGCAGTCCTCCTAAAACTTTGATGATGCTTGTATTTTACGAATTGGCAGTCTTGATGAGCGAGTGCTATCGCGACTGCTGTGGACATAGTCCGACGGCCCGGAACGGGCAAGGGGGTCTAGCAAGTTTCTTGGCAATCTGAAACCGCGACTGCCAGGGAATTGGCCATCATTGTTAACCTTGCGCATGATCCCGAAAGCATGCCCTCGGGCGCGACCCAAGGGCGCCGGTTCTCGGTCCAGACCATACGCCATCAGGGCATGCGGCTGTTAGCAGACCGACTCCCATGCTGCTAATGCCTGCGGAATCAACAACTTAGTGAACTTTTCATCTTGTTGGCGCTTGATTCTCATTCGACACTTGCACGCGTGTTCCGCAAAAGTGGGCACCGGTTTTGCGATCAGAACACGCGTTGCTTTTGATTTGACGCGTGTTCTGCGGCTAACCGGAAGACCACTTAACCGGAAAACGCTACGGGGGGCCGGATCAGGAGGATCGGATGGGTCAGAAGCATGTTGGTCAGACTGGCGTACTGCCGGGCGGGATTGCCTCGGACGATTTCAAAAAGCAGCTCGCAGGCTACGGCCTGACCACGGCCGAAATTCTCTACCGCCGCCCCGATCACCAGTGGTTGCTGCAATCCTACGTCTGGCAGAACTACGACCTGTTCCCGAACTTCCCCGCGCTGAAGGATTTCCTCGCCTTCTGGCAGTCCAAGCTGGACGGGCCGCTGGTCGGCGTCACCGTCGCGCACTCCAAGCTGATCAAGCCGGCCGAGCTGAAGGCGGTGGACGGGATGTTCAGGCTGCACTGAGGCACAGCCCTTCGCATCGGCCTTTCGCGCGCGCCGGCCGCATTGTCGGGACGGCGGGCAGTGGCTAACCTCCGGCACGGTCGCATCGGGACTGAGGCGGCCAACAGGGAGGCAGCGCATGGCCGGGAAAAAAGCGGCGACGACCAGGTCGACCAAGACAAAATCGGCCGCCACAAAATCCGCAAAAGCGAAACCGGCGGCGCGGCCTGCCGCTTTGAAAAAATCCGCGCCGCGCACGAAGGCCGCCGCCTCCACGTTGCGCGCAAAGGCCAAATCGCGAAAGTCTGTGCGGGGCGCATCGCCTGTGAAGCAAGCACGTGCGAAGCAGCGGTTCGTCGTCAGCCATCATCGCGAAGAAGATTTCAGGGCCGATGGCTTGCGCGCCTATGCGCAATATCGCGATCTCGGCATCGCGAAGGGCACTCACGGGTTAGCGCAGGCTCACGTCATCCGGCTGATCGGACCGTGCGATCCGAAGGAAGTCTCGAAACTGCATTTCCACAGCGTGGATTTCCAGATGGTGTACGTCCTCAGAGGCTGGGTGAAGACCTACCTCGAAGGTCAGGGCGAGATACTGATGCGCGAAGGCAGCTGCTGGACGCAGCCGCCGCGCATCAAGCATCTCATCCGCGATTACTCGGACGATTGCGAATTGCTGGAAGTCATCCTGCCGGCGGAATTCGAGACGGTTGAACTGACGGCGTAGACCTTGATACGTCCGATTGCCGCAGGATGGTGCGAACCCGCATTCCATGTCGTAAGTATCGGCGATGTTCGATCAATATCTGCGCACCTGGAATCTGATTCCCGACGGGGCACCCATCATAACGCGCGCATCCCGCCTCTTGCCGGTCCGGCATAACGGCGCGGCGGCGATGCTGAAGATTGCCGATCACGACGATGAGCGTATCGGCGGATCGCTGATGCAGTGGTGGAACGGCGAGGGGGCGGCGCGCGTACTGGCGCGCGACGACGTTGCTATTTTGCTGGAACGCGCGGAAGGCATGGCGTCGCTCGCCGAAATGTCCCGCACAGGGCGCGACGATGAGGCCTGCGCCATTCTCTGCAACGTGGCTGCGCGGTTGCATGGGCATCGATCCAACCCGCCGCCCGGCCTGGTGCCGCTGGTGCAGTGGTTTCGCGACCTCGAACCCGCCGCGGCAAAATTCGGTGGCATCCTGCTGCAATCCGCGGAAGCTGCGCGACTATTGCTGGCAGAGCCGCGCGATGTCCGGGTTCTGCATGGCGACCTGCATCATAACAATGCGCTGGATTTCGGCGCTCGCGGATGGCTCGCGATCGATCCGAAGCATCTCATCGGAGAACGCTGCTTCGATTATGCGAACATCTTCACGAACCCGGACCTCGACCATCCGCAATGGCCGGTCGCGACAATTCCGGAGCGGTTTGCGCGGCGGCTGGAGATCGTGACGGATGTCGCGAACATCGAGCGGACGCGGATGCTGCGCTGGATTCTGGCTTGGACGGGTTTGTCCGCAGCCTGGTATCTCGAAGATGGCGATCCCGCCGAAATCGACCTGCGCGTCGCGGAATTGGCGTCGGCGGAATTAAACCGCTGACGCGAACTGAGTGACGATACGCGCCGGCAACGGTCTATGGCTGATTTCAGTTCCAGGGCCGTTTATTTATACCGTCGGTTTTTACGGCTCGGTAACTACACCACCAGAAGTTGCATTTCGTTAGCAAGAAGGAATATCCGATCGGATAAACCATCAGGGACAAACGTGAGCAGAACGCCATGTTCCGCATTTTAACGTGCGTTACTGATGAGCATGATTGGCGGCTGATTATGCTGGCCGGGCTCGTCTGCTTCATTGCCAGCGTTGTCGCCGTCAACATTTTCCATCGTGCGGTCGCATCCCCGGCAAGGACGCGGTTGATCTGGATTGCAATTGCCGGCGCCGTCTTCGGATACGGAGTCTGGGCGACGCATTTTATCGCAATGCTCGCTTATGAGCCCGGCGTTTCAACCGGATACGGCGTCGCTCTGACGGCATTGTCGCTCGCGGCGGCGATAGTGCTCACCTTCTGCGGTCTGGGCTTTGCCGCAAGCGATCCCGGCCGGTGGCGCGCGCCGGTCGGCGGCGCGATTGTGGGCGCCGGCATTGCCAGCATGCACTATCTTGGAATGTGGGCCCTCGAAGTGCCCGGACGGGTGGTCTGGTCCATGGACCTCGTCCTCACGTCCATCGCGCTCGGGTTGTTCTTCGGTTATGCCGCGCTGCTGATTGCAGTGCGCCGCAGCGACAGATGGGGAACGCTTCTCGCCGCGGTTTTCCTGACACTTGCAATTGTCTCCCATCATTTCACGGCGATGGGTGCGGTGGAAATTGTGCCCGATCCGACACGGGCGCCCGATGCGCTGTCTCTTTCTCCCGCCGTGCTTGCCCTGGCAATTGCCGGAGTCGCTCTGTCCGTGCTCGGCATGAGTTTCGTCGGGGTGCTGGCCGACCGCCGCCTCGTCACCCGAACGCGCAAGCTGGAAGAAATCATCAACCAGCTTTCGCTCGCTCAACAGCAGATCGAAGATTCACAAGGAGAACTGCAGGCGCAGAAATTCAGGCTGGATACAGCCATCAACAACATGGGCGAGGGCCTGTGTATGTTCGATGGTGACAAGAAACTGGTCATCAGTAACGATCGTTATGCGGAAATGTATCGATTGCCGCCGGAGCTTTTGCAGGCGGGAACGCCGCATCACAAGATCATCGAACATCGCATTGCAAGCGGCATCCTCAAAGGTGAGACCAGCGAAAGCGCCGCAACCCAATGGATATCGACCTTGAGCGCATTGCCGCGGGACGAAGTGTCGAGCCGGATCGACGAACTCATGGATGGCCGCTTGATCTGCGTCACGCGGCAGCCCATGGCCGGCGGCGGCTGGGTCGCCACACATCTCGACGTTACCGAACAGCGGCGGTCAGAAGCCAGGGTCACCCACATGGCGCAGCACGATGCGCTGACCGATCTGCCAAATCGCGTGTTGCTTCGAGAGCGGCTGGAGCAGGCCCTCGCCGTCACGCGCAGGGGAGGGCCGCACCTGGCGGTGCTCATGCTCGATCTCGACCGCTTCAAGGAAATCAACGATACGCTCGGACATCCGGCAGGCGATACCCTGCTGCAGGCTGTCGCGGCGCGCCTGCGCGTCTGCATCAGGAATACGGCCTTGATCGCTCGGCTGGGGGGCGATGAGTTCGCCGTTATCGAGCACATGCAAAATCCGGTTGCCGAAGCCGCAGCGCTTGCCGAGCGGATCAAGCAGGTGCTGTCCGAACCCTTCGACCTTGGCGACCATCAGGTGACCACCGGCACGAGCATTGGCATTGCCGTCGCGCCGACTGACGGCATCGATTCCGACCAGATTCTGAAGAATGCGGATCTTGCACTCTATCGCGCGAAAAGCAGCGGACGCGGCACGTTCCATTTCTTCGAGCCGGAGCTGGACCAGCTCATGCATGCCCGGAAAAATCTCGAGCGCGACATGCGTCATGCGCTCGTCAGCGGAGAATTCGAACTCCACTATCAACCGTTTGTCGATCTGAAGAGCGGCGACATCTGCGGTGTGGAAGCGCTATTGCGCTGGCATCATCCTGAACGCGGACTGGTTTCGCCGGCCGATTTCATCCCGCTTGCGGAAGAAACAGGTCTCATCGTGCCGATCGGGGAGTGGGTTATCAACGCGGCATGCGCCGAAGCCGCCAGATGGCCCGTCGATCTCAAGATAGCGGTCAACCTGTCGCCCGCCCAGTTCAGGAGCAAGGAATTGGTGCCGATGGTCGTCCGCGCGCTGGCGACATCGGGGATTGCGCCGCAACGGCTTGAACTCGAGGTGACCGAGACGGTCATCATGCACGATAGCGAAGCCGTATGCGCGGCTCTTGGCCAGTTGCATCAGCTGGGTGTGCGAATTGCCCTGGACGACTTTGGAACGGGCTATTCGTCGTTGAGCTTTCTCCAAAAATTTCCCTTCGACAAAATCAAGATCGACCGCAGCTTCGTCAATGAACTGCTGGGAGCGAAGACGGAGTCGCGCCTGATTGCTCGCGCGGTGGTCCGGTTCGCGGTCAGCCTGGGCAAGACGACGACAGCCGAGGGAGTCGAAACGAAGGAGCAACTGGATATCCTGCGCGAAGAGGCCTGCACCGAGATGCAGGGCTATTACTTCAGCAGACCGAAGAGCGCCTCTGAAATCGCGCTCATGATACAGGCGCAGGCTAAAACACCGGCGAACGCGAGTATCCCGGATCAACCCGCCGAAGATAAGCGCCGGGTGCGGGCGCGTGCCGGCCGCCGATGACGGTGCAGCGTTCCGCCCTTACTCAAGCGGCAGTTGCGGCTTGCGGCGAATGAAGGGAGAGTAGACCGGCGCCTCGGGTTTGATCCGGCCGTCGCTTCCCCAATGCGCCATCTGGTTGAACGGGATCGCCGGAATTTTCTCAACTGCTGAGAGCGTTGTCGCAAAATCGCTGCTGATCGCCTTCAGGCGCGCTTCGATCTCGACGGGATCGGAGTAACGCAGCCCGGCTTCGACGCCATAGGCAACGAATGGTTCGAGGACGGAGTATCCGCCATACGCGAGGGAGAAGTTGATCGGCCACAGCAGCAGGTCGATGTCGCCGCTGCGTCCGTTATAGGCATAGGTGTCTTCGCTGGTGCCGACCGTCACCGACAGCATCGCCTTCTTGCCGACAAACCGGCCGTTCTCGAAACGCTTCTTGCTGGTGTAGACGTCGCCGTAAATGAAAACGCGGTCGAACCATCCCTTCAATATCGCGGGCGGCAGGTGCCACCACATCGGATATTGCAGGATCAGGAGGTCCGCCTGATCGAGCCGCGCGATTTCGTCGGCAACGTCAGGCGGGATTGTTTGCGTTGCGGAGGCGTGGCGCTGTTCGGATTGCACGTCGAAGCGGCTGCGATCCAGCGGCGCCGGGTAGTGCTCCGGGCGCTCGCAGGGATCGAACCCCATCTGGTAAAGGTCCGAGACGGTGACCGACCAGCCGTTCCGTTCAAGCGCCTCCCGGCCGGTTGCGGCCAGGTGCGCATTGTACGATTTCGGCTCGGGATGAGCGACGACGATATGTGCGCGCAAGCTATCCTCGCCCGACGAACGGCATCTTGGTCGCCATGATGTTGAGGAACAGCGCGTTGGCGTCGAGCGAGCGTGTCGCCATGAACACGATGGCGTCGGCGACGTTCTGAACGTCCATGCGCGGCTCGACCATCTTGTCGCCGCGCGGCTGCAACACGCCGCCGGTCATGCGCTCGGTCATTTCCGTCGCGGCGTTGCCGATGTCGATCTGGCCGCAGGCGATGTCGTAGGCGCGGCCGTCGAGTGCGGTAGCGCGGGTGAGGCCCGAGATCGCGTGCTTGGTCGAGGTGTAGGGCGAGGAGAACGGCCGCGGCGCATAGGCCGAGATCGATCCGTTGTTGATGATGCGTCCGCCGCGCGGCGTCTGGTCCTTCATGATGCGGAAGGCGTGCTGCGTGCAGAGGAACGGCGCGGTGAGGTTGGTGGCCACCGTGGTCTGCCACTGCTCGAGGCTGAGGTCTTCCAGCGGCACGGGCGGCGTGCCGACGCCCGCGTTGTTGAACAGCACATCGAGGCGGCCGAACACCTCCATGGTCTTGGCGAACAATGCGCCGATCGCCGCCGGATCGGTCATGTCGCTCGGCACCACGAGGCTTTTGCCGAATTCCTTGCCGGCTTTCGCGGTGTCTTCGAGCGCGTCCTTGCGCCGCCCCGCCAGCACCAGCGAGAAACCGGCCTTCATCAGCGCCAGCGCGCTGGCGCGTCCGATTCCCGAACCGGCGCCGGTGACGATTGCGACTTTAAGTGCGGACATGCGTTTCTCCCTTTTTAATGCCGCGGTTATTGCGTGCGGCTTGTTTTCGCTTTGCGTGTGGTGGTCTCAGGTTTTGTTGGTGTAAGGCGGGCGCGGGATGCTCTGATGCGCAGCGCGCAAGGCGGCGGACCAGCGGGAGCGCAGATCGTGGAAGTATGGTTCGCCGGCTTCGATGCGGTAATCCAGTTCGGCGTCGCAGACGTCGGGGCGTACCGTCAGGATATCGATCGGCATTCCGACGCCGAGATTGGAGCGCATGGTCGAATCCATCGACACCAGCGCAACCTTGAGCGCGTCGGAGAGGTCGACGTCATAGGAGATCGCGCGGTCGAGCACCGGCTTGCCGTATTTGTGTTCGCCGATTTGCAGATAAGGCGTGTCGGTGGTGCATTCGATGAAGTTCCCGGCGGTGTAGATCATGAACAGCCGCATCCGCGCGCCTTTGATCTGGCCGCCGAACAGGAAGGAAATATCGAAATTGATGTCCTCGGCGCGCAGCGCGCTGTCTTCGAGCGAGTGGACGGTGCGGATGGCGCGGCCGATCCGCTGCGCCGCCTGAAACATGGTCGGCGCATTCATCAGCGTTTCGACTTCGCCGGTCTCGGGATTCTCAAGCCCCTCGTTGAGCGTCGAGATGACCGACTGCGTAAGGGCGAGATTGCCGGCGGTGGCGATCGCCATGATGCGGTCGCCGGGCTTTTTGAAGATGTGAAGCTTGCGGAAGGTCGAAATGTTATCGAGACCCGCATTGGTGCGGGTGTCGGCCATCATCACGAGGCCGTCACGAACCAGAATTCCGCAGCAATAGGTCATAAGCCCAACTCTCCACCGCGCTTTTCTACGCGGCGGAGGGGGGCGGGGCAACCGGGGCAATACCGTTCAATTTGACGGGAATAACCTCAGGACTGGCTTTGTCGCCCGGCCTGATCGACCCTGACGGCGACTTCGAGGATTTCCTTGCCGCCGCCGTAGCGCGTGCCGCGAACGGGCGCGGCGCTGAGATAGTCGAGGCCGACCGCAATCCGGACATGGGCGTCGGTGGTGCAGACCGCGTTGGTGGCGTCGAAACCGACCCAGCCGAGTTTTTCGACATAGGCTTCCGCCCATGCATGTCCCGCATCCTGTGCGACCATGCCGTCGGAGCGCAGCAGATGTCCCGACACATAGCGGGCAGGAATCCCGGCGTTGCGCGCGCAGGCGATAAAGATATGCGCATAATCCTGACAGACGCCGCGCCTGAGCGCGAAGGCTTCCGCCGCCGAGGTCCCCGAACTGGTCGGGTCGGTATCGAACGTCATGTGCTCGTTGATCTGGAGCAGCAGCGCGTGGAGGAATCCCAGCGTGTCGCCGCCGGCCTCGAGGCGCAGATCGCCGGCGAACTTCGCCATCGCGGCGTTGACCTCGGTCAGCGGCGTCGCGCGCAGGAACAGGCTCGGCGGAAAACGCTCTGATGTGCCGCGCAGCACACCGCCGGTGTCGTGGGTTTCGATCAGCCCCTCGACATTGATGGTGAGGTCCGCAAGCGGGCCATGGGTCAGCACATGGGTGATGTTGCCAAACGCATCCTCGTGGACGTCCAGCCGGGAATCCGTGGACACGTCGATCTGCCAGTTGGCGACGTATTGCCCGTCATGACTGCCCGGCGTCATGCGCAGAATCTGGATCACGCCGCTGGCCGGCGGCTCGTAGCGGTAGGTCGTCTTGTGAGCGATCTTCAGGCGCATTGCGGACTCAAAAGTCGTCTGAGCTCCACCATAAAGGCCAGCTCAGATCAGGTATTGCTTCGAGATGGTATCGCCCAGCCGCGCGTTGTCCGCAATGAATTCCTGAATGAATTCGTGCAGGCCGCGCTGGAACAAATCATCCATGTTGCTGTGTTCGAGCCGGTTGCGGACGCCGCGGGCGTGACGTTGCGCTGCGCCCTGACGGCCATAGGCGACGCCGATCTGATCGAGATTGCGCACCAGATTGCCGTAGCAACTCGCGAGCGAGCGCGGCAGCGATTCATTGAGAATGAGAAGGTCCGCGATCAGCCACGGCTTCAAAGTCTCGCGATAGACCCAGTGATAGGCCGTAAGTGCCGAGACCGAGCGCAGGATGGAGGTCCACTGATAATAATCGAGCGGGCCGCCGACATGTTCTTCTTCCGGCAGCAGCACGTGGTATTTCACATCGAGAATACGCGCGGTGTTGTCCGCACGCTCCACATGCAGGCCAAGCCGCGAGAACCAGTAGGCGTCATTGCGCAGCATGGTCCGGTAGGCGGAGCCGTCAAAGCGCAGCGACGTTTCCTGAACGAAGCGGAGAAATTTGGTCAGGTCTTCGCGCGTTTTCGCGCCGTTCGGCCAGCGCGCATGCAGTTCGATCCACGCGCTGTTGATGGTGTCCCACATCTCGCTGGTCAGCGCGGTGCGCACCGAGCGTGAATTCAGCCGCGCGTTCTCGATGCAGTTGCGGATCGAGGAGGGGTTGTCGAGCGAGAACGACAGGAAGTCGACGACGGTGCGCTCGTTGGCCTCGTCGTGAAACTGATAGAATGTGTCCTCGATGCCGGCGGTCAGCAGCGCGGATTCCCATTCGTTGCTCTTGCCGACATAGGCGTCCGGCAGCGCGGTGGCGCGCAGCGTCGCCTCGATGGTGCGCGCGAGGTATTCGGCGCGTTCGACGTAACGGGCCAGCCAGTAGAGACTTTCTGCGGTGCGCGACAGCATGCGTTACTCGAGTATCCAGGTGTCTTTGGTGCCGCCGCCCTGGCTGGAATTGACGACCAGCGAGCCTTCCTTCAGCGCGACGCGGGTGAGACCGCCGGGCACGACGGTAACGTGATCCCTGCCGGTCAGCACGAACGGCCGCAGGTCGACGTGACGCGGCGCCAGGCCCGAGGCTGTGCAGGTCGGACATGTCGAGAGCGCCAGCGTCGGCTGGGCGATGAAGCCTTCCGGCTCTTTGATCAGTTTCGCGCGGAAGGATTCGATCATGTCCTTGGTGGAAGCGGGGCCGATCAGCATTCCGTAGCCGCCCGAGCCGTGAACTTCCTTGACCACGAGGTCTTTCAGGTTGTCGAGCACGTAGGCGAGATCTTTCGGCTCGCGGCAGCGGAATGTCGGCACGTTCTTCAGGATCGGCTCTTCGCCGAGATAGAATTTCACGATGTCCGGCATGTAGCTGTAGACCGCCTTGTCGTCGGCGATGCCGGTGCCGACGGCGTTGGCGAGCGTGATGTTGCCGGCCATGTAGGCCGACATCAGGCCCGGAACGCCGAGCACCGAGTCGGGACGGAAGGTGAGGGGATCGAGAAAATCGTCGTCGACGCGGCGATAGATCACGTCGACGCGCTTCAGGCCCTCGGTGGTGCGCATGAACACTTCGTCGTTCTTGACGATGAGGTCGCGGCCCTCGACCAGTTCGACGCCGAGCTTGTCGGCCAGAAATGAATGTTCGTAATAGGCCGAGTTGTAGATGCCGGGCGTCAGCAGCGCCACGGTCGCCTCGGCTTTCGAGGTCAGCGGGGCCACCGAGCGCAGCGCGGCCAGCAATTCGTCCGGATAATTCTCCACCGGCGCCACGCGATGCCGCGCGAACAGGTCCGGAAACAGCCGCATCATGATTTCGCGGTTTTCCAGCATGTAGGACACGCCGGATGGCGTGCGCGCGTTGTCCTCGAGCACATAGAAGTTGTCGGCGTCGACGCGGACGATGTCGATGCCGGCGATATGGACGTAGACGTCGTGCGGGACGTCCTGGCCGTTCATCTCGGGCCGGAAGACCGGGTTCTGGAAAATCAGGTCGTCGGGGACGATCTTGGCGCGGAGGATATCGCGGCCATGATAGATGTCGCTCAGGAACATGTTGAGCGCCTTGACGCGCTGCTTCAGTCCCTTTTCCAGCGTCGTCCATTCCTTGCCGGACAAAATCCTCGGGATCACGTCGAAGGGGATCAGCCGTTCGGTCGACTCGGCCTCGCCATAGACGGCGAAGGTGATGCCGATCCGCCGGAACAGCAGCTCCGCTTCCTGACGCCGGTATTCCAGCGCGTCCGGAGGGGTCTCCTTCAGCCAGAGGGAGAGCTCCTGATAGGCTGAGCGAAGATCGCCGCCTAGCCCATTCATTTCATCGAAGGCAACTGCCATAAACCGTGATGCTTCTTTCAGACAGTGGCGGCAGGAAACCGCCCTTCAAAGTGATGGTAGCAAGGCTTGGGCCAGCGGGATATGCATTGCCGGCGGGCAATTGGCGCGACCTTGCGTTGATCTGCCTGAAAAACGGGCGGGCGGATGCTCAGTGATGCGGCAAAAGCTCGTGACTTCAATGTGTTGGATGCGCCAAAGTTCCCGGACGTACTCAGCGCCGGACGGATTTAGGAGAAGAAGATGAGCGACATCGTCACCGCCGGCATTCTGGTGATCGGCGACGAGATCCTGTCCGGGCGTACCAAGGACAAGAACATCGGCTTCATCGCCGAATACCTGACCAACATCGGCATCGACCTCAAGGAAGTGCGTGTCGTCGCCGACGACGAGGACGTCATTATCTATGCGCTGGATGCGCTGCGCGAACGCTACACGTATGTCTTTACGACCGGCGGCATCGGGCCGACCCACGACGACATCACCGCGGATGCAGTGGCGAAGGCGTTCGGCGTCAAGATCGATCACCATCCCGAGGTGGTTGCCCGCTTCCAGGAGCGCTTCGGCGCGGACCTGAACGAGGCGCGGTTGCGGATGGCGCGGATTCCCGACGGAGCCGAACTGATCTCGAGTGCGACCATCCTCGCGCCCGGCTTCAAGATCGGAAATGTCATCGTGATGGCCGGCGTGCCGTCCATCATGCAGGCGATGATGGACATCGTCGCACCGAAGCTGAAGTCCGGCGTCCGGATGCTGTCGGAGTCGGTGCGGGCCAACGCGCGGGAAGGCGACATCGGCGGACCGCTGCGCGCCATTCAGGAAGCCAATCCCGACACCAGCATCGGCAGTTATCCGTTCATGGATGAGAACAGCATGCCGAACACGAACATCGTGGTTCGCTCGCGCGATGCCGACAAGCTGCGCGCGGCGATGACCGAGGTCGAGGCCATGCTGGCAGGCCTGAAGGTCGCCAAACCATGACGAGTGACGAAAGCGCGCCGAAGCCGTTTCCGGTGTCGTGGGACCAGTTTCACCGCGACGCGCGGGCGCTGGCGTGGCGGCTGAACGGCGCGGGGCCGTTTCACGCCATGGTGGCGGTGACGCGCGGCGGTCTGGTGCCGGCGGCGATCGTCGCCCGCGAAATCGGCATCCGCGTGATCGATACGCTGTGCGTGTCGAGCTACAACCACACCTCGCAGGTCGGGGAGCCGACCGTGCTGAAGGGAATTTCCGACGCAGTGGCGCGTCTCGGCGGCGGCACCGGCAAGGGATTGCTGGTGGTCGAGGATCTTGTCGATACCGGCAAGACCGCGCGCATTGTGCGCGATCTGGTGCCGGACGCGCACATCGCCGCCGTCTACGCCAAGCCGATGGGCAAGCCCATGGTCGATACCTTCATCACGGAAGTGTCGCAGGACACCTGGATTTTCTTTCCGTGGGACACCGGGCTGTCGTATCTGCCGCCGATCCGGGATGGGGCGGCGTAGGCGAAAAGTAGAGGCGCGATGCGTCTCCATACTCGACCCGGTGATCCACGCCTTCCGTATGATCCCTAAGACGTGGATGGCCGGGTCATAGGCGAGCGAAGCGACGCCGTCCTTCAGACGGCTATGCCCGGCCATGACGATCTGAGAATTTGCGCGATCGCCGCTTTTACCCCAACCGCTCTCTTGCCAGCTTCGCGCCCGCGCCGAGTGCGCGCAGCTTGGCTTCGGCGATGTCGCGGCGCATTGGGGCCATGCCGCAATTCGTCGTCGCGACGATATTTTCCTTCGGCACAAATTTCATCACGGCCTCGATGGTCTTCACCACATCGTCCGGCGTCTCGATGGCATCATTGGCGACGTCGATCACGCCGGCCTGCACGATCTTGCCCTTGAGCAGCGCCAGCAGTTCCAACGGCACATGCGAGTTGCGGCATTCGATGGCGACCTGTTGGATCGGGCTCGCATCGATGGCCGGAAAAATCTTCTCGTATTGCCGCCACTCCGCGCCGAGGGATTCCTTCCAGTCGATATTCGCCTGAATGCCGTAGCCGTAGCAGATGTGAACGGCGGTCTGGCAGGTCAGGCCCTTGGCCGCACGGGTCAGCGCCTCGATGCCCCAGTCGTTCACTTCATCGAGGAAGACGTTGAAGGCTGGTTCGTCGAACTGGATCATGTCGACGCCGTCGGCCTGCAGCGCTTTTGCTTCAGCGTTGAGAAGGTCCGCGAAGGCGAACGCCATCTTGACGCGGTCGCCGTAATAACTGTCGGCGAGGGTGTCGATGATGGTCATCGGGCCGGGGAGCGTGAACTTCAGCTTGCGCGTGGTATGCGCCCGCGCGGCGCGCGCTTCGTCGGCGTGAACACGGCCCTTGAGGTTCAGCGGCGCGGTCACCTGCGGCACCATTGCCTTGTAGCGATCCTTGCGGATTCCCATCTCGACCTTGTGGGCGAAATCGATGCCCTCGACGCGCTCGAGAAATCCGTGCACGAAATGCTGGCGGGCCTGTTCGCCCTCGGTGACGATGTCGATGCCGGCGTCTTCCTGAACCTTCACCGCGAGCAACGTCGCGTCGCGCTTGGCGTTGACCAGTTCAGCACCCTGGGATTTCCAGGGAGCCCACAGCTTGTTGGGTTCGGCCAGCCATTCGGGTTTCGGTAGCGAACCGGCGATCGTCGTTTGAAACAGCATGGACGTTTCCTGTTATTATTGTTGCACGCTTATCTGCCATGCCGGGGCCATGGCATACAAGCTGTTCGCGCTTGCGGGATGGAATGTGATCGGAAGCGCGGTTAGGATCGCGCCTCGTCATTTCGTCTAAGCCCACTCTTTCGCGGACATCTCATGATCGAGCTTTATTACGCGCCGACACCCAACGGGTGGAAAATCTCGATCATGCTGGAGGAACTGGGGCTGCCTTACACGGTGTTCCCGGTGAACATCCGCACCGGCGATCAGTTCAAGCCTGAATTCCTCGCGATCAGTCCGAACAACCGCATTCCGGCGATCATCGACCGTGCGCCCGCCGACGGTGGGGAGGCAATTCCGATGTTCGAAACCGGCGCGATCCTGATTTACCTCGCGGAGAAAACCGGGCGCTTTCTGCCGGCCGACGTGCGCGGCCGGTTCAAGGTGATCCAGTGGCTGATGTGGCAGATGGGCGGCCTCGGCCCGATGCTCGGTCAGCACGGGCACTTCGCGCTCTATTCGATCGAAAAGATTCCCTACGCCATTCAGCGCTACCGCGACGAAGCCGCGCGGCTTTACGCCGTGCTCGACCGGCAGCTCGGCAAGACCGGCGCGTATGTCGCGGGCGACGACTACTCCATCGCCGACATCGCCTGTTTCCCGTGGACCATGACCCACAAGGCGCAGGGCTTCACCCTCGACGACTATCCGAACATCAAGCGCTGGTACGCGGTGGTGCGTGCGCGGCCGGAAGTGCAGAAGGGCCTTGCCGTCGGCAAGTTCGACAAGACGCCGTTCACCGACGAGCAGCGCAAGAACATGTTCGGCACGGCCGCGCAGCAGGCACAATAACAAACAGGAAACGTCATCATGATCGAGTTCTTCTTCGACTGCTCCAGTCCGTGGACGTATCTGGCGTTCACCAACATCCAGCCGCTTGCGAAGGAGCTCGGCGCGGAGATCACCTGGCGGCCGATTCTGGTCGGCGGCATCTTCAACACCGTGAACAACACGATGTACGAGACGCGCGCCAATCCGGTCCCGGCCAAGCAGGCCTACACGGCGAAGGACATGGCGGACTGGGCGCGGATGGCGGGCATCAGGATCAAGATGCCGCCGACGGTGTTCCCGGTGAACGCGGTGAAGTCGATGCGCGGCTGCATCTGGGTGCAGCAGCAGAGTGCTGACAAGCTGGTGCCGTTCGCAACGGCGGTGTTCGAATCCTACTGGGGCGACGATCAGGATATTTCCAAGGACGAGGTGCTTGCGAAAATCTGCGAGCGCGTCGGCATCGATCCCGCGAAGTTTGCCGCCGGCATCGGCGAGCAGCCGATCAAGGATCAGCTCAAGGCCAACACCGATGAAGCAATTGCACGCGGCGCGTTCGGTTCTCCGACGATCTATCTCGACAAGACCGACATGTATTTTGGCAACGACCGCCTGCCGCTGATCCGCGACGCGCTGATGCGGAAGAAGACAGCCGCATAATGTCACGCGCCGTCGTCTGCCGCGAACTCGGTCCGCCGGAAGGCCTGCGGCTTGAGACTATCACCTCCGCTCCGCTTGCATCGGGGCGGGTGCGTGTCGCGATCCATGCGGCGGGGATCAATTTCCCCGACATCCTGATGGCGGCGGGAGAGTATCAGTTCAAACCGCCGCTGCCGTTCACGCCGGGCATGGAAGCGGCGGGCGAGGTGGTCGAGACCTCCGGCGTCGATGGCGTGCGCGTCGGCGACCGCGTGATCGTGAAGGCGCGGCTTGGCTGCTACGCCGATGAAATCGTGGTCGCGCCGGACCAGCTTCTGCCGCTGCCTTCCACCTTCGATTTCATGCAGGGCGCGACATTCCTCGCGGCGCACGGCACCGCGTATCATGCGTTGCACGATCGCGCGCAAATCAAACAGGGCGAGGTTCTGCTTGTGCATGGCGCGGGCGGCGGCGTCGGGCTCGCCGCCGTCGAACTCGGCAAGGTGGCCGGTGCGACGGTCATTGCGTGCGCGTCGAGCGAAGAAAAACTTGAAGTGGCGAAGCAGCGCGGCGCGGATCATGGTGTGCTCTATGGCCGCGAGCCGTTCAAGGATACCGTCAAGCGCATCACCGAGGGACGCGGCGCCGACGTGGTGTTCGATCCGGTGGGCGGCGCGATCTTCGAGGAGAGCCTGCGCTGCATCGCGTGGGGCGCGCGGCTGCTGGTGATCGGCTTCACCGGCGGCGTCGGTGTGGCGAAAACCAATCTCGTGCTGATCAAGGGCGCCAGCGTGCTCGGCGTACGGGCCGGGGAAGCCGTTCGCATGAATCCCGCGCTCGGCGTGGCACGCCTTGAAGCATTGACGCGGCTTGCCGAGGAGCGCCGCGTCAGCCCTAACATCTCGCACCGCCTCCCGCTGGAGGACTACGCGAAGGCGATGCGCCTGTTGATGGAGCGGAAAGCGATCGGGCGTGTCGCGCTGACGATGCGCTGACTCAATAATGTGCAAGAAGTGCCCAAAAATTGGGCGCTTCTGTCAATCTGCACGTAAATTTCTATTCACTGTTTCAGCATAAAATGGCGAAGCCCAGTTTTTGGAGCGCGCCATGCTCAGTCATATGAAGATTTATCAGCGCCTCGCGGTCGCCGTCGCGTTACCTTTGACATTACTTGTTATTTTCACGGCATATGAATTGTCCCAGAAATGGTCCGCGCGTCAGGCGATGGCTCGCCTCGGCCCCGTGGTGGAGAGCGTCGGGAAGTTGAGCCGGCTGGTCCACGAACTTCAGCGTGAGCGCGGATTGACCTCGGCGCTCCTCAACAGCAAGGGCGCACAAATGCGCGCGGAGCTTTCCGCGCAGCGCAAGCACACCGATGTGGAATTCACCAGCGCATCGCAGGCACTGGCCTCGCTCGACGCGACGGCTTCGCCGAGCCTGCGCGCAGCCTTCGCCAGCGCCCGTGATGCGCTCGGTCAGCTCGACGGAAAGCGTCGGGAGATTGACGATCTGTCGATCGCGCCGTCCGCAGCCATCGGATATCTGACGCAGACCATCGCGTGTCTGACCGCAGCCATCAACGGCTTCGCGGCGTTGAGCGACGACGACGATATATCCAAGGCGATGACCGCCTACGCCAATCTGGTCGAAGGCAAGGAGCGCGCCGGGCAGGAGCGTGCGCTGGTGTCCGGGGGCATTGCGGCCGGACGTTTCGAATTGCCGCTGTTCGCTCGCTCGACCGGTCTTGCTGCCGCACAGGATACCTATTTCTCATCCTATCTCGCGTCATCGCCTGCAGCGGGGCGCGATCTCTTCAAGCGATTCCATGCGGGTCCCGTACTCGACAAGTTTCTCGGCATGCGCAAAACCGTGCTTGAAGGCGGCCTGTCGGGCGACTTCAAAGGCCTGGACGTGAAGTCATGGTTCGATACGTCGACGGCGCGCATTGATCTGCTTAAGTCCGTCGAGGACGGATTTCTTGCCGATCTCGCGGCAATGGCCGGTGCCAAGCAAGCCCAGGCGTCGCAGTCGCTGGCAATCCTCGGCGCTCTCGTTGCCGCCGGTCTGCTGGCGGGGCTAGCCGTGGTCTTCGTCATGTCGCGCAGCATCACGACGCCGCTGCGCAGACTGACTCATGTCATGAAGAGCCTGTCCGACGGCGATACGTCCGTGGAAGTTGTCGGTGTGACACGTGGGGACGAAATCGGAGTCATGGCGCGGACCGTCGACTTCTTCCGCACCAGCCTGATCCGGAACGGCGAACTGATCGCCGGGGAGGCGCAGGCCGTCAATGAGCGCGCTGCCCGCGCCACCCGTATCACTGGACTGACGGACCGCTTTGCGGCCCATGCAGCCACATCACTCTCGGCCATGACGGCGGCTTCAGGTCAGCTGCAATCCACCGCGGCCGCCATGAGTGCCGCGGCAGATGAAACCAGTCATCAGGCCGGCGTCGTGGCTTCCGCGACGGAGCAGGCTTCGGCCAATGTGCAGACCATCGCAGTCGCGACCGAAGAACTGAGCAGTTCGGTTTCGGAAATCGGACGGCAAATGACGGAATCCACGCGGATCGCCCAAAAGGCCGTGGCCGAAGCAGGCCGCTCCCATGACATTGTGCAATCCTTGGCGTCGGGTGCGCAGCGCATCGGCGATGTGGTGAGACTGATCAGCGAGATCGCCAGCCAGACCAATCTGCTGGCGCTGAACGCAACCATCGAAGCGGCGCGGGCGGGCGAGGCCGGTCGCGGCTTTGCGGTGGTCGCTTCCGAGGTGAAATCGCTGGCGGCCCAGACCGCGAAGGCGACCGATGATATCGGCGCGCAGGTTGCCGCGATCCAGCAAACGTCTGACGAGGTGGTTGCCGTGATCGGTGCCATTGGCGCCACCATCAGCGAGATCAACGAGATCGCCGCGTCGATCGCCGGCGCAGTGGAAGAGCAGTCAGCGGCGACACAGGAGATCGCGCGGAACGTTCAGCACACTGCACAGGGGGCGCAGGAAATCTCCGACAACATCGCAGGCGTCACTGGCTTGGCGAGCGAGACCGGGACAGCTTCGGGACAGGTATTGTCGGCGTCGCGCGATGTCGCGAACCAGTCCCAGGCCATGCGGTTGCAGGTCGAGGAGTTCATTCGCGACATCAAGGCAGCCTAGGCGGGCTTACTTGTATTCCCGCTCGGTCCACCACGGGAAATACGACGGCATGTCTTTCGACACGGTCTGTGTGAATTTCGCCGGGCGCTTTTCGAGGAACGACATCACGCCTTCGCGCACGTCAGCGGACTGGCCGCGCGAATAGATGCCGCGGCTGTCGACCTTGTGCGCTTCCATCGGATCGTCCGCGCCGAGCATGCGCCACATCTGCTGACGGATCAGCGCGATCGACACCGGCGCGGTATTCTCCACGATCTCGCGCGCCATCGCGCGGGCGGCGGGGAGCAGGTCGTCCGGCGGCAGCACCTTGCTGACAAGACGACCGGCGAGCGCTTCCTGCGCCGGAAACACGCGGCCCGAATAGCACCATTCCAGCGCCTGCGAGATGCCGACAAGGCGCGGCAGGAACCAGCTCGACGCGGCCTCCGGCACGATGCCGCGCCGCGCGAACACGAAGCCGAACCGCGCGTTTTCCGACGCAAGACGAATGTCCATTGCGAGCTGCATGGTGACGCCGATGCCGACCGCAGCACCATTGATCGCGCCGATCACCGGCTTAAGGCACTTGAAGATGCGCAGCGTTACGCGGCCGCCGCCATCGCGCACCGCGTCGTCGCTCCATTCGACTTCACCATTGGGACGGAGCGGCGCGGTCTTGCGGTCGGGACGGGCCGCACGGTCGAACGTCGCGCCGCCTTCGGAGAGATCCGCGCCGGCGCAGAACGCGCGCCCCGCGCCGGTGACGATGATGGCGCGAACGTTGTCGTCGGCGTCCGCGGCATCGAAGGCCGCGATCAATTCGTTCATCATGACATGCGTGAACGCATTCATCTTGTCCGGACGGTTCAGCGTGATGGTGAGGATGTTATCCTGAATCTCATACTTGATCTGTTCGTAGGCCATCGCCGCATTCCCTCCCGCTGGTGTTCTTTTGTTAATGCCGTTTGAACGGCCATCCTGGTGATCCGGTTCTGACATTCGTATGATATCCTTCGCAGGCACTTTTACGAATGTCAGAACCGGATGCGGGACACTAGCGCGTCTGTGGAAGTGCTGGCAATTTGCGCAGGCGGGACGCAACTATGCGATGGACGTTTTCGGCGTCCAGCCCTAGCCTTTGTGACGTTCAACGCGGAGATCGGTATGCGCGCAGTCCTCGAGCATTGCACCGGAGGGCAGGAGATGTTTCTTGCCGCGGAAGAACTGCTAATCAAGGAAGGCGAGACCACCGGTCGGCTTTACGTTCTGCTCAACGGTCGGCTCGATGTCCTTAAAGGTGAGACCGTCGTCGCCACGGTGACGCAGCCCGGCGCCATTCTCGGCGAAATGTCCGTGCTCCTGGGACAACCGCATACCGCCACGGTGCGCGCTTTCGCAAGCTCGACGGTCTACCAGTTCGATGACGCAGCCGCCTTCCTGCGCACGCAGCCAGCGGTCGCGCTTCTGGTCGCTCAGCTTCTTGCTCACCGGCTCAATGCCGCGACGACTTATCTCGCCGACATCAAACGCCAATACGCCGATCACGGAAATCATCTGGCGATGGTCGGCGATGTCCTTGAAAGTCTCGTCAACTTGTCTCCGGGCGCGGCGTTGCCGGGATCGGACCGCCAGCCTGAGCGGCTGCCTGACTCGCGGCTATAAGCCAGTCCGGGAAGGCGGCGATAGTGTCCGCGGGCCGGTGCAGCGGCTGGCCGAGATCGATCGACTGTTCGCCCGCCGCCGAGAACCAGTAGGCTTTCTCATTGTCCAGATCGAGGATGATATGCGCGGGTGGGCGTCCGAACTGCTGGCCGACATTGAAGAGCCATGTGTCGCCGAGCCGGTCGAACCATGAGCCATCCTTGACGAACGGCGACTGGTGAACGTGGCCGGACAGAACGATGTCGGGCTGGTAGATCCTGATCCACTGAACGAGTTCGTCGTCGCCGTAATAGCGCGCGCCGCCCCAGCTTGTCGGCGAGTTCGCGGCGGGCGCATGATGAATCCAGATCCATCTGTCATGTTGCGGTTCTGCGGCGCGTTGAAGCTGCTTGCCGATCCGCTCCCTGACGCGCGGACCGTCCCACCATGGGCAGATGGTGAAGAGCGTCTCGCCGATGGTGAGGCTGTCGCCGTCATGAGCGATCCCGAGCCCGCCGATATCGCCGATCCATCGCGAGATTTTCTCGCCCGTTTCGTCGCGGTCGTCGAGATCATGGTTGCCGGAGCACAGGATGATCTTCGTGATTTCCGACAGCCGGGCGAGGTATTTCCGTACGACGACGATCTGGGCGTGGAAATCGACGACCGATCCGATGTCCAGCGCATCGCCCGCGATGATCACGACGTCGAAATGCGGAGCGGCGCTGAGCAGCCAGTCGAACTGGGGCAGGGAATAATGCAGATCGGCGACCACAAGGCAGCGCATAGTTCATCGCCCTTCGATCTGCAATGCGGAAAAATCCAAAAATAATTCGTGTCGCGATATGCCGGCATTTGAACAGCCAATCAGCGCCGAAGCAATCGATGGCGAGGAAATTCCGTCACTCTATTTCATCGCAGGATTGCGAGTTTGCCCTGCTATGCCTATGTTTTTTGCATTGGGTGGCGTCGCGAACGGGTCTGTCGCGCGCCGCGATGTCCGTATCCAACGGGCGTCATCTGTCGCCGTGATCGCCCAGCGCGGGCGACATTCCGGTCTTAACCGGGCTTTCGGCTCAGCCCGGCGCGGTGCTACAACCCGCCCGCGCGGACGTGGCGGAATTGGTAGACGCAAGGGACTTAAAATCCCTCGATGGCAACGTCGTGCGGGTTCGATTCCCGCCGTCCGCACCAGGACAAACGAATCGCGCTGCCGGCTGAAGGACAGGACATGGACAAGAAGGCATTGCGCGAAGAGACCGAACGCCTTGTTCGCGAGGCGATGGAGCGGAAGGCTCTCGTCGTGAAGCAGGGCAATACGCGCATCGAGGCGACGTGCGGAAAGTGCGGCAAGGCCAATCGCGTTTCGGCAGAGAAGGGCGCCACCCGCGTCAAGTTCGTCTGCAAGGAATGCGGCCAGAAACAGGAAACGCTGTGAATCGTCATGCGGCCCCGCCGTCCGCACCACAAATTCAACACGAAGGCCGTCGACACGATGGTCATGAAATTAAAGTGCATGGAATCGAGCGCATGGCCGTTCGCCTGACACGGTATCGAACGAAGCGCGCGGCATCGCGCGGGCTGCTTGCCGCCGCCTCGCGTCTGGCTGCCGCCGGTGTTCTCGCGGCGAGCGCCGGCGCGTGCGCGGGCGGGGCGTCGTCGAGCCTGTTCGTCGATCCTGCGTCATACGACCTCTACAATTGCCAGCAGCTCGGCACGGCGCGCAGGACGACCGACGCCCGCGTGGTCGAACTTGAAGGCCTGATGGCCAAGGCCGAAACCGGCGCGGCAGGGACGCTCGTTTCAGGTCTTGCCTATCAGACCGAATATCGCGCGAACCGCGCGCGCCGCGATCAGATCGATGAGAAGATCGTCAGCAACAATTGCACGAGTGCCGATCTCGCGCCGCCCCCGGCGGCCGCGCCTCCCGCCGCGCCGCCTGCGCCGAAGCGCCGTCGTTAGGCCACTGACTCAGTTCAAGCGCCAGTCGTAGATCCAGTCCTGCCGCGACAGCAGCCGCGATCCGCCGAGCATTCTGATGACCTGATCGCGTGCGAAGCCGACGGGTCCTGCGAGATGATAGGTCTTGCCGTTTTTGCGCGCGGTGCGCTGTACGCGCGTTGCACGCGGGGCGCGCTGGCTGGCGTACCGGACGAACGCCGCAGACGGATTTCCCGGAGAATCTTCCAGACATTTCGCGATCACGGCCGCATCCTCGATCGCCATGCCGGCGCCCTGGGCGGCGAACGGCAGCATGGCATGTGAGGCATCGCCCAGCAGCGCGATCGGTCCCTTGTTCCATGCACCGCCGTCGCGCATCGCGAACAGCGCCCACTTCCGCCAGCCATCGACTGCGCCGATCATCATGCGCGCAGCGATCGGCCATTGCGGGGCGGAAAAATGATTGGCGATCTCGACGACGTCGCCGGGTTCGCTCCAGCCCGGCCTGTTCCATTTGCCCGACACGATCGCGACCATGTTGATGCGCTTTCCGCCCGACATCGGATAGGCGACGAGGTGCGCGTTGGCGCCCATCCACAGTTGCACGCGATGGGCATTGAATCCGCGCGGCAGTTGCGTGGCATCGACAGTTCCGCGCCATGCGATGCTGCCGGTGAACTGCGGCTGGGCTTCGGGAAAAATCTGATGTCTCACGCTGGACCAGACGCCGTCCGCGCCGATCAGCGCGAGCGCAGGCTCCTGCAGCCGGCTGGCGCCGTTGCGCTGAACGACGGTGACGCCTTTGGGATAGACCGCGACGTCCTCGAACTGCGCGCCGAGCCGCAGATCGATGTCGGGGTGATCTTTCACGCGTGCCACCAGCGCGGATTGCAGGTCGGCGCGGCGCACGATCCAGTAGGGTGCGCCGTAACGCAGCGTGGCGGCTTCGCCGAGCGGGATGCGGCCGATTTCCTTGCCGGTCCGCGCCGTCATGATGTTGATCGAGTCCGGCGCGATCACATGCGGCGCGAGCAGCGGTTCGAGACCGAGATCGATCAGGATGCGGCTGGCGTTGGGTGACAGTTGCAGCCCGGCGCCGGCTTCCTCGAGCCGCTCATTGCGTTCCAGCACGACAACCCGGAAACCGCGTGTGGCCAGCGCGAGCGATGCGGTCAGTCCCCCAATGCCCGCACCAGCGACAACGATGGTGCGTGAATCGGCCACTGAAGGTTAGGCGACCTTGTCTTTCAGGACGCATTCCGGAGGGCGCGCTTCGCCGGCCTTGAGATCGGCGGCGTAGCGATACAGCGTCGAGCAGTACGGGCAGATGATCTCGTTGTCGTCGCCGAGATCGAGGAATACGTGCGGATGGTCGAAAGGCGGATTTGCGCCCACGCACATGAATTCGCGCGAGCCGATTTCGATGATGGCGACGCCCGCATCGTTATGAAAGTGAGGGACGACGTGATCCGCCATAGCAATTCTACCCCAATCCTGGTCTTTGCGCGTCTTTTGCCCATACCCGAGCGCACGCAGCGACGACGCAGTCGCTGCCTGTAGCATACCGAGCGATACGACTTATTCCTAGATTGCGGCGCCGGATTCGTCCAATTCGCCGCATGTGTCAGCATGTGGATTCGACACAATCCTGCCGTGTTGGGAAAGCCCTCCTTTCGTTGGGGAGGTTGTGTCGGAAAAACGGCACACCATGTCATCGGTCGGTCACGGCCTGTCGAACCGGCAGGCTATTCAAGGGTTATCTGTCTGCGATGAAAGCATCCCGGCGCATCGGCCTGGCCCTCGTGGCCACAGTGGTTTCGGCTGCGGCCCTCATGGTGCTGTGGCCGCACGCGCGTGACGCCGCGGCGATCCTGCTGGTCCAGGACGACCCGGCGCAACTCTCGGATATTCAGGTCAATTCTGCCCTGCGAAATAACGACGCGGCCATCGAAAAAGGCGTGGCGCAGGCGCTCGATGCCGATGACGCCGATCTCGCGAAAAGCTTCACTGACCTTGCCAGGGACAAGGGCATTGCCGTGCCGGCCGAGGTCGCCGGGCGGGTGGATGCCGCCGTCGCGGAGGAGAACTCGACCGCCAGCATGGCCCGGCGTTTTGCCACAGGGCTTGTGACCGGCGAGGCTGATGACGTGGCCAGCCTGTCAGGAACGGTCGCCGGCGATCTGTTCGTGTTCGGCGATATCCGCGACGTGGTTCGCGAAGGCAAGCGGCTTGTGATGGGCGAGAATGTCGATCAACTGGTGCTCGGACTTGCAAGTGTGGGTCTGGCGGTCACGGCAGCGACCTACGTGTCCGTCGGCGGCGCAGTCCCGGTGCGGGCTGGGCTCTCGATGGTGAAGGACGCCCGCAAGGTCGGACGGCTCGGTGCGGGGCTGACCGAATGGGCGGGACGTTCGGCGCGCGGCGTGGTCGATGCGCCGATGTTGCAGCAGGCCGTGGCAACGGCCTCGATCGCGCGGCCCGGCCAGACCATCAGCGCGATGAAGGCCGCGTTCAAGGCGGAAAAGGCGGGGGCGCTTGTGCGCCTCGCCAAGGATGTCGGCCGCGTCGGCGAGAAGGCCGGCACCAGAGGCGCGCTCGACGTGCTGCGCATTGCGGACGGACCAAAGGATGTCGCGCGTGCGGCACGGCTTGCGGAGTCCAAGGGCAGCCAGACCTGCGCCATTGTAAAGATACTCGGCCGCGGCGCGCTGCTGCTGACCGCCGGCGCGTTCCATCTCGCATGGTGGGTGTTTGCCGCATTGCTGGCGCTGTTCGGTTTTATCTCGTCGATCAAGGCCACCACGGAACGGCTCACCCTGTCATGGATTCAACGCAGCAAACTCAAGCGAATGCAGCGCGAACTTGCGGCGGCGCAGGCCTCCGCAACAGCGCAGGCTGTCTGACGCATCTGGTCAGGCGCGCTGCGTCCGGATAAACTGCAACTCTCGCGTCACGACCGCTTCGGTCATTATCTCCCTTCTCAACACTGGATATTACGATGCCGAGCTTTCACAACGGCTCCGTTGAAATTGCGTATCTCGACGAAGGCGAGGGCGATCCGATCGTGCTGGTGCACGGCTTTGCATCGACGAAGGACATCAACTGGGTTTATCCCTCGTGGGTCTCGACGTTGACCAAGGCGGGGCGGCGCGTCATCGCTCTGGATAATCGCGGTCACGGTGCGTCGGCGAAACTTTACGATCCTGAGGAATATCACATCGGCACCATGGCCGGTGACGTGCGCGCGCTGATGGATCACCTGAACATCGAACGCGCCGACATGATGGGCTATTCCATGGGCGGGCGTATCACCGCCTATATCGCTCAGCGCTATCCCGAGCGCTTGCGTTCGGCGATCCTCGGCGGTATCGGCATCGGCCTGATCGACGACGAGGGCCGCCCCGGTGAAAATGTTGCGGCGGCGCTGGAGGCGGCGTCGCTGGACGAAGTCACCGATCCGATGGGCCGCATGTTTCGGACCTTTGCAGACCAGACCCGCTCGGATCGCAGAGCGCTGGCGGCGTGCATGCGAGGGTCGCGGCGTCTCATGACCCGAGAGGAAGCCGCATCCATTACCGTTCCGGTGCTGATCGCGGTGGGAACAACCGACGATGTGGCGGGCTCGGCAGCCCGGCTTTCGGAAGTCATTCCGGGGTCGCAAGTGCTTGATATTCCAAACCGCGATCACATGCGCGCGGTGGGCGATCGGGTCTACAAGGATGGGGTGCTGGAATTCCTCGCAGGGCGCTCTTGAGAGGCTGGTAGATAATTATTCTACGGGTGCGGGAGATAATTATTCCAACGTCAACCTTGGTAGCCGTTGCAGCCTTCCTTCCCCCCATTATGTGGTAATATCTCCTCAACGTAAGATCAGCCGGACCCAACCCAATGGCCAAGCATCATCTCGACCCGAAGACGGCGCTCTCGACTGTCGATCCCGTCTGGACCCGAATTCGGGACGAGGCTGAGGACATCGTGAAGCGCGAGCCGGAACTCGCGACCTTTATCTATTCCACCGTGCTGCATCACGACCGGCTCGAGGATGCCGTGGTGCACCGCATCGCGGAACGTCTCGATCACTCGGCGCTGTCCGGCGACCTGATCCGCCAAGCTTATCTCGATGCGATCCGCGGCGATCCCGATTTCGGCAATGCGTTCCGCGCCGATCTGGTCGCCGTATTCGACCGCGATCCCGCGACATCGCGCTTCATCGACCCGCTGCTGTACTTCAAGGGCTTCCACGCCATTCAGGCGCATCGCCTCGCGCACTGGCTCTTCAACAATGGGCGCAAGGATTTCGCCTTCTACATCCAGAGCCGATCCTCCGCGGAATTCCAGACCGACATCAATCCCGCCGCCAGGATCGGGCGCGGCATCTTCCTCGACCACGCCACCGGACTTGTGGTCGGCGAGACTGCGCTGATCGAAGACAACGTCTCCATTCTGCACGGCGTGACGCTCGGCGGAACGGGCAAGGAAAACGAAGACCGGCATCCGAAGATCCGCTACGGCGTCATGATCGGCGCGGGCGCGAAAATTCTCGGCAATATCGAGATCGGACATTGCGCGCGCATCGCGGCAGGTTCGGTCGTGGTCAAGCCGGTGCCGAACAACGTCACGGTTGCGGGCGTGCCGGCGAAGATCGTCGGCGAGGCCGGGTGCGCCGAACCGTCGCGCACCATGAACCAGATGCTCAACGCCATCGGCATCTGATCGGGACGGCGGATCGATCCGGATTAGGCGCGCTAACCTCTAGCGCAGGGCGCGATCCCGCATTAAAGCTGTCGCAAACATCATTCAGTTGGAGAACGCCCGTGGACGTGACCGAAGTCAGGAAGCTCGATGCTTACCTCAAGCGGCTGTTCGGCAACCCCAAAATCCGCGTCGTGCCGCGTCCGAAGAAGGACGATTCCGCCGAGGTCTATATCGGTGAGGAATTCATCGGCGTGCTGTTCGTCGATGACGAGGACGACGACCGGTCGTTCCAGTTCCAGATGGCGATCCTCGAGGGCGACATCGAGGAAGAGGCGTAAGGTCAGCCTCGCGGCGTGCGCATCCGCACGGCGATCTGATCCATCGCGTTCGCGACATCGCGCCACTTCACCAGCCAGGCGCGCGGAAACCGGAAGGTCAGATCCGCGCCCTCGATCCGGCGCTCGCTCAGGCACATGCCGGGCGTCTTGCCGTCGCGCGTACAGCGCGCGATGATTTGCGGACTTCCCGCATACACCAGATCTTCGTTGGCATAGGGCGTGTTGTCGCGGAACGGGCGCGTGCTCAGTCCGTCTTGCAGACTCCCTGAAGTCTGATCGAAGTAACGCGGATAGATCGTCCGCGTGCGGTCGTCCGGCGACAGCGCATCGTGATGCGCGGTGATCGACACGAAGATGCGATCGATGTCGGGAAGGTTATCCTCGACGGTGTCGGCGCTGACATGGCGCGGCGCTTCGGGCGGCTCGAGCGACGGGTAGAGCAGGTTGAGATCGACGCGCTCCTGAGGACCGGTCCGCTTCTGCACCTTCACCCGGATCGCCTTGGTCGGCACGTTGAACAGCGTGTTGCCGATGCTGATCGGCAGGCGCGACGGATCATCGACCTTTTCGACCTCCCAGGTCGGCCACAGCAGATAGGCCACGAGGCCGACGGCGCAGGCGCCGATCGCGGCCATGGCCAGAAGCGGCACGTGATGGCCGCGGCGGGCGTTGCTGCGCGATGATGTCGGAGAGGTCAGAGCCATGAGTCTTTAAGGGCTGTGGGCAGATGACGGGCCTTGCGGGTGGAGCGGGCGGCAACCCGGTCGAATCACCTGCCAATATGCCATGCCCGGCGGATTCCCCCGAAGTTCCGCGCGTTGGCGGGCGTTCATAGCCATGCATCCAGCGTTGAGCGGCGTTCCGGTATTAACCTTTCTTTAAGGATAAAGTGGCGGGCGCGACGGCATTTTGCGATGCGTAAGCACGATCTGGCCGGCTGCGCCGGTCTGTGCCGATGTGTTTCCGCGTGTGTTGAAAGCCCTGTCCGATGTCGCCTGAATCGCTGAATTCCTTCTTCGCTATTCTGATCGGATTTGCGCTCGCCGGCGCGCTGACCAGCGGCTTTCAGGCCTTCGTGCAACGGCCGGCGGGTTTCGGGCTGCTGACGCAGAAGGCGGCGCCGAAGGCATTCGCAGCCGTGCCGTTCCTGGTGTTCGCCGCACCCTTCATCATCATGCGCAACACCGTGCGCGGGCGCTCGATCGAAGGACGCCGGATGGAGTTCGTGGCGATGGCCACGATCATCGCCGGTTTCTGGAGCATGATGTCGGGGACGTTCGTCCTGATGCTGCTGGAAAGCACCGGCGTTATCGCCTGATCCGCGTCCACGCACTCTCGCCAGACTGCATTCTTCCATGGCATGGTCTTCAAAACGGAGACAATGAATGGCGATCTACGAACTTGACGGGCGCGCGCCCGAACTTCCCGCCGATGGACAATACTTCATCGCCGACACCGCGACGGTGATCGGCAATGTGCGCCTGAAGACCAACGCCAGCGTGTGGTTCGGTTCGGTGCTGCGCGGCGACAACGAACTGATCGAGATCGGCGAAGGCTCCAACGTGCAGGACAACTGCACGTTTCACACCGATCCGGGCTTTCCGCTGACCATCGGCAAGAACTGCACCATCGGCCACAACGTGATTCTGCACGGCTGTACCATCGAGGATGGCGCGCTGATCGGCATGGGCGCGATCATCATGAACGGCGCGCGCATCGGCAAGGGGTGCATCGTCGGCGCGGGCGCGGTCATCACCGAAGGCAAGACGTTCGAGGACCGTGCGCTGGTGATCGGCGCCCCGGCGCGCGTCATTCGCACGCTGACGCCCGAGCAGGTCACCGCCATGACGTATGGCGCGCCTCACTACGTCCACAACGGCCAGCGCTTCAAGAAGGGCCTGAAGAAGATCGGGTGAGCGCATCAAGCTGTGATCCGAATCCGTGGAGCCGCCGGAAACCGGTTTCCATTTCAAGGTCTGCTGCGAAATTTTTAGCTGCTGAATTGCAAGCAATCGCGCATTGACGCGACAGCGCGCGCTGGCCATGACCTGCTGCGGTCCGTGGACGGATGTTTGCTGACGGGCGTTTTTCGCCCGTCACCGCACGGAAGCTTCAAAAATCATTCCGACCAAAGGAGATACTATGGCGCATAAGACCGCAGCCAACTGGATTGGTTATGTCATGAGTGCCCTCGTGGTGCTGGCATTGTTCGCCGACGCCGGCACGCAGCTGTTTGCACCGCATCTGTTGAAAGCCGAGATGGATGCGACCGGCTTTTCGCAAAGTCTTGCAACGCCGCTCGGCATCATCATGCTCGCATGTGGCGTTCTTTATGCGATACCCCGCACTAGCGTTCTCGGCGCGATTCTGACCACGGCTTTTCTCGGCGGCGCAATCTGCGCCCACTTCCGGCTCGGTGAATTCGCATCGCCGCCGCAACTCATCTGTTTGCTTCTCGGCGTTCTCACCTGGGGTGGTCTTTACCTGCGCGACGCGCGACTGCGTGCGCTGTTGCCGCTGACGCAGTCGCCGTCGTGACGCAGAAGAACGGACGGCATCACTCATGCGTCCGGTCACGCGCACTCTGACAGCAAACCGAATGATACAATGTGCAAATGTATCAGTCGAAATTGCGCTTTCTTGCCGTTTGAAAATAGTGTTTGAAGATCGTCGCTCAACTCATTTGAGCCAACATCAAAGACATTCGGGGAGATCGTCATGGTTGGAGTTACGCGGCGGCAGATTGTAGCAACTGGCATTGGAGCTTTGGCAGCCGTGAACGGCGTGTCCAAAGCCGATGCGCAAACGGCCGCGCCGAAAACATTCGTTCTGGTTCACGGTGCATGGCATGGCGGATGGTGCTGGCGTCAGGTTTCCGATGCCCTCGTCAAACAAGGTCATCGGGTGTTTGCGCCGACGCTGACCGGACTGGGCGAACGCTCTCATCTGCTGAACAAGAGCATCAATCTCACGACGCACATCACCGACATCGCCAATGTCATCCAGTACGAGGATTTGTCCAACGTCGTGCTGGTCGGTCATTCCTACGGCGGCATCATCATCAGCGGCGTGGCTGAGCGGCTCGCGGACCGGATATCGTCCATCGTCTTCCTCGATGCTTTCCTGCCGGAAGACGGCGAAACGCTTTTGCAAAAATCGTCTCCGGCTTTCGTTGCCGCCATCAATACCGCGATGGAAAAGGGCGAAAGCGGAATCAAGCCGCCGCCGGCGGCGGCTTTCGGCGTTCTGGAAAAGGATCGTGCCTGGGTTGACGGCAAGACAACGGCCCAGCCGGTCGGGACGTACACCGAGGCGGCAGTGTTCAAGGGCGCGCGAGACAGGATAGCGAAGAAGATCTATGTGCGCGCCAAGGGTTACAAGAGCGCCACATTCGACGCGAACCTTGCGAAGGCAAAGGACTCCGGCAAGTGGAAGACGCTTGAACTCGACATCGGTCACGACGTGATGGTCATCGATCCGGCGCAGGTCACGTCGATCATTCTTGAAAACGCATAGCGATCAACGAAGCGCTTTCCCAAAAGTTGCGGCCGAGCCTGGGGGAGGCTCGGCCGCGCACGATCCGGTCTGGGACGGGGAGGGGTGGGGATAAGACCGGGCCGTGGGTTCCTATGTCTTCAAGTATTCATTTTTGAGCGTGACGTTTCGGTCGTGCTCCAAATCTCAGCGTGAACTCGCGGTGGACACCGCCGGATGTGAATCTCCAAGCGAGACCCAGGCGTTCGGATCGCTCTGCGACTGCCGCTTCACGAAGCGGTAGCCGGTGTCGGTCCAGGCGACGACTTCCTCGTTCTGGTTGTCGAGGATGAATTCGCCCTTGTCGGACTTCACCGTCAGCACCGCGTGGCCTTCGCCCTTCTTGTCGCGCACAACCGTGATCAGCAGCGCCTCGCGCGGCCATCCGGCGTCGATCAGCATCTTGCGCTTGAGCAGGACGTAGTCCTCGCAGTCGCCATATCCGTCGGTCGGATACGACCACTTCTCGACCACGCCCCAGTGATCCATGTCGGTCAGCGGCTTGATGGTCTCGTTGACCCAGCGATTGACCCGCAGCAGATCCTTCCACGCGGCCTGCGTCATCACGATGTCGCGGGCCTGCGTCGCGCCGCCCCGGCAATCGCCGGGATTGTCAGAACAGAATTCAATCCAGCCGATCGGCGACCGTGTGGTGTCGCCCAGGCTGGCATAAAGCACGCGCTCGCCCGCAGCCTGTGCCGCAACCGAAAACCCCATCAGGCCGGCGACAATCGCCAGACCAACTCCCCGTCCACGAATTGAAAACATTGTGGCCCCCGTTTCTTGTTGGGACCACTTTTCACACAAAGGATTTGCACGGCGGCTAAGTCGTCGAAGTACAATTGAAGAAAGTACAAGTAAAAGCTGGCGCTAATTCAATTTATACTTGAGTAAAATGAGATTAAAATTTGAAATAACTGCTTTTGATTCAAATTTTATCTATCGCGCACCAAGTCGCTGATATCGCTTATGATTCCGCGTGCCCTTAGGCCTCGTCGGTCAGGGTGGGCGAGGCCGCCAAACGCATCGAGGCGATACCCGGGTTGCGGGTATCGCCTCGATCGGTCTCAAAACTCAGGAATTGGTAACCGCCGCTTTTTACCGCGCGCTTACGTTGTCTTCGACGGTCTCGGGAAGCTGCGCGTGAACAAACTCGATTGCGAAGCCTTCTTCGAGGTGGCGGACGACGCGGGCCTGCACGCGGCCGAGCATCACGGGTTCGCCGACCAGCGGCTTCATTTCGGCGGCCAGCGCCGCGCCGGACAGCGACAGGTCCATGATCCGGCACGGCATCGCGCGGCCGTCGTCGAACTTGAGGACCGACATCGGATTGCGCGGCACGATGCGGTCGTGGCGGCGATCTTCTGGAAGGTTGAGGATCTGGCGGTTGGCGAGCCAGGTGAGCTGGGCCGCGAGTTTGTCGCGCTTGCGCGGTGTCGCGCCGACTGTCATGGCAAAGCCGTTGTCGAGCAGGCGGGTGATCTTGCCTTCGACGCGGCCGATGTGATCGAGATAGGCGACCACGCGTTCGCCGACGTTGCCGATCCCGGGCGCCAGCATGGCGAGGCCGCCGGGCGACATATCGATAACCTGACATGGAAATTCACGCCGGTCGGCCAGCATGTAGCGGCCGAGCAGATGAACCTTCACACGTTGAAAGCGTCGCCGCTCCTGAGCGGATGGACGAATCGATTGTGTTTGCGCCAACGCCATTTCCAACACCGGTCGACCGGTTTTTCGGTAAGGATGAACCTTAAGGCGGTCAGGGTTAATGATCTGTTAGCCGTAATGGGGTGTGTCAACGCAGCCCTTCATAGACGGTCAGGCCTCGGATGAGCGACCACTTCCGCAGGGCGCGCGGCCCCCGCCGGTCCTCGCGCAAATGACGCCAGGACGTCAGGCTGAAATCCTTCAGGCCGCCATAGGTCTGCGAGTTGTCCATGGCATTGAGCGGGGCAAGCAGTCCGGTCAGGCTGACCGGCGTATGCGAGCGGGCGCTGAAGGGCAGGAGCAGGAGTTCGAGATGGACCCGCGATCCATCCGCCCTCAGCGCCGTAATGCCGAACACGGTGGCCAGCGTTTCCTCGGCCACAATTCCGATGAGGTCCTGCATCTCCGTGCGATCGTCGTCGCGGAACAGGCTGACAAAGCTTTGTCCCTTGAGGTCCGAGCCGACCAGGGCGCACATCCGGGTTCCGGCCACCCGGAACGGGTAACCGGCCGCGGAATCGTAGGACAGGACGAAGATGTCACCGAGCAGGTGGCGGACCTGCTCCGGTTCCAGATCGCTGCGCTCGGGGGCGGCGGCGCCTGCGCGCTTCTCGTCCCAATAAGCGTAAAACTCGCGGGTTGCCTGATGCTTCATGGCTCGGTTCCGTCCCGTGCAAGCCGGTGACGGGACAGATTTGTCCCGCTTCCAGGCGCTGCACGGCCCTTCTTTGTTGTGCGGGACTGACGGTGCAGCGTCCATGCCGAAGGCGGGATTCACGCGCCCGGACGGCGGGTTTGCGTCGTTAACGTTAAATTTACCATGAGCTTTGTGAATGGACGTATCTGACCTAGTGTCTGAGCACTCCAAGTCGCCGGTCTTCTCCAGGGATCGGCGGTGGTACGACGAACTCTTAGGTTGAACACAGGCGGCGGAAAACAATCTGGTCATGTGCGGGGAGGGGTGGGGATGCCCGGAGCGCGAAGCAGCGCTCTCACTCGAAAAGCCCGCGCAAAGACCGATGAGACCAAGGGGAGGGCCTTCAAGCCCTCCCTTTTTCTTTTGTCGCATCTGACCCTTGCGCTTGCACCGCACCGTCAAAGCCGCCTATCTCAGGAACGACCCTCGCTCGTTTCGGACATTGTGCGCCCTTGGACTCCCCCCAATCCCCTCGCGAACCGATCCTGACCATTCCCTTCGGCATGACCGCGCTTCTGGTCGTCATGGCCGGCATTCACGGCGTGCGCGCCCTGTTGCCGCTCGCCATCGATCAGGAAGTGATCTGGATGTTCGGGTTCGTGCCGGCGCGTTATGACGCCTCGGTGCTGGCGGGCAAATTTCCCGGCGGGTTCGGCGCCGAGATCTGGACCTTCCTGACCTACGCTTTCCTCCATGCGGATATCACCCACATCGCCTTCAACATGTTGTGGATGCTGCCGTTCGGCAGCGCGGTCGCGCGCCGGTTCGGCACCACGCGATTCTTTCTGTTCTTCGCCGTCACGGCGATTGCGGGTGCGTTCGCACATCTCGTCACCCATCAGCACGAAGTCGCGCCGATGATCGGGGCTTCCGCCGCGGTGTCGGGCGCGATGGCGGCTGCCATCCGCTTCGCCTTCCAGCGTGGGAGCTTTCTGTCGTTCCGGCGCGGCGATGCGGAAGCCGCGGCCCGCGTTCCCGCGCTGTCGCTGATGCGGTCGTTGCAGAATCCGAGCGTGCTCGGATTTCTCGCGGTCTGGTTCGGCCTCAACATCATCACCGGCCTTGGTGCGATCGCCATCGGCGCGTCCGCGCAGAGCATTGCGTGGCAGGCGCATATCGGCGGCTTTATTGCGGGGCTTGTGCTGTTCTCACTGTTCGATCCGGTGCCGCGCGCCATCATGCAGGACAATAATGCAGGCGCGCTGCCGCCGGCTGACTAGCCGCCCTGCGGCAATATGCTCAGTCTTGCGAGCACCCCATATTTGCTCCATCATCGTGCCAGAGATTGCCGAGGTGCACGAAACCAATCAGACGCTACGTTGTTTGACTCAAGACTAAAACTGGAGGCGCATCACGCTCGATATTGAGGGCAGGACTGCGCGGTCGGATTTTCGGGAGGCTGCAATGACGGTTCGAGCTGTTCTGGATACCAAGGGTCATCAGGTGATCAGCGTCTCGCCCGACGCCAAGCTTTCGGCGGCGATCAAGATTCTCTCCGAGAGACGCATCGGCGCCGTCATGGTGATGAGCGGCCAAAAAATCGACGGCATTCTTTCGGAACGCGACGTGGTGCGTGTGCTGGGCGAGCGGGGCGCGAGCGTTCTCGATGAGCCGGTCCGCAGCGTGATGACGTCGAAGGTCATCACTTGCAAGGAGTCGGACACCGTCGGCGCCATCATGGAAGTCATGACGTCCGGAAAATTCCGGCATTTGCCTGTCGTCGAAAACGACCGGATCGCCGGCCTGATTTCAATCGGCGACGTTGTGAAGTGGCGTGTCGCTGAATACGAGCGCGAACAGGAAGCGCTGCAGGATTACATCAAGACGGCATAGTGCCTAGCGCTTGATACTCTGTGCAAATGATGCGTCGTCCCGGCGAAGGCCTGGACCTATCATCCCCGATTTAATTGAAAAGAACTTCGACCATCGCGTCTTGCATCGAAGGCGTATGGTTATGGATCCCGGCCTTCGCCGGGGCGACCAGGAAAATCCATGCTGTCGCCGTTACGGCTGTGTCGGCTGCGCCGTGCCCGGCGTCTGGTTTGCCGTCGGGCTGAGCAGGCTGATCGCTTCCTGGATCGATTCGATGTTGCGCTCGGCCGCGCGGGCGCCGTGGTTGATGATTTCCTCGGCGCGATGGAAGTCGAACCAGCCGACCTTGCCGACGCGCGGCGAAATCAGAACGTCCGGCGGATCGCCGGCGAGGCGCGAGCGCGTGATGCGGTCCTGCATGATGTTGAACGCCTCAACCATCACGGTCGAGATTCCCGGACGTCCGGCGCTGCCGAAGAATTCACGCTTCACGGTTTTTTCGGCCGAGAAGAATTTTCCGAAGCCGCGCTTTTCCTGCACGGGTTCAGCGGAAGTCTCCTGCTCCCCGGCGGCCTTGCCGTGCGCGGAGATGAGCGTGCCGTGTCCGAACACATCGGTCGACACGTTGCAGGCGATGACGATTTCCGCGCCGAGTGCGCGCGCCGCCGACACCGGCACCGGATTGACGAGCGCGCCGTCGACCAGCCAGCGATCGCCGATCAGCACCGGCTCGAAGATCCCGGGGAGGGCATACGACGCGCGCACCGCGTCGACGAGCTTTCCGTTGGTGATCCAGATTTCGTGCCCGGTGTTCACTTCGGTGGAGACCGCGGCGAACTTGAGCGGAAGCTCGTCGATATAGGTTCCGCCGAACGACGCCTCGAGCTGGGCCGCGAGCTTGCTGCCGCCGATCAGACCGGAGCCGTTGAGCCGGATGTCGAGATAGCTGAAGATATTGCGCGGGAGGAGGCCCTTGGCCCAGCTCTCGAGCGTGTCGAGATGTCCCGCGGCATAGGAGCCGCCGACCACGGCACCGATCGACGTTCCAACAATGATGTCCGGAACGATTCCGTTGGCGAGAAGCGTGCGCAGAATGCCGATGTGAGCGAAACCGCGTGCCGCGCCGCCGCCCAGTGCCAGCCCGATGGTCGGCTTTTTTGTCACCAGCGCCGCTTTGTCCTGAGCATCGTTCTGGCGAAATCCCATCAAACTTTCCAACACCGCTTGTCTCCCGAAGCCCTCGAATCGGCCCATCCCCGGCCAATTCAGTCATAAGAACGCGAAATGAGTGTGATTGTGTCGCCGATACGCGTCCCGCGTAGTCAGGAAATATGACTGTAGCGCGGCCTATGGCGGTGCAGAAGGCGTTATTGCACGAATGACGGCCACGGCGGCGTGGTCAAGTGCGTTCTCAGGCTTGAATTTGCCTCGTTTTCGGTGAAAAACCAGCACCATGACCGCCCTCGGACACAGCCGCAGGACAGCCGTGTGTGAAGCGCGGGCCGTTGACCATGATGCTCTGCGCGGTCGCGCATGGCTGTGGTTGCTGGCACTCCTGTGCCTGCTGATGGCACTGGTGCCGAATCCCGCCGCGGCCCAATTCCTGGGCGATGCGCCGGCGCCCATTCCTCCCGCCAACGTGCCTATTCTACCGACCCCGTCCGGCCCGGCGATCAGCCTCGCGCCACCATCCGGTCCCGCTGCCGCGCCCGGCTTGCCGGCAACGCTCACCCAGCCTCCTGTGACCACGGCGGTGCCACCGCAACCCGCTCCGGCACCGGCGCAGGGTGTTCTCGCGCTGAACGCGCGGTTCGGAAAGGATCTGCCCGCCGTCAACAGTGGCGTGGTGTGGCGGGTTTATTCCGACAAGCCCGACGCCAGCGGCGCGTTTCAGCTGATCCGTGAAGATCGCACGGCGACGCCGAACATCGTTCTCGCACCCGGAGGGTATGTCGTTCACGCAGCCCTGGGTCTTGTGACCGCCGTGCGCCCCGTCACGTTGCGCAACGAGACGTTGCGCGAACAGTTCGATCTTCCAGCCGGCGGTCTGCGTATCGAAGGCCGTGTCGGCACCACCAAGATCCCGCAGGGGCAGATCACCTTCTCCATCTACAAAGGCAGCCAGTTTGAAATCGGAGAGCGCGCGCCGCTCGCGCAGAACGTCGCCGCGGGTGATGTGCTACTGGTGCCCGAAGGCACATATTACATCATCTCGAATTACGGTGACGCGAACTCCGTGGTGCGCTCGGACATTCGCGTGCAGGCCGGCAAGCTGACCGATGTGATTTGCACCCACCGCGCAGCCGTCATCACGCTCAAGCTGGTCAGCGACAAGGGCGGCGAGGCACTGGCCAATACCGCGTGGTCCGTCATCACGCCCGCCGGCGACGTCATCAAGGAATACAACGGCGCGTTTCCGAAGGTCACTCTCCAGGAAGGCGAATACCGCGTGATCGCGAAAAACGAAGGCAAGGTGTTCGAGCGTCCCTTCAACGTCAGCAACGGCGTCGATGGCGAAGTCGAAGTGATCGCGCGGTAAGCGCGTTGTCATTTTCTTGTATCAAATATGTCATGGTTTCTAACGCGCACTAACCATCGCGCGACTTAGAACTTTCACAAATCCCGCATTGTTCCGATCCGCGCGCAACGTTTACGCGGCCTTAAGTGCGCAAGCATTGGATACCGCCCGCTGACACGACAGAACGCCGTGTCGATGGTGTGGGGTGCGTTGTGGTGGCCGTCGCTAAATCGAAGAAGTCCAATCCAGAATTGTTCAGTGACGTTTCGGTTTTGCGCCGAAAATGGCAGGCGGCTCTCAAGCCCGGAAAAGATTTGCCGTTCTTTGAAGACGTCATGCTGGGCAGTCTTGGCCGTCTGGCCGATCACGTCATGCTCATCAAGGACGAGGGTGCCCAGTTCAAGGTTTCTCGGGCTGGCCGCTATGTCGAGCAATGGCTGGAGACCGGAATCTGGGATACGGCGCTCGATGCGTTTCCGCCCGATTGCGCACTGGTCCTGAGCGAAGCGGTCGCGAACGCGCGGCGGAGCGGCGAGCCGCATCTGGCCACAGCCCATTGCGTCCGCGACGGGCTGGTCCAGATTTACGATGTTTTCGCGCTGCCGGTCGCCTCGCGCTGGGGTGGCACCATGACCAGCGTCTATGTCAATCGGCGCGGCCTTCAGTACAATCTGCTCGACGCGATCTTCGCCGGCGCCGACGACGGCATCCTGTCGCTGGCGACCATTCGCGGCGTGGACGGCCAGCCCGCCGACTTCCAGATCGTGCATCTCAATCAGGGTACCGCGCGCCTGCTTCGGCTGCCGCCGGATGAATTGCGCTGGCGCCGGCTGGGCGCGGGCGCGCACGCGCTATGCTCGCAACAGGTTTTCGAGCGGCTCTGCGCCGTTGTCACTCACGGGGTCAGCGAACAGTTCGAAGTCAGCGATGACGCCAGCACGCTGAAGATCAGCGCAGCCCCGGTCGGCGATCTGCTCTCGCTGTCGCTGACCGATGTGACCGATCTCAAACGGCGCGAACAGTCGTTCCGGTTGCTGTTCGAAGGCAATCCGATGCCGATGTGGGTGTTCGATATCGCGACGAAGAATTTTCTCGGGGTGAACGACGCTGCGGTCAGCCACTACGGCTACGATCGCGCGAGTTTCCTGACCATGCAGTTGCAGGATATCTGGCCTCAGGACGAGTGGGACGAACACAGCCGCGCGCTGGGTCAGGTAGGGGACGTCTATCAGTCGGGCCGCAACTGGCGGCATCTGAAAGCCGACGGCAGCGAGATCGAAGTGCTGACATTCGGCCGCCGCGTGCCGTTCAACGGGCGCGACAGCTTTCTGGTGTCGGCCGTCGACATCACCGAACGGCGCAAGGCGGAGGCGCGGATCGCCTATATGGCGCATCATGATGCGCTGACGAACCTCGCCAATCGCGTGATGTTTCAGGAGCGGCTGCGGCAGGATCTCGAGCGCAGCCGTCTCGTCAACAAGAGCGTCGCGGTGCTTTGCATCGATCTCGACCTTTTCAAGAACGTCAACGATTCCTTCGGTCATCCGACCGGCGACAGGCTGCTGACGCTGGTAGCCGAGCGGCTCGCGGCGAACCCGCGTGCGGACAGTCTGGTCGCCAGACTCGGCGGCGACGAGTTCGCGATGATACTCGGAACCGATGCGTCACCGAACGAGATCAGCGATCATGCCATCCGCGTCATCGAAACTTTGAGCGCGCCTTACATGATCGACGGCCTGGAGGTCGTCATCGGCGCCAGCATCGGCATCGCGATCTCTCCCGGCGATGGCGATACCGGCGAAGAGTTGCTGCGCAATGCCGACATGGCGCTGTACCGCGCCAAGTCGGAAGGCGGCGGCGTGCATCATTTCTTCGAGAAGGAAATGGATCGCCATGCGCAGCGACGCCGCGACATGGAGATCGATCTGCGCCGCGCGCTGGCGAATGGCGAGTTCGAACTGCACTATCAGCCGCTGATCGATCTGGCGCAGGACCGGATCGTGGCCTTCGAGGCGCTGCTGCGCTGGCAACATCCCGTGAAGGGCATGATCTCGCCCGCCGATTTCGTTCCGGTGGCCGAGGACATCGGCCTGATCGTTCCGCTCGGCGAATGGGTGTTGCGCGAGGCCTGCCTGCAGGCGGCCAAGTGGCCGTCGGACATCAAGGTAGCCGTCAATCTGTCGCCGGCGCAATTCCGCAGCCGCGGGCTGACCCAGGTGGTGTTCTCGGCGCTGGCGCAGTCCGGTCTGTCACCGCTGCGGTTGGAGCTGGAAATCACCGAGTCGATCTTCCTCGCGGACAGCGAGGCCAATCTCGCGACTCTGCATCAGTTGCGCGATTTCGGCGTGCGCATCTCGATGGACGATTTCGGAACGGGCTATTCCAGCCTGAGCTACCTGCGCAGCTTTCCGTTCGACAAGATCAAGATCGATCGCTCGTTTGTGCGCGACCTTGCGGAACGGCCGGACTGCGCGGCCATCGTGCGCGCGATCTCAAGTCTTGGACGCAGCCTCAACATTTCGACGACAGCCGAAGGCGTCGAGACGATGGATCAGCTCGACCGGCTGCGCGACGAAGGCTGCACCGAGGTGCAGGGCTTCCTGTTCAGCGCCGCGCGTCCGGCGTCGGACGTCAGCGCGCTGCTCGGGAAGTTCGGCGATCAGGCGTCGAAGGCCGCATGATGTCTTGCGTCTTTAGAATCGCGTCACGATTTCGCTGAGCGCGGGGCGCGGGCGGTCGTCGGTGGGGCGCTCGGCCTTGCCGATGTGGATGAAGCCCGCGACCTTCTCGTCCGGCTTCAATCCAAGCGCGTCGAGCACATCGCGGTCGAATGCCATCCAGCCGGTCAGCCAGTTGGCCACGTATCCGAGCGCGTGCGCGGCATGGACGATGTTCATGGCGCTGGCGCCTGCCGATAATTCCTGTTCCCACGACGGCACCTTGGGATGATGCGAGGTCTTGCTCACCACCGCGATGACGAGCGGCGCGTGGGTGAAGCGTTTCTTCTCGGCCTCGACCTGGTCCGGGGTCGCGGTGACGTTCTTGGCGCGGAAGACGCGTCCGAAAATCTCGCCCGCTTTCGCGCGCGCGTCGCCCTCGAACACGATGAAGCGCCACGGCGCGATCTTGCCATGATCGGGTACGCGCGCGCCGATCGTCAGGATCGTTTCAAGCTCGGCGGGCGAGGGGCCGGGGCCGGTCATGTCGAACGGCTTCAGCGAGCGCCGCGTTTTCAGAAGATCGAGTGCATCGGGCATGGCAAATCCGGGGTGAGGCGCATCGCGGCGACGCGCGAGGCTGATATCGGAAATTCAGTCCGCGATAACAAGGTGTACAGTTTATGAGCCCTCTAAAGAGAGGGCTCATAAATGTATTCGCAGATTCAGGCGTTGGCCCGCTTCAGGTCCGGCGGCATCGCTTCATAGACCAGCGCCTTCAATGCTTCGTCGAGCGGCAACACGGTCTGGCCTTCGCTGCCGAGACGGCGGATCGAAACGCTGCGGCTTTCGGCTTCCTTCTTGCCGACCACGAGCAGCGCCGGCACCTTCGCCAGCGAGTGCTCGCGCACCTTGTAGTTGATCTTCTCGTTGCGAAGATCGATCTCGGTGCGCAGTCCGGCCTTGCGGCAGGCGGCCAGCACGTCGCGTGCGTAGTCGTCGCCGTCCGACGTGATGGTGGTGACGACCGCCTGCACCGGAGCGAGCCAAAGCGGGAAGTGCCCCGCGAAGTGCTCGATCAGAATGCCGGTGAAGCGCTCCAGCGATCCGCAAATAGCGCGGTGGACCATCACCGGCGTCACCTTGTTGGACTGATCGTCGATGTAGAACGCGCCGAACCGGCCCGGCAGGTTGAAGTCCACCTGCGTGGTGCCGCACTGCCATTCGCGGCCGATGGCGTCGCGCAGCACGTATTCGAACTTCGGCCCATAGAATGCGCCTTCGCCCGGATTGATCGAGGTCTTGATGCGGTTGTGACCCTGCGCCGCGATCTGCTCGAGCACCTTGGTCATCACCGTCTCGGCGTGATCCCACGCCTCGTCGGTGCCGACGCGCTTTTCAGGCCGGGTCGAGAGCTTGACCGTCAGTTCGCCGACGAAGCCGAAGTCTTCATAGGTCGACAGGATCAGGTCGTTGATCTTGAGGCATTCCTCGGCAAGCTGCGCCTCGGTGCAGAACACATGCGCGTCGTCCTGCGTGAAGCCGCGCACGCGCATCAGCCCGTGCATCGCGCCGGACGGCTCGTAGCGATGCACGACGCCGAACTCGGCGATGCGGATCGGCAGTTCGCGGTAACTCTTCAGGCCATGCTTGAAGATTTGCACATGGCCGGGGCAGTTCATCGGCTTGATGGCGAACCAGCGCTTGTCTTCGGCTTCGTCGCCGGCCGACTGCGCCGCGAACATGTTCTCGCGATACCATTCCCAGTGGCCGGAGGTCTCCCACAGCGACTTGTCGAGCATCTGCGGCGCGTTCACTTCATCGTAGTCGCCCGCAAGGCGGCGGCGCATGTAGGCGATGATCGCCTGGAACACGGTCCAGCCTTTCGCGTGCCAGAACACGACACCGGGGCCTTCTTCCTGGAAATGAAACAGGTCCATCTCGCGCCCCAAGCGGCGATGGTCGCGCTTTTCGGCTTCCTCAAGCTGCTTGAGGTAAGCGTCGAGCTCTTCCTGCTTCGCGAACGCCGTGCCGTAGATGCGGGTCAGCATCGGGTTGTTGCTGTCGCCGCGCCAGTACGCGCCCGCAACCTTCATCAGCTTGAAGGCATTGCCGACCTTGCCGGTGGAGGTCATGTGCGGTCCGCGGCAAAGGTCGAACCATTCGCCCTGTTTGTAGATCTTGATGGTCTGATCGTCCGGAATGGCGTCGAGCAACTCGACCTTGAAGTTCTCGCCCTTGTCGGCGAACACTTTCTTGGTGCGGTCGCGCGACCACTCTTCCTTGGTGAAAGGCGTGTCCTTCGCGATGATCTCGCGCATCTTCTTTTCGATGGCGGCAAAATCTTCCGGCGTGAAAGGCTCGTTGCGGAAGAAGTCGTAATAGAAGCCGCTGTCGATCACCGGGCCGATGGTGACCTGCGTGCCGGGCCACAGCGCCTGCACCGCTTCGGCGAGCACGTGCGCGGCATCGTGCCGGATCAGTTCCAGCGCGCGGGGATCGTCGCGGTTGATGAATTCGATTTTCGCGTCGCGCGAAATCGGATCGGCAAGATCGGTCACTTCGCCGTCGAGCGCCATCGCGACGGTGCGCTTCGCCAGCGAAGGCGAGATGCCCTTGGCGATGTCGAGGCCGGTGGTGTTCTTCGGGAATTCGCGCGCCGCGCCGTCGGGGAAGGTAACCGTCACCTTGGTGGATTCGACGGGCTTCAGATTTGCGAGGCTGTACTTCAATCCGGACGCGGGGGGATTCTGGTCGGTCATGTCGTTCTCCTGTGGCTCACTCCTGCGAACGGGCGCAGGTAAGCGGTGGGACCGTTGTATAGCAGCGGATTCGGGTGGTGCAATCGTCTGTTGCCCGGTGGTTATGCCCCGGAATCCTTAAAGCGAGCGTGCGCATAGCTTTCATGCACTTGCATCAAATGCGCGGTCTGCTAACACCGCGGCGTGAAACGCTTCGCCCCCACGTCCCTGATGCTCGGCAACTTCGTCACCGGCGTGAGCATCCTCGCGCCGGCGGGGATGTTGCCGGAATTGTCGCAGGAGTTCGGCGTCTCGATCCATGAAGCGGGTCTGCTCATTACCTTCGGCGCGATCGTGCTGTGCATCGGCTCGCCGCTCGCGGCATGGCTGACCAGCCGCTTCGACCGGCGGATTTTGCTGTCGGTGACGGTGGCGATCATGGCCGCCGCGCAGTTCGCTTCTGCGCTCGCGCCGAACTACGCGACATTGCTGATCGTGCGTCTTGCGATGCTTGCGGTCGCGGCCCTGTTTACGCCGCAGGCGGCGGGCGCGGCGGCGATGATGGTGCCGCCGGAGCGGCGCGGCAGCACGATGTCCTATGTGTTCCTCGGCTGGTCGCTGGCGCTTGCGATCGGCCTGCCGCTGATTGCCTATGTCGCGAACCATGTCGGCTGGCGCGTCGCATATACCGGCATCGGCGTGATCGCGCTGATCAATCTTGCGATGCTGATCTTGCGCATTCCCGCGGGTCTCGTGGGAACGCCGGTCGATCTCAAGACGTGGGGCGATCTCGCGCGTAATCCCCTGATCCTGCTGCTGCTGCTGATCACCGTGCTGCAGACATGCGGGCAGTTCGTGGTATTCACCTATCTCGGGCCGCTGTTCGCCAAGCTCGGCGGCAGTTCTCAACTGGCGGTCATTGCGTTCGGCATTTACGGCGTCATGGGTTTCATCGGCAACGTCATCGCCAGCCGCGTGGTCGATACGTGGGGTGCCTATCGCACATCGCTGACCGCGATGTCTTTGTTGCTGTTCGGAATCACGATGTGGGCGTTGGGTGCGGGCATCGTGCCTGTCATGCTGGCCTCGATGATTCCCTGGGGGTTTGCTTTCGCGCCGGCTAACTCGATGCAGCAGGTCCGGCTCGCGGGCGCGGCGCCGCTGTTCGCGAGCGCCTCGGTGTCGCTGAACACGTCGGGACTTTATATCGGTCAGGCTATCGGTTCGGGCATCGGCGGCGCGCTGTTCGCGCACGAGATGTATTACGCTATCGGCTATGTCGGCGTAGGCTTCCTTGTGCTTGCGCTGGGGTCGGTGGTTCTCTCGCGCCGAAGCTGACCGCTTTATTTTCCGTCGGTACCGTCGTTCACGCCACGCCAGCGCGCATAGCGCCACGGCAGATACCAGCGTGCGTTAGCCGAAACGGCATCCGGCACGTTGTCGATGCCCGAGGTGCCCCATGGCTGACAGCGCAATAGGCGCGCCAGTGTCATCCAGCCGCCGGCCCACAGTCCGTATCGCGCGATGGCTTCGTCGCCATAGACCGAGCAGGTCGGCAGGTGGCGGCAGTTGTAGCCGATCAGCGGCGACAGTGTATGCCGGTAGATCCAGATCATGCCGCGGCCGGCATTGCGCGGCAGATTCTGAAGTCCGCCGGCACAGTCGGGGCATCGGGCCGAATGTTTCATGTCGCTGCTAGCCGGATGTCATGTCGAATTTGTTGGCGGTTGCCGAAATCGTCGGCGTCACAATGACGGGTTCCCAATCATGGAACCATGAGTTGTTGTCTTTCCCGTCACACTCATCAAATTATCGCGATTTTGACTGCGCCGCAGCAAAAGTCGCATAGACGACAAATCCTGCCGCCACTACGCTTTTCATAACATCTGCATGACAGATTCGTTGTGCGACTCGGTACCGTGACTGCTTTGGGGCGGGGAAGGAACCAAGTGTCTCTCGTGAGGTCGCTAACATGGAGCGGCTTGGCGCGACTTTGCGCCGCTGCCATTTGTCTCGCGCTGCCTGGCTCCGCCACGCTCGGTGGCACGGCGCGCGCCGCGGCCACTCTCGAACTCCGCAAACTCCCGATGGATTTCACCTGGCACGCCGCGCAACCGGGGTGCCAGCAGGATTGCGTCGGCTGGATCGGCGCGGTTGGCGTCATCACGTCCGAGACGCCTGCGAAGTTCGAGACATTCGCAAGCGACCGCGCGCTCAAGGGTGCAACCGTGGTGCTGGATTCCAGCGGCGGCTCGGTGCTGGACGCGATCAAACTCGGGCGGCGCTGGCGCGGCCTCGGTATGCGCACCACCGTCGGCATCGTCGTCGAAAGGGAAGCTGCGGGCGGCGTTGCGCGAGACATCATCCCGGAAGCCTATTGCGAGTCGATGTGCGTGTTCCTGCTGCTGTCCGGTCAGACGCGCACCGTGCCGGACAAGGCGCATGTGCGTGTGCATCAGATATGGATGGGCGACCGCGCCGACGACGCCAAGGCCGCGACCTATTCGGCGGACGACCTGATGATCGTTCAGCGCGATATCGGCCGGCTTGCGAAATACACGTTCGACATGGGCGGCAGCGGCGATCTTCTGTCGCTCGCGCTGAGCATCCCGCCGTGGGAGGTTCTGCATCAGTTGTCGGCTGACGAATTGCGCCTGACCAATCTCGTGACCATGGATACGGTTGCCGATGCGAAGGGACCGAGGGACGCTGTTGCGGAGACCACCGGAAGCGTGGCGCCGAAAGCGATCCAGGATCGTTTCGCAGGCAGCGGCGAGATTCTTGAAAAGAGCGCGCGGGCTGTACCGGGCACGAAGACCGCCGAAGCGCATGTGCCGACAGGTGGCACGGCTCCGGCCGTATCAGAACGGAAATAACCCGTCAGCTTTGCGCAGTGGCGAGCTTCGCGTTCGCGGCTTTGGTCTCGATTTGCCCGACGGCATCCACCACCGCATCGAATGTAAGCAGGGTGGAGGCATGGCGCGCCTTGTAGTCGCGCACCGGCTCCAGCATGGCCACGTCGGCCCATTTACCCTCAGGGGGCGCGCCGTTTTCCTTCAGCATCTTGCGGACGGTTTCGCGCAACGTGCGCAATTCGTCGGCGCTCGAGCCGATCACATGGCGCGCCATGATGGAGGAGGAGGCCTGTCCCAGCGCGCAGGCCTTCACGTCATGGGCGAAATCGCTGACCACGCCGTCCTGCATCTTGAGGTCGACCTTGACGGTCGAGCCGCAGAGCTTGGAGTGGGCCGTGGCCGAGGCATCCGGGTCGGCCAGCCGCCCCAGACGCGGGATATTGCCCGCCAATTCGATGATTTTCTTGTTGTAGATGTCGTTCAGCATGGCAGAGGAATTCGCTCTTGCATGAGGCTGTTGCCGGTCTGCAACCCATTCCGACCCTTGGCGGTCGGGGACCTAAAGCCTATATAATGACCGAGATGCAGGAATGAACGGCCTGCATTTCAGCATTGCGGGGAATATAGACGGATTTTCCCGGATTTGCTGCAATCATGCGGGATAGGCGTCCGGCGGTTGATTTGGCTGCTGCGGCTGACCGGTGACACTCCGGCCCTCCATTTCGGCCCTTCTTGGGGTTGTTGTGGATGCGGGCCGGTCGAACGGAGACGACATGGACGCGATCATCAAGCCAATCCGCACCGGCAAGCCGGCGGAAAAATCCGAAATTCCTGCTTCAGACTACATGGCGGCAGCGCTCGATCCCGGTCTGGTTCGTCCGTCCCGCGACGAGGCCGAGGCAGCTGTGAAGACGCTGCTGGCCTATATCGGCGAGAACACCAGCCGCGAGGGCCTGCTCGATACGCCGCGCCGCATGGTCGAAGCCTATGACGAACTGTTTCAGGGCTATGCCCAGTGCCCCGCTGAAATCCTCGATCGCACGTTCGGCGAGACCGCAGGTTACGACGATTTCGTGCTGATCCGCGACATCAACTTCCATTCGCACTGCGAGCATCACGTGATGCCGTTCTACGGCAAGGCGCACATCGCCTACGCGCCGGTGGATCGCGTGGTGGGTCTGTCGAAGCTGGCGCGTCTGGTCGATGCCTTCGCGCACCGCCTGCAGACCCAGGAGCATCTGACCGCGCAGGTGGCCGGTGCGATCAACGCCATCCTCAAGCCGCGCGGCGTCGCGGTGGTGATGGAAGCCGAGCACACCTGCATGTCGGTGCGTGGCATCGCCAAGGAAGGCGCGAAGACTTTGACCACACGCTTCACCGGGATTTTCCAGGACAATCCCGACGAGCAGAACCGTTTCCTCAACATGGTGCGCGGCGTATAAGGCTTCCTTGCGGGAAGGCTTGACGCCTTCCCAGGATCAAGGGTGCCGACGTGACTGCAACTTCATCGCACACACACTCTCATGACGTCGAAGAGGGGCTGACATTCCAGCCCAAGTTCGACGCGTCCGGACTTGTGACCTGCGTCGCCACCGACGCGACCAGCGGCGACGTGCTGATGGTCGCTCACATGAACGATGAAGCGTTGCGCAAGACCATCGAGACGGGGGAGGGCTGGTATTACAGCCGTTCGCGCAAATCACTTTGGAAGAAGGGCGAAAGCTCCGGCCACGTCCAGCGCGTGGTCGAGATGCGGATGGACTGCGATCAGGACGCAGTATGGATTCGCGTCGAGCAGACGGGTGCTGCCTGCCACACGGGACGGCGCTCGTGCTTCTACCGCGCCGTCACGGGCGCGGATGGAGAGGCGAAGCTGACCTTTGTCGATGCCGACAAGGTGTTCGACCCGGCGAAGGTGTATCGCTGAGAGGCTGTTAACTCCTCGTTAACCATAAATGCGGCACGTTGCATGAGGTTCCTGGGGAGCGGGCACCCAACATGGCTGTCGATACTTCAACCATCGCCACTGGGCTTGAGTCTGCGCGCGCGAAAATCGCGGGCACGATCAAGAGTGCCGCCGATTCAACGGGCGCCAGCTTCGAGTATCTGATCTCGGCTGCGAAGATCGAATCCAATCTCAATCCCAAGGCGCAGGCCTCCACGTCATCGGCGCGGGGGCTCTACCAGTTCATCGAGCAGACCTGGCTCGGCACGGTGAAAGAGGCGGGGGCCGCGTTCGGGTTCGGCAAATATGCCGACGCCATCTCGAAGTCTTCGTCGGGCAGCTACTCGGTCAGCGATCCGTCCACGCGCGAGGAGATCCTCAAGCTGCGCGACGATCCCGCCGCCAATGCCGCGATGGCGGGTGTGCTGACGCAATCCAACAGCTTCAAGCTGACCGGCGCGATCGGCCGCCGCCCGACCGACGGCGAACTCTACATCGCGCATTTCATGGGCGTCGGCGGCGCGTCGAAACTGATCTCGAAGGCAGAGGACAGTCCCGGCGTGTCCGGTCCCGCACTGTTTCCAAGTGCTGCTGCTGCCAACCGCTCGATCTTCTACAACCGTGACGGCAGCGCGCGCAGCGTCTCGCAAGTCTATTCGGTGCTGACGTCGCGTTATGAAACCGCGGCGAATTCCCAGGTGGCGCGCACCGCGATGGCATCGGCGGGCGTCACGCCGGGTCAGCCGCGCATGGCCGCGGCGCCGGTCGACAACGCCGCTTATCTGTCGAGCTTTCCCCAGGTCCGCGCGCCCGCCACCGCCAATATGCAGGTCGCTTCCGCACAAACGGCAAGCACGCCGATGTTCCGTTCACTGTACCAGACGGGCGACCGTCCCGAGCCTGTGTCCCAGACCGTGCGCGATCTGTGGGGCAAGGCGACGCCAGTCGCGCAGGGCGGCGCTGCAAAGGCTGATGCGCCGCAAGGCCTCGGATTGTTCAGCGACACCACCGGCATATTTAGCGGATGAGATTGCCTGAAGAGACCGGTTGCCGGTTCGGCTCCCGATGATGACAATGCTGGGTGAGTCGCCTTTCGCGATCGGCACAGGCCCATCCCCTTGATCTACGTCTTCGTCCTCATCGTCGGCCTCTTCGCCGGCATTCTTGGCGGCATTGTCGGCACCGGCACGTCGATCATGCTGCTGCCTGTGCTGGCCTATTCGTTCGGGCCGAAGCAGGCGGTGCCGATCATGGCCATCGCTGCGATCATGGCGAACCTCGCGCGCATCATGGCGTGGTGGCGCGACGTGGATTGGCGCGCGGTCGCCGCTTACTCCATTCCGGGGATTCCGGCCGCCGCGCTTGGCGCGAGAACGCTGCTCGCGTTGCCGTCAGGTTTCGTGGACATCGCCATCGGCGTGTTTTTCATTCTGATGATCCCCTTTCGCCGCTGGATGGCCGCGCGTCATTTTACGCTGCCGCTGTGGTCGCTTGCTGTCGTCGGGGCGGGCATGGGGTATCTCACCGGCATCGTCGCATCGACGGGGCCGATGACGGTTCCGATCTTTGTGTCATACGGCCTGATCAGGGGGCCGTTGCTGGGAACCGAGGCGGCCAGCTCGCTCGCCGTCTACGTCAGCAAGGCGATCACGTTTCAGCGCCTCGATGCGTTGCCTCCGGATATCATGCTCAAGGGACTGATTGCGGGATCGTCGCTGTTCGTCGGCGCATTCATCGCCAAGCGCGTGGTGATGAAACTCGATGCGTCCGCCTTCCATCTTCTGATGGAGGGCCTGATGCTGGTCGCAGGCCTGTCGATGTTCTGGAACGCGTTTCAGGGCTGAGACTTCGATTCAGCTTCGAATCGCAGGTCCTTGATGCGACTCACGTTGGCAGCGAATCCTTTGCGTAAAGTTCGGCGAATTCCGCGCTTGGCGGGATCGGTTTGATGACGTCGATCAGGACGCCGTTGGGGTCCGACGTGATGAAGTGGCGCTGGCCGAACGCCTCGTCGCGCAGCGGGATCAGGATGGGCAGGTCCGCCGCCTTTGCCCTGGCGTAAACCTCGTCCGGATCTTCGACTTCAAAATTCAACAACAGCCCCGAGACCCGCCCGCGGCCGGCTTCGGGGATCGTTTCGTGACTGCCGTCGAGGACGGCGAGATTCACCGAGGGGTCTGTTGATGATCGCAGATGGACGTACCAGCCGCTCCGGAATGCTTCCTCGAAGCCGAAATGCGCCGTGTAGAACCGGGTGGTGCCGGGGACGTCGCGGGTCATGATGACGGGGTAGTAGCTCGTGATTTTCATGATGGTCATCCCTTGCCAATTGACATACAGTCTGTATGTTTATAGGAAATAACATACAGGCTGTATGTATGCAAGGTCTCGAGCCTAAAGATCCGCCGCGCTCCAATCGCGACCGTTCCGAGCAGACCCGGGCGGCCCTGATACAGGCGGCGCGGGCGCTCTTTGTCGACAAGGGCTACGGGGAAACCTCCACGCCGGACATCGCGGCCGCCGCGGGCATTACGCGCGGCGCGCTCTATCATCACTTCGAGGACAAGCGCGCGCTGTTTCGGGCCGTCGTCATGGACGAGGCGCTCGCGGTGGCGACTGCGATCGAGCAAAACGCGCCCGCGGGTTTGCGTCCCATCGATGCGCTGCTGGCCGGGAGCTCGGCTTATCTCGATGTCATGCGCGTACCGGGTCGGACGCGATTGCTGCTGATCGAAGGGCCGTCGGTGCTTGGACCGGCGGAGATGAAACAACTCGATGAGGACAATGCCGCGCGTACGCTGCGCGACGGACTTGAAGCGGCGATGAAGTCAAACGCTTCATCGTCCGTGCCGCTGGCGGCGCTCGCCGATCTGTTGTCCGCCGCCTTCGACCGCGCCGCGCTCGCCATCGATGCAGGTGAAGATGCCGAACAATACAAGGCCGCCATTGTCGCGCTGATCCGCCGCGTCGTTGAAAGCTGAGTTCGACCCACGGCCACCCGGTTAACAAAACCTCAACAACCGCAGCGGTTTATGGTGAACGCTTTCTTAAGTGTCATGGTTTACGTTTTCTAACAGTGGCGTCGCGTCGCGATGTCTTGGCATGTTGCGTAAGCCGGAACACACATGATCGTTCGGCAGTTTATTACCTGGGTTCGTAATGCTCCCGCAGGGGAGCGTGCAGAGGCGACGCGGTGTCTGGCGCGCGCCTGGCTCATTTCGGATTTGTCGGAAGACGATCGCGCCGCCGCAGAAGGCGCGCTGTTGATGCTTCTCGACGACGCTTCGCCGCTGGTCCGGCAGGCGATGGCCGAGGTGTTCGCCTATTCGGCTGACGCGCCGTCCGCCATCGTCGCCGCTCTTGCGATCGATCAGGCGTCGGTTGCGATGCCGATCCTGGAGAATTCTCCGCTGCTGCTCGATGCCGATCTGGTGGACATCGTCGCGACCGGAAACTCGGACACCCAATGCGCCATCGCGCGCCGCCTCGATCTGCCGGCGTCGGTCTGCGCGGCGATCGCGGAAGTCGGGTGTCCGTCGGCGACACTTGAAATGATCGAAAATCCGGCGGCGGAGCTTGTGCCGTTCTCGCTGGTGCGCATCGCCGACCGGCATGGCCATCTTGCCGCCATCCGCGAGTCGCTGCTGACGCTTGAGGATTTGCCCGCCGCGCTCCGCCTGACGCTGGCCCAGAAATTGTCGGGCACGCTCGCGCAGTTCGTGACGGCGCGCGAATGGATGAATCCGGATCGCGCCCAGCGTATCGCAACCGAGGCCATGGAACGCTCCACCGTCAACATCGCGGCGCGAACGCGCGGCGACGACATGACCGCGCTCGTGAGCCATCTGCGCTCCGTCGGCCAGCTTAATGTCGGGCTGATCCTGCGTGCGCTGCTGTCGGGGAACACCGAACTGTTCGAGGAATCGCTGGTGGAACTGTCCGGCCTGCCGCGCAGCCGTGTCGCTGCGATCGTGCATGATCGCGGCGGCGTCAGCCTCAACGCGCTGCTTGCGAAGGCGGGTCTGCCGGAATCCACCTATCAGGCTTTCCGCGCAGCGCTCGAGGCCAGTCATGAAATCGGCTTCGTCGGAACGGTTGGCGGCGCCACGCGGCTTCGCCGCCGCATGGTCGAGCGGGTTCTGACCCGATGCGAAACATCGGAGACGGTGTCCGAGCCCCTGCTGATCCTGCTGCGGCGTTTCGCAACGGAGTCGGCGCGCGAGGAAGCGCGCGTGTTCTGCGATGAACTCGTCGCCGATGATCTTGTGGCGACAGGTTTCGTCGAGACGCTCACCGCCCATGCTGCTCTTGAAGTGATCGAGAGCGATGATGGGTATCATGAATATGTCGAGCATCACGCACACGCAGAAACGGTCGAGTATGATGCATACGGCGACGACTACGGTTATGACGACCGGCTGATCGCGGCGTAGGATTCAATATTCAAGATTGCGTCATGCCCGGGCTGGTCCCGGGCATCTACGTTTTTCCAGCAAGTCGTGGATGGCTGGGAAAAGCCCGGCATGACGGCAGCAAAATCCGTTATCAGCCTTCCGGCACGATGCTCGGCGCAAGGATCGCTTCGAGATGCTCGGGGCGGTCGCGGTTCGCCCGGATGAGATACTCGTCCGCGACGCCGCGCAGACGCCTGCTCAGTTCGTCCGCCACGCCGACGGCGTTGATTTTGGACTGCTCGCGGACAATGGCCTGGATGGCATTGACGTGATGCATGATGAGGTTGTCGGGGACCCTGGCGAGATCAGGCGCGTGTTCGATGATCCGGCACAGGCTCTCGGCAGCGGCGGCGGCGGTGGGATAACCGAATGTCGCGGCGCCGCCCTTGATGTCATGCGCCGCGCGGAACAGTTCCTCGCGGTTCTCGCCGCTCAGTCCCTCGTTCTGGATCGCCGTGTGTGCCGCGCTCAGCCGCTCGCACTCCACGTGCATCCAGTCATTGAATTCGCCCGAAAGGTCGGCAAGCGCCTGTTCGGCCCGCGCGACCGGATCGTCCAGTTCCTTCTCGTCGGAATGCCGGACCATCTTGCGCAGCGGATTGGGCTGCGTGATGACCTGATAGTCCGCGAAGGTCTCGACCTTGATCTCGGGTGATTTCTTGCGCGACATCTTTTTTCCTAGCTGCCTGAGCGGGCTTTATCGAGCAGCGAGGGTTGCTGCATGATGTCGGCTTTGCCGCCGTTGCGCCGTTCGACGCCGATGTAGGCATTGTTGGTGTTGCGGCGCCGGTCCGGCCCGAAATAGTTCTTGGTCTTGATAAAGGGGCGCGGGTTGGCCACGACGTTGAGGATGCGCTGATAAAGCCCCTTGGCGGAGATCGGCTTTGCAAGAAATTCCGTCACGCCGGCGTCGCGCGCCACCATGACGCGGCGCTTCTCGGAATGACCGGTGAGCATGATGATCGGCGCGTAGGGATTGCCCGCGCCGTCGGGCTGGCGGATCATTTGCGCAAGCTCGAGTCCATCGAAGATCGGCATCGACCAGTCGCAAATGACGATGTCGGGAACGTAGTGGCTGTACATTTCAAGCGCGGTGGCGCCGTCTTCGGCCTCGTAGACTTCGCGCGCGCCGAACGAATGCAACAGCGTGCGGAGAATGCGCCGCATGTGCGCATTGTCGTCGCACACGAGAAACCGCAGCTTGTTGAAATCAATAATGATCATGCGCAGCCCGAGACGGCGCACCAAAAAAGGTACACCCGGCGTTAACTATATCGGGGCGCCGTTAACGAATAGTTATCCAAGCGGGCCAAGGGGTTAAAACCCGAACTGCTCGCTGAGAATGCGCTCTTCCAGGCTGTGGCCGGGGTCGAACAACATGCGGATCGAGATGGTCTTGTCCGCGATGACCTCGACCCGCCTCACGTCGCGGGCCTCGTCATGGTCGGCGACGGCCGCGACCGGGCGCTTGTCGCTTTCGAGCACCTCGAAAACGACGAAGGCGGTATTGGGCAGCAGCGCACCGCGCCAGCGGCGAGGGCGGAACGGGCTGATCGGCGTGAGCGCAAGGAGCGCTGCGTTGATCGGCAGGATCGGGCCTTGCGCCGACAGGTTGTAGGCGGTCGAACCGGCAGGCGTCGCCACCATGATGCCGTCCGAGATCAGTTCGGCCATACGTTCGTGTTCGTCGACCAGAATCCGCAGCCGCGCGGCCTGGTGGCTCTGCCGGAACAGCGAAACCTCGTTGATGGCGTGATGGATATGCACCGTGCCGTGGATGTCGGTCGCGCGCATCAGCAGCGGATTGATGACGGTCAGCTTCGCCGCCTCCAGCCGCTCGGCCAGTGCGTGCGGGCTGAACTCGTTCATCAGGAAGCCGACGGTGCCGCGATGCATGCCGTAGATCGGAATGCCGGAACGCATGTGCCGGTGCAGCGTTTGTAGCATCAGGCCGTCGCCGCCGAGGGCCACAACTACGTCGGCATCGTCAGCCGGCCGGTTGCCATAGGTGGTGGTCAACTGGGCGAGGGCCTGCTGGGCCTCCGCGCTCGGACCTGCCACGAAAGCAATGCGCTCGTATTTCTTCGGCGTCGTCATCCCGGATCGGCCCAGCCCTGAAAAGCGCACGGCACGATGACATGACGCGCGCGGGCTTCGTCTATACGAGGTTTTCCGGTGTTGTCGAGGCGCGATCGCCTGCGCCAAACAGCCCCGCGCGGCCGGGGAGCCGACCTGCGGAGGCTTGAGCCGTCAATTAACCAAGGCGGCTAACCAAAATGCCGGCGCGGGTGTGTTGCCCGGTGCGCCGCCGGTTAGTCAGGTCAGTAGGATGTCTGGCCGCTGGTCAGTGCGGTGGCAAGCGACTGGTACTCGACGCTGTCGCGGCCCGCGAGCGTTTCGATTTTCGCGAGGTGATACTTCGCCTGTTCGCGGTTGCCTTGCTCGACCTGCCACAGGCCGTAATACTGCCAGGTGCGGACGTGGTTCGGATCGGCCTTCAACGCGCGCTCGTACCACGCACTCGCGAGTTCATAGTTGCCGAGCTTGCGGTAGGAGTACCCAATCAGATTGGCGACATCGGCCCGGTCGTCCTGACCCAGCGCCTTGAGCTGCGGAATCGCGGCGGCGTAGTCGTTGTTCTCATAGATCGTCGCGTAGGCGGCGCGATAGCCCTGAATGAAAGCAGGGTTCTCGATCGACGACTTCTTGTTGCCCTTCTTCTTATCCTTTGGAGGAGACGATTTGGTGTCGGAGGCAGGAGGGGGTGAGGGCGTATCCGAGCCCGCGGCCTGCACCTGCTGAAGTGCGGTCGCCGCGAGAAAAGCGGAAACAAGAAGGGCCAGTGAGGCTTGTCTCATGATCGAATTGTTCATTTCGGACTCCGCTAGTGGGCTAAACCGATACTATCAAACCTGTCCTATCCTGTCAGTTCGAACCCCCAAGTGGTTCGAACATTCCCGGCGGTCACGGCATATTTTTCCAGCTACGGATGTTCCGGATGCGGGGTTTCAAGCGCCCGGGGCCAACGGCTGCAATGCTTTGGCACATGGCCAAAATGTCATCCAGATGAACGAAGGCCATCGGCCCGCTTCAGATTGAGTTCAGCGCGGCGATTTTAGGGTTGTTCGACGATCGGCGACCCGGCCATCCGACCGGCCCACCCGGCGATCGCATAACGACAGGAGAGACCCATGCTGAAGATCATTTCTGCCGCCCTTGTTGCGGGTTCAATGATTGTCGCGCCTGCCATGGCTGCCACCGTCATGAAGACCGAAACGGCGCCTGCCGCCAAGTCCGAAACCCTGAAGCCGTCGGTTGCGAACGCGAACGCGAAAGTGAAGGCGAAGAAGGTCAAGCATCACAAGGCGCACAAGAAGACCAGCGCTGTCGTGAGCAAGAAACACATCTCGTCCACGGCGCCTGCGAAGCACATCGCCGTGCAGAAGAAGGGCTGATCCCCTTCTGACGTTTTGATATTTCCGTGGCCGCATTTGCATAGCCCCCGCATCCAGGCGGTTCTCGGAAATAAGAACGGCCCGCGCCCATCGTGAGATGAGCGCGGGCCGGGCTGTTTGGTGGCGATGTACGCGGTTCAGAACGCCATGCCGGCTTTCACCATGAAGGTCCGGCCGGGCAGGGGATAGATTGCGTAAGAACCGGGCGTGAACGCGCTGGCGATTGCGTAGTCGTAGTAATGGGTGTCCAGCAGGTTGATCACCGCTGCCGACCAGAAGAAGCGATCGATTTCGCCGCTCAGCTTGAGATCGATGGTGGCGTTGGCTCCGATGAAGCCTTCCTTGTTGGCCTGATCGTTGTCGAGACGGCGGCTGCTCCAGAAGCGGGCCGTCATGTCGAGCACGGCGTATTTTTGCCAGACGTTCCACGAGAATCCGGCGCTCCCGGTCAGTCGCGACACCAGCGGAACATCCTTGCCGGTGAACTGTCCTTCCTCGAACACCGCGCGGGTGTAGGCGAAGCCGCCCTTGAGCCTGAAGGCTTCGTTGATCCGCAGCGACGCGCTGGTCTCGGAGCCGTAGCGATGCGTGGGATCGAGGTTGTAGTTGTAAAATGCGACCGGATTGAAGTGGATCTCGTTCTTCAGGTGCATGTCGTAGATGCTGGTCTGAATATCCAGCGGGCCGCCGTGGATACGGATGCCGCCTTCGATGTCGTGAGACGTCTGGGTGTTGAGCTGGAAGTTCTGGGCAATCGGCGGGAATGGAAACGCGCTTCCGAACGCCGGGCCGGTCACGACGCGTTCGTCCACGTTGGGTGTGCGGAACGCCCTTGCAGCCCGTCCGAAGACGGCGAAGTTTTCGTTGAAGCGATGTTCGAGGCCGATGTGCAGCGCGTGGTGGCTCTCTTCCTTGTCGAGCGGCGCGGCCTGAGCCAGCAGGCTTCCTGCCGGTGCGGTGGGATCGTAGGTGTCACGCGCCTTCAGGTTCAACTGCTGGATGCGTCCGCCATAGGAAAAGTCGGTGCTCGGCAGCAGGCCAAGGGTTTGCTGGAAGTATCCCGCGAGGGTCTGCTGGGAGAGATTGTAGACGTGGTTGGGTGGGTCCGAGATTGTGTAGCTGCGGTTCGATGCGTAACGCGAGTCATAGTAATCGACGCCGGTCAGGATGCTCGACGTGATGCTGCCGAATGTATTCTTCATGCTGAGGCGCGGCGTGATCGACCATGTCGTCAGATCGGAATCGACATAGGCAAAGGGGAAGCGATCCCCGGGAAACGACAACGCATAGTCCGGGTCGCCGAAAAAGCCGGATTGTTGCTTCTTGTTGCGGACACCGCCATCGACGATCAGCTCTGCGCCGGCCCACAACGATTTCGTGAACCCGGTCGTGACGTTGACGCCCTGCTTTTTGCCGTAGTCATTCGGCGTCGATGTCGCACGCAGGTCGCCTGCTAGTTGATTAATGGGAGGGGGAGGCGGAAAGGTTTGATCTTTAAAGTACGTATTCGCGCGCGTACCCGGCAATCCAAGACGCTGGTTGTCGCCAGACAGATTCAGGAACGCCGTGAACTCGGGCGTCGCGTAGCGAATCTCGCCGACGCCGTTCTGCTGGTTTAGTTTGTTGTTGACCCGGTATCCGTCGGAATGAACAACATTGCCGAACACCGCAGTCGACCACGGGCCGGAGTTCGTGCTGAACGATCCATTGACTTCGCGCTGGCCGTAAGACCCGACGCCGACTTCGGCGCGTGCGGACACCGGCTTGCCGATGCCGGCGCCGGTTTTTGTGATGATGTTGATGACGCCGCCGACGGCGTTGTCGCCATACAGCACCGCGCCTGAGTTGCCGCGCGTCACCTCGATCCGCTCGATCGACTGAACCGGAATGGTGGAGAGATCGACGCTCTGCAGGTCGGCCTCGTTGAGACGCCGACCGTTGATCAGAAAGAGCGTGTTCGAAGACGCAAATGCGCCGAACCCGCGAAGATCTACGGTCGAGCCGGTGCCGTTGACGGCGCCGAAAATGTTCGTGAGCTGGACGCCCGGTATCGTCGCCAGCACATCCTGGATCGTCTGGTTGGGAGCGCGCGCGATATCCTCCGCCGTGATGACCGACGACGACGTGCCGACGATGCCGCCATACACGCGACTCGCGTCGACGTTGACCGGCGGCAACTGCCCGCCCGCAGTCTGCCCCAGAGCGGGGCTTACGAGCGCGGTGCCCGCAAGACACGCCACTGCGAACGAAACCCGCAGTTTCGTTGTTGGAAAATGATCAGAAAAAAGAGTCACGATGTTGCCCCGCCGATGATGTGATCGCGGAGGCGCGGTGAAAACGCGCGCAGGCATGACGATATCCGGCGAGCGGACGCTGCCGGACTTCACGTCGTGACTGAGGAAACGGGCCATCGGCCGAACCTCCGCAACAGTTACGTCACGTCACCGCTGCGGAAATGCCGCCCCTTCGCACGCCCCGTGCGACGGAAGGATGACCGGTACAGGCAGGTCTCCTGGCTCGCGGATCGTCGCCGTTGTCCGCCTTCCCAAGCCGGGCTGATCAGCCTTCGCTCAGTGGCATGTTGGACAACGGCTCACCGTTGACAGTTGCGGGGGCAGCTCCGGAATAGCCTTGAAGGATGCATTCGCCGAAAGAGCGGCGGGGCAACCTGCACGGCGCACCGAATTCCCTATTGGCCAGCTTGCGCTGGCACCTGTGCCGTGGTCCCAATCAAGCTGCGGTGACTTGCCTTGTCAATGCCGCAATGTCTAAGAAACCCAATGCGATACTCACGGCTGCGGACTTCATCCCGATGCGTTGCAAATTGGTGACATATGCGCGGCGCGCCGCGATCCTGCTGTTTGCGTTCGGCGTCGGCGGCTGCGCGTGGACCGGCGGCAATGACGGTCTGTCCTATACGGCCGATCGTGGCGTGGAGAACCAGCCATATCCTGCGAACTATCGGCCGGAGCTGCTCGCATTTCTTCGCACCTATCTGAACGACCCGCGCGGCGTGCGCGAGGCGGGCATCGCGGAGCCTGCGCAGAAGACGGTCGGCGGCCGTCTTCGCTACGTGGCCTGTGTGCGTTTCAACGCGCGTGGAACGGACGGCGGTTATGCCGGCGTGAAGCAACGCGGCGCAATGTATATTGACGGGCGTTTCGATCGCATGATCGAGGACGCCGCCGAACTTTGCGAGGGCGCGACCTATGCGCCGTTTCCGGAAATGGAAAAGCTGACGCGCTGAGCCCGCGCCGTTTCCGCCGCTACGAGAAATGCTGAACGATAGCCGCGAAGCCGCGCCGCCATGCGCGGTAGTTCTCCACATCGAGCGGGATCGGTTCTGCGGCGACCCTCACGATCACAAGTTCGCTGATCGGGTCGATATAGATCCACTGGCCATGGATGCCGATGCAGCACAGCGTGCGCCGCTTGCGGTCGATCTGGTAGAACTTGCTGCGATAGGCCGCATCAGGAAACATCTCGGCGAATTCGCCGCGCGCCCATGCCGCCGGATCGCCGTTGTCATTGATGTCGTCGATCCACCAGCCCGGCACCACCTGCGTGCCGTTCGCCACGCCGCGCTGTCGGATCATTTCTCCGAACCGGGCGAGATCGCGGGGCCCGGCGCAGATTCCGCCGGCGGCGCGCATCGCGCCTTCCGAATCCAGCGTGACATAGGCGTCGGTTTCCGCGCCGAGCGGTTTCCAGAGATATTCACTGAGCAGGTCGGAGAGGGCGCGGCCGGCGGCGCGCTCATAAACCCAGCCGAGCAGGTCGGTGTTGGTCGAGACGTAATGGAACGTGTCGCCGTGTTTTTTGCCGTCTGCTTTTTGAGTCGAGAGATATTCGCGCAGCGCTATGGTGCTCTGGCCCGGCTTGATGGCATCCCATCCGACCGCGCGGCGGTAACGGGCGACGTCGCCGTCCGGATCGACGTAATCCTCGGTGAACGCGATGCCCACCGACATGTCGAGCAGGTGGCGGACCGAACAGCCGCCATAAACCGAGGACGAGACTTCCGGCACGTAGTCGGTCACTGGCCGGTTCGGGTTGAGAAAGCCCTTGTCGGCGAGAATTCCGCCGAGCGCGCCGCAGATCGACTTGCTGACCGAGAACACGATGTGCGGTGTCCGCGCGTCCATGCCGTTCGCATACCATTCGGCTGCGATCCGCCCGCGCCGGAGAACCACGAAGCCTTTGGTGTTGGTTGTGCGGAGCGCCTCGCGCAGCGTCGTGGCCTTGCCGCCGATCCCGTCGAATGCGACGTGACCGATTTCAACGGGCGAACTTTCCAGCGGAGCGGGATTTGCGGAGGCGGCGATGTCTGCCGTCGGCAGCAGCCGGCGAACGTTGTGGAAGCTCCAGTCGCTATAAGGCTGGGTGCGCCAGTTCGCGAGCGTCACCAGTTTGTCCCGCGCGGGCGGGAATTCGTTCATCAGGCTCTTTTCGAGTTTCTTGGCGGGAGATGAAGCGGACATGTGGGTCTCCGGAGGCCGGTCCTTGGGGGGGGCCCGGTTCATTGTTGTTCTGGGGCTTAGCCGTCCGACGACCGGAGCCCTTTGCAGCCGTATTGTGCGGTTTAATCGGCGCAAGACAACACTGCGCCGCACAACACCGGTGCCCGGGCGCGGGGAGGGAGAGAGAATCGGACTCGAAAAGGCAAAACTGGCAAGGGGACTCACGAAAAACAATGCGCGAGACTCTTTGCCGGAGTCGGCGTTGAAATCACCGCATGACAAAGATGATTCTCAGAATGGTCCCCACTGAGTACTTCGCCGTCGATACGGTGCTGGTCCTGACCCTGACGGTCGCGGCTGGGCTCAATGCGTGGTGCCTGAGCGCCTATCTCTAAGGCGACAAATTCCGGCGGCCTGTCGGTGATGGCTCGCAAGAGCGAGCGGCCGAATCCAGTTCGTTGAACTGAATCCGGCCGTACGTCTTTAGACGTCAGACAGCATCAAGCTGCCTTTGTCATTTAGCATCCGAATATTTGAACGCAGGAAGGGCCTTCAACTGCTCCTTCGTGCCGCTCATCATTGCGTGGTCGGGATACCAGTTATCCCTGGTGGCACTGGCCGCTCCGCTGCCCGCCGCGCCCGTTGTTGTCGACGGCCTTGCGGTGGTGGACGACGAAGCCGGCGAACCGGGGGGCGTTGTGCGGTCGGCCGAGGCCGCCCGAACAGGCTCGTTGACCCATTTCAGTTTGTCGAATGATACCGCGATGTCGTGCTGGCCTACGCCGAGGAAGCCGCCGACGCCGATGATCACGGCGTTGATCTTGCCGCTCTTGTCGACCAGGACTTCGCTGATATCGCCGAGCTTCTCGTTGGAGTCGTTGTAGACCGCAAGGCCGACGAGCTTCGAAGCGCGCCAGTTGTCCTTGAGGCTGATCGCATTCATCGCTGACGAGGACGCGGCCGGCGGTGAAGCAGCGGTGTCAGGAGATGCGGGAGTTGTTGCCGTTTGTGCGAAAGCTGCACCGCCGATCAATGCGGTTCCAAGTACAGCCGTCGCCATATATTTCGCAATCATTGGATTCTCCTTTCAACAAATCGATTGAAACGGAAGAACCCAAACCGCTCGCTTATGTTCCGGGAACAATTGTTATTCGTGCGCGTCAATTTAGCAGGTGAAGCGGTATCTTTTCGGACCGCAACGGAACCTCGCCGGTTTCGATGGCGGCGTGCAGATTGTGCAATTGCGCTTCAAGATATTCGTTGGCGGCCAAGAGGGCCATCAACGCGCCTCGCGTGTCACCGCCGCACTGGGCGATAACGTCATCCAGTGCATTTTCATAGCGGTCGTCATGTCGCTTTACCAAAGTCATGATCGCCTCATCCGATTTGACTGAATCGCTGGTATACCTGCGTCAGTAACGGTGACGAGACCGTGACCGTTCCAAGGCGAAGCGGCTTTTCCACGCAATTCACAGGGCATTTCGCTGTTCGGGGCAAGTGGCCGCGAAAATTTTCCGCGCCCGGCGCCGCGCTATTTGGCGAGCTGCTCGGTCGACCAGATGTCGAAAACACCGAGGTTGTAAAGGAAGGCGAGAACCGCGATCACGCCGACCGCAGCGATCATGTATTTGTGGTGCGCGCGAAATCCGCCACTCTCGCTCATCGGAAATCTCCGTTGTGCACCGACGCGATGCCCATGTTCTTGCTGTTAAGGACATTGGTGACGCAAAATACGCGGCGGCGCAAATCGGAAAAACCGGCCGCGTATTTGGAACATCGCGCATTGTTGACGGCTAGTAGGTGAAACGAAACAGGGTAAGAACAATTGATGCGGAAATTGACAGCAAGTTCGGCTGCGTCGGCTTTGGTCGTGGCGACTGGTTTTGTGTCGGCGCAGACGGCGCAGCAGAACCCATCCGATCCGGGAATGACCAATGCGCCTCAGGCTGGAACCAGCGGAACGAATCCCTCCGATCCGAAGAGCATCAACAAGGCCGGCGCGACCAGCGGTGCTGCCATGACGGCATGAAAAAGGATGGCGTGGCGAAAGACGGAATGAAGAAGTAATTTCGCTCGGGCTGCCGATAAAATTGCCGCGCTGCCCTAATTGGGTGGGCGGCAATTTTCTTGGGCGGCTGCCGGGACCTGGCCCCGGCGGCTGTCTGCGGTCTTGTCCCGGCGCGGCGGCGCTGATAGCTGTTCCCCCGTGCCGGTTTAGCTCAGCGGTAGAGCAGCGGTTTTGTAAACCGAAGGTCGGGAGTTCAATCCTCTCAACCGGCACCACACACTGGCCATTTCGCCCGCGGTCAGGCCTTCACATTCCGCGCCGACCACATGTTGAAAATGGCTTCGCCCATTTCGGACGACACGGTTCGGGCCAGGCCCGCCTTGTCGGTCGAAGCCTCGGCGGCCTTCTCCAGCACCAGGACGTTCGCGATGCAAAGCGCATTGGCCGCATGAGCGGGGTACGGGAGCTTTGTGAGAAGCGCGAATATGTCTCCGGCGGTCGTCTGGATGGCCTTGAGCTCGGCTTCGCTCGGCTGCCCTGCACTCATTTTCGATTTCCTTATCGGTATGCGACGTCATGTCTGCGCCGGTCTTTTACATGAGCATGGCAAATCACCCAACCGGCGTCATGCCGCGGTTCTGAGGGCCGGACGGGATCGTCCGTTAACCTTCAACTTTCCAAAACCTTATTGAAATTCCTCACAATTGAACGGCGTCTGATGCTTACGCGTTAGGCTTACCTGACGATTGGAGCGGCCCTTTAACACCTGCAAGTGCGGGCTGGATTAGGGTGGCGCCTCAATCGAAGGCTCGTTTCATGCGCACTATCATCGCACTGACCCTGTTGATCGGAACCTCGGCGGCGGCGTTGGCCGACACCGGGCCACTGATCGTGATTCCCGGCCGCGCCGGCGTTCCCGTCATGATCAACGGGCGCGACGCGTCTTACGCCATCGTTGAAGGCGAGTGGGGTCTGGCCAAGCATTTCAAGAATGCCGATCGCGTTTATGGCGGCTGGGACCGCTACATCGGCCGCGAAGTCGGTCACTACTATCCGACCGCCGGACGCACACCGGGCTATGGCCGTCTTGAGATCGAGCAGCCTCGCCGCGTGTCGGAGCCGGCGGAGAGTTACCACCGTTCGTGGTCCGCGCAGTCCGCACCGCCGGCGCCGCAGCCGCACTACGACATCCCCGACAATCCGGTGGTTATCGAAGCGCCGCGGCCGCGCCCCAGCTATCGGCCAAATGGTTTCCGGCCCGATCTGAAATAACAGACAACCAAACAAAAAAGAGTCCAACAGGAGAGAGTAATGCGTCAGACGATTGCAGGATTGATTGCGGGAGCGGCGTTTGCCGCGACGATGGCGACGGCACCCGCGCAGGCGTGTGCGGTGATCGACCCGTGCGGCGGTGGTTACCGTTACAGCGGCTATGGCTATCAGGGTTATGGCTATCAGGGTTATGACTATGGTTACGGAGTGCGCGAGCGTCTGCCGGATCCGGCAGGTCCGCAGTACTACTGGGTCAACCAGGGCCCGACCTTCACCGGACCGGGCAACTACGCGCCGGTGCCGACCTATCAGGAACGTGCGGTGATCGGTTCTCGCTATTACGGCAGGCCCTATCGCTACGGCTATGACGGCGGCCCTTACGGCAACGCGACCAGCCACTATTACGATGGCGCGCCGGACGTGCAGGGACCGGCGGTCTACAGCTATCGCTTCCACCGCCGCCATCATTATCGCGGCTACCGCTCCCATTACCGTCCGTATCGCGCCACGTCGCGGTACTACGCGCGTCCAAGCTATCGTTATGGACACGCTGTCCGTTCCGGTTACGCGCCGCGCTTCTATGCTCCGGGCCGTTCGATGTCGTATGGTCCGCGCGTGACCCGCAGTAACCCGCATTTCATGAACCCGCGCGGTGCTCGCCCCGGCCACAACAAGCCGCACACTTACAAGTTCTGAGTTCGACTTAAACGTCGAGACAACAACGCCCGCCTGCATCGTGCAGGCGGGCGGTTTGTTTGATCCCGTTGAAACGTCAGCCCATCAGGCCGAGACGGCTCGCACCGATATAGAGCGCCAGCGCGGCAGCGTTCGAGACGTTGAGGCTCTTGATCGCGCCGGGCATGTCCATGCGCGCGACAAGGCCGCAGGTTTCACGCGTCAACTGGCGCAGCCCTTTGCCTTCCGCCCCGAGCACCAGCGCCAACGGCGCGTGCAACGGCACCGCGCTGAGATTGTGCTGGCCTTCGCTGTCGAGGCCCACCGTCAGAAATCCCGCGTCGTTCATCTCGCCGAGCGCGCGGTGCAGGTTCGGAACTTCGACAATCGGCACAAGCTCGAGGGCGCCGGAGGCGGATTTCGCCAGCACGCCCGTTGCTTCCGGACTGTGCCGCCCGGTGGTGACGATCGCCTTGACGCCGAAGGCTGCGGCCGAGCGCAGGATCGCACCGACATTGTGCGGATCGGTGATCTGGTCGAGCACCAGCACGATGCCGTCCTGCGGCAGTTCATCGAGATGCAGGCCGGGCAGGGGATCCGCTTCGACGAGCAGACCCTGATGCACGGCATCCGGACCGAGGCGGCGGTCGATGTCGCCCGGATGCACCAGTTCCGGCGGCACGCGGGTGTCGATTTTCTCTTCGGTCAGCCGGCGGACGACGTTCTCGGTGGCGAACAGCTTGCGGATACGGCGCTCGGGATTGGCCAGCGCCATGACGACGGTGTGCCAGCCATAAAGGACGACCGGGCCGTCGCCCTTTCCGTGCCCCTTCGAGGCTCCTTTGGCATCGCGGTCGCGCCAGGAGGGACGCCCGCCCTGCGGTTTCCCTTGCCCGCCCTGATGGCTTCCCTGACGTTCGCGGTCACGGTCGCCGCCGCGTCCGCCTGTTTTCGGACCCTTGAAGCGTGATTTTCGATCTCGATCGCTCATGGGGCCTTGTCCCACGGCGCTGAAATAATGGCAATTTCAGGCTTCGGGCAGCGCGGATGGAAATGTCACAATTATCACTGCCTTGGTTGACTTTACCCCGCCGCTTCGCCCATAAACGCGCCGACCGGGCGCCCGTTCACGGGCACGCTTTTTACCGTCATCCATGGCCATTCAGCCACCCCCGTTCGGGTGGATGAGGGTGTCGATGGCGTCAAGCGGGGGAGTGTCCCGAGTGGCAAAGGGAGCTGACTGTAAATCAGCCGCCGTATGGCTTCGAAGGTTCGAGTCCTTCTTCCCCCACCATATTAAATCGCCCGGAAGCCACTTCCGGGCGATTTTTGTTTGGGGCAGTGGACGATGCCCGGCCGCAAATGTGTAGACTTCGATTCGGGGGAATTCCCGCACGAGGTCGAATCGATGAGATCGCTGGGTCTGGGGCTTGTCCGTCTGTCTCTGGGCTTCTGGTACGGACTGCGCGATCCCGAGTTTCAGGCGATCGTTTTTCTGCTGCTGATGTCGCTGCTGACCGGTTCGATTTTCTATCACGCCGTCGAAGGCTGGTCGTGGCTGGATTCGGCTTACTTCAGCGTGGTGGCTCTCACCACCGTGGGCGATGCCACGCTCGGGCCGACGACGGGACTGTCCAAGATATTCACGATGGGATTTTCGCTGTTCGGAATCGGCCTTGTGCTGGCGTTTCTGTCACGCCTTGGATCGTACCGGGAGCGTGGGGAGCGCGACCGCTAACGACCACGCCCTCGAATCCCGAACGCTGCTCAGTACTCGCGATAAACCCGGCGGCCTCGCCGCTGCGGCCTTTCGGCGAAGGCGTAGAAGGGATTGACTTGGCAGTAGGCCCGTATGCCCGATGCGCTCGCCATGCACTGCGCATAGGTATCGTAATAGCAGGTGCCGGGACCGGACGACCGCCAGCCGCCTTCGACCATGCAGTAGCGATAGGTCCTCGCTTCGGCAGATCCGACGCCGAGGAGCGCGACGCCTGAGAGGGCCAGTGCGGCCAAAATTGCATTGCGCATCACAGATTCTCCCAGTTCGAGGGGGTTACAGCAAAAACCGCCAGTCCGGCATATGGTTCCGGCCGCCTTCTGGCGCAAATCGTAATTGTTGAGACCTCGGAGCGGCCATGCTAGTGCTCGCCGCGCCGCGGGTGTAGCTCAATGGTAGAGCAGCAGCCTTCCAAGCTGAATACGAGGGTTCGATTCCCTTCACCCGCTCCAAAACACGCAGCACGCCTCACGAATCGTCGAGCTTGTTGAGATCGCGCACCGACTGCATGATCGGCTCGAAATTCGACCGCGCATCCAGCGCATCGAACAGTTGCGCCGTGTCCGACAGCAGCGCATGCGAGCGCTGGATTGCGATTTTCACGTCGTCTTGAGGCGTATCCGACAGCCGGCCATGCCCGGACAGAAGGATTTTTGAGTTCAGTCCGCGCAGCCGCTCCAGCGATTGAATGTAGTCGCTGATGCTTCCAGACCCGAACACGCCGCCCATCACACCTCCGGGCATCAGCGTGTCAGCGGCGAACAGCAATCCCTTGTCCTGCTCGAACAGACTGATGCACGCCGAGGTATGACCGGGCGTGTACATCACGTTCAGCTTGAAGTTGCCGAGATCGATCAGGTTGCCTTCTTCAAGCCAGATGTCGATGTCGATCGGAACGTCAGGCTCGTTGAACATCTTGCGCAGCATCGAGAAGTCATCGCGCAGCATGATTTTGTTCGCGGCCAGACGGTGGGCCGCGATGATCGTTCTGCCGCCGAAATGGAACGCCGCGCCGATATGGTCGAGATGCTCATGGCTGAGCACGACCATGTCGATGTCGGGAGGTTCGACGCCGGCATGCCGCAGGCATTCTTGCAACTGCGGAAAATTCGAGGACAGGCCGACATCGATCAGGATCGTCCGCTTGCTGCCTCGGACCAGATAGGCGTTGGCGGCGCGGTTCTTGAACCGGATCTGATAGACATCCTCGGCGGCTTGTATCAGCGAGCAGACATCGTTGTTGAGAAGGATCGGAAAAGGAGATGGCTTGCGCTCGCTCATGGCGCTGCGGTCCTGAAGTTGACCGCGTTCGACGCGCGCAACCGTTTGCTGAGCGCGTCCATGATCATCAGCGCGAAAGCCGGCTGCTGACTGACGAGATACACGAAGCGGGCGTGATTGATGCGCATCACCCGCGTGCCAGCCTCTGCCGCGATCGCCGTCGCCGAACGCACCGAGCCGTCGATGACGGCCATCTCGCCGAAGAACTCGCCCTTGCCGAGGGTGACAAGCAGCGTCCTGTCCGCTCCCGCATTCCTGACGATGTCGACTTTGCCGCTCAGCACCACGAACAATTCGCGGCCAGCCGATCCCTCCTCGAAAACGACCTCCGAGGCGTCGTATTCGTCGATGCACTTTTCGATTGTCATGAGCACCCAGCCTTCTGGCGCCGGTCCTGCCTTCATATTAGGCACTAATGCGGAGGACGCAATCGATCCGTCCCGGGCAGACGCCGTTATCGCAGAGCACAAAATGCAGGGCTGCGCGCGGCTTTGGCCGCAGCGCGCGACGGCGTCGGCATCACGCTTTCATGTTGGACACCACCATGGTGGCGACATCGGTGTAGGTGTTCACGAGCGGCCCCACGACCTTATGCAGCGCGGTCTTCGAGACCAGCGTGTTGTGCATGACGAGATGATCGATGCCGGTGGTCAGGAAGCAGATCACGGCATCGCGCGGCGTCTCGATGATGGGTTCGCCTTTCACATTGAACGACGTGTTGATCAGCACGGGCACGCCGGTGAGAGCATCGAATTCCTTGAGCAGCCGGTACAACGTCGGATTGGTTTCTTCGCGGACTGTCTGAACCCGCGCCGTGCCGTCGACGTGGACGATGGCGGGAATCCTGTCGCGCCATTCCGGCCTGACGTTCTTGGCGATCAGCATGAAGGGCGAGTCTTCCTCGCCTTCGAAAATTTCCTTCGCGCGCTCGTAAAGCACGATCGGCGCGAACGGCCGGAACGGCTGACGATGTTTGACGCGGCTGTTGAGGATGTCCTTCATCTCGGGTTTGCGCGGATCGGCGATCAGGCTGCGATTGCCCAGCGCACGCGGTCCGAACTCGGATCTGTCCTGAAACCAGCCGATCACCTTTTGATCGGCGAGCAGTTTGGCCGTGTCCTTCGCGATGTTGTCACTTTGCGTCTGCGTGGTCTGGATGCGGACGAGAAACTTGCTGGTTGCGGCGCTCACTTCCGCATCGGTGTAGGGCCTGCCGACGTAGGAATGTTTCATCACGAAGGTGCGGGGCTTTTTCAAGATCTCGTGCCAGCCGTAATAGGCGCAGCCGATGGCGATGCCGTCGTCGCCGGCGGCCGGTTGAATCCAGACATTCGGGAATCCCGACTCGCGCGCGATGCGTCCGTTGGCCACGCAGTTCAGTGCGACGCCGCCGGCAATACAGAGATTTGTCGCGCCGGTGGTTTCACGCAGCCATGCGGCGCGGCCGAGCAGCACCTTCTCGGTATCGTCCTGAACGCGCCAGGCCAGATCCTCCCAGTGCTTCATCGACGGGCTGCTTTCCCATTTCTGGTCGCTGTCCATCACGAACGGCTTGTTGAGGTCGGCGCTCCAACGCGGAACGTCGAGCTTCCCGTCCTTGAGCTGCATCAGCGGCTTGACGTTTTCGCGGCGTCCGTAGGGGGCGAGCCCCATCAACTCGCCGCACTTGTTCCAGTCGCCGAAGATGTAGGTCGATGCGCGGCTGTAGAGCGCGCCCAGACCGGGCATGTTGTAGAATTCGTCGCTGAGAAAGCCGCGGTCCGGCTCCATCCAGACTTTCTTGAGACACTCGAGCTTCGTGCCGTTGAATTTGTAATAGCTCTCGGACTCGCGGGCCAGCGGCGTGGCCGTGTCGGTCTCGGGAAACGGTTCGTTGACGTCGGAGCGATAGCTGCCGACGCCGTCGACGATCATGATGACGCCGTCGTCGTAAGGGGAGACCGCGAAGGCGCTGTAGGCGTGGGCGAGGTGATGCGAGATCGACACCACCTTGTCGGAGTTTGAGCGGAACCAGGGGTGCTTCTTGGCGTCGGCGCGTTCATATTCCGGCAGGAAGCCCGGCAGATCCTGATAGATCAGCCGCTCCTCCATTTCGGGAACGGGCAGGATGTAACAATTGCGGACAACCAGATCGATGTCGTCCAGCGAAATGCCTTCGGCGTTGAGGCAGTAGTCGATGACGTCCTTGTAGAAGCCGCTGGCGTGCTTATCGCGGGTGATGCGTTCCTTGGCGATCGCAAAGGCAATCTCGCCGTCCCGTAAAAGACAAGCACTGACATCATGGTCGTAAGTATTGAGGCCGAGAACATAGGTATGTTTTTTAGGCATGGACCAACTTTCGGGAGCGACCTGGCTACAAATTAGTGATGGCAATTGCCTGAAGGGTTCATGAACATCTCGCAATTGCGAAGGTATCCATGGTTCATCCGGTATTCATTATTCGATCAGCATAGTGCGCGGCATTCGATCAGCATAGTGCGCGGCCGGATGAAGACAATGTTTGGCGTTTTCGGGAACTTAAAGCGCAAGACATTGTTGTGTCGGATCGTGCCGTTGCTTGACCGGCGAGGGGACTTGCCCCTAGTCTTGCTCCGGATGAATCGTGCGATGCTCCGCTATTTGGATCATCGAATTTGAGAACTTGCCTGAACGGGACGCAGGCCTGAAGCGACAAATGCGAAGAAGTGTCTAAGGCGCTTCTCGGAAATTGGAGGTTCCTCATATGGCCCAGAACACGACACGTTCGAACTTTTTCAAGCGCAGTCTTGCGGCGCTGGCTTTGGTGCTCGTCTATTCGGTCAGTATGATCGGCTCGACATTGCTGGTTTCGGCGGCGACGTCGACGACGGCAGAAGCGCGCGGCAGAGGCCGTGGCGGCGGACGTGGGCGAGGTGGCGGTTGGGGCCGCGGTCGCGGACGCGGGTATGGCCGCGGCCGAGGTTACGGCTTTGGCTTCGTCGCTCCTGCGGTGCGCGGCTGCTACTGGAGCCCGCGCTGGGGCCGGACGATCTGCCCATATTGATCGGCAGTTCAATCGCGGGCGTTTGCGCAACGCGAGGTGCCAGGAATTGCAAAGTGCGGCGGTTTTCCGCCGCACTTTCTTTTTGTCTTGAGACTATCAAGTGCCTTGAGATCATGAACGCGCGACGCGCCGGCGCGAGACGAGCCAGCGCGGAATGACGTCAGGACTTGCGAAGTCCCGACGCACGGACCGCGATCGGCGCGGCGGCGTTGGAGCCACCCACCAGGGCGTCCCGCGCAACGGAGACGATCCGCCGGATGATGTCGTCGGTATCGTTGAGATCGCACAGCCCGCCCGACAGTTTTTTCAGCCGCTCGCTGTCGGTGATGGTCTGCCGGATCATCGCCAGCGCGAAGTGCAGCCCCCAGTAGATGTCGGCCTCGTCGCGATGGGGCAGGGCCACGCGAAGCGCGGTTGCAAATCGCTGGAGATGCCGGAACTCGCGATCGACGATCTTCTTGATTGGCGGCACCGTCTCGACCGACGCCCGGGTCATGAACCGCGCGGCTGCAGAACGCTGCAAATCGGGACTGAGGCACCAGCGCAGCGGCGGGCCGACCAGTGCGCGCAGGATCGCCTCGACGCTGGGGCGGCCACCGCCGTCCAGCTCGGCAGCCTTTAATTCGGCGAAGCGCTCCCGGTTCAGCACCGTGGTGCGGCTGACGAACAGGTCCGCGAGCAGTTCGTCCTTGGACCCGAAATGATAGTTCACCGCCGCGAGATTGACGCCGGCCGCGGCGACGATGTCGCGCATGGTGACTTCGCCAAAGCTGCGGTCCGCCCAAAGCATCTCGGCGGCGGTGAGAATTGCGGTTTTCGTCTGATCGCTCGACATCGAAGCCATGCAAAAGTGAGAGGTGCCAGCGCGCATTCCACACTGCGGAATGAAATAAAACATTCGTTTGATTGTCGCTTGCCATTCAAACAAATGTATGAAATCAACCTATCAGCAAGATTGCGGCGCGGCAAGGCGGCACAACCGAAATGAGACAACGTCAATAGTGCTGACGTTCATGTCGGGTGGACAGCCGGTTGCGAGTGTTGCAAGACGACTTCCAATTAACAACAAGAGAGGACCTCCCATGGACTTCACGATGTCTGATCGCCAGAACGAATGGCGCAACCGCGTTATCGCGTTCATGGACAAGCACGTTCGCCCCGCGGCTCCGATCTACAAGGAGCAGGACGCCAAGGGTGACCGCTGGAAAGTGATTCCGGTCCTCGAAGACCTGAAGAAGAAGGCGAAGGCCGAAGGCCTCTGGAACATGTTCATGCCGCCAAACGAGCATGAAGACGATGAATTCCGCGGCGCAGGCCTGACCAACCTTGAGTATGCGCCGCTCGCGGAGCAGATGGGTCACTTCTACTGGGCCTCCGAAGTGTTCAACTGCTCGGCGCCAGATACCGGCAACATGGAAGTGTTCATGCGGTATGGCTCCAAGGAGCAGAAGCGCCAGTGGCTGAAGCCGCTGATGAACGGCGAAATCCGCTCTGCGTTCCTGATGACCGAGCCGGCGGTGGCGTCATCCGACGCGACCAACATCGAAACCAGCATCAAGCGCGACGGCGATCACTACGTCATCAACGGCCGCAAGTGGTGGTCATCCGGCGCAGGTGACCCGCGCTGCAAGATCACGATCCTGATGGGCAAGACCGATCCGGGCGCTGCGAAGCACCAGCAGCAGTCGCAGATCCTCGTTCCGCTCGACACGCCCGGCATCACGATCGAGAAGATGCTGCCGGTGTTCGGCTTCGACGACGCGCCCCACGGCCATGCGCAGATATTGCTCGAGAATGTGCGCGTGCCAGCCAGCAATATCCTGCTTGGCGAAGGCCGCGGCTTCGAAATCGCTCAGGGCCGCCTCGGTCCGGGCCGCATCCATCATTGCATGCGCACGATCGGCGCAGCCGAAGCTGCGCTCGAAAAAATGGTCAAGCGTCTGTCCTCGCGCACGGCGTTCGGCAAGAAGATCATCGAGCAGTCGGTGTGGGAACAGCGCATCGGCGAAGCGCGCACCAATATCGATATGACCCGTCTGCTCTGCCTCAAGGCGGCGGACATGATGGACAAGGTCGGCAACAAGGCCGCGCAACTCGAGATTGCGATGATCAAGGTCGCGGCGCCGAACATCGCGCTCAAGATCATCGACGATGCAATCCAGGCATTCGGCGCTGCGGGCGTATCCGACGAAGCTGGTCTCGCGAAGTCCTACGCTGGCATCCGCACGCTGCGTCTGGCGGACGGACCCGACGAGGTTCACAACCGGGCCATTGCGCGGCTTGAGCTTCGGAAGTATTCCAATCAATAACTGAAATAAAAAGATTGGGAGACGGTATGGGTCTCGGTGTGAGGAACGACGCTGATTTCTCCGGCACAATGCCGGTGGAGGAGCGCCATCGTGTGAATGAAGCGAATCTGGCCGACTGGATGGCCTCGCATGTCGAGGGTTATGCAGGGCCGCTCACGATCACGCAGTTCAAGGGCGGGCAGTCGAATCCGACCTACCGCCTCGACACACCGAAGACCTCTTACGTGATGCGGCGTAAGCCGTTCGGCAAACTTCTGCCGTCGGCTCACGCCGTGGATCGTGAGTTCAAGGTGATCGCGGCCCTGCATGCGCAGGGCTTCGAGGTCGCGCGCGCCTATGCTCTGTGCATGGACGATGCCGTGATCGGCGCGGCCTTCTACATCATGTCGATGGAAGAGGGGCGCGTGTTCTGGAATCCGACGTTGCCGGATCTTGCGCCTGCCGAACGGCGGGCGGTGTTCACGTCGAAGATCGAAACACTGGCGAAGCTGCACAGCTATGAGCCGGACAAGATCGGCCTCGGCGACTTCGGCAAGCCGGGCAATTATTTCGCGCGTCAGGTCGACCGCTGGAGCAAGCAGTACCGCGCCTCGGAAACCGATCCGATTCCGGAGATGGACAAGCTGATGGAATGGCTGCCGAAGACGGTGCCGGAGCAGAAGCGCGTCTCGGTGGTGCACGGCGATTATCGTCTCGACAACATGATCTTTCATTCGGACAAGCCGAAGGTGAAGGCCGTGCTCGACTGGGAGTTGTCGACGCTCGGCGATCCCATGGCGGATTTCGCCTACCTGCTGATGCAGTGGACCATGCCGGGACTGGAAGGCGCGGATTTCAAGGCGCTCAACATTCCGAACATGGAAGAGGCCGAGGCGATTTATTGCAAGGCGGCGGGCGTGCCGCCGATCGCCGACCTCAACTGGTATTTCTCCTACAACCTGTTCCGGCTCGCCGGCATCGTGCAAGGAATTGCCAAGCGTATCCAGGACGGCACCGCAGCCAACGCCAAGGCGGCTGAGTCCGCGTCGCGGCGCATCCCGCTGGCGCAGGCGTCATGGGCTTACGCGCAGAAGGCGGGCGCCAGCTAACGCAATCAAGACAGATACAGTGTGGCGCGGCATCGCGCGCATTTTCAATTCCTGAAACTCCGGAGAACGTCATGGGTCGCCTCGAGGGCAAGTCCGTCATCATCACCGGCGCAGGCAGCGGCATCGGCCGCGCGGCATCGCTGATGTTCACGAAGGAAGGCGCGAAGCTGATCGCGGTGGACAAGACCGAGGGCGTGAAGGAAACCGTCGAGCAGGTGCGCAAGGCCGGCGGCACCGCCGAGGCTGTCATCGCGGACGCGGGATCCGAGGCCGATGTGAAGGCCTACATCGCGAAGGCGATCTCAACTTACGGCAAGCTCGATGCGATCTGGGCCAACGCCGGAATCGGCGGCGGGCTGATCCCGCTTGCGGAGCAGACGCCGGAGCATTGGCAGGAAGTCCTGCGTGTCAACCTGATCGGGCCGTTCCTCGCGGTGAAGCATTCGATTCCGCACATGGTGAAGCAGGGGCACGGCGCGATTGTCTGCACGGCATCGGTAGCGGGCCTGAAGGCGAACGCCAGCGGTCATCCCTATGCCGCGAGCAAGGCGGGTGTCATCAGCCTTGTGCAGACCACGGCGTATTCTCTCTCGGGCACCAACGTCCGCATCAACGCGGTTTGCCCCGGACTGATCGAGACCGGTATGACCAAACCGATTTTCGACAACGCCAAGGAGCGCGGCACCGAAGGCAAGATCGGTCAGCTCAATCCGCTCAAGCGTCCGGGCCGGCCGCATGAACTCGCGGCGATGGGGCTGTTCCTCGCCAGCGACGAGGCATCCTATGTCAACGGTCAGGCGTTTCCGGTCGACGGCGGGCTCACCGCGTCGATGCCTTACGCCGGCAAGCCGATCTGATGTCGCAGTCTCCCGCCAAACCATTCGTCGCGCAGCACGCCGTTCCTGCGGGCGTCACGTCGACGCGCTGGTGGTGGGTGCGTCACGCGCCGGTGCGCGAGGACGGTGGCAATATCTATGGCCAGTCCGACATTGGCTGCGATTGCAGCGACAAGGTCGTGTTCGCGGGCGTTGCGAAATTCCTGCCGCGGAATGCCGTCTGGTTTTCCAGCAACCTGAAGCGCACGCATCAAACCGCCGCTGCGATCTGGGCGGCGGGGTTGGCAAAGCCCGATCAAATGCATCAGGACAAGGCCTTCGCCGAGCAGGATCTCGGCGAATGGCAGGGCATGAACCGTGCGGCGTTCTTCGCGGCGCGTCCGGCGTCGATAGCAAGTTACTGGTTCGCGCCCGCCGACGAACGCGCGCCGGGCGGTGAGAGCTTCAACGATCTGTCAGACCGGACGGTGGCCGGTATCGCGCGCATCAACGCCGCTCACGCGGGCAGGGACGTCATCTGCGTGTCGCATGGCGGCCCGATCAAGGCGGCCATCGCGCACGCGCTCGGGCTTGAAGCAGGCGCAGGCTTTGCCTTCACCATCGATAATTGTTCTGTGACGCGGCTGGATTATCTGTCGAGTGAGGGGCACAGCGGCTGGCGCGTGCCGATGATCAACCAGCAGCCGTGGATCGCAAGCCATGCCCACGACGCCATGCATCAGCCGGCCGGGCCGGAAGTCACCAACAAGCTCGGATAATCAATAACGGCGCCACGCCGGAACATCACAGGGGAGAGAAACGCATGACCTTGTTCGACATGACCGGAAAATCGGCAGTCATCACCGGATCGACCAAAGGCATCGGCCGCGCCATTGCGGAGCGCATGGTGGAGCACGGCGCGAAGGTCGTGATTTCGTCGCGCAAGCAGGACCAATGCGATCAGGTCGCGAAAGAGATCAACGACAAGTACGGAAAGGGCAAGGCGATCGCCGTTGCCGCGAATATTTCAAGCAAGGAGAATCTCCAGAACCTTGTCGATGAGAGCACCAGGGCCTACGGCAAGATCGACGTGCTGGTCTGCAACGCGGCGTCGAATCCGTATTACGGACCGCTTGCCGGTATCTCGGACGATCAGTTCAACAAGATTCTCAGCAACAACATCGTCGCCAACAACTGGATCATCAGCATGGTTGTACCGCAGATGATCGAACGCAAGGACGGCTCGATCATCATCGTGTCGTCGATCGGCGGCCTGAAGGGCTCGACCATTCTCGGCGCTTACGCGATCTCGAAGGCGGCCGACATGCAGCTCGCGCGCAATCTCGCCTGCGAGTACGGCCCGCACAATGTGCGCGTGAATTGCATCGCGCCGGGCCTGATCAAGACCGATTTCGCCAAGGCACTGTGGGACAATCCCGACAATCTCAAGGCGTCCACCGCGCGCTCGCCGCTGCTGCGCATCGGCATTCCCGATGAAATCGCAGGCGCGGCGGTGTTCCTGGGTTCGGCCGCGGGCAACTTCATGACCGGCCAGTCGATGGTGATCGACGGCGGCGCAACGATTAGTTGAATCATTGGCGGTCACTTGTCCCGGACGCGGTGCAGCGCGCTTGCGCTGCTCCGCAGAGCCGGGACCGTACGAAAGATTGCTCTTGCAACGGCCCCGGATCAGCGTCGCAACGTTTCACGTTGCGCCGCGTCCGGGGCAAGAAGTTCACTCCACCGCCGCATAGACGAGGCTGCGCACCAGCGTGCGGAAGTATTCGCGCTGGCCTGGTCCCTGCGACAAGAAGATCGCGAACAGGTCTTCCTTCGGATCGATCCAGAAGAACGTGCCCGCCACCCCGCTCCAGAAAAATTGCCCGACCGAGCCCGCATAAGGGGCCAAACCTGCATCGGTGCGGACGGCGAAGCCGAGGCCGAATCCGTGACCGGGCGGAAGCAGGTGGGACTCCACCTTGACGCCTGAAGCGAGATGGTTGGACGCCATCAACGCGAGTGTCGTGCGTCCGATGATGCGATTGCCGTCGAGCGCGCCGCCGTTCAGCAGCATCTGGCAGAAGCGGGCGTAGTCCATCGCGGTCGACACCAGTCCGCCGCCGCCGGATTCCATCTTCGGAATTTCCAGCGGATCGAACAGTGCCACCTTGTCGCCGGTCCAGGGATCGGTGGGGAAAGGCTCTGCGATGCGCGGCTTGTTGCTTTCCGCGGTGTGGAAACCGGTCTCGTTCATCTGGAGCGGGCTAAGAATGCGCTCGCCGAGGAAGGCGCTGAGTGTCTTGCCGGAGACCACCTCGATGACGCGGCCCAGAATATCGGTCGAGCGGCTGTAGTTCCATTCCGCGCCCGGCTGGCACATCAACGGCATGCTGGCGATCAGCTTGGCGTGCTCTTCGCTGGTGATGTCGCGGCGGAAGGTCTTCGCCTTCGCATACATCCGCTGCACCATGCCGGCTCCGGTGATCTCGTAGGAGATGCCCGAAGTGTGGCGCAACAGATCCTGAATCGTGATCGGGCGGAGCGGCAGCGCAAACTCGAGCTGGCCGTTGCGTTCGATACCGACCTTCTGACTGGCGAACTCCGGAATGTACTTCGCGAGCGGATCGTTCAGCAGCAGATAGCCGTCCTCGACCAGCATCATGATGCCGAGTGACACCAGCGGCTTGGTCATCGAGAAGATGCGGAAGATACTGTTCGTCGCCATCGGCGCGCTGTCAGCGGGATTTTGCTTGCCCTGTGCCTCGAACCAGCCGATCTGTCCGCGCCGTGCGACCATCGACACCACGCCGGGCGTCGTGCCCTTGTCGATCTCGCGCTGATAAGCGTCGCGCATCCGCTGCAGGCGAAGCGGGGAAAGCCCGATGCTGTCCGGCTTTGCGGAAGGAAGGGCGGGCGTGGCTTTGGCGGCGGTCGGCGATGCGTGGACGTTCATGGGGTCTCCGGCGTTTCTTGGTGTTCGCCGGCAGGCGCAAGCCTTACTTACCCAGCGGTATGCCGAGATTGGTCCAGAACATCGCAATTGGCCAGTGGCGATAGGGCAACATCGAGAGCGGGAGGGCTGCTCCTAGCCGCAGACTTCGGCGTTGTACATCATCCCTTGATAGCCGGGCCTTCGCTCGATCCGGCAGCCCTTTGCGACTGTCCGGCATCCGCCTTGGCCGCAGATGTATTGACCTCCGCCCGATGACTTCGGCTGTTCTGCGGGTCTGTCAGCCGTTCCTTTTCCGGAATCGCGCTTGGCGACCGGCTTCTTCACCTCTATGCGCTCGCAGGTATTGTCGTCGCCGACCTCGAAGCCCGCCTTGCAGGTGATCTTGACGCAGCGCTCGCCGTCGGCCTTGAAGCCGTGGTCGCAGATCAGCGGGCAGATGCGCGCCGTTTTGCTTTTCACGACATCCAGCGCGTCGAGGCTCGCCACCTTGACGTCGAGCTTGGTGCCGGCGCTCTGGTTGAACAGCGCCATTGATTTCTGCGCAGCCGCATTCCAGTTGCCGTCGACGGCGCCGGTGTTGCAGCCGACGCGGCGCAGCTCGGTTTGCAGCAGGCGAGGGACGTCGGCCACCGCGACGGCCGTCGCCGGTTCCGTTTTAGGCGCTGTTTGGGTTGCCTGATCCGGCGGCGTCAAAGCCGCGAGCGGGCCGACCGTCCTGTCGTCTTTTTTCGTGGCGTCTTTTGTTTTTTGCTCGGCTGCCTTTGCTTCAGCAACCTTGGCTTCAGCAACCTTGGCTTTCTCAGCGGCGATGCGGGCGTCCTCGGCGGCCTTGGCCTGCGCCGCGGCTTTCACCTTCTCCGCTTCAACGACCTTCGTGTCTTCGAGAGCCTTCTTTTTCTCTGCGGCAACGCGCGCCTCCTCGGCGGCCCTGGCTTGCGCCGCAGCCTTGGCCTGCTCGGCGGCCTTGGCACCCTCGATGGCGAGACGCGTCTGTTCGTCCTGCGCCACTCTGGCTTTTTCAGTGGCCTTGAGACGGGCTTCCTCGGCGGTCAGCTTGTTGCGCTGGGCCTGCGCCAGCTTGGCGTAGAAACCGTCGGGATAGGTGGCGATGAAGAAGTCCCATGCCTCGCGCGTGCCGACCCGTTCGGCGAGTTCGTAATCGCGCCGGATCGCGGAATTCGAATCGGTGCTGGCGGCAGGCGCCGTGGCCGTCGCAGGTGCTGCCACGGCCGGCACCAGCGCGACATCGTTGCCGCCGAGCGATCCGTAGACGAAAGGTTCCTGCTTGTTGTTGGTGACTTTCAGAACATCGTCGCGGACGTATCCGAACGCCTTGCGCAGATCGAGGCCGGGGGTCGCGAGATGTTTCACCAGCGCGATGGCGAACGGGCTGTTCTTGCTCTCGCCGTCGGAGGCGGTGAAGCCGGCCTTCGCGGCGAAGGCGATCATGGTGTTCGGGCTTGAAGGCTCGACCTTGGCGAGCCCGCGTCCGATGGCGCGCGCGCCGACAGTGCGTTTCATCGTTTTTGAAAACGGATTGTCGCGGCAGGCATCGAGGATGACGAGGCGCAACTGCTTGGCCGGCTCGACGGCGACCAGAATGCGGTCGAGCGCGAATGTCTCGTCATAGACGTCGGTGTCGCGATCCAGCTGGGCATCGATGGGGATCAGGTAATTATTGCCATCGACCTCGATGCCGTGACCCGCGTAATAGACCACCGCGATGTCGGCATCGCGCGCCTTGTCGGCAAAATCCCGCAGCGCGCGACGCATGGCGATCGCGGACAGATCGTTGCGGGATTCAACGACATCGAATTTGGCATTCTTGAACGTCGCTGCCATGGCCGCGGCATCGTTGGCGGGGTTCGCGAGCCGCGCGACGTTCTGATAGTCCGAATTGCCGATGACCAATGCAACGCGCTTTTCCGCCAGCCCGACAGTCGAACTGAACACCAAAGCGATTGTCCCTAACAGGACTGAATGGATGAAGCGCAAGGCCAATCACCCCGAGTAGCCAAAAAACAAATAAGTCCAGCAATTGGCTATATTTACCAGAAAAACCGCGACTTCTCAACATGTCTTCAGTCGTTGGCCGGGTTTTCTTGCTCAAACCATACGTTTTAGGCGCGCCTGACCTGGCCCGGGTTCAATCCCGCGGCTCGTTTTTTGGCGCCACCAGGCTGATATGGCAGACAACGCCCGACGGCGGATAACGGAAACTGCTGTCGCCGCCCAACTGCCGGCTGAGATTGGCGATCAGCCGCGTGCCGAAGCCTTCTTCCTCAGGCGGGTGGACGACCGGCCCGCCGCTCTCGCTCCATATCAGACTGATGGCCGTGCCCTGTGGCTCGTCGCGCGTCATCCAGCCGATGGTAACGCGGCCGGTCTCGTTCGACAGAGCGCCGTACTTGAGCGCGTTGGTGCAGAGTTCGTGCATGATCATCGCCATCGGCACGGCCGTTGTCGGGGGCAAGTCCACCGGCGGCCCCGAAATCACGACACGATGCCCCCGTTCCTCCTGCAACGGAGCCATCGCGGCTTCGGCCACCTCGGACAGATCGGCGTGCTGCCAGTTCTTCCGGGTCAGCAGATCGTGGCCGCGCACCAGCGCCTGTAGGCGATCATGGAATTGGCGCAGTGCTTCCGGTCCCTGACTGTGACGAAAGCTCAAGGATGCAATGGACTGCACGGTGGCGAGTGTATTCTTGACGCGATGCGCGAGTTCGTGAACCAGAATCTCGCGGCGTTCCTCCGCGGTGGCGCGTTGTTCCTCGCGCATCGCGTTCTCGTCCATCAGCCGGTCGAAGGTCTGTCCGAGAATTCCGATCTCGTCGCTGCGGCCGACGATGCCGGTTCGCGCCGCGTCATGGCCGCGCCGCCACGCTTCCGCGGTCGCCACCATGCGCATCAGCGGCCTGCGGATGATGCCTTCGCCGACGAGCCATGCCAGCAGGAATGCGACCGCGGTTCCCAGCGCGAACAGCGCGAAGCTGTTACGCACGGCGCGGTCGATCGGCCCGAAGGCTTCCTCGCGCGAGATGCCGCTGCTGACATACAGGCCGAATGGTGTGAGGGCAGCCGGCACATAGCCGACAATGCGAGAGATGCCGTCGAGACCGACAATGTCTTCAGCGCCCGCCACGGAGTTGTCGATCCGGCCGAGGCTGTCGCTGAGCTTTGCGCCGATATATTTTTCGCCGAACGGTTCGCGGGAGACCACAATGCCGTTGCGGTCTGCAATCACGATCGTTCCGCCTTGCGGCACGCCGCGCTGCTTCAACCGCCGGCCGAGCCACTCAAGATCGAGACCGGCGGCTACGGCGCCTTCGACCTTGCCGTCGCGGATGATCGGCATCGCCATCGGAATGACGTTCCGGTCCGACACCTTGCTGGCGATAAATGTTCCGATCGCGAACTTTTTCTGATCGATGGCCTGACGGAAGTAATCGCGGTTCGCGAGATTTGGCGATGCCAGACTCGGTTCGCTGAAGCAGCGGATGTTGCCGTCCAGTCCAACGATCAGAATGGATGTCAGCGGCTCGACGTTGGGGCGGACCCGGACGATATAGTCGGTGCAGGCGGTGCTATTGAGCCGGCTGACCTCGTCCGCCTCTGCGACGGCGTGCATCGCGCTCTGGATGCCGCCGAAAATCTGCTCGATCTCGGACACGACGACCTGCGCGTTACGCAATGCATCGGCGCGTACTTCGGCGTAGCGCGCATTCCGGAGGTCGAAAGCGCCATAGCTGACTGCCGCGAGGCCGGGCAGGGACACAACGAGGGTAAGCGCCAGCAGTCGGTGGGTAAGCGACATGCTGCCTATTGCATTGCGAAGCGGCAAACCGATTCTTTCCCCACCCGTTTGAGCTTTGTCGCAGCCTACGCGGCGCGCCGGATGGCGGCAATCGCTGGAGACGGGGTTCCTTGAGAGGAAATTTCTGAGGGAAATCGCCCCTAAAATCGCCAAGACAGGGCGTGACGGAGCGAAAATGGTTCGCTATAGAGGCGGCCTGTAGGAGCGTAGCTCAGTTGGTAGAGCATCGGTCTCCAAAACCGAGGGTCGCAGGTTCGAGCCCTGCCGCTCCTGCCAGTAAAAAATTCACTTACTGGCAGAACGTCTTCTTCTCCCAACCATTTTTGACAGCTGCAAAGCGGTGTTCGCGCGCGACCCTGTGGGTCCGGATCAGTAGCCGCGGCGTCTGGCCGGCTGCGATTGCTGATCGGGCCGCGTGAACTGAAGCCGCCAGTTGGTCGAGCAGGTTCCATTCGAACCCCGCGCCGTCATCTGGCATTGTTCCATCGTCGAGAAATCGCAACGCTCGATGTAAGCGCCCCAGCCTTCGGTCGCCGTCACGCAGTAAGGATACTCCACCGCTTCGGCGCGCGCGCCGAACAGCGTCGCTGTCGCAAGCACGGCCAGTGCAATCATGGATTTTCGCATATGATTCCTCCCGGATCGTTGGGCCATGATTTACCAGAACGGCCAAAGTCCGCTCGAACGAATCCGCGTGATCGAATGCCGCTTCTTTTCGATCGACCACGGAATAAAGAACATGAGCAGGTGAACGAAAACGAGGTCTTGACCGGTTCTTGGCCGGCCCGGGCTACCCGTCCATCCGAAGTGTCCGGCGAGGGCGAAAATCGGAGGTTCGCGGGTTCCGGTGTTGCCGGATTTGGCCTGACAGGCAGGGCCTTTTCCGGCCTTTGGGTCTTTTCCCGTACCTTGACCTGACGCCCGTCCCGCAGTAGATAACGGCACCTGCTGCTGGCCCGTTTTGACGGATATCCGGCGCGGCATTGAAATCCCCGGACAATCGAGCCCGCTTTGCGGCTCATCCTTCAAAAGAGGTTGGGCGCACGAGAGGGCTGTCCGGATTCCTGAAATACCTGAAATCACGCCAGGAAACGACGTTCCCGGCATTATGGATGCGGATCACCGACGATGGCTTTCAGCCCGTTCAAATTCCTGCAGGAAGTGCGCACGGAGACCGCCAAGGTCACCTGGCCGACCCGCCGCGAAACCGTGATCACCACGATCATGGTCTTCATTATGGTCGCGGTGTCCTCGATCTTCTTTTTCGTCGCGGACCAGATCATTCGCGTCCTGGTTACTTTCATTCTTGGCATTCAGGCCTGAGCGCGGAACCGAAACAATGAGCATGCGCTGGTACATCGTTCACGCCTATTCGAACTTCGAAAAGAAGGTCTCCGAATCCATTCGCGAGCAGGCCAAGCAGCGTGGACTTGAAGACCTGTTCGAACAGGTGCTGGTGCCGACCGAGAAGGTCACGGAAGTGCGCCGCGGCCGCAAGATCGACGCTGAGCGCAAGTTCTTCCCGGGCTATGTGCTGGTGAAGATGAACCTCACCGACGAGGCGTTCCATCTCATCAAGAACACGCCCAAGGTGACGGGCTTCCTCGGCGCGGAAAACAAGCCGATGCCGATTTCGGAAGCCGAGGCCATGCGCATCCTGCATCAGGTGCAGGAAGGCGTTGAGCGGCCGAAGGCGTCGGTGTCGTTCGAGATCGGCGAGAACGTTCGCGTGGCCGATGGCCCGTTTGCGTCGTTCTCCGGCGTGGTCGAGGAAATCGACGAGGCGCGCTCGCGCGTGAAGGTCGCGGTGTCGATCTTCGGACGTGCGACGCCGGTCGAACTGGAATTCGGTCAGGTCGAAAAGGTCTGATCGTTTCCGTCCCTGCGATTGCAAGGACGGTGAGAATGCCGTGGGAGGAGACAGCCGGTCGCCAGCCGCCTGTTGAACCGCACCACGGTCCTAAGAAGGTCCGGAATGGTCCGGATCGTTTGAAGGAGTAAAGCATGGCTAAGAAAGTGACCGGATACCTGAAGCTTCAGGTGCCGGCCGGTGCGGCGAACCCGTCGCCACCGATCGGTCCCGCGCTCGGTCAGCGCGGCCTCAACATCATGGAATTCTGCAAGGCGTTCAACGCGCAGACGCAGAAGGAAGAAAAGAACACCCCGATCCCGGTGGTCATCACCATTTATGCGGACCGGTCGTTCACGTTTGAAATGAAGACCCCGCCGATGTCTTACTTTCTCAAGCAGGCGGCGAAGATCCAGTCCGGCTCCAAGCTGCCGGGCCGCGACTCCGCGGGCAAGGTGACCTCTGCGCAAATTCGCGAGATCGCCGAGAAGAAGATGAAGGATCTCAACTGTGACACCGTCGAAGCAGCCATGAAAATGGTTGAGGGCTCTGCCCGTTCGATGGGTCTCCAGGTGGCGGGGTAACGATCATGGCAATTGGCAAGAAGCTCGCGAAGGCTCGCGAGGGCATCGATCGCGAACATCTCTATCCGCTCACCGAAGCGATCAAGATGGTGAAGGAGCGCGTCAGCGCGAAGTTCGACGAGACCATCGAGATTGCGATCAATCTCGGCGTCGATCCGCGTCACGCCGACCAGATGGTCCGTGGCGTCGTCACTCTCCCGAACGGCACCGGCCGCACGTTGCGCGTCGGCGTGTTCGCGCGTGGCGCCAAGGCTGACGAAGCCAAGGCAGCAGGCGCAGACGTTGTCGGTGCTGAAGACCTCGTTGAAAAGGTGCAGGGCGGTACGATCGACTTCGATCGTTGTATCGCAACCCCTGACATGATGCCGCTGGTCGGTCGTCTCGGTAAGGTGCTCGGCCCGCGTGGCATGATGCCGAACCCGAAGATCGGCACCGTCACCATGGACATCGCCAACGCGGTCAAGGGCGCCAAGGGCGGCTCGGTCGAGTTCCGCGTCGAGAAGGCCGGCATCGTGCAGGCCGGCATCGGCAAGGCGTCGTTCTCGGAAGAGAAGCTCGTCGAGAACATCAGGGCACTGGCCGACGCAGTCGTGAAGGCGAAGCCTGCGGGCTCCAAGGGCACCTACGTGCAGCGCATCGCCGTTTCGTCGACGATGGGTCCGGGCGTCAAGGTCGAGCCGGGCAGCCTCAACTCCTGATCGACGCGAGCATATGAATGTTTGAAAGGCGGAGCAGGATCAAACCTGTTCCGCCTTTTTCTTTGGAAGTTCTGCTGGAAGACGAAACATGCCCGAGCAAGTCCTGATCTATTCGCGTTTTCCAAAAGCCCAGATGGTGCGCATCGGCGAGCATTACGAATTGCTCGACGGCATGGGCAAGCCGCCGATCGAAACGTTCACAGCCGAACAGTTGAAACCGATCCGCGCGATGATCACGGCGGGCGGGCAGGTGATCCCGTCGTCGGTGCTCGACACGCTGCCGTCGCTGCGTGCGATCATCTGCTACGGCACCGGCTATGACGGCGTCGATCTGGCGGAAGCCGCACGGCGGAATATCGCCGTCGGCAACAGCCCGGCCGCGAATGCTGCCTCTGTCGCAGATCTGGCCATGACGCTGATGCTGGCCACAACGCGCCGCTTGTTGCCTGCGGACGACTATGTTCGCAGCGGCGGATGGTCGGGTGCGAAGCCGTCGCCGTCGATGCGGCCGGGTCCGGGCATGACCGGGCGCAAGATCGGCGTCTACGGGATGGGCGAAATCGGCCGCAAGATCGCGGCGCGCTGCGCGGCGTTCGAGACCGAGGTGGGCTATTACAGCCGCAGCAGGCACGACGTGCCGTATGCCTATCACGCGTCGCTCGCCGCGCTGGCGGAATGGTCCGACATTCTGATGATTGCGGTTCGCGCGGGAGCCGACACGCAGCATGCCGTCAACGCCGACATTCTGAAGAAGCTCGGTCCGCAAGGGACGGTCGTCAACATTTCACGCGGCTCGGTGATCGACCAGAAGGCGCTGGTGGCTGCGCTTGAGAACAATGTGATCGCCGGCGCGGGTCTCGACGTTTACGAAAAAGAACCGCACGCACCGGACGCGCTGACGAAATTTTCGAATGTCGTGCTGACGCCGCACATCGGAGGACACACGGTCGAGTCGCATGTCGCCATGCAGGATTGCGTGCTAGCCAATCTGGATGCTTTTTTTTCGGGCAAGCCGCTGCGCTATCCGGTGACGTGATACCGAAAAATAAAACTGTCATCATCTATGTCGTGGATGCTGACATATGTAGGAAGCCGCAACGCAGATTGCGAGGCTTCGTTCCTTGCACGCGGAAAAATATTCAGCGCTGCGCTGCACATTAGTTTGATTGCTGCTTAGAACGAGTCGAATGTAGACTCGCCTTCTGACGTCATCAGAAGGAATGCGGCCATGGCGGCCTTTACACTCAAGATCAACGGCGGCGAACATCGTGTGGATGTCGACCCGCAAACACCTCTTCTCTGGGCTATCCGCGACGGCGCGGGATTGATGGGCACCAAGTATGGCTGCGGAGTCGCGCAATGCGGCGCGTGCACCGTGCATGTCGACGGCCAGCCGATGCGATCATGTTCGCTGCCGGTGTCGGCGGTCGGCGCAAGCGAGATCACCACCATCGAAGGCATCAAGAGCCGCGAGGCTCAGGCCGTGCAGAAGGCATGGGTCGCACTCGATGTGCCCCAATGCGGTTATTGCCAGTCCGGCCAGATCATGAGCGCGACGTCGCTGCTCGAACTCAACCCGAAACCGAATGATCGCGACATCGATCTCGCGATGAATGGCAATATCTGCCGCTGCGCCGCTTATGTCCGCATTCGTGCCGCGATCCACGATGCCGCCAAGTCGCTGGAGGGCTGAGCCATGAACGTGCATATCAAAGACACCATCAAGTCTGCGTCCTCGCTCTCGCGGCGGAATCTTCTGAAGGGCGGAGCCGGCCTCGTGCTCGGAGTGTATCTCGCACGGAGCGGCAAGGCATTCGCGCAAGGCGCGCCGGCCGCGGCGCAGGTGAACATCACGCCGAACACCTTTCTGATCATCAAGCCGGACAACACGGTGACGGTGCTCTGCAAGCACATCGAGATGGGGCAGGGTCCGTTCACCGGCATGGCGACGCTCGTGGCCGAGGAACTCGATGCGGACTGGGCGCAGATGCGCGCGGATCACGCGCCATCCAATCCGGTTCTTTACAAGAATTTGGCGTTCGGCGTGCAGGGTACGGGTGGTTCCACAGCGATCGCCAATTCCTACGAACAGATGCGCAAGGTCGGCGCGGCCGCGCGCGAAATGCTGGTGGCTGCGGCGGCCAGCGAATGGAATGTGCCTGCGGCTGAAATCACGGTCGAGAACGGCGTCATCAAGCATCCGTCCGGCAAGGAAGGCCGCTTCGGCGCGTTCGCCGAGAAGGCGAATGCATTGCCGGTGCCAGCCAATCCGAAACTGAAAGACCCGTCGGCGTTCAAGCTGATCGGCAAGGAAGGCGTGGTCAAGCGTCTCGACAGCTTCGAGAAGTCAAACGGGACCGCGGTCTACACGCTCGACATTCACGAACCGGACATGCTGACGGTGCTGATTGCGCGGCCGCCGCGCTTCGGTGCTAAGGTTGTCTCGTTTGACGCGACGGCTGCGAAGGCGGTGCAGGGCGTCGTCGATTTCAAGACCGTACCGAGCGGCGTCGCGGTTTACGCCAAGGGTTTCTGGCCTGCGAAAACGGCGCTCGATCTGCTGAAGATCACATGGGACGACAGCAAAACCGAAAAGCGCGGCACGCAACAAATCCTGGCCGACTTCCGCGCGCTGTCGAAGACGCCCGGCAAGGTGGTCAAGTCGGACGGCGACATGGAGGCCGAGCTTGCGAAGCCCGGCGGACGCGTTATCGAAGCCGAATTCGTGTTTCCATATCTTGCGCATGCGCCGATGGAGCCGCTGAATGCTTTCCTGAAATGGGAAGGCGATACGGTCTATGCGCGCTATGGCAGCCAGTTCCCGACGCCGGATCATGCAGCTATCGCCCAGGTGCTGGGCCTTCCGATGGAAAAGGTGCGGTTGCAGACGATCCTGGCCGGCGGAAGTTTCGGCCGCCGCGCGCAACAGACGACGCATATAGCGATTGAGCTCGCCGAAGTCGCCAAGGCGATCGGTCCCGGCAAGGCCGTCAAGCTGGTCTGGACGCGTGAGGACGACATGCGCGGTGGTTACTATCGTCCGTTCAGCGTGCATCGGATGCGCGGCGCGGTGCGGGACGGCAAGATCGTGGCATGGAGCGACACCATTGTCGGGCAGTCCATCATGAAGGGATCGCCGTTCGAGGCTATGACGATGAAGGACGGCATGGATGCCACGGCCTACGAAGGCTCGAATGAAATCCCTTACGATGTCGCCAACTTCAAATGCGATCTGCATCAGGTCGATGTCGGCGTGCCGGTGCTGTGGTGGCGTTCGGTGGGACATACCCATACCGGCTACGCGGTTGAAGCGTTCGTCGATGAATTGCTGGAGGCTGCCGGAAAGGATCCGGTGGAAGGCCGGCTTGAACTGATGAGCAAGAAGCCGCGTCATGCCGGCGTGCTTCGCGCGGTTGCGGAATTGTCGGACTGGAAGAACGCAAAGCTTGAGCCCGGCCGTGCGCGCGGTGTTGCGGTGGTCGAGAGCTTCGACACGTTCGTCGCTCAGGTGGTCGAACTGTCGATGACCGAAGAAGGTCCGAAGATTCATAAAGTCTGGTGCGCGGTGGACTGCGGCGTCGCCGTCAATCCGGATATCATCCGCGCGCAGATGGAAGGCGGCATCGGCTTCGGTCTCGGTCATATCCTTTATGCCGATGTGCCGATGGAAGAAGGCCGCGTGGTGCCGGGCAACTTCGACAGCTATCGGTCGCTACGGATCAACGAGATGCCGGAGATCGAGGTCACGATCGTCAAGTCGAGTGAGAAGCCGAGCGGTGTCGGCGAGCCGGGTGTGCCGCCGATCGGTCCTGCGGTCGCCAATGCGATGGCCAAACTGGGACAGGTGCGTCCGCGGCAATTGCCGATCGTGCCGGGAGCATCGGCATGAGTGTGATCAGGCAAGGTGCGATGGCGCTCGCGGCAGGCGCAGTCGCCGCGACGTTGCTTGCATTCGCTGGACCCGCATTTCGCGGCGAGGCGGATGCCGCGATGGAGCCCGCGGTCAATCCGGTGACGCTGAAGCCGGTTTCGAGCTTCGACAGCATCAAGAACAAGAACGAGCGTGCCGTTGCGCTGTTCGAGGAAGCCGGCAAGGTGATCATGTCGCCGCGCTGCATGAACTGCCATCCGGCGACCGAGCGCCCGACGCAGACCAACAAGATGACGCCGCATCAGCCGCTGGTGGTGCGCGGCGAGGGCGGCATGGGTGCGGCTGGCGGTCTGGCCTGCAACACCTGCCACCACGAGACGAACTTCGATCCGGCCGGTGTGCCGGGCCATCCGCAATGGCACCTCGCGCCGCTCGAAATGGCGTGGCAGGGCAAGTCGCTCGGGCAGATCTGCGAGCAGATCAAGGATCCGAAGCGCAACGACGGCAAGGACATGGCCGCGCTTGTGAAGCATATGGCCGAGGACAGTCTGGTTGGCTGGGCCTGGTCTCCCGGTGCGAACCGGACGCCAGCACCGGGAACCCAGAAGGAGTTCGGCGAGCTGATCAAGGCATGGGCCGCAGAAGGCGCGGCATGTCCGAAAATTCCAATAAATACAAAGGGTTGAAATAAGTCAGGACGCGGAATACATAAAGGGTCGGCCGAAATCTCTCCTGCGACGACGAGTTTTTGGCCCGGAAAATGCTTTGGGAACTCAGAATCCCCTTGGCAACCCAATCCGGACCCGTTAAACATTCCTTTCCGGGCGTGCTGGCTGTCGCTGGCGCGTCCGTGTTCGTTTTCCGAAAATCAAACCCATAGGAGTTCATTCCTCGTCGATCATTCCGCATGGATTGCTCACAGGAACGGAAACCCTTGTTTTGACTGACGAAAATGAGCCGGGGCTCTCTCAGGTGTCAAAAGCCGGAGAAAGCTCCATCCTGTCCAAGACTGCAGGTGCCTGGCCGAATCCCTTGTGGAAACAGCTTCGCTTAATCTCCTGCACAGACGGGTGAAAACCGGATTTCGTGACCCGTTGCCGATTCGGTAGCGGCTGCGGATTTGGTTCGAACCTCGACACCTCGCTCTAGCGCGCCGCAAGGCGGGTCAGGGTGAGAGGGCAGGCTTCCGAAATGTCGTCGTGCCCGACGTGTTGAGAGATGAATGTCTCGAGGCTTAGCGGGCAGGACGATCGGTGCAACCCGGCGGTTCTGTCTCAAGCGGACCGCCAACCGGAAAGAGCTTGCTGTGGAACGAGCGGCAAAAAAAGAGGCGGTCGACACGCTGAATGGGGTTTTCAAAACCACCAGCGTTGCGGTCGTAGCTCATTATTCCGGCCTGACCGTTGCCCAGATGCAGAACCTGCGTACGCAGATGAAGCAGGCTGGCGCCTCGGTGAAGGTCTCGAAGAATCGTCTCGCCAAAATTGCTCTTGAAGGCACGGATGTTGTTTCCATCGGCTCCCTGTTGAAGGGGCCGACCGTGATCGCGACTTCAAACGATCCGGTTGCAGCACCGAAAGTTGCCGTCGAATTCGCCAAGGCGAACGAAAAGTTCGTCATCCTTGGCGGTGCGATGGGAACGACTGTCCTGAATCCCGACGCTGTGAAGGCGCTTGCCTCGCTGCCGTCGCTTGATGAACTGCGCGCGAAGATCCTCGGCCTCCTTGTGGCGCCGGCGACCAAGATCGCTCAGCTCTCCACCGCGCCTGCTGCGAAGCTGGCCCGCGTGGTTCAGGCCTATGCCTCGAAGAGTGAAGCGGCGTGATGCCATTCTCCATCTCAACTGGTTCGAACTGATACGCTGAAGGAAAGATACAATGGCTGATTTACAGAAGATCGTAGACGACCTCTCGAGCCTCACGGTTCTCGAGGCTGCTGACCTCGCCAAGATGCTTGAAGAAAAGTGGGGCGTTTCGGCTGCTGCCGCTGTTGCGGTTGCTGCGGCTCCGGGCGCTGGCGGCGGCGCTGCCGCTGCTGAAGAGAAGACCGAGTTCTCGGTTGTTCTCGCTTCGGCTGGCGACAAGAAGATCGAAGTCATCAAGGAAGTCCGCGCCATCACCGGCCTGGGCCTCAAGGAAGCCAAGGACCTCGTCGAAGGTGCACCGAAGCCCGTCAAGGACGGCGTTGCCAAGGACGAAGCCGAGAAGATCAAGGCTCAGCTCGAGAAGGCTGGCGCCAAGGTCGAACTCAAGTAAGTCGATATGTTTGGCCGGTCCTTCGGGGCCGGCCGGACACATTAAAGTGTGTCGGTTCGATGATTGACCCCCTCGAATCGCCGCGATTACCGCCCATATAGGCGGAGGCACGAAAGGACGGATCGCCCTTTGAAACCCGGATCGATTTCAAGGCGGGACGTTGGGAGGCGAGAGATTTCGGGCTTTAACAGGCCGTAGAGTTGTTTTGACGGGCAGGGCGCCACCAGCGCCCCGCGCGTCATTTTGCGTCTTGAGATTCGGATCGGGAAGTCCCGCCTCCTGAAACTTGGATGCCGTGATACTTGGCAATCTGTTTGCAGTTTGCCCGGGCGATTTGAAATTCAACCCGGAGGCGGTGCCCATCGCACTCCGGAAGATGCCGCCAGCGGACCCATGTTGGGAAGGCTTGGGCGGCGAAAGTGAGAGGCCACGATGGCGCAGTCGCAGCAGACGTTCACCGGTCGCAAACGCGTTCGCAAGTTCTTCGGACACATCAAGGAAGTCGCAGAGATGCCGAACCTCATCGAGGTTCAAAAGGCGTCCTACGACCAGTTCCTGATGGTCGACGAACCGGCGGGCGGACGGCTGGACGAAGGCTTGCAGGCGGTTTTCCGCTCGGTGTTTCCGATCAACGATTTCTCGGGCACCTCGCAGCTGGAATTCGTCCGCTACGAATTCGAACAGCCGAAGTATGACGTCGACGAGTGCCGCCAGCGCGGCATGACGTTCGCGGCACCGTTGAAGGTGACGCTGCGCCTCATCGTGTTCGATATCGACGAAGAAACCGGCGCCAAGTCCGTCAAGGACATCAAGGAGCAGGACGTCTACATGGGCGACATTCCGCTCATGACGATGAACGGCACCTTCGTGGTCAACGGCACCGAGCGCGTCATCGTCTCGCAGATGCACCGTTCGCCGGGCGTGTTCTTCGATCACGACAAGGGCAAGACCCATTCGTCGGGCAAGCTGCTGTTCGCCGCGCGCGTGATTCCGTATCGCGGCTCGTGGCTCGACATCGAGTTCGATGCCAAGGACATCGTGTTCGCGCGTATCGACCGCCGCCGCAAGATTCCGGTAACGTCGCTGATGTTCGCCCTCGGTCTCGATGGCGAAGAAATCCTGTCCACGTTCTACAAGAAGATTCAGTACAAGCGGATCAAGGAAGGCTGGCGCGTGCCGTTCGTCGCCGACCGTTTCCGCGGCTACTCGACGATCAACGACCTGATCGATGCAGATTCGGGCAAGGTCGTGCTCGAAGCCGGCAAGAAGCTGACCGTGCGCACGGCGCGGCAGCTTCAGGAAAAGGGCCTCAAGGCGCTGCGTCTGTCCGACGATGAACTCATCGGCAACTACCTCGCGGAAGATCTCGTCAACCCGAAGACCGGCGAAATCCACGCCGAGGCCGGCGAGGAGATCACCGAGAAGTCGCTGAAGGCGCTGAACGAGCAGGGCTACAAGGAACTGCCGCTGCTCGACATCGACCACGTCAACATCGGTCCCTACATCCGCAACACGCTGAACGCCGACAAGAACATGACGCGTGAAGACGCGCTGTTCGACATCTATCGCGTGATGCGCCCGGGTGAGCCGCCGACCATCGACTCGGCGCAGACCATGTTCCAGTCGCTGTTCTTCGACTCGGAGCGTTACGACCTGTCGGCCGTCGGTCGCGTGAAGATGAACATGCGTCTCGAACTCGACGCGCCGGACACCATGCGCACGCTGCGCAAGGAAGACATCCTGGCGGTCATCAAGACGCTGGTCGATCTGCGTGACGGCAAGGGCGAGATCGACGACATCGATCACCTCGGCAACCGGCGCGTGCGCTCGGTCGGCGAGTTGATGGAGAACCAGTACCGCATCGGTCTGCTGCGCATGGAGCGCGCGATCAAGGAGCGCATGTCGTCGGTCGATATCGACACCGTCATGCCGCAGGACCTGATCAACGCGAAGCCTGCCGCCGCCGCCGTGCGCGAGTTCTTCGGCTCGTCGCAGCTCTCGCAGTTCATGGACCAGACCAATCCGCTGTCGGAAATCACCCACAAGCGCCGTCTCTCGGCGCTTGGACCGGGCGGTCTGACGCGCGAACGCGCGGGCTTCGAAGTCCGCGACGTGCATCCGACGCATTACGGCCGTATCTGCCCGATCGAGACGCCGGAAGGCCCGAACATCGGTCTGATCAACTCGCTCGCGACCTTCGCGCGGGTGAACAAGTACGGCTTTGTGGAAACGCCTTACCGCAAGGTGAAGGACGGCCGCGTCACCGACGAGGTGGTCTATCTCTCCGCGATGGAAGAGGGCCGTTACCGCGTCGCGCAGGCGAACGTCGCGCTCGACAACAAGGGCCGCTTCACCGACGATCTCGTGGTGTGCCGCCATGCCGGCGACGTGCTCCAGATCACGCCGGACAAGGTCGACTACATGGACGTGTCGCCGAAGCAGCTCGTTTCGGTTGCAGCAGCCCTGATTCCGTTCCTCGAGAACGACGACGCCAACCGCGCTCTGATGGGCTCGAACATGCAGCGTCAGGCCGTGCCTCTGGTGCGCGCCGAAGCGCCGTTCGTCGGCACCGGCATGGAAGGCGTCGTGGCCCGTGACTCGGGCGCTGCGATCGCGGCCCGCCGCACCGGCACGATCGACCAGATCGACGCGACCCGTATCGTTATCCGCGCGACGGAAGATCTCGATCCGACCAAGTCGGGCGTCGATATCTACCGCCTGATGAAGTACCAGCGCTCGAACCAGTCGACCTGCATCAACCAGCGTCCGCTGGTGAAGGTGGGCGATCAGGTGCGCAAGGGCGACATCATTGCCGACGGTCCGTCGACCGATCTCGGCGAACTCGCGCTCGGCCGCAACGTGCTCGTCGCGTTCATGCCGTGGAATGGCTACAACTTCGAAGACTCGATCCTGCTCTCGGAGCGGATCGTGAAGGACGACGTCTTCACCTCGATCCACATCGAGGAATTCGAAGTCATGGCCCGCGACACCAAGCTCGGGCCAGAGGAAATCACACGCGACATTCCGAACGTTTCGGAAGAAGCGCTGAAGAACCTCGACGAAGCCGGCATCGTGTACATCGGCGCGGAAGTTCGCGCCGGCGACATCCTGTGCGGCAAGATCACGCCGAAGGGCGAAAGCCCGATGACGCCGGAAGAAAAGCTTCTGCGCGCCATCTTCGGTGAAAAGGCTTCCGACGTTCGCGATACCTCGCTGCGCGTGCCTCCGGGCGTGCAGGGCACGATCGTGGAAGTCCGCGTGTTCAACCGTCACGGCGTCGACAAGGACGAACGCGCCCTGGCGATCGAACGGGAAGAGATCGAACGTCTTGCCAAGGACCGCGACGACGAACAGGCGATTCTGGACCGCAACGTCTACGGCCGTCTGTCGGACCTGCTTGAAAACCGTCAGGGCATCGCTGGCCCGAAGGGCTTCAAGAAGGACACCAAGATCACCCGTGCGGTGCTCGAGGAGTATCCGAAGTCGCAGTGGTGGCAGTTCGCGTCGCCGAACGACAAGCTGATGGCCGAAATCGAAGCCATGCGGAAGCAGTACGACGAATCGAAGAAGGGCCTTGAACAGCGCTTCCTCGACAAGGTCGAGAAGCTGCAGCGTGGCGATGAATTGCCGCCCGGCGTGATGAAGATGGTCAAGGTCTTCGTCGCGGTGAAGCGCAAGATTCAGCCCGGCGACAAGATGGCCGGACGTCACGGCAACAAGGGCGTGGTGTCGAAGATCGTGCCGATCGAAGACATGCCGTTCCTTGAAGACGGAACGCATGCCGACATCGTGCTCAATCCGCTGGGCGTGCCTTCGCGCATGAACGTCGGCCAGATTCTCGAAACGCATCTTGGCTGGGCCTGTGCAGGCCTCGGCAAGCGGATCGGGCAGGCGGTCGATGCCTACTACAGCGCCGGCAAGTCGGACACCAAGCCGCTCAAGGAGACCTTGAAGAAGGTCTATGGCGACGACGAAGTCATCAAGACGCTCAACGATACCGAGCTGATGGAACTTGGTCGTAACCTGCGCGCGGGCGTGCCGATTGCGACGCCGGTGTTTGACGGTGCCAAGGAGAAGGACATCGAGGACATGCTCGATCTTGCCGGACTGAACAAGTCGGGCCAGTCGACGGTCTACGACGGACGGACGGGCGATCAGTTCGATCGCAACGTGACGGTGGGCTACATCTACATGCTCAAGCTGCACCATCTCGTGGACGACAAGATCCACGCGCGTTCGATCGGTCCTTACTCGCTCGTCACGCAGCAGCCGCTGGGTGGCAAGGCGCAGTTCGGCGGACAGCGTTTCGGCGAAATGGAAGTGTGGGCGCTCGAGGCTTACGGCGCGGCGTACACGCTCCAGGAAATGCTGACCGTGAAGTCGGACGACGTGGCCGGCCGTACCAAGGTGTACGAGGCCATCGTGCGCGGCGACGACACGTTCGAAGCAGGTATCCCGGAATCGTTCAACGTTCTGGTCAAGGAAATGCGTTCGCTCGGCCTCAACGTCGATCTGCACAATTCCAAGATCGCTCCGTCGGCGACATCCGAGGCGGCTGAGTAACCTGAAGATTTCATGCCCGGCTTGAATGCCGGGCATCCGCGCCTTGCCTGAACGTCGGGCAGGGCGCGAGACGACAGAAGAATTTCGAATTTGCTGCCGGTGACGATCGGCACGCGAGGAGAACACGATGAACCAAGAAATTATGAATCTCTTCAATCCGACGACTCCGGCTCAGGTCTTCGACCAGATCCGGATTTCGATCGCTTCGCCTGAGAAGATTCTGTCGTGGTCCTACGGCGAGATCAAGAAGCCGGAAACCATCAACTACCGCACGTTCAAGCCGGAGCGTGACGGCCTGTTCTGCGCGCGCATCTTCGGGCCGATCAAGGACTACGAATGTCTTTGCGGCAAGTACAAGCGCATGAAGTACAAGGGCATCATCTGCGAGAAGTGCTCGGTCGAAGTGACGCTGTCGCGCGTCCGGCGCGAGCGCATGGGCCATATCGAACTGGCTGCGCCTGTCGCGCACATCTGGTTTCTGAAGTCGCTGCCGTCGCGCATCGGCCTTCTGCTCGACATGACGCTGAAGGATCTCGAGCGGATTCTCTATTTCGAATACTACGTCGTTCTCGAGCCGGGTCTGACCGCGCTCAAGGACCGTCAGCTGCTGTCGGAAGAAGAGTATCTCCGCGCGCAGGACGAATACGGCCAGGACAGCTTCACCGCCATGATCGGCGCGGAAGCGATCCGCGAACTGTTGAAGGGTCTGGAGCTTGAAAAGCTCGAAGCGCAACTGCGCGTCGATATGCAAGAGACCGAATCCGACATCAAGCACAAGAAGCTCGCCAAGCGCCTGAAGATCGTCGAAGCGTTCCGCCACTCCGGCAACAAGCCGGAATGGATGATCATGACGGTGGTGCCGGTGATTCCGCCGGACCTGCGTCCGCTGGTGCCGCTGGACGGCGGCCGCTTTGCGACCTCCGACCTGAACGATCTCTATCGCCGCGTCATCAACCGCAACAACCGTTTGAAGCGGCTGATGGAGCTACGCGCGCCGGACATCATCATCCGCAACGAAAAGCGCATGTTGCAGGAAGCTGTGGACGCGCTGTTCGACAACGGCCGCCGCGGCCGCGTCATCACGGGCGCCAACAAGCGCCCGCTGAAGTCGCTCGCCGACATGCTCAAGGGCAAGCAGGGCCGCTTCCGTCAGAACCTGCTCGGCAAGCGCGTCGATTATTCGGGCCGCTCCGTGATCGTCGTCGGTCCGGAACTGCGCCTGCATCAGTGCGGCCTGCCGAAGAAGATGGCGCTCGAACTGTTCAAGCCGTTCATCTACTCGCGGCTCGACGCCAAGGGTCTGTCCACCACCGTGAAGCAGGCGAAGAAGCTCGTTGAAAAAGAGCGTCCCGAGGTTTGGGACATTCTCGACGAGGTCATTCGCGAGCATCCGGTGCTGCTGAACCGCGCGCCGACGCTGCATCGTCTCGGCATTCAGGCGTTCGAGCCGGTGTTGATCGAAGGCAAGGCGATTCAGCTTCATCCGCTGGTTTGCGCGGCGTTCAACGCCGACTTCGACGGCGACCAGATGGCCGTGCACGTTCCGCTGTCGCTTGAAGCGCAGCTGGAAGCGCGCGTCCTGATGATGTCGACCAACAACATCCTGCATCCCGCGAACGGCCAGCCGATCATCGTGCCGTCGCAGGACATCGTGCTGGGTCTTTATTATCTCTCGATCCTGCGCGAAGGCCTGCAGGGCGAAGGCAAGGTCTACCGCGACATGGCGGAGATCGAGCATGCGCTGTTCTCGAAGGTCATCCACCTGCACACCAAGATCAAGTACCGGTGGACGGGGATCGACGAGGAAGGCAAGACGATCTCGAAGATCTACGACACCACCGCCGGCCGCGTCATGCTGGGGCAGGTTCTGCCGAAGCACGGCAAGGTGCCGTTCGACACTATCAACAAGCTGATGACGAAGCGCGAAATCTCCGGCGTGATCGATCAGGTGTATCGTCACTGCGGTCAGAAGGAGACAGTGATCTTCTGCGACCGCATCATGGCGCTCGGCTTCTACAACGCCTTCAAGGCGGGCATTTCGTTCGGCAAGGACGACATGGTCGTGCCGCACGGCAAGTGGAAGATCGTCGACGACACGCGCTCGATGGCGAAGGAATTCGAGCAGCAGTACAACGACGGCCTCATCACGCAGGGCGAAAAGTACAACAAGGTGGTCGACGCCTGGTCCAAGGCTACGGAAAAGATCGCCGACCAGATGATGAAGGAAATTTCGTCCGTCAAGAAGAACTCGAAGGGCGAAGATTCCCAGATCAACTCGATCTACATGATGGCTCACTCTGGTGCGCGTGGTTCGCCGGCGCAGATGCGTCAGCTCGCCGGTATGCGCGGCCTGATGGCCAAGCCGGACGGCTCCATCATCGAGACTCCGATCGTCTCGAACTTCAAGGAAGGCCTGACCGTGATGGAGTACTTTAACTCCACCCACGGCGCCCGTAAGGGTCTGGCCGACACCGCCTTGAAGACCGCGAACTCGGGCTATCTGACCCGTCGTCTGGTCGACGTGGCGCAGGACTGCATCATCACGCAGGACGATTGCGGCACCAAGCTCGGCATCAAGATGCGCGCGATCATCGACGCGGGCACGGTCGTGGCCTCGCTGGCGTCGCGTATTCTCGGCCGTACCAACGGCGAGGATCTGCGCGATCCGGTGACCAACAAGATCGTGGTCAAGCGCGGCACGCTGATGGAGGAGACTCACGTCGACGCCATCCAGCAGGCCGGCATCCAGGAAGTGAAGATCCGCTCGGCGCTGACCTGCGAACTGGTCAACGGCATCTGCGGCAAGTGCTACGGGCGCGATCTCGCCCGCGGTACGCCCGTCAACCACGGCGAGGCTGTCGGCGTTATCGCCGCGCAGTCGATCGGCGAGCCGGGCACGCAGCTCACCATGCGCACGTTCCACATCGGTGGTGCGGCGCAGATCAACGAGCAGTCGTTCATCGAGTCGAACTTCGACGGTAAGATCGTCATCAAGAACCGGGCGATCGCGACCAACAGCGAAGGCTTCAACGCCGCGATGGTCCGCAACATGGTTGTTGCGGTCGTCGATCCTGACGGCACCGAGCGTGCGACGCATCGCATTCAGTACGGCGCGCGTATGCGCGTCGATGACGGCGATATGATCAAGCGCGGCCAGCGCATCGCGGAGTGGGATCCATACTCACGCCCGATCCTGACCGAAGTCGAAGGCACCATCGGGTTCGAGGATCTGGTCGAAGGCCAGTCGATCTCGGAAACGCTCGACGAATCCACGGGTATCGCAAAGCGCGTGGTTATCGACTGGCGCACGACCGGCCGTGGCGCGGATTTGCGTCCCGCCATCGTGGTCAAGGGCAAGGACGGCAAGGTGCTGAAGCTGGCACGCGGCGGTGACGCCCGTTACATGCTCTCGGTTGATGCCATTCTGTCGGTGGACGTCGGCGCCAAGGTCAAGGCCGGCGACATTCTCGCGCGTGTTTCGACGGAAAGCGCCAAGACCCGCGACATCACCGGCGGTCTGCCGCGCGTCGCGGAACTGTTCGAGGCCCGCAAGCCGAAGGATGCCGCTATCATCGCGGAAATCGCCGGCACGATCCGCTTCGGACGCGACTACAAGAACAAGCGCCGCATTTCGATCGAGCCTGTCGACAAGAACGAGGAGACTCGCGAGTACCTCATTCCAAAGGGCAAGCACATCCATCTGCAGGACGGCGACATCGTCGAAAAGGGCGATTTCATCGTCGAAGGCAATCCGGCGCCGCACGACATTCTGGCGATCAAGGGCATCGAGGAACTCGCTGCCTATCTGGTCAACGAAATCCAGGAAGTTTATCGGCTCCAGGGCGTGCTCATCAACGACAAGCACATCGAAGTGATTGTTCGTCAGATGCTGCAGAAGGTCGAGATCACCGATCAGGGCGAGACCGACATGATTTCGGGCGAGCAGATCGACAAGATCGAGTTCGACCAGATCAACGCCAAGGCGAAGGACGAAGGCAAGAAGATCGCAACCGGCACGCCGGTGCTGCTCGGCATCACCAAGGCGAGCTTGCAGACGCGGTCGTTCTTCTCGGCGGCGTCGTTCCAGGAGACCACGCGCGTGCTCACCGAAGCTGCCGTCAACGGCAAGGTGGATCCGCTCGAAGGCCTCAAGGAGAACGTGATCGTCGGCCGCCTGATCCCGGCCGGCACCGGCGCCTCGATGGCGAAGATCCGCGAAGTCGCAACCAAGCGCGACAAGCTGATCCTCGACGAGCGCGAGAAGCAGGCGGCGATCGTGCCGTCGGCTCCCGAAGAGGAACCGTTGGCGTTGCCGCCGGCGGAGTCATCCGCGGCGTCGAGCTGATGCAATCAAAAAGGCCGGCTTTCGAGCCGGCCTTTTTCGTCATGGCTCCGAAGGCTGTGGGCTGGAAGCCACAGCGCATGTAAAAGCTAAGGCATCAGAGTAGCTTAACCCATTTGGGTGATGCCATGCCGCAAGTCATGCTTCTATCGTGTTGTCGTTCTGTGACCATCCAAAATAACAAGAAGCACTTTGGGCAGGGGTTTTTAAAGAAAAACGCGCATTCTAGGGAGCCATAGGACACGATCGCCTCGCGGTGATTATTTTGGTGTCCGTGGCTTGGAATAGGGGACACCTGTTCTTGAAGGCCAGCGAAAGCTGGCCTTTTTGTTTATTCCCTCACGTTTGATTTTATATTTTGCCATTGCGGATGACCATTCGCTGGCGGCGCGGAACCTGGGTGCATAGCCTAGCGTTGAAAGCCGTGAGAGGCAGAAGCTTGGCTGACTTGTTTCACGAAACACTGGCGGACCGCATCTACGAGGCGGCGGTGGTGCCGGAAAAGTGGGCGGACGTGCTCGGCGAAATGTCCAGCGCAGTCGGCGGCGCGGGCGGGCTGCTTTTTACAGCCAACGCAGATCACACGAGCGGGATCGCATCGGCCGACATCGAGGCGATTTTCGAGGAATTTGTTCGCGACGGCTGGGCGCAGATCAATCAGCGGCCCGCGCGTTTGGGGGCGTTGGCTGCTGCCGGGTTTGTGCGCGACCATGATGCCTTCACCGACGAGGAACTGGACAACGATCCGGTCTATCGTGACTTTCTTCGCAAGCGTGGCCTCGGTTGGGCCACCGGGACGATGCTGGATACCCCATCCGGAGATTCGATTATTTTCTCCTTCGAGCGCGCCTATGAGAAAGGTCCGGTCCCGATCGAAACGGTGAGGCAGTTCGATCTGCTTCGTCCTCACCTTGCACGCAGCGCGCTGTTGTCGTCGCGGCTCGGCATGGAGCGGGCCAAGGCGATGACCGAGACGTTGCAGTCGCTGGGGCTGCCCGGAGCAGTGCTGCGCGACGGCGGCAGGGTTCGCGCCGTCAATGCGTCGCTCGAACGATTGATGCCGTCCTTGTTTCAGGATCGCCGCGAACGGCTTTGCCTTTCGGATGCGGCAGCGGATCGTCTGCTTGAAGAAGCCTTGGGCCGCAGATCGCTCGCAGGCGGTCCGGTCTCGGTGAATTCCATTCCTGTTGCCGCGACGGAGGAACATCCGCCGATGATCCTTCATCTGCTTCCGATTTGCGGCGTGGCGAATGATCTCTTTTCACAGGCCAACTCGCTGCTGGTGGTCACGCCGGTGGACCGCGCTGTCGTGCCCACGGCGAAGGTGCTGCAGGGCCTGTTCGATCTCACGCCGGCCGAGGCGAGGGTGGCGCGGGGTATCAGCGAGGCGCAGACCATCGAGGGATTGGCGCTGGCCGCCGGCGTTTCGCTCGAGACGGTCCGGAGCCAGCTCAAGGCCGTGCTCTCGAAAACCGGTCTGTCGCGCCAGCAGGAACTCATCAGCCTGCTGGCCGGGAAGATGCTACCGGTGACTGTACGCCCGCCATCCACCTGACGGGACGGATCAAACGGCGAAAAATGCCGTCCAGATTCAATATATTGACCTTATTTCGTGTAGATCGCGCTTTGTTCATCTTCCCTTCAGATGAAAAACGCTTTTGTTTAAGGTGAGTTAGACCGGCTATCACCCGAATGGGGCCGGGTGCGAGGGGCGAAGGACCATATGCTCGATCTGGCGATTGTAGGCGGCGGCCCAGGCGGGTTGATGAGCGCCTGGTACCTCAAGAAGAAGCTCGGAGCGCTTTGCCGCGTCACCATCTACGAGGCGTCCGATCGCGTCGGTGGTAAAATCCTGACGAAGACATTTGACACGGCGCCGGCGATGTACGAGGCGGGCGTGGCCGAAATCTACGACTACTCGATGACGGGTCCCGACCCGCTGCGCGAACTGATCCAGCATTTCGGGTTGCAGACCATCCCGATGGACGCCGAGCAGGTGCAGCTCGACGGCGAACTGCTCGACGATGTGCCGGGTATGCGCCGCAAGTACGGCGCGCAGACCGCGAAGGCGATTGAGGATTTCCGCAAGCTCTGCGCGTCGATGGTGACGCCGCTCGAATATTATGAAGGCGTCGGCGCGCACGACAACGAACATCCGTGGGCCTACATGAGCGCCGAGGAGCTGCTGGATCGCGAAGTCGCCGATCCGGTCGCCAAACGGTTCCTGAAAGTAATGGCGCGTTCCGACATCGCCACCGAGCCGCACAACACCAATGGGCTGAATGCGCTGAAGAACTTCGTGATGGATGTCGAGGGCTATATCGGCCTCTACTCGATCCAGAACGGCAACGAACAGCTCGTCCACAGCCTGCAAAGCGAAATCGATGCCGACATTCAGTTGAACCATCGCGTTCTCAAGGTCGGCAAGGCGGATTCCGGGCGCTACGCCATCAACATGATGAACGGCAAGGGGCCGATCACCAAGGAACACGATCTGGTCGTGATGTGCCTGCCGCACTCGTGGCTCACCACCATGCGCTGGGATGGCGAACTGCTGCGCCATTCGATGGTCAAGCACATCGCCTATTTCGACCGCCCGGCGCACTACCTGCGCGTCTCGCTCCTGTTTGACGAGCCGTTCTGGGGCGACAAGGTTCCGGGCGCGTGGTGGATGTCGGAAGCTTTCGGCGGCTGCTGCGTGTACGTCGAAGGCGCGCGTCACGATGTCGGCCGCCATGGCGTGCTGAACTGGCTGATCCCGGGTTCGGATGCGTTGGCCTTCGCGAATCTCAGCGACAAGGAACTGATCGATGCGGCGCTGAAGTCGTTGCCGAAATCGTTCGGCGATGCCCGCTCGCATTTCCTCGAAGGCAAGACCCATCGCTGGCTGTCGTCGGTCAACAGCATTCCGGGCGGGTTGCCCGCGCGCGACGTCATGACCAATCATCATCCGGAGCCGCACGAGCATCCCGGTCTGGTCGTCGTCGGCGACTATCTGTTCGACTCGACGCTGAACGGGCTGCTGGATTCGTCGGACGCCGCGACCGACATCATCCTCACGCAGATGATCAAGCTGCGCTACGAGCGCGGCGATAGCGGCAATGTGCCGTCCGAAAAGATCGACCGCGCCTATTTCGATAACTACCGCAACACCGGACCCTACAGCGAGGTCTGGAGCCAGTTCACCGATCCGGACTATCTCGCCAACCTCATCAAGATCGTGTGGAACCGGGCCAGGGGCTACAAGCTGCTGGTGGCGGGCTCGGCGAGCGGCGAACTGGTCGGTGCGCTGCGCGAACGCGGCATCGATGCCTGGGGTGTCGAGAACAACCGCTATATCCACGCCAAGACGCCCAAGGCGCTGCGGAAATACAACAGGCTCGGCTCGCTCACCAAGTTGCCGTTCAAGAACGGCGAGTTCGATTTCGTCTATGAGACGAGCCTGTGTCATGTGTCCGACAAGCAGGTGAAGCGCGCCGTCCGCGAATTGAACCGCGTCGTGAAGACTGGGTTCGTGTTCGGCTCCATCACCAGCGACATGGCGCCGGGGCTGATCGACCGTTACGACCTGCTGCGCGGTGTCAAAAAATTAGGCACCTGGTGGGAGTGGTCCGAGCTGTTCTTCAACAACGGCTTCGACCTGTCGATGCACCGGCGCGACACCACCGACGCTGTCTGGGATGCGACGCTGGCGGCGAACAAGGGGCCCGGCGACTGGTACATGGACGCCGACAGCCTGCGCTATTCGTTCTTTGACAAGGTTGCCGCCGACGACTAATCGCTTAAGGACGCGGCGGCCATCCGGCCGTCGGCAGCGACGGTTTTTATATGCCGACCAAGCCGCCCAGTTCGGATACCGACAAGCCAGCGTCGGGCAAGCCGCTCGACGACGAGGCGGCGCGCCTTGCCGCAGGGCAGGCCGATATTCCCGCGCCGCCGATCCCCGACGACATCGACGACGATGACGACGACGAGGATCTCGTCGCCTATACCGCGAGCGAGGCCGCGGGCGCTTTCGCGACCATCTGGCGGTTCACCTGGCCGCACATGCGCCAGTACAAGACGTGGGTCGCCGTCGTTGGCCTCGGGCTTTTCGTGGAGACGTTGTTCAACGTCATCATGCCGCTCAGCCTGAAGTATCTGATCGACGACGCGCTCGGCGAAGAAGACTTCCAGGCGCTCTATACCATTCTCGGCGTGCTAGCGGCCGCCGGCATCATCACCTCCATCGTCGCGGTCTGGTACGAGCGCTGGGACGCGCGGCTCGCGGCCTCCGTGATCGCCGACGTTCGCGGGCGGCTGTTCGAGCATGTCCAGAACCTGCCGGCGGCTTTCTTCGGACGGACCAAGCGCGGCGAAATCCTTTCGCGATTTTCCGTGGACATGGCCGGCTATGAATCCTCGGTCAAGCATTTCGCCAACAGCGCGGCGTTGCCGTTCCTCGAACTGATCGCAGGTATCGGCCTGATGATCTGGCTGAACTGGCAGCTTGCCGCCGTGGCGCTGCTGATATTCCCGATCACGCTGATCGGCCCGCGCATCCTGACGCCGAAGGCGGTGCAGGCGAACTACGAGCAGAAGGTCAACGAGTCGGCGATCCTCGGCGTGGTGCAGGAAAACGTCGCGGCGCAGATGGTGGTGAAAGCGTTCGGCTTGCAGCGCAAGGCGTTCGGCTGGTTCACCTTCCGCAACAACGCTGCGCGCCGCTCGATGTCGGATGCGACATTCCTGTCGACCATGGTGGAGCGGACCGTCACCATTTCGGTGCTGCTGCTTCATCTGATCGTGCTGGCGATCGGCGCGTATCTTGCGACCATCGGCAAGATTTCCATCGGCACCTTCGTCACCTTCGAAAGCGCGTTCTGGGAAATTTCCTACAACATCGCGCACCTGATGCATTTCATTCCCGTGGCGATTCAGGCCTCCGCCGCCGTGCGCCATATGGAAGAACTGCTGGATGAGCCGACGCGCGGCGCCGACCGGCCCGGCGCACCGGATCTGCCCCGCATCACCGACAACATCACCTTCGATCGCGTGGTCTTCAAGTATGAAGGCAGCGACACCACGGTTCTCGACAGCCTGTCGCTCAAGATCGGCGTCGGCAAGAACATCGCCATCGTGGGACCGAGCGGCTCCGGCAAGAGCACGCTGCTCAATCTCATTCTGCGCCTCTACGTGCCGAACGAGGGCAGGGTGACCATCGACGGCGTCGACATCCGCAAGGTGACCCGCGACTCGCTACGCAAGAGCATGGCGGTGGTGTTTCAGGAAAACATGCTGTTCAACATGTCGATCCGCGAGAACATCCGGCTCGGCAAGGAAGGTGCGACCGACGCTGAGGTCGAGGACGCCGCCAGGAAGGCGGAGATCCATCGCTACATCATGACGTTGCCGGACAAATACGACACGGTGGTGGGCGAGCGCGGCGATACGCTGTCCGGCGGCCAGCGCCAGCGCATCGCGATTGCGCGCGCCATCGTCCGCAATCCGTCGGTGCTGCTGCTCGATGAAGCGACGTCGGCGCTCGACCAGACCACCGAGGCCGCGATCAACCGCACGCTGCTCAAGGTCGCCAAGGGCCGCACCATGATCTTCTCGACGCATCGATTGACGTCGGTGGTCGACATGGACGAAATCATCGTGATCAGCAACGGCCAGGCGATCGAGCGCGGGCCGCACGCCGAACTGCTTGCGAAGAACGGCATGTACCGCAAGCTGTGGGACGACCAGCTTCACAAGTCGCATCATCCGGAAGAAGACGACGATGATGAGGATGACGACGAATAGTTTCCGCGCGAACCGGTAAGCTGCGTCGATGACGAACGCATCGAACAGCCGGATGCTTGCCGGCAAATGCCTGTGCGGCGCGGTCCGTTACGCGGTGGCGGACGAATTCGCCTATGCCATGAATTGTCACTGCTCGAACTGCCGGCGAACGACGGGTTCGGCATTCAAACCATTCGCCGGTATCGCGCGCGAAAAGCTGAGCCTGATCCAAGGCGAAAACCACCTGACGATCTTCGGTGAGGAAAGCGGCCACGATGCGCACTGCAGGGCATGCGGGTCATTGCTTTATTCGGTGGTCCGGGACGGCGCCTACGTTCATGTCGCGATGGGAACGCTCATTGACGATCCGGGCATCCGTCCGAGCGCGCATATCTTCGTCGGCTCGAAGGCGCCGTGGTTTACGATCACCGACGATCTGCCCCAATACGAAGAACATGTCGTAGCGACGTCTGCTGACAGGCGAGGATGACGGGAGCGCCGCGATTACGGCTGCGCGGTCCGTCTGACCGACAGCGTTTCGCGGGCGTGGCGGATGGCGCCGACGCCGAAGCGATGGGCAAACCGAATCCATCGGCGCAGATGCCACAACAGTCCGGTGTCGACCGAGATCGAGCGAAGGTCGTAGGCCTGACGCCGTGAGGCGTTGTCGTTGGCGCACTTGTCCGGATCGTCGTAGAATTGCGAAATCTTCGCGGCATCCATGCCGGCGCTCGACAGCCACGCCGGGATGTAGGCGTTGCACAGCCGTTCCACATCCATGAACACTTTCCCGGTGCCGGTGCCGGCGGCGGGACATGACGTTGCGAAGGCGTCGCCCACCAGAACGATACCGGCTTGCCGATGACCTTTGGTGACATAGAGGTCGGCGGGACGAATCTTGATCACGCCTTCGACCTTGAAGTCGCCGGTCAGCGCGGCAAGGTTGGGCATCAGTTCATGCATGGCCTGTTCGGGCGTCTGGCGCATCCGGCGCAGCCATGGGTCGTCCATGCCGCGATAGACCATGAGGTTGGCGCGCATCGCCGAGCCGATCGGAAACAGCGTCAGATAAGACATCTGCGCTGCCGAATTTTCCGTGAAGTAGGTCAGTGCGGGAAATTCAAACTTGTCGCTGCCGACAGGCGCGACGTTGAAGCCCACGGTGATGGAATGACACGGGCTGATGATTTCGCGTTCGATGCCGAGCGTGTGGCGCAGTCCAATGTTCAGGCCGTTGGCGAGCACGATCAGGCGGGCAGAGATGCTTTCGCCGTTGGACAACGTCACGGTCTGACGGTCAGCGCTGGTGGCGACGGCCGTGACCTTGGCTTCGATGAAATCGACGGTGGCGGGGATCTGACGGCGAACGGTGTTCACCAGGTCGTCGTAGATGATGCCGTGCTGGTCGCTGGGCCGCTTGTCGAGCAGACGTCCGAGCCGCGCGGTCCAGACTGCACTGTCGAGCGTGGTCGCGGCAAGCACGGGTTCGGAAAGGCCGGTCTTGCGCAGGATGTCGAGCTGATAGCCGCCGAGCTTTTCGCAACGGAAGTCGGAAGGGTAGATGGCGTGCGGATCGACCAGAACCGCGGAAATTCCCGCGCGGCCGAGCATCGCCGCTGCTGTCGATCCCGCCAGCCCGCCGCCGACAATGGCGATGTCCGTATGACGCATGTCCGCCTCGTTTCGAGCTGCATAGCATTACCGCTGCAAACTCGACTAAAGCTTGAAACGAACATGGTGAACGAGCGGTGAGGTTAATGCTGCGAAAACGCATGTATTAACGCTTTAAATGCTTGTGACTTGCCTGCGGCGGGCCGTCGCAGCATTACTGCTCGGGGCGGCCGGTTTTCTTGGATCGAAGTAATGGAACTGCAATCCGATACCGGCAAGATGCGGCATTGACGCGCGTAAGCGCAGGTTTGAACTCCAATGATTTCAGTTACGGTCGCATCGCCCGGTCAGAATATCGCCGCACAGTGGGATGATCTCATCCGGCGCGCGCCCGGCAACGCATTCATGAATCCTGTCGCGCTGAAGGCGGCGTTCGATACCATGTTCGCGGCGGTGTACGTGCTGCTGGCCTGGGAAGAGGGCGTCGAGTCCGCACGGCTCGTTGGTCTTTGGGCCCTTCAGCAGCGCAGCGTCATGATGTTCTGGCCGGCGCTGCTTGAGGCCCGTCCATACAACTACGCATTTTTGTCCACGCCGGTCATCGACTCCGCCTTTGTGGGCGAGGTGATCCCGGCGTTTTTCGCCGCGATCAGGAATCATCCCACGCTGCCCAATGTGGTCAGCCTGAAGGAAATGGACGGCGACTCGCCGGCCTTTGCCGCCATCCGGAAAACCATCGCGGACGAACGTCACGCTCATCTCACGCTCACTCAAAGCACGCGTCCTTCCGTGTCGCGCGAGAAGGGTGTGAAAAGCTCCGGTTCGACCCGCAAGAAGCTGCGGCAGGACTGGAACCGGCTGTCCGGGTTGGGTGCGCTGGAAATGGTCAACGAACGGTCGGCCGATGCCACACGGGCGGCGTTCGAGCAGTTTCTCGATCTTGAAAAGCGAAGCTGGAAGGGGGCCGAAGGCACCGCCATCCTGTGCAACGATCGGGATGCGGCGTTTACCCGGCGGCTCATCGGGGACCTGGCAGAGGATGGGAACGCCTCGGTGGCGCTGCTGCGCCTCGATGGGCGGCCCGTGGCGGCGCAGGTCGTGTTGTATTGCGGGACCAGCGCCTATACTTGGAAAACCGCCTTTGACGCTGATTTCGCGAAGTATTCTCCTGGCGTCCTCCTGATCGACAAGCTCACCGAACACCTGTTCGCGGCAACCGGCGTGGAGGTCATCGATTCGTGCTCGGCCGAGGGCAGTTTCATGGGGAATCTCTGGACCGGGCGGAAAGCCATGGTCGACATGGTGGTGGACGTCGGTGCGAGTCGCTCGCTGGTGTTCGCCATGGAGGCCGCGCGGCAGCTCGGCTACGAAAAGCTGCGCAATCTGCGGGACTGGCTGCGGGCCACGTCCGTGCTCCCGGTGAGGCGGCGGCTGGCGTCTCCATGAGGGGCTGGTTGGGCATCATCTTGTAAGTCGTTGAAATAAAATACTATTTCTTTAGTGTCGGCCATGCGGTCGGTATCATTGTCGGGTTGTAATCGCCGCAGGCGACCAGGAATCAGCGCCGATGGACCCGGCCGGAGGGGCCGAAACGACTCGAAATTTGCGATGCGCAGATTCGCGAACGATCTCATAGACGACATTGATCGAGCCGTGCGCGGCGTGTCAGAAGTGGCTCTGCCACTTGCGTTTTTGCCATGTCGTTTAGTCTTGACTTAGGTGGGCGTGGCTTATAAAACCCGGCCACTTCACGACAGGCGGTGAGCTTCCCTGCGTCGGAACGGATCACCTTTTCAGCCCGCGTTTTCAACCGGGATGGATCGGCACCAACCTCGACGGATGTCGCTCAAACGCTGTCGGCACTAGCCAGGCAATGCCAGGACACACTTGACCTCTCGGGCGACGCGACTTCGCGCACGGCCTTGAGTTCAGTCTCGGATGCATGATCGCGGTTTTCAACCGTGATCCTCTGTGGCGTTCAAGCGCTTTCCATTCAGTGATGAATGGTTGGCGCGATTTCGTTTTGCGCGGGTGAACGCGCGGCGCGGGATCGGTTTGGTTGCCGGCGTGAAGCGAGTGGGGCGAAAGCTCCGAATGAATTTGCGGGACCGATGAGGTTTCGTGTGAACAAGGGTGAACGATGCCGACGATCAACCAGCTGATCGCAAAGCCACGTGAAGCGCAGAAGTCGCGCAAGAAGGTGCCCGCTTTGCAGCAGTCGCCGCAGAAGCGTGGCGTTTGCACGCGCGTCTATACGACGACTCCGAAGAAGCCTAACTCGGCGCTTCGTAAGGTCGCCAAGGTGCGCTTGACCAACGGCTTCGAAGTCATCGGTTACATTCCGGGTGAAGGCCACAACCTTCAGGAGCACTCGGTGGTCATGATCCGCGGCGGCCGCGTCAAGGATTTGCCCGGCGTGCGTTACCACATTCTCCGCGGCGTCCTCGATACGCAGGGCGTCAAGAACCGCAAGCAGCGTCGTTCGAAGTACGGCGCGAAGCGTCCGAAGTAATCGGGGATCTGATCTATGTCGCGTCGCCATTCTGCTGAAAAGCGTGAAGTGAACCCGGATCCGAAGTTCGGGAACATCATCATTACGAAGTTCATGAATTCGATCATGTACGACGGCAAGAAGTCTGCCGCCGAAAGCATCGTCTACGGTGCGCTCGAGATGATCGAGAGCAAGACCAAGCAGGGTCCGCTGCCGGTGTTCGAGCAGGCGCTGGAAAACGTCATGCCGACGATCGAAGTGCGTTCGCGCCGCGTCGGTGGCGCCACCTATCAGGTGCCGGTTGAAGTTCGCTCCGTGCGCCGTCAGGCGCTGGGCATTCGCTGGATCATTACGGCCGCCCGCGGCCGCAACGAAAAGACAATGACCGAACGGCTCTCCGCGGAGCTGCTCGATGCATCGAACAACCGGGGGAACGCGGTCAAGAAGCGTGAAGACGTGCACAAGATGGCGGAAGCCAACCGTGCCTTCTCGCACTATCGCTGGTAACGGCGAACCGAACCGGACATTAAGGAACGAACCCCATGGCGCGCCAACATCCTATCGCTGACTACCGCAATTTCGGTATCATGGCGCATATTGACGCCGGCAAGACCACGACCACCGAGCGCATCCTCTTTTATACCGGCAAGAGCCACAAAATCGGCGAAGTGCACGAAGGTGCCGCGACGATGGACTGGATGGAGCAGGAGCAGGAGCGCGGCATCACCATTACGTCGGCTGCGACCACCGCGTACTGGAACGGCAAGCGTCTGAACATCATCGACACTCCCGGCCACGTCGACTTCACCATTGAAGTCGAGCGTTCGCTGCGCGTGCTTGACGGTGCCGTTGTCGTTCTCGACGGCAACCAGGGCGTTGAGCCGCAGACCGAGACCGTCTGGCGCCAGGGCGACAAGTATCGCGTTCCGCGCATCGTTTTCGCCAACAAGATGGATAAGACCGGCGCTGACTTCTACAAGTGCCTCGATGATATCGTGAAGCGTCTCGGCGCAAAGCCGATCGCGATCCAGCTTCCGATCGGCGAAGAAAGCAACTTCGTCGGCGTGGTCGATCTTGTCCTGATGAAGGCTTACATCTGGAACAACGAGGCGCTCGGCGCAAAGTACGAGACTGTCGAGATTCCGGCCGACCTCGTCGACAAGGCGAAAGAATATCGCGAGAAGATGCTGGAAGCCGCCGTCGAACTCGACGACGAGGTTCTGTCCGCTTATCTCGACGGCAAGGAGCCCGATGAAGCGACCTTGAAGCGTCTGATCCGCAAGGCGGTTCTGACCAGCGCTTTCTATCCGGTGCTGTGTGGCTCGGCCTTCAAGAACAAGGGCGTGCAGCCTTTGCTCGACGCTGTGATCGAGTACCTGCCGTCGCCGCTCGACGTTCCTGCGATCAAGGGTCTCGACCCTGACAACGACAACGCAGAGATCACCCGCGAGCCGAAGGACGACGCGCCGATGTCGCTGCTCGCCTTCAAGATCATGGACGATCCTTTCGTCGGCACCATCACGTTCTGCCGCATCTACTCGGGTACGCTCACCAGCGGTACTGGCGCGATCAACTCGACCAAGGAGCGCAAAGAGCGCATCGGCCGCATGCTGTTGATGCATGCGAACAACCGCGAAGACATCAAGGAAGCATTCGCTGGCGACATCGTCGCGCTTGCTGGTTTGAAGGAAACGCGCACCGGCGATACGCTGTGCGATCCCGATCATCCGGTCATCCTTGAAAAGATGGAATTCCCGGAGCCGGTCATCGAAATCGCCATCGAGCCGAAGTCGAAGGCCGATCAGGAGAAGCTCGGCATCGCGCTTGCGAAGCTGGCGAACGAAGATCCGTCTTTCCGCGTCTCGACCGATCAGGAATCCGGCCAGACCATTCTGAAGGGCATGGGCGAACTGCATCTCGACATCAAGGTCGACATCCTTCGCCGTACCTACAAGGTCGATGCCAACATCGGCGCGCCGCAGGTGGCCTTCCGCGAGAAGATCACCAAGAAGGCCGAAGTCGATTACACGCACAAGAAGCAGACCGGTGGTACCGGCCAGTTCGCGCGCGTGAAGTTCGTCGTCGAGCCGGGTGAACCGGGTTCGGGCTTCGTGTTCGAATCGAAGGTTGTCGGCGGTTCGGTTCCGAAGGAATACATCCCCGGCGTCGAAAAGGGCCTCAACAGCGTGCTGACCTCAGGCGTTGTCGCGGGCTTCCCAGTGGTGGACGTCAAGGTGCAGCTGGTTGACGGCGCCTACCATGACGTCGACTCGTCGGCGCTCGCATTCGAAATCGCATCGCGCGCGGCGTTCCGCGACGCGCTGCAAAAGGGCAAGTCAGTGCTTCTCGAGCCGATCATGAAGGTCGAGTGCGTGACCCCTGAAGATTACACCGGCTCGGTCATCGGCGATCTCAACTCCCGCCGCGGCCAGATCCAGGGTCAGGACATGCGCGGCAACGCCAACGTTATCAACGCGATGGTGCCGCTCATGAATATGTTTGGTTACGTGAACAACCTGCGCTCGATGAGCCAGGGCCGCGCGACCTTCACGATGCAATTCGATCACTACGCCGAAGCACCGGCGAACGTGTCGGCAGAAGTCCAAAAGAAGTTTGCTTGATTTCTTTGACGAGAGTCAAAGTTGAACGGAGAACGTCATGGCTAAAGCTAAATTTGAACGCAACAAACCGCACTGTAACATTGGCACCATCGGTCACGTCGACCATGGCAAGACATCGCTGACCGCAGCGATCACCAAGGTCCTGGCTGAAACGGGCGGCGCGACGTTCACAGCGTACGACATGATCGACAAGGCGCCGGAAGAAAAGGCGCGCGGCATCACGATCTCGACCGCTCACGTTGAGTACGAGACCGCGAACCGTCACTACGCTCACGTCGATTGCCCCGGCCACGCCGACTACGTGAAGAACATGATCACCGGTGCTGCGCAGATGGACGGCGCGATCCTGGTCGTGTCGGCTGCCGACGGCCCGATGCCGCAGACCCGCGAGCACATCCTGCTCGCCCGTCAGGTCGGCGTTCCTGCGCTCGTCGTGTTCATGAACAAGTGCGACATGGTCGACGATCCGGAATTGCTCGAACTCGTCGAGATGGAAGTTCGCGAACTTCTCTCGAAGTACAACTTCCCGGGCGATGACATTCCGATCATCAAGGGTTCGGCTCTCGCCGCTCTTGAAAACAAGGATCCGAAGCTCGGCCACGACGCCGTTCTGGAGCTCATGAAGGCTGTCGACTCCTACATTCCGCAGCCGGAGCGTCCGATCGACCAGCCGTTCCTGATGCCGGTCGAAGACGTGTTCTCGATCTCGGGCCGTGGCACCGTCGTCACCGGCCGCGTCGAGCGCGGCATCATCAAGGTCGGCGAAGAAATCGAAATCGTCGGTCTCAAGGACACCGTGAAGACCATCGTCACCGGCGTCGAAATGTTCCGCAAGCTGCTCGATCAGGGCCAGGCCGGCGACAACATCGGTGCTCTTCTCCGCGGCACCAAGCGCGAAGAAGTCGAGCGTGGCCAGGTTCTCTGCAAGCCAGGTTCGGTCAAGCCGCACACCAAGTTCAAGGCTGAGGCCTACATCCTCACCAAGGAAGAGGGCGGACGTCACACTCCGTTCTTCACCAACTACCGTCCGCAGTTCTACTTCCGCACGACCGACGTGACGGGCGTGGTTCACCTGCCGGAAGGTACCGAAATGGTGATGCCGGGCGACAACATTGCGATGGAAGTGCACCTGATCGTGCCGATCGCGATGGAAGAAAAGCTTCGCTTCGCGATCCGTGAAGGCGGCCGCACCGTCGGTGCAGGCGTCGTCGCAAGCATCATCGAATAACAAACGATCCGTCGTCATGCCCGGCTGCGAGGCCGGGCATTCACGACCCTCTTATTAAACGTGGATGGCCGGGCTGACCGGTCGTGACGGACAAGAAAGACAGCGGCAATGAACGGCCAGAATATTCGCATTCGTCTCAAGGCGTTCGACCATCGGATTCTCGATACGTCGACCCGCGAGATCGTGAACACGGCAAAACGTACCGGTGCACAGGTTCGCGGACCCATTCCGCTGCCGACCCGCATCGAGAAGTTCACCGTCAACCGTTCGCCGCACGTCGACAAGAAGAGCCGCGAGCAGTTCGAGATGCGCACGCACAAGCGCCTTCTCGATATCGTCGATCCGACCCCGCAGACCGTGGACGCGCTGATGAAGCTCGACCTCGCCGCTGGTGTCGACGTCGAGATCAAGCTCTGAGCACGACCCCGAAGTGGGCACCGGTCTTCGGACCGGGTCGTGCTCACTAAAAAGTTTAGTTAGTCCTTCGGGACATAGAGAAGAACAGGAAGCACGCCGATGCGCTCCGGAGTGATCGCACAAAAGGTCGGGATGACGCGGGTCTTTACAGAGGCCGGTGAACATATCCCTGTGACCGTGCTCAAGTTGGGCAATTGCCAGGTTGTTGGCCATCGCACGACCGAGAAGAACGGCTACGTCGCGTTGCAGCTCGGTTCGGGCTCGCGCAAGACCGTCTATTTGCCCAAGGCTGAACGCGGCCAGTTCGCCGTCGCCAAGGTCGAGCCGAAGCGGAAGACCGCGGAGTTCCGCGTGTCCGAAGATTCGCTGATCCCGGTCGGCGCGGAAATCCAGGCTGACCATTTCGTCGTCGGCCAGTTCGTCGACGTGACGGGCACCTCGGTCGGTAAGGGTTTCGCGGGCGGCATGAAGCGCTGGAATTTCGGCGGCTTGCGCGCAACCCACGGCGTCTCGGTTTCGCATCGTTCGATCGGTTCGACCGGCGGACGTCAGGATCCCGGCAAGACCTTCAAGAACAAGAAGATGCCCGGTCACATGGGCGTCGATCGCATCACCACGCTGAACCTGCGCGTTGTGCAGACGGATGTGGCGCGCGGACTGCTGCTCATCGAAGGCGCCGTTCCCGGCTCCAAGGGTGGATGGATCACCGTGCGCGACGCCGTGAAGAAGGCTCTGCCGAAGGATGCGCCGAAGCCCGGCAAGTTCAAGCTGGCTGGCGGTACAGATACGGCTGCTCCTGAAGCAGCACCGGCTGAGGAGGGCGCGTGATGGAATTGAAGGTCACAACCCTCGAAGGTAGGGCCGCTGGTTCGGTTCAGCTGTCGGACGAGATCTTCGGTCTCGAGCCGCGCAAGGACATCATCCAGCGCGTCGTCAACTGGCAGCTCGCGAAGCGTCAGGCCGGCACCCACAAGACCAAGGGCCGCGCTGAAGTCTGGCGCACCGGCAAGAAGATGTACAAGCAGAAGGGCACCGGCGGTGCGCGTCACGGTTCTGCCCGTGTTCCGCAGTTCCGCGGCGGTGGCCGTGCGTTCGGTCCGGTCGTGCGCTCGCATGCGTTCGCGCTGCCGAAGAAGGTTCGCGCGCTCGGTCTGCGTCACGCCCTGTCGGCGAAAGCCAAGGACGGCGGTCTCATCGTGATCGAGAATGCCGATCTGAAGGATGCCAAGACCAAGGCGCTGCTCGGTCACTTCTCGGGCCTCGAGATCACCAACGCGCTGATCATCGACGGCGCCGAAGTGAACACCGGTTTCGCGACCGCGGCTCGCAACATTCCGCACATCGACGTGCTGCCGGTCCAGGGCATCAACGTCTATGACATTCTGCGCCGTCAGAAACTCGTTCTGACCAAGGCCGCACTGGATGCGTTGGAGGCGCGCTTCAAATGAGCACTCAAGACTCGCGCCACTACGACATCATCGTCTCTCCGGTTGTGACCGAAAAGGCGACTGTTGCGTCCGAGCACAACAAGGTTGTGTTCAAGGTCTCGGCGAAGGCGACCAAGCCGCAGATTAAAGACGCGATTGAGAAGCTGTTCGACGTTAAAGTGAAGAGCGTCAACACGCTGGTCCGCAAGGGCAAGACGAAAGTCTTCCGCGGCCAGTTCGGTTCTCAGTCGGATTCGAAGCGCGCGATCGTGACCCTCGAAGAAGGTCATCGCATCGACGTGACCACCGGTCTGTAAGGCGAACGACGATGGCATTGAAAACATTCAACCCCACGACGCCCGGCCAGCGCCAGCTGGTCATGGTCGATCGTTCGGCGCTCTACAAGGGCAAGCCGGTCAAGACTCTGACCGAGGGCAAGCACTCGAACGGCGGCCGTGGCAACACGGGTCGCATCACTGTGCGCTTTCGCGGCGGCGGCCATAAGAAGGCTTACCGCATCGTCGACTTCAAGCGCACCAAGGTCGATGTTCCGGCCAAGGTCGAGCGTCTTGAGTACGATCCGAACCGCACCGCGTTCATCGCGCTGATCAAGTACGCCGATGGCGAGCAGGCTTATATCCTGGCGCCGCAGCGTCTGGCCGTGGGCGACACCGTCGTCGCCGGCAACTACGTGGACGTGAAGCCGGGCAACGTCATGCCGCTCGGCAACATGCCGGTGGGCACGATCATCCATAACGTCGAGCTGAAGATCGGGAAGGGCGGCCAGATTGCACGCTCGGCCGGCACCTACGCCCAGATCGTCGGCCGCGACCATGACTTCGTCATTGTCCGTCTGAACTCGGGCGAACAGCGCCTGGTTCACGGCCGCTGCACCGGCACCATCGGTGCGGTGTCGAACCCGGATCACATGAACACCTCGATCGGCAAGGCCGGTCGTACCCGATGGATGGGCTGGCGTCCGCATAACCGCGGCGTCGTCATGAACCCCGTCGACCATCCGCACGGCGGCGGCGAAGGCCGTACCTCGGGCGGCCGTCACCCGGTCACTCCGTGGGGCAAGCCGACCAAGGGCAAGAAGACGCGTTCGAACAAATCCACCAACAAGTTCATTCTCATCAGCCGCCACAAGCGGAAGAAGAAGTAAGGATCGCCGGACATGGTTCGTTCAGTCTGGAAAGGCCCGTTCGTTGAAGGCTCTCTGCTCAAGAAGGCAGATGTCGCACGTTCGTCCGGCCGTCACGACGTCATCAAGATCTGGAGCCGCCGCTCGACGATCCTCCCGCAGTTCGTGGGACTCACCTTCGGCGTCTACAACGGTCAAAAGCATGTTCCGGTTGCAGTGAATGAGGAAATGGTCGGTCACAAGTTCGGCGAGTTCTCGCCGACGCGGACCTTCCACGGCCATTCGGGCGACAAGAAAGCCAAGAAGTAAGGGCTTAAGGACTTAGTCATGAGCAAACCAAAGCGCGAACGGGTTCTCCCGGAGAATGAAGCAAAGGCGGTAGCCCGCATGCTTCGCGTCAGCCCGCAGAAGCTGAATCTGGTGGCGCAGTTGATCCGCGGCCGCAAGGCATCGGCAGCACTCGCCGACCTGCAGTTTTCGCGCAAGCGGATTGCGGGTGATGTGAAGAAGTGTCTGGAGTCCGCGATTGCGAACGCCGAGAACAACCATGACCTCGATGTCGACGCGCTTGTCGTCGCCGAGGCGCATGTTGGCAACGGCATCGTGATGAAGCGTTTCGCACCGCGCGGCCGTGGCCGTTCGGGTCGTGTTTTTAAACCGTTCTCGCAGCTGACGATTGTCGTTCGTCAGGTCGAGGCCGAGGCGAGCGCCTAAGGGCGGGAGAAGACGATGGGTCAAAAGATCAATCCAATCGGGCTGCGTCTGGGCATTAACCGGACCTGGGATTCCCGTTGGTTCGCCGGCAAGAACGAGTATGCGAAGCTCCTCCACGAGGACATTCGCATCCGCGCCATGCTGATGAAGGAACTGAAGCAGGCTGCGGTCGCGCGTATCGTGATCGAGCGCCCGCACAAGAAGTGCCGCGTGTCGATCCACTCCGCCCGTCCGGGCGTCGTGATCGGCAAGAAGGGCGCTGACATCGACAAGCTGCGCCAGAAGGTTGCTGCGATCACCGACTCCGACGTCGTGATCAACATCATCGAAATCCGCAAGCCGGAACTCGATGCGACCCTGGTTGCGGAATCGATCGCGCAGCAGCTCGAGCGCCGCGTTGCGTTCCGCCGCGCCATGAAGCGCGCCGTTCAGTCGGCGATGCGTCTCGGCGCCGAAGGCATCCGCATCAACTGTTCGGGTCGTCTGGGCGGCGCGGAAATCGCGCGCATGGAATGGTATCGCGAAGGCCGCGTGCCGCTGCATACGCTGCGCGCTGACGTCGACTACGGTGTCGCCACCGCGTTCACCACGTTCGGCACCTGCGGCGTGAAGGTCTGGATCTTCAAGGGCGAAATCCTTGAGCACGATCCGATGGCGCAGGACAAGAAGATGGCTGAAGGCGACAGCGGACGTCCGCCCCGTCGCGACGCAGCTTGATAGATTTTTACGAGAAGGTTTGAGGGCGTAAGCCATGATGCAACCAAAGAAGACAAAGTTCCGCAAGGCGCATAAGGGCCGTATCCACGGCGTCGCCTCGTCGGGCGCGACGTTGTCTTTCGGCCAGTTCGGCCTGAAGGCGATGGCGCCGGAGCGCATCACCGCGCGCCAGATCGAAGCCGCCCGCCGCGCGCTGACCCGTCACATGAAGCGTGCCGGCCGCGTCTGGATCCGTGTATTCCCGGATTTGCCGGTGTCGAAGAAGCCCGCCGAAGTGCGAATGGGCTCCGGCAAGGGTACGCCGGAATTGTGGGTCGCCCGCGTCAAGCCGGGCCGTCTCATTTTCGAAATCGACGGCGTGACCCAGCAGACCGCGAAGGAAGCACTGTCGCTCGCCGCCGCCAAACTTCCGATCAAGACGCGCTTCGTTGCGCGCATTGCGGAGTAAGGAAACGATCATGGCCGATTTGAAAGCCGAAGATATCCGCGCGATGAGCTCCGATCAGATGGACGAGGCCGTCCTCAATCTGAAGAAGGAGCGGTTCAACCTGCGCTTCCAGCGCGCCACCGGGCAGCTCGAGAATACCTCGCGCCTGCGTGAGGCTCGCCGCGACATCGCACGCATCAAGACCATCGCAGCGCAGAAAAGCGCTGCGGCCAAGAAGTAGGGGTAGACAGATGCCAAAGCGTACTCTCCAGGGCGTCGTCGTCAGCGACAAGCAGGACAAGACCATTGTCGTGCGTGTCGACCGCCGCTTCACCCACCCGATCTACAAGAAGACGATCCGACGTTCGAAGAACTATCACGCGCACGACGAGAACAATCAGTTCAAGGCAGGCGACGTGGTTCGAATTGAGGAAAGCAAACCACTCTCGAAGTTGAAGCGCTGGACGGTTGTCCAGGCCGAAACGAAAACAGCTTAAGCGCAATAAGCGCAAGAAAGAGGACGAGGTGCATCAATGATTCAGATGCAGACCAACCTCGACGTGGCCGATAATTCCGGCGCGCGCCGTGTCATGTGCATCAAGGTTCTTGGAGGTTCCAAGCGCCGCTATGCAACGGTGGGCGACATCATTGTCGTCTCGATCAAGGAAGCCATTCCACGTGGGAAGGTGAAGAAGGGCGACGTCATGAAGGCTGTCGTCGTTCGCGTGCGGAAAGATATCCGCCGCGCCGACGGTTCCGTCATCCGTTTCGACCGCAACGCGGCTGTGTTGATCAACAACCAGTCCGAGCCGGTCGGCACCCGTATCTTCGGGCCGGTGCCGCGCGAGCTTCGCGCCAAGAACCACATGAAGATTATCTCGCTTGCGCCGGAGGTGCTGTAATGGCTGCCAAGATCCGCAAGGGTGACAAGGTCATCGTATTGAACGGCCGCGACAAGGGCCGGACCGGCGAAGTGTTCGAGGTGCGTCCCACCGAGAGCAAGGCGCTCGTGCGCGGCGTCAACCTGGTGAAGCGTCACCAGAAGCAGACGCAGGCCCAGGAGGGCGGCATCATCTCCAAAGAGGCGCCGATCCACCTGTCGAACATCGCGCTCGTCGGCAAGGACGGCAAGCCGACCCGCGTCGGTTTCAAGATCCAGAAGGACGGCACCAAGGTGCGCATTGAGAAGCGCTCGGGAGCAGAGATCAATGGCTGAGACCGCATACGTTCCGCGCCTGCGCGCGCAATTCGATAAAGAGATCCGCGGCAAGCTGATCGAGCAGTTCGGTTACACGAACGCTCTGCAGGTGCCCGCGCTCGACAAGGTCGTGCTCAACATGGGCATCGGCGAAGCTGTCAACGACCGCAAGAAGGTCGAACTGGCTGCTGCCGATCTCGCGCTGATCGCGGGCCAGAAGCCGATCGTCACGCATTCGCGCATGGCGATCGCGACCTTCAAGCTGCGTGAAGGCCAGGCTATCGGCGCCAAGGTCACGCTTCGCAAGTCGAAGATGTACGACTTCGTCGATCGTCTCGTGAATATCGCTTTGCCTCGAGTCCGCGACTTCCGCGGCCTCAATCCGAAGAGCTTTGACGGCCGCGGCAACTATTCGCTCGGCCTCAAGGAGCATCTCGTGTTCCCGGAAATCGACTACGACAAGTCGGGCGAGACCTGGGGCATGGACATTACGATCTGCACCACGGCGACTGACGATGAGCAGGCGCGTGCGTTGCTGACCGCATTTAATTTTCCGTTCCGGCAGTGAGACACTGAACTAGTTCAGCGTCTCAAACGCGGAAAGGTATGGAGACTACTCGTATGGCTAAGAAGAGTTCTGTCGAGAAGAACAACCGGCGTCAGAAGATGACGAAGAACGCTGCTGCCAAGCGCTCTAAATTGAAGGCGATCATCGCCGACAAGAAGAAGCCGATGGAAGAGCGTTTCGCGGCGACGATCAAGCTCGCCGAGATGCCGCGCAATTCGTCCGCGACCCGCATCCGCAACCGTTGCGAGATCAGCGGCCGTTCCCGCTCGGTCTATCGCAAGCAGAAGATGAGCCGCATCGCCATTCGTGAATACGGCTCGAAGGGCCTTATTCCCGGCCTCGTCAAGTCCAGCTGGTAAGGGAGGTCGGTCATGTCAACACACGATCCGATCAGCGATCTCATCACCCGCATCCGCAACGCGCAGATGCGTTCGAAGTCCAAGGTTTCGACCCCGGGTTCGAAGATGCGCGCCAACGTTCTCGAAGTGCTCAAGGCCGAGGGTTATATCCGCGGCTATGCAGCGGTCGAACACGCCGGCGGCCACAACGAGCTTGAAATCGAACTGAAGTATTTCGATGGCGAGCCGGTCATCCGCGAGATCGAGCGGGTCTCCAAGCCAGGGCGTCGCGTTTACGCCTCGGTGAAGAACCTGCCGCGCGTGAAGAACGGTCTCGGCATTTCGGTGCTGTCGACGCCGAAGGGAATTATGGCTGACCACGACGCGCGTGACGCGAACGTGGGCGGCGAAATTCTCTTCACGGTGTTCTGAGGAAGGGAAGAATTATGTCACGCGTAGGCAAAAAGCCCGTCCCGATCGTCTCCGGCGTCACCGCCAACGTCGAAGGGCAGACCGTCAAGATGAAGGGGCCGAAGGGCGCTCTTCAGTTTGTGGTTCACGACGACGTGTCGGTCGAGCTCAAGGACGGCGCGATCCGTGTCGCGCCGCGCTTCGAAACCAAGCGCGCGCAGTCGCTGTACGGCACCGCACGGGCCCAGATCGCAAATCTGGTCGAAGGCGTCACCAAGGGCTTCGAGAAGAAGCTTGAAATCACCGGCGTCGGTTACCGCGCCGCGTTGCAGGGCAAGAACCTGCAGCTCGCGCTCGGTTACAGCCACGACGTGATCTATCCGATCCCGGAAGGGATCCAGATCACCGTGCCGAAGCCGACCGAAATCACCATCGTCGGCAACGACAGCCAGCGCGTCGGCCAGGTCGCCGCCGAAATCCGCAGCTATCGTCCGCCGGAGCCCTACAAGGGCAAGGGCGTGAAGTACGCCAACGAATTTATCTTCCGCAAGGAAGGCAAGAAGAAGTAACGGAGCCGGTCATGTCGAAACTCAAGGTCACGAATGCCCGGCGCAAGCAGCGCGTGCGTCTCGCGCTGCGCCGGACCGCGAACGGGCGTCCGCGCCTGTCTGTGTTCCGCTCGTCGAAGCACATCTACGCTCAGGTCATCGACGACCTGAAGGGCGAAACGCTGGCGTCTGCCTCGTCGCTGGAAAAAGCCATGCGCGACGGCGGCAAGACCGGCGCCGACATCGATGCGGCGAAGGCTGTCGGCAAGTTGCTGGCGGAACGCGCTGTGAAGAACGGCGTCAAGGAAGTGGTTTTCGACCGTGGTGGTTATCTCTACCACGGCCGCGTCAAGGCGCTTGGCGATGCTGCCCGCGAAAGCGGTCTCAGCTTCTAAGCTGCTGGTTTGAAAATTTGAGTTTGAACGGACACAAGGACAGGAACGCAAGTTCCTCAAGGATTGGAAAACACCATGGCAGGTGAACGCGAACGCGGTGGCGGCCACAGGGGCGGCCGGGAAGAGCGCGATAGCGAGTTTGTCGACAAGCTCGTCCACATCAATCGTGTGGCGAAGGTCGTCAAGGGCGGCAAGCGCTTTGGTTTCGCAGCCCTCGTCGTTATCGGCGATCAGAAGGGTCGGGTCGGATTCGGCCACGGCAAGGCGCGCGAAGTTCCTGAAGCGATCCGCAAGGCGACCGAGTCTGCGAAGCGCAACCTGACGCGCGTTGCTTTGCGCGATGGCCGCACGCTGCATCACGACATCGCTGGCCGTCATGGCGCCGGTCGCGTCTATCTGCGCGCTGCACCGGCCGGTACCGGCATCATCGCCGGCGGCCCGATGCGCGCCGTGTTCGAGACGCTCGGCATCCAGGACGTTGTGGCGAAGTCGATCGGTTCGTCGAATCCGTACAACATGGTTCGTGCGACTTTCGACGCGCTGAAGCATCAGGATTCGCCGCGTTCGGTCGCGGCACGCCGCAACATCAAGGTGTCCACGCTGCAGTCCCGCCGCGTCGGTGGCGATGCGGAAGCGGTTGCCGAATAGTTTGGTGCATGATCCGGAAAAGTGGTCTTCCGGTTTTCCGATAAGATCATGCCGCTCTAGAGAGACTTTTTGGAGTTAAGACAATGGCCAAGGCCGCAACGAAAACCATCAAGGTCGAGCAGATCGGCAGCGCAATCCGCCGCCATCACTCGCAGCGCGAGACGCTGATCGGCCTGCGTCTCAACAAGATCGGTCGCGTCGCCGAGTTGCAGGATTCGCCTGCCATTCGCGGCATGATCGCCAAGGTTCAGCACCTCGTTCGCGTCGTCGACGAGAAGTAAGTTCGCGTCGCAAGACAGCGGAACGCAAGAAGGAATCGAACGATGAAGCTCACCGAGATCGCCGACAATCCCGGCTCGCGCAAGAAGCGTATGCGGGTTGGCCGCGGCATTGGCTCCGGCAAGGGCAAGCAGGCAGGCCGCGGCGGCAAGGGCCAGACCGCGCGTTCAGGCGTGCGCATCAAGGGCTTTGAAGGCGGCCAGATGCCGCTGCATCGCCGTCTGCCGAAGCGCGGCTTCAACAACATTTTCCGGCTCGACCTGACCGAGGTCAATCTCGACCGTCTTCAGGAAGCCATCGACGCCAAGAAGCTCGACGGCAAGGCCACCATCAACGCTGAATCGCTGGTGAAGTCCGGCCTGCTGCGCCGTTCCAAGGACGGCGTGCGGCTGCTCGGCCGTGGCGAACTCAAGGCCAAGGTCAACATCGAAGTGCACGGCGCGACCAAGTCCGCGATCGAGGCAGTCGAGAAGGCCGGCGGCACGGTGAAGATCCTGGCGCCTGCCAAGGACGCAGCCGCGCAGAAGGCTGCTGCCAAGAAGCCGAACAGGAAGGCCTCGTAACGTCGCGATCCCGCCCTTGTGACGGGTATTCGCGGCGTGACTACCTATATGCTCGCGGGAAGTCGCAGCACTATGGGGCACCGAAGCCGGTCATGACGGACAACGGGATCGGAGCCGGCGCTGCGAAAATGATGCGAACTTCGGATTCGGGACACTAGTTATGGCCTCTGCAGCGGAACAACTGGCGGCAAATCTCAACTTCGCGGCATTCGCAAAGGCTGACGAACTCAAAAAGCGCATCTGGTTCACACTGGGTGCGCTGCTTGTTTATCGGCTGGGCACCTACGTCCCGCTGCCGGGCATCGATCCGAATATCTGGAGCCAGATCTTCAAGTCCCAGGCCGGCGGTATTCTGGGCATGTTCAACATGTTCGCCGGCGGCGGCATCAACCGCATGGCGATCTTCGCGCTGAACATCATGCCGTACATCTCGGCGTCGATCATTCTTCAGTTGCTGACCAGCGTGTCGCCCCAGCTCGAAGCGCTCAAGAAAGAGGGCGAGTCGGGCCGCAAGGTCATCAACCAGTACACGCGCTATCTCACGGTCGTGCTCGCGACGTTCCAGGCTTACGGTATTGCCGTCGGCCTTGAAGGCGCAGGCAACGTCGTCGCCGATCCCGGCATGTTCTTCCGTCTCTCGACCACGATCACGCTGGTCGGCGGCACCATGTTCCTGATGTGGCTCGGCGAGCAGATCACCTCGCGCGGCATCGGCAACGGCATCTCGCTGATCATCATGGCGGGCATCGTCGCGGAATTGCCGTCGGCCATCGCCGGCACGCTCGAACTCGGCCGCCAGGGTGCGTTGTCCACGTTCCTCATTCTCGCGATCATCGTCATGGCAGTCGCGGTCATCGCGCTGATCGTGTTCGTCGAGCGCGCGCAGCGCCGGCTGCTGATCCAGTATCCGAAGCGTCAGGTCGGCAACAAGATGTTCGAGGGCCAGTCCTCACATCTGCCGCTGAAGCTGAATACGTCGGGCGTGATTCCGCCGATCTTCGCGTCGTCGCTGCTGTTGCTGCCGACCACCATCGCGAGTTTCAACGCGGGCAGGGGACCGGAGTGGTTCCAGTGGCTGACGACACAGCTCAGCCACGGCCGTCCGCTGTTTCTCGTGCTGTATCTCGGCATGATCGTGTTCTTCGCGTTTTTCTATACCGCGATCGTGTTCAACCCGACCGAGACCGCCGACAATCTCAAGAAGCACGGCGGCTTCATTCCGGGCATCCGTCCGGGTGAGCGCACCGCCGAATACATCGATTATGTGCTGTCGCGTATCACGGTCGTTGGCGCGATCTATCTCGCGGTGGTCTGTCTCGTTCCGGAAATCCTGATTTCCTACGCGTCGGTGCCATTCTATCTCGGCGGCACGTCGCTGCTGATCGTCGTCAGCGTGACGATGGATACGGTCGCCCAGGTGCAGGGCTATCTTCTTGCGCACCAGTACGAAGGGCTGATCCGTAAATCCAAATTGAGGGGCCGCCGTAAATGAGGTTGATTCTTCTCGGGCCGCCGGGGGCGGGCAAGGGAACACAGGCGCAAAGACTGGTTCACAAACACGATATTGTTCAACTCTCCACCGGAGAGATGCTGCGTGCCGCGGTTGCAGCCGGAACGCCTATCGGCCTCAAGGCGAAAGACATCATGGCCAGCGGCGCGCTGGTCCCTGACGAGGTTGTGGTTGGAATCATCGCCGATCGCATCGAGGAGCCGGACGCCAAGAAGGGCTTCATCCTCGACGGCTTTCCGCGCACCGTGCCGCAGGCCGCTGCGCTGGACGAATTGCTCAAGAAGAAGCACCTCAAGCTCGACGCCGTGGTCGAACTGCGCGTGAATGAAAGCGCGCTGCTGGAGCGCGTCGAGACCCGTGTCGCGCAGATGCGCGAGCGCGGCGAGGAGGTTCGCATCGACGATACGCCGGAGGTGCTGTCGAAGCGCCTGGCCAGCTATCGTGCGCAGACCGAGCCGCTGGTTCACTACTACTCGGAAAAGCGGAAGCTCATCACCATCGACGGCATGATGACCATCGAGCAGGTGACGGCGGCCATCAATCGCGTGCTGGCGGCTTTGACCGCGACCGAATCGACGGCCAAGGCGACCAAGGCCAAGACGGCCAAGAAGAAGTCCGGCACCAAGACCGCGGCCAAAAAGGCCAAGAAGGGCGCCAAGAGCTCCGCCAAGACGGCCAAAAAGGCTGTGAAGGCGTCGGGCAGGAAAGCCAAAAAGGCCGCCAAACCGGCCAGCAAGGCTTCCAAGGGGCGTAAAAAGCCGGTTGCGAAGGCCAAAAGCCGGGCCAGTGGAACCAAGGTGGCCAAGACCCGGAAAGTGGCCAAAAAGGTCGCTAAAAAGCGAGCTAAGGCCGTCAAACGGTTGACGAAACGCCGCTGAATACATTAATAAGCCCGCATCCAGTCGGATAGTTCAGACGATGCCGGGCCCCGAACCAAAAGTGGGGAGGGCGTCGTGTTCGCCGTTTGTGAACACCCGCCCGACGCCAAAGACTTAACAAGACAGGCCGTCCGACACGGATGGCGACAGGAGCGAAGACCGTGGCCCGTATTGCAGGCGTCAACATTCCGACCAACAAGCGCGTGCTGATCGCGCTTCAGTACATTCATGGCATCGGCCAGAAGAATGCCGCGTCCATCGTCGAGCAGCTCAAGATTCCGGCCGAGCGCCGCGTCTCGCAGCTCACCGACGCGGAAGTCTTGCAGATCCGCGAAATGATCGACCGCGACTTCCTCGTCGAGGGCGACCTGCGCCGCGAAGTCGGCATGAACATCAAGCGCCTGATGGACCTCGGCTGCTATCGCGGCCTGCGTCATCGCCGCGGCCTTCCGGTGCGCGGTCAGCGCACCCACACCAATGCGCGCACGCGCAAGGGTCCGGCCAAGGCCATCGCCGGCAAGAAGAAGTAATTTCGTATCGACGACCAAACCGATCCGGTCCGCAAGGGCCGGATGATCACCTGAAATTCCCCAGCGTCTGGCACCACGGACGCGCTTGAAGGAAGAGACCAAGACTATGGGTAAAGAAGCCACTCGCGTCCGCCGCCGTGAACGCAAGAACATCGCATCCGGCATCGCGCACGTGAATTCGTCGTTCAACAACACGACCATCACCATCACCGACGCGCAGGGCAACACCATTGCCTGGTCGTCGGCCGGCACGATGGGCTTCAAGGGATCGCGCAAGTCGACTCCGTATGCGGCGCAGGTTGCTGCCGAAGACGTGTCGAAGAAGGCGCAGGAGCACGGCATGCGCACGCTCGAAGTCGAAGTCGCGGGTCCGGGTTCGGGTCGTGAGTCGGCGCTGCGTGCCCTGCAGGCGGCGGGCTTCACCGTGACGTCGATCCGCGACGTCACCACGATCCCGCACAACGGTTGCCGTCCGCGCAAGCGTCGGCGCGTCTGATTGTTTTTTACTGCCGCGGGCAATATGTGCCCGCGTTGTTTTTAAGATGCGATGACGCGGGTCGCTCCCGCGCCGCAAACCTCCAACGCCAAGAATTCGAGTGGCATGGGTGAACAAGTGACGATCCAGAAAAATTGGCAAGAACTCATTCGTCCGAACAAGCTGGCGGTCACGCCGGGTTCGGATCCGACCCGTTTCGCAACCCTCGTCGCTGAGCCGCTCGAGCGCGGCTTCGGCCAGACGCTCGGCAACGCGCTGCGCCGCGTGCTGCTGTCGTCGCTGCAGGGCGCTGCCGTGCAGTCGGTTCACATCGACGGCGTGCTGCACGAGTTCTCCTCGATTGCAGGCGTCCGCGAGGACGTGACCGACATCGTGCTGAACATCAAGGACATCTCGATCAAGATGCAGGGCGAAGGCCCGAAGCGCATGGTCGTGAAGAAGTCCGGCCCGGGCGTCGTCACCGCCGGTGACATCCAGACCGTCGGCGATGTCGTCGTGCTGAACCCGGATTTGCAGATCTGCACCCTCGACGAGGGCGCCGAGATCCGCATGGAGTTCACCGTGAACTCCGGCAAGGGCTACGTCGCCGCCGAGCGCAACCGTCCCGAGGACGCGCCGATTGGCCTGATCCCGGTGGACAGCCTGTTCTCGCCGGTTCGCAAGGTGTCCTACAAGGTTGAGAACACCCGCGAAGGTCAGATCCTCGATTACGACAAGCTGACGCTGACCATCGAGACCAACGGTGCGATCTCGCCGGACGACGCGCTCGCTTACTCGGCGCGCATCCTGCAGGACCAGCTCAACGTGTTCGTGAACTTCGAGGAGCCCCGCAAGGAGGTTGCCGCCGAGATCATTCCGGATCTCGCCTTCAACCCTGCGTTCCTCAAGAAGGTCGACGAACTCGAACTGTCGGTTCGTTCGGCCAACTGCCTGAAGAACGACAACATCGTCTACATCGGCGATCTCGTGCAGAAGTCGGAAGCCGAAATGCTTCGCACCCCGAACTTCGGCCGCAAGTCGCTGAACGAAATCAAGGAAGTGCTGGCCCAGATGGGTCTGCACCTCGGCATGGAAGTGCCCGGCTGGCCGCCGGAGAACATCGACGAGTTGGCCAAGCGCTTCGAAGATCACTACTGAGCGATTCAATCGTCGTGGCCGGGTGCAAACTCGGCCACCACGTTTTGGGCGAACGCAGGCAGCCCACCTGAGCAACATCTCCGGCAAGCCGTCGGGATAGAGATTGAGGACTAAACTATGCGTCACGGAAAAGTACATCGTAAGCTCAACCGCACGGCAGAACACCGCAAGGCGATGTTTGCAAACATGTGCGCCGCGCTGATCAAGCACGAGCAGATCATCACCACCTTGCCGAAGGCGAAGGAATTGCGCCCGATCGTCGAGAAGCTGGTGACGCTCGGCAAGAAGGGCGGCCTCTCGATGCGCCGTCAGGCGATCAGCGAGATGCGCGATCTCACGCAGGCCAAGAAGCTGTTTGACGTTCTGGCGCCGCGCTACAAGGATCGTCAGGGCGGCTACACCCGCATCATCAAGGCCGGCTTCCGCTACGGCGACAATGCGCCGCTCGCGGTGATCGAGTTCGTCGACCGCGACGTCGATGCCAAGGGCCTCGACTCGGGCCCGGTGCAGGAGAAGTCGGCAGACGCCGCCTAAGCTTCCTCACTTCAGACGTTCGGAAAAAGCGGCGCCTCAAGCGCCGCTTTTTTGTTACCCGATCCCTGATGTTTCCCCTGAGGCCACGATGCCGTGAACCCGGGGACACGATCCTGCGATGGCGTTTGCGGCCTCGCACGCCATATGAGGCTCCATAGCAAAGGAGCATTCCATGAAGATCGATCTTTCAGGCACCACGGCTGTCATTACCGGCTCGACCGGCGGCATTGGACTCGCCATCGCCAGGGGCCTCGCCGGAGCGGGCGCCAGCGTGGTGGTCAATGGACGGACACAGGCCAAGGCTGACGCGGCGGCGGCTGCCATCGTCCAGGCTGTGCCGGGTGCGAAAGCGCGCGGTGTCGCCGCCGACGTGTCCACCGCAGCCGGCTGCAAGACGCTGGTCGCCGCCGTGCCCGACGTCGACATTCTCATCAACAACGCGGGCATCTTCGAGCCGAAGGACTTCTTCGAGATATCCGACGAGGACTGGAGCCGCTTCTTCGACGTCAACGTAATGTCTGGCGTGCGGCTGTCGCGCGCCTACATGCCCGGAATGCTGAAGCGCAACTGGGGCCGCATCGTTTTCATCTCGTCGGAATCCGCGATCAACATTCCGAAGGAGATGATTCATTACGGCACGACCAAAACGGCGCAGCTTGCGATTTCGCGCGGGCTCGCGGAGATGACCAAGGGCACCAATGTGACGGTCAATTCGGTGCTGCCGGGGCCGACCATGTCGGAAGGCGTCGAGACCTTCGTGAAGGATCTCGCCAAACAGAACGGCCAGTCGGTGGAGGAGGCGGCGTCCCAGTTCGTCAAGCAGCATCGCGGCACATCGCTGATCCAGCGGTTCGCAAGCGTCGACGAGATCGCCAACATGGTGGTCTATGTCTCGTCGCGTGAAGCCTCCGCGACCAATGGCGCAGCGCTGCGGGCTGAAGGCGGCATCATCCAGACGATCGCGTAAGTCTGGATCCCTGCGGGCCTCACATGTGAGAAACAAAAAAGGCGGCGCAGGGTGCGCCGCCTTTTTCAGATGCCGGCCCGCGGGCATGCGAGCGAAACATGGAAGGTTCTGAGCGAAAGAGGCGCGCACCCGAAAGGCAGAAACCGCTTTGAAACTCGGGCGGAAGCTAAAAGTTTTCGATGACAGATTTGTAACAACGGCTCGATCGTTGCTGCAACGCGGCCATGCGCCGCAATGCGGCACGAAGGTCACGCACATCGAGAATCGCAGCAACCGCGACGGATGTATGATTGAAAAAAGAGAGCAGCGCTTGGCGCTGCTCTCTTTGAATGCGTGATCCCAAATTTGAAATTACGCGAGGTGCTGTAATACAGGCGGAACTTACCAGCCTTCCAGCACCAGCTTTCCGGTCGAGCGGCCACCCTCAATCGCTGCGTGCGCTGCCTTGAGATTTACCGCGTTGATGGTGCCCATCGTCTTGTCGAGTGTTGTCCGCAGCACGCCGCTGTCGATCAAGCCGGCAACCTCGTCGAGCAGCTTGTGCTGTTCGATCATGTCCTCGGTCTGGAATGACGAGCGCGTGAACATCGATTCCCAATGCAGCGATACGGCCTTGCCTTTCAGCAGCATGACATTCGGCGGCGTCGCGGGATCGTCGATCAGGCCGATCTTGCCTTGAGGGGCGATGATGTCGGCGAGCGCCTGGAAATGCTGTTCGGTGTTGGTCAGCGCGGCGATCAGTCCGACAGGCGGTGCGTTGAGGGCCGCAATCTGCTCCTTCATGGACTTGGAGTGATCGATGACATGATGGGCGCCGAGATCGAGACACCATTTGGTGGATTCCGGCCGCGATGCCGTGGCGATCACGGTCAGGCCGGTCAGCTTGCGGGCGAGCTGAATCAGGATCGATCCGACGCCGCCTGCGCCGCCGACAATCAGCAGCGACCGCGGCTCGGCGGTTTTGCTTTGCTTGGCGCCGAGGCGGTCGAACAGCAGTTCCCATGCGGTGATCGAGGTGAGGGGAAGTGCAGCCGCCTGCGCAAATGACAGCGTCTTCGGTTTCCGGCCGACGATGCGCTCATCGACCAGATGAAACTCCGAGTTGGTGCCCTGACGCAGGATCGAGCCCGCGTACCAGACTTCGTCACCCGCCTTGTAGAGCGTGACGTCCGGTCCGACCGCGTCGACAATTCCTGCTGCGTCATAGCCGAGGATCTTGGTTTCGCCTGCCGGCGGTTCGGCCCGCTTGCGGACCTTGGTGTCCACAGGATTGACCGAGATCGCTTTCACCGCGACGCGGATGTCGCGTCCCTTCGGCTCGGGCTTTGCGGCGTCGAAGTCCACCAGCGCGTCCGGTGCATCGATCGGAAGTGATTTTTTGTAACCCACGGCTTTCATTTCTGGCTCCAATTGATGATCGGCGGTTTGTCGGAACCTACGTGTCTCGCTTAAGCCCGAATTGCAAGTACTGTCGTTTTGGGGATATAGTCACCGTTCGGATACCAATGGATTTATCTCATGAAACGACGAGATTTCGGCTGCGCCCCGGGCTGCTCCGTGGAAGTGACGCTCGATCTGATCGACGGCAAGTGGAAGGGCGTCATCCTCTACCACCTGCAGGAGGGGCGGTTGCGCTTCGGCGAACTGCGCAAGCGGTTGCCCCGGATCACGCAGCGGATGCTGACAAAGCAGCTTCGTGCGCTGGAGGAGGATGACCTCATCATCCGCAAGGTGTATGCCGAGGTTCCGCCACGGGTGGACTATGAACTGTCCGAGACGGGCCAGCGGCTGCGGCCGGTGATCGATGCGCTCAAGTCGTGGGGCGATGACAATCGGGCCCGGCTTGACGCGTCCTCTGGAGACAAAGCCGTGACGACAGGACAGAAAAGCAGGCAGCCGCCCGAGACAGCGCCTCGTGCGTCGAGGCAGCCGCAACCCGTGTGACTTCATTCGCCGTATTTGGGCGCGACTTTAACTTAGGCATCAGATTCAGGACCAATTTCATGATCGTCGTTCGCGCGCTCATTGCGCTTGTTATCTCCTCGGCTTTCACCGCACCGGCGCTGGCGCAGGATCGCATCGTTCCGGTCTCGCCGAACCAGCTGCGCATGTCGTATGCGCCCATCGTGCAGCGCGTACAGCCGGCGGTGGTGAACGTCTACGCCGCCAAGGCGATCCCGCGTAATCCAATGCTCGACGATCCGATGTTCCGCCGCTTCTTCGGCGTGCCGGGCGGACAGCCGGAGCAGATGCAGCGCTCGCTGGGCTCCGGGGTGATGGTCGATCCGTCGGGTCTGGTCGTGACCAACAATCACGTCATCGAAGGCGCGGACCAGGTGAAGATCTCGCTGTCCGACAAGCGCGAGTTCGAGGCCGAGATCGTGCTGAAGGACAGCCGGACCGATCTCGCCATCCTGCGGATCAAGGACGCCAAGGAGAAATTCCCGACGCTCGAATTCTCGAACTCGGACGACGCGCTGGTCGGCGATGTCGTGATCGCCATCGGCAATCCGTTCGGCGTCGGCCAGACGGTGACTCACGGCATCATCTCGGCGCTGGCGCGCACCCAGGTCGGCGTCAGTGACTACCAGTTCTTCATCCAGACCGACGCCGCCATCAATCCCGGCAACTCCGGCGGCGCGCTGGTGGACATGACCGGCAGGCTGGTCGGCGTGAACACGGCGATCTTCTCGCGTTCCGGTGGGTCGCAGGGCATCGGCTTTGCGATTCCCGCCAACATGGTGCGCGTCGTCGTGGCCTCGGCAAAGAGCGGCGGCACCGCGGTGAAGCGTCCGTGGCTCGGCGCGCAGTTGCAGGGCGTGACGCCGGAGATCGCGGATACGCTGGGAATCAAGCGTCCCACAGGCGCTCTGGTGACGAACGTGCTGTCTGGAGGTCCGGCTGCGCGCGCCGGCCTCAAGGTGTCCGACCTGATCGTGGCCGTCGACGGCCAGGCGATCGATGACCCCAACGCGTTCGGTTATCGCTTCGCCACGCGCCCGCTCGGCGGTTCAGCGCAGGTGGAGGTGATGCGTGCTGGCAAGTCGGTCAAGCTCACAGTTCCGCTCGAAACCGCGCCGGACACCGGGCGCGATGAAATCGTCATCAAGGCGCGCTCGCCGTTCCAGGGCGCGAAGGTCGCGAATATCTCTCCGGCCCTTGCCGATGAATTGAAACTCGATACGAGCACCGAAGGCGTGGCCGTGACCGAATTCACCGACGACGCGCTGGCAGCGAATGTCGGATTCAAGAAAGGTGACATTATTCTGGCCGTGAACGGCCAGAATATTGCCCGCACGTCGGATCTTGAAAAGGTTACGCGCGAAGGCGCGCGGCTCTGGCGCATCACGGTCCTCCGCGGCGGCCAGCAGCTCAACGTGGTTCTGGGGGGGTGAGCCCGAAGCGACCACAGTCGTCAGCGAACCTCTTCGCCGCCGCCGGCCTGGAGCAGGACGCACCGCGTCCGCTGCCGGACAAGCTGCGGCCGCGTTCGCTTGCCGAGGTGGTCGGACAGGATCACATCCTGGGGCCGGATGGCGCGCTGACCCGGATGCTGGAAACGCGCTCGCTCGGCTCGCTGGTGTTCTGGGGACCGCCCGGCACCGGCAAGACCACGGTGGCGCGGCTGCTGGCGGATGCGACCGAACTTGAGTTCGAGCAGATCTCCGCAGTGTTCTCCGGCGTCGCCGATCTCAAGCGGGTGTTCGACGCCGCGCGCGCCCGCCGCGAAATGGGCAAGGGCACGCTGCTGTTCGTGGACGAGGTGCACCGCTTCAACCGCGCCCAGCAGGATTCATTCCTGCCGGTGATGGAAGACGGCACCGTGGTGCTGGTCGGCGCGACCACGGAGAACCCGTCGTTCGAGTTGAACGCGGCGCTTCTGTCACGCGCGCGGGTGCTGGTGTTTCATTCGCTGGATACCGCGGCGGTCGAGAAACTCTACGCCAACGCCGAACAGGTCGAGGGCAAGAAGCTGCCGCTCGATGCGGAAGCCCGCGCCGTGCTGGTGCGGATGGCCGATGGCGACGGCCGCGCCGCGCTGACGCTGGCGGAGGAAGTCTGGCGTGCCGCGCGCGCCGATGAAGTGTTCAACGCAGCGCAATTGCAGGACATTCTCCAGCGCCGCGCGCCGATCTACGACAAGTCCGCCGACGGGCATTACAACCTGATCTCGGCGCTGCATAAGTCCGTGCGCGGTTCCGATCCGGATGCATCACTTTACTATTTGGCGCGGATGCTCGACGCCGGCGAAGACCCGTTGTTTCTGGCGCGGCGGGTGGTGCGGATGGCGGTGGAAGACATCGGCCTTGCCGATCCGCAGGCGCTGGTGATCTGCAACGCCGCCAAGGATGCTTATGATTTTCTCGGCAGCCCCGAAGGCGAACTCGCCATCGCGCAGGCGGTGATCTATCTCGCCACCGCGCCGAAATCCAACGCGGGTTACATGGCCTACAAGGCCGCGATGCGCACGGCGAAGGAAGGCGGCTCGCTGCTGCCGCCGAAGCACATCCTCAATTCGCCCACCAAGCTGATGAAGTCCGAAGGCTATGGCGGCGGTTACGAATACGACCACGACACCCCGGAGGCTTTTTCCGGGCAGGACTACTTTCCCGAGGCGCTTGGCCGCCAGACGTTCTACGATCCGCCGGACCGTGGGTTTGAACGTGAGATTCGCAAGCGGCTCGATTACTGGGCCAAGCTGAGAAAAGAAAAATCATCATGAGCCGCCGCGTCAGAAAACCATTGGCCAAAAAGTCTGTTCGTGACGCGGGAAAGCGCACAGGTCCCAAACGCGCGTCAGACAAGCGTGGGTCGGAGAAGTTCGACAAGCGCGACGGCGAACGCGGGCCGGTCCGGTCGACCGCCGGCAAGTTTCCGCCGCGCCGTCCGGCCGCGGAGTTTTCGCGCTCGGCAAAGCCCATGCGTGAGCAACGTCCTGAGCCGGTGAGGGAAGAGAAGCCCGCGCCGCCGCCGTTGCCGACGAAGGTACAGACCGTTGTCGTTACCGCCGACGAGAACAACATGCGCGTGGATCGCTTCCTCGAGCATCGTTTTCCCGGCCTGTCGTTTTCCCACATCCAGCGCATCGTCCGCAAAGGCGAGCTGCGGATCAACGGCAAGCGCGCCGACAGCAAGGACCGGATCGAGGAAGGCCAGAGCATCCGCATCCCGCCGCTACAACTCGATACGCCGAAGGTCGGCGGCGAACTGTCCGAGGCGGCAAACAAGACGCTCGAAGAACTTCGCAAGATGATCCTGTTCGAGGACGCCGACGTGATGGTGCTGAACAAGCCCGCGGGTCTGGCGGTGCAGGGCGGTTCGGGCATCACCAAGAACGTCGACCAGATGCTGGAAGTGATGCGCGACGCCAAGGGCCAGAAGCCCCGCCTTGTGCATCGTCTCGACCGCGAGACCTCCGGCTGTCTCTTGATCGCCAAGACGCGCTTCGCAGCGACCGCGCTGACCGGCTCGTTCCGTCATCGCTCGGCGCGCAAGATCTACTGGGCGCTGGTCGCCGGCGTGCCGAAGCCGAAGCAGGGCCGCATCTCGACTTATCTCGCGAAAGACGAGAGCGAGGACGATTCCATCATGCGCGTCGCAGCCCATGGCGACGAGGGCGCGGCCCATGCCGTGACCTATTATGCGGTGGTGGAAGCCTCGGCGCAGAAGCTGTGCTGGGTGTCGCTGAAACCGGTGACGGGGCGCACGCATCAGTTGCGCGCGCACATGGCGCATATCGATCACGCGATCGTGGGCGATCCGAAATACTTCAACAAGGAAAACTGGGAACTGCCCGGCGGGATGCAGAAGCGGTTGCACCTGCTGGCGCGGCGCATTGTGATTCCGCATCCGCGCGGCGGATTCATCGACGCCACCGCGCCGTTGCCGCCGCACATGCTGCAATCGTGGAACCTGCTCGGCCTCGAGGCCGACCGTTTCGATCCGATCGAGAACGCGCCGGAGGAATGATCACTCACGGGTGATCCTCTTGCCGCCACGCTGCGGGATGACGATATGGTTGTGATGAACAAATTCGCCGTTGCAATTCTGGTTGCGTTGTCCGTGGTTGCCGTTTCCGGCGGCGCGAACGCGCAGCTCTATCCGCCGGGCGGCATCAACAACCAGCCCGTTATTCCGTATCCGACTGCGCCGGCCGCGCCTCCGCCGCCGGCGATCACTGTGCCGACGGTGCCGCAGATGAATTCGCCGCCGCCGTTTGCGCTTCAGAACACGAGGCCGGGAGTCGTGACGCAGGACACGCCGCCGAAACAGGTGCTCAAGCGCGACCGCCGCCCGTCGTTCAGCGACCGCGTGGCGCGCTGTCTTGACGACGGCGCTGCGTGGGGCATGAATCCGAACCAGCGGGCGGCCTATTCGCGCTCGTGTGCGAACCAATAGGGCATGACCCCGAAAAGTGGGTACCGGTTTTCGGAAAAGGTCATGCCTAAAAAATTAGAAGGCTGGCGAGCGTATGCGCGAACTGTTCGATGAAGTTGCAGGCAAGTCGCCGCTCGATCCGCGCGAGGCTGTGCGCAATTCCTCCCGCACGCCGCTGCGCAAGCGTTTCTACACGACTGCGGGCGTGACCGAAGGACCGGAAGGTTTTGCGGTAACGCTCGACGGCAAGCCGGTTCGCACGCCGGGGAAGAATCTGCTCGCGGTGCCGACGCGCGAGCTTGCCGAGGTGATGGCCTCCGAATGGGAGGCGCAGACAGACAATATCGATCCGATGGCGATGCCGCTGACGCGGCTGGCCAACAGCGTGATCGACGGGGTCGCGCGTGATGTTCAGGCCGTCGCGGACGATGCCGCGAGGTATTTCGAGACCGATCTGCTGTTCTATCGCGCGGGCTTCCCCGAAGGTCTGATCGCGCGGCAGGCGGAGCATTGGGACCCCGTGCTGCGCTGGGCGGCCGATCATCTCGGCGCGCATTTCATTCTCACCGAAGGCGTCATGCATGTGCAGCAGCCGGAGACGGCTGTGGCGGCAACACGCGCCGCATTGCCGGCCGATGCCTGGCCGGTCGGCGCGTTTCATGTCGTGACCTCGATCACAGGCTCCGCACTGCTGGCGCTGGCGTTGAAGCACGGCGTGCTGGACGCGGCGCAGGTCTGGGCCGCGGCGCATGTGGACGAGGACTGGAATCGCGAGAAATGGGGCGCCGACGACGAGGTTGAGGCTCTTCGCGCCGCCCGGCTCAGGGATTTCGAGGCCGCGGCGAGGGTGCTGAAGGTGCTGTCCTGACAGGTTCGGTTAACAAGACGTTTACGACGCTGGGCTAGCTTCCGGCGAGCATGATGCCGAAAAGTGTGAAGCGGTTTTCGGACAACATCATGCTCCAGATTCACGGAAACCGTCCGCATGTCGATTGCCATCAATCCCGTCTTTCCCGTCGTCGCGGCCCAGGGGCTTGCGGCGGGCGTGGCGTTGCAGCCGGGCACCGTGATCGACGCGACCGTGCTCAAGCAGCTCGACGCCAATCTGGTCCGGATCGCGATTGCGAACCTCACCATCGAAGTGTTGTCGGAAGTCCCGTTGCAGGTCGGGCAGACGCTGCAACTCGCGGTGTCGCAGACGCCGCAGGGCGTGCGGCTTCAGATCGTGCCGGGCGAGAGCGACGCCCAGTCCCTGCCTGCCGCATCCGCTGGAGCAGCGAAGGTCGATACCGTCAGCGTTCCGAAATCCGATGTGCCGGTGCAGGCCGCAGCGGCGGGGCGTGTGCTGACCAATCTCGAAGCGCTGGCGGTGTCCGCCGCGGTGCAGACCGCTGCCGCGCGGCAGGGCAGCCTGTCGCCGCTGTTCGCGAACCTGAGCGTCGCGGCGCAATCCTCCGCATTGCCCCAGACCCTTCAACAGGCGGCGGCGCAACTGCTGGCGCAGCGCACACCGCTGGGCGACAACCTGACCGGCGATGCCCTCAAGACGGCGTTTCAGAAATCGGGATTGTTTCTCGAACAGACTCTTGCAAGCGCATCGCCGCCGTCGGCAGCCACGCCGGACATGAAGGCGGCGCTGATCGTGTTTCGCCAGACCGTTGCGTCGTGGCTCGGCAATGCGCCTGCAATTGCGGCGACGCCGCAGCCGTCGACTGTGCCGCCATCTGCCGCGCCACCGCTGTCCCCGGAGGGTGACGCCGAAATCCTTCTTCCGCAGGCGCCGATCGTCATTGCCGATGATGCTGCTGGGCCTGATGCCAAGGTCCGCATCTTCGCGCCGAACGAGCCGTTGCCGACGGCGGCGAACCGCGCCGCATTGGCGAGCGCCGGGCTGACGGAGATGCAGGAGATCCTGCAAGGTTTTCCGAAGGGCGTTCGCGATGCCGTCGCGAACCTGCTCGATGCCGAGGGGCGCGCGATGCCGCGTGCGACAGCGGACGGCGACGCCGCATTCGCGCAGACCAACGTTCCGCCGCCGCCGTTTCGCGGATCGGCGACCAGCGCGCAGCCCATCGCCTTGCCGTCGCTCGCGCCGGACGATGCGCCGGTCATGATGGCTCATCGCCTGATCGAGGATACCGACGCAGCACTCGCGCGGCAGACGCTGCTGCAAGTGGCCTCATTGCCGCTCGATGCGCCGGGCGTCCGGGCCGATCCGGCGATCCCGCGCTGGAATTTCGAGATTCCGTTTGTGACCCCGCAGGGCACGGCCGTGGCGCAGTTCGAGATTTCGCGTGATGGCAAGGCGGGAGAGCTTGAGGCCGCACAGCGCGTCTGGCGTGCGCGTTTCTCCCTCGATGTCGAACCGAGCGGGCCGGTCCATGCGCTGGTCTCGCTGAGCGGCGGGCGGACGTCGGTGCGGATGTGGGCGGAACGGCCCGCGACGGCGGCGCAACTGCGGATCAACGCGCCGCAGCTTTCGCACGCGCTGCGCGAGGCCGCCCTCGAGCCGGGGGACATCGTGATCGGCGAGGGCGCGCCGCCGAAGGCCGCGCCGCCGGCCGGACATTTTCTGGATCGCGCGCTATGAGCATCGATGTCAAGAACACGCTCGCGGTCGCGCTGCATTACGACAAGAAGGGTGCGCCCCGCGTCGTCGCCAAGGGCCGGGGCACGCTCGGCGACAAGATCGTCGAGATCGCCAAAGAGAACGATATTCCGATTCAGGAAAACGAAGTGCTGGCGGGGGCGCTGTCCAATGTCGAGCTTGGCGAGGAAATTCCCGCCGAGCTTTACAAGGGCGTCGCGGAAGTCCTCATTTTCGTCATGCGGCTGACGGGGCGGCTGCGCTAAACGGCGGGCGCGGGTCCGAAAAATCCAATCATCTTCGTCAGGCGGCCATCGGGGCCGATTTCGCCGATATCGATCGACGTGTCGCCACGGCTGCCGTCGCCGCGCACGAGCCGCCAGAGAAAACGCAGCACATTGTGATGGGCGTCGACGCCGCTCATGAATTCGAGATAGGCGCCGGGCCGTCCGGCCTGAACCTCGGCGATGCGGCGGGAGAGGCCAGCGCGTCCGGTGATTTCGACGTTCGGATCGACATAGACGCCGTTCTCGGCCCAGCATGAGGCCAGCAGCGCGTCGCGCGCGGCGGCATCGGTCTCGTTCCATGCCGCAATGTACTGCCGCACAATCTCGCCGGTATCGCTTTTCGTCATTAACGCTCGCTCCCTGATTTTCCCGACAGTAGCCCGGCTGCTGTCATGCTTTCAACACGAAGCACGGGACATTGGCGGGCGGTGTCTGGAGACCTTACGATGATTGATCGCCGCAACGTCCTTGCCTTGCTTGCCGGTGCCTGTGTCCCGGCGCGGGCGCTGGCCGATACCGCGCCCCGGCGCGAGAGCCGCCCCGGTTTGCTCAAGCATTTTGCGGACGAAGGCACCGTCGGGACGTTTGCGGCTTACAAGGCAGGCGACAACGCGATCATCGTCAGCGACGACACGCGATCGCGCGCAGCCGTCCTGCCGGCATCCACCTTCAAGATTGCGAATTCCATCATCGCGCTGGACACCGGCGTGGTCTCCGATCCCGACAAGGATATGTTCAAGTGGGACGGCGTGACGCGCAGCATTCCCGACTGGAACAAGGATCACACCCTGCGCTCGGCCATCGCGGCCTCTGCCGTGCCCGTGTATCAGCAGATCGCGCGGCGGGTCGGCGCGGAGCGGATGCAGAAATATGTCGATGCGTTCGATTACGGCAACCGCAACATCGGCGGCGGCATCGCTCGCTTCTGGCTGACGGGCGATCTGCGTATTAGCCCGATGGAGCAGATCGCGTTCGTCGACAAGCTGCGGCGCGGCGTGTTGCCCGCCTCGAAGCGCGCGCAGGATCTGACGCGCGACATTCTTCCCGTCACGACATTTGGCGACAGCCTCATCCGCGCCAAAACCGGACTGATCGGCGTCGATGACCGGACCGCCATCGACGGCATCAAGAGTTCGCTGGGCTGGTTGGTCGGTTGGGCCGAGAAGGGCAGCGCGCAGACCGTGTTCGCGCTCAACCTCGACATTCGCGAGCCGAAACATTCCGCCAGCCGCACCACCATTGCGCAGAAATGTCTCGCGGACATCGGCGCGATCTGACGTTTTGTCCCGTTTCGCGTGGAGGCGAGATGCGTTACGCTCACCCCAAGAACATAAAATCAGGGAGAGCCAGCCATGTCGTCGTCAGCCGCAGCAAAGATTGCGCCGTCCGCATCCTGGAAGGACATCGCCACCCGCTACAATGCGGCGTGGAACGCGCACGATGTTCCGGCGATCATGGCGATGCACGTCGACGACACCAGCTACCAGCGTCACGGCAGCCCGAAAGTGTACAAGGGCAAGGAGGCCGTCGCCGAGCAGTTCGGCAAGGATTTCTCCGGCCTGCCTGGACTGCATTTCGAAGGCGTCGCGCTCTACGGCAGCGACGATCATTTCGTCTCGGAATCGATCCTGACAGCGACAAAGCCCGACGGCACGCCGGTGACCATGGAGCTTGTCGATGTCATCACGCTGCGCGACGGCAAGGTGGTGTCGAAGTCGAGCTACTTCGTCGCGAGCCGTCCGCCGAAAACATAAGGCGAGTCCTTTACCTCTCCCCGCTAGCGGGGAGAGGGAGCGCATCTTCAAGTGCGCGCCGCATCCTTCCCGATCCGCCCGAGATGCGTGAACGAAAATCCCGCGTCGTATTTCAGGCCGTAGCCGAGCGCGCGGTCGATGCCGATATGCGCCAGCCAGATCAGCGACAGGTGCATCGCGAGCGGCGAGGGCATCACCATCCCGGCGATGCACAGCAGCGTCGGCAGGATGCTGGAATGAACCGTGTTGTAGGCCGCGGCCCCGGCGCGGGGACCGGCGAGATAACCGAGAAAGCTCAGATCCGGCGCCAGCAGCAGGATCGCGAACATCCACCAGGAGCCTTCAAAAACGCCGTAGAACACGATGGCGGCGAGGCCGAGCGCGGCGCCCTCCAGCCGCAGCAGGGTGCGGACCCCGCCGGTGGCGGCGCCTGTCGTGGCCGGTATGGTCGTCCTGTCGGTCATGGCCGCGAATCCCCTGTAAAGAGCGCCTTTTACCATGCGGCGCGGGCTGTCCGGACCCGCCAATTCGCGCCTGCCGGCCATTTTCTCCCGCTCGAACAGCGTGCTAGAAAGCTGGCCACATTCGTGAGAGGGCGGCGCCCGCCGCCAAGCTGGGGCGACATCCATGAAGCATATTCTCGAAGCACTCGATGACCGGCGCGCGGGCGCGAAAAAAGGCGGCGGCGACAAGCGCATCGAGGCGCAGCACGCACGCGGTAAGCTCACCGCCCGCGAGCGCATCGAACTGCTGCTCGACAAGGGCTCGTTCGAGGAGTTCGACATGTTCGTCGAGCATCGCTCGGTCGAGTTCGGCATGGAGAAGAACAAGATTCCCGGCGACGGCGTCGTCACCGGCTGGGGCACGGTCAACGGCCGCACCATCTTCGTGTTCGCCAAGGACTTCACCGTGTTCGGCGGCTCGCTGTCGGAAACCCACGCGCTGAAGATCACCAAGTTGCAGGACATGGCGCTGAAGGCGCGGGCCCCGATCATCGGGCTTTACGATGCGGGCGGCGCGCGCATTCAGGAAGGCGTCGCGGCGCTGGCGGGTTACTCCTACGTGTTCCGCCGCAACGTGCAGGCCTCGGGCGTCATTCCGCAGATCAGCGTCATCATGGGTCCGTGCGCGGGCGGCGACGTCTATTCGCCGGCGATGACCGACTTCATCTTCATGGTGAAGAACACCAGCTACATGTTCGTCACCGGCCCGGACGTGGTGAAGACCGTCACCAACGAAGTGGTGACGGCGGAAGAACTCGGCGGCGCCAGCGTTCACGCCACGCGCTCGTCCATAGCCGACGGCGCGTTCGACAACGATGTCGAGACGCTGCTGCAGATGCGCCGGCTGATCGATTTCCTGCCCAGCAACAACACCGTCGGCGTTCCGGAATGGCCGAGCTTCGACGACATCGAGCGCGTGGACGACTCGCTGGACACGCTGATCCCGGCCAATCCGAACCAGCCTTACGACATCAAGGAACTGATCCTTAAAGTTGTGGACGAGGGGGATTTCTTCGAGCTCGCCGATACGTTCGCGAAGAACGTCGTCACCGGCTTCGGCCGCATCGCGGGCAAGACGGTGGGCTTTGTCGCCAATCAGCCGATGGTGCTGGCGGGCGTGCTCGACAGTGACGCCTCACGCAAGGCCGCGCGCTTCGTGCGTTTTTGTGACGCATTCAACATTCCGATCGTGACGTTCGTGGACGTGCCGGGCTTCCTGCCGGGCACCGCGCAGGAATACGGCGGGCTGATCAAGCACGGCGCGAAGCTGCTGTTCGCCTACAGCCAGTGCACGGTGCCGCTGGTCACGGTGATCACGCGCAAGGCTTACGGCGGCGCGTTCGACGTGATGGCCTCGAAGGAAATCGGCGCGGACATGAACTATGCCTGGCCGACGGCGCAGATCGCGGTGATGGGCGCGAAGGGCGCGGTGGAGATCATCTTCCGGCAGGACATCGGCGACGCGGAGAAGATCGCCGCGCGCACCAAGGAATACGAAGACCGCTTCCTGTCACCGTTCGTCGCCGCCGAGCGCGGCTATATCGACGACGTGATCATGCCGCACTCGACCCGCAAGCGCATCGCCCGCGCGCTGGCGATGCTGAAGGACAAGCATGTCGACGTGCCGATGAAGAAGCACGACAATATTCCGTTGTGAGGTCGCGCGACGGATGACCGAAATTTCCAGCGTGCCGGGGCTGTCAGCCACGCGCACGTTGGACATCATGAAGAGGCGTTCGCGAATGACCCCGACACGTTGAAGGTGGCGGGCTCGTAAATCCCGATAACCGAGGAGGCAGCGATGATGTTCGACTGGAACGCATACAGGCAGCAGCTTCTGGGCAAGATCGGTGAAATCGGAAAGCTCAGTCCCAGCATTACGCGGGGATACGCAGAGATCAGCGGGGCGGGTGCGAAGACGGGGCACCTTGATGCCAAGACCCGCGAACTGATCGCGCTGGCTGTCGCCGTGACCCGGCAGTGCGATGGCTGCATCACCGTGCACACCGACGCCGCCGTCAAGCACGGCGCAACGCGCGAAGAAGTCGCCGAAGCGCTCGGCGTCGCCATCGCGCTAAATGCCGGAGCAGCGTTGGTTTATTCCGCGCGAGTCATGGACGCTTATGACGCTGTAACAAAGGCTTAGCGGCTGTAAGTGATGCCACCGGCGCGCTGGCGATATTAAGGACAAGCACGTTAATGTGCCGATGGCGAAGCACGGCAGATGATCGTGAATGTAGCCATTTCGCAACACCGGTGGAACATTCTTTCGAACGTAACCGGGTGTATTTACCGCGCATCTGAATTGAGTTCCCCTTCGGGCTTTCAAGGAAAGCTCATTTTAGTAGGGGGGAGTTATGGGATTTTTGTCTCACAAGTTGTTGCTGATAACGTCCTGCGTACTTGTTTCTAGTTGTGCCGGCTTGCAGACGTCTGTCCGCGAGGAGGCGATTGAACTACAGAATATCAAGGCAGGGATAGAGTGCGAACTCGCTGCGGTCCTGCGCGAAAAGAAGAATGCGGCTTGGGATTTGTCGACTTGGGATGTGAAGTCGACACTCGACCTGACGGTGGTGAGAACCATCGGTGCGGACGGCAAAGTTGCTTGGGTTATACCGGCTGTCGCTGCAATCAAATTAACGCCGACGCTGGGAGCTGCGCGAAAGGACACGAGGATTGGCCATCTCGAGTTCACGACAAACCTGAAGGAGTTGGATAGGACGGCTGCCCCCGAATGTATGACAAGCTCAAATCCGTCTGAGACCGGAATGGGGTTGGCCGCGTGGATTGATTCGACGCTGCTTGCTTTGTCGAATGAGAAGAAATCCCACCGCGGATTGAGTTACACGTCCGAGTTTGAAATCGCGATCAACGCTGATACGAGATTTGGCTATACAATTACGAACATTGATGCCGATGTTGGAGGTGGCGTCACGCGCGTTGGCACGAACCGTCTCTCGGTTGCCATTGCGCCGCCGGCAGGTGATCCTGCTGCCATTCCTGTTTACAATGTGCCCAATCCGAATGTCATTAACAAGAATGGTGTGATGACACTCGTTAATCCGCCCGCTGGTTCAGTTTCAAGGGAAAATCCAAACATTAATCGGATGCTTATTTTGAGAGCGCCTGTACGGATCGAACGATAACAAGCGTTGCCCGGATGGCGCCGCATTCCATCCGGGTAACAGTCCGATGTCTTCAGGATATTCAAGTCTCATGCCCCACATCCTCTGCATCCGCGCCACTGTCCTAGATGAATCCAAGCGCGCCGCGTTCGACGCGTGGTATTCGCGCGAGCATCTGCCGGATGCTGTGAAGTCGTTCGGGTCAAAGCGCGCGTGGCGCTACTGGCTTGCCAATGATCCCGCCGTGCATCTGGCGATGTATGAATTTCCCGACCGCGCGTCGCTCGATGCCGCCGCCGGCGGCGAGGAGATGAGGCGGCTGGTGAAGGATTTCGACCGCGACTGGCCCGAGGTGAAACGCTCGCGCGAGATTCTGGTGCAGGCCGAGGAATACGGCGTCTAAGGCAAAGTATTGCTCCACACTCAGTCGTCATCACCGGGCTTGACCCGGTGATCCACGCCTTACTCGCAATTCGAAAAGAAGGCCGTGGATGGCCGGGTCAAGCCCGGCCATGACGAACACTAAAACCACACGCTATCTCTCATAATGGTTATGGCCCGGCCGCGCATCCTTCGAGGCTCGCCGCAAAGGCGGTTCGCGCCTCAGGATGACGCGCCATCTTTCAGCGGCAAACCCTTGACTTTCCCTCATCCGGAATATAATCCTATATCGCTTTCGCTTCCTCCGCGCTCATGACGCGGAGGGAATGGAAGCCGCAGTCCGCCCCATAACATCGGGGCGTGGCTGGTGGAGCGCCGGGAGGCGCAGCGTCAGCGCGGTGGGCTTCGCAACCCCATCGATGCAGGACGCGCGCGCCTCGCGAGACGGACTCGCAATCCGTTTCGTGGCGGTTCGCGGACGAACCTCTCGCAAAGGTTCGTCGAAGGGTGCCTCGCAAGCACCCTGGCGCCTCCCGGCGCTCCATTTCTTCTCGCGAGGAAATGAAACGGGACAGGGTGGTCCGCGCCCTCATATGAAGCGGATGCTGTGCCGTGCGTGTGGCGGTAGTCGCGTCCGCATCGGATGTTCGCGCGGACGGGCGTTGGACGCGCGCCTAGCGCTGCGAGGGCAGTGGAACTGTGCTAGGCCTTCGCCATGGAACCCGCCGAATCGGTGCTCTTTATTTTCGGGTTGTTCGCCATGGTCGCCGAGGCCATGACGGCGGCGCTCGCGGCCGGGCGGCGCAAGATGGACTGGTTCGGCGTCGCGATGCTCGGATGCGTGACCGCGCTCGGTGGCGGCTCGCTGCGCGACGTGCTGCTCGGGCATTATCCGCTGCTCTGGGTGAAACATCCCTCGCTGCTATTTCTCACCGGCGGATCGGCGCTGCTCACCATCGCGCTCGCGCGGGTTGTGCATCGCTTTCATTATCTTTTTCTCGTCCTCGACGCGATCGGCCTCGTGGTCTTCACCATCATCGGTTGCAGTGTGGCCAGGCAAATGGGCCAGCCGCTGACCATTGTGGTGGTGGCGGGCATGATCACTGGATGCGCCGGCGGCGTGCTGCGCGATATTCTCTGCACCGAAGTACCGCTGCTGTTCCGCAGCGAGCTTTACGCCAGCGTTTCCTTGATGACGGGCGCGATCTATGTCGCGGGCACGCAGTTCGGCGTCGAACATGTCGCGGTGGTCATCGGCTCGGTGGCGTTCGGCCTGACGTTCCGTCTCCTGGCAATTCGTTACAAATGGGAAATGCCGAAGTTCATCTACGAGCGCGAAGGGCCGCACTGAGCTTCCGGGTTCGTGCATCGGCGTTTTCGTCCGGCGCTCCGCGGCATTTTGTTCCGGGGAACATATAGGCAGGCTGCGCGGTTGTTTTGCATGCCGACATCAAAGCCGCCGCCAATGATCATTCAGCCGCCCGCCGACGGCAGCCACGTGCCACGGCAAATGGTGTCGCGGGTCGCGCTGGTCGGGCCGACGCAGCCGACGCCTCATGACAAGGCGCTCTGTGCCAAGACGCGGAGTGAGGCGTTGAAATTGCAGCGCGAAGCGTTGGGCCGGTCGATCCCGAAAACGGATTCCGCGCAAGCCGGGCACGAAAAGACATCCTGAAGATGCGACGTGAGTTGGCGTGACGCGCTAGCCGGTGCGGCGGGCGCGCGCTGTGAAACCTGCAACAATCTGCATGCACGCACCGAGCAGCCAGGCGACGGCCAGCGCCACTGTCCATGTTGCGTCGCTGTCGGCATCGGCCACAATAAAATACACCGAAATCAAAGCCGTCAGTGCGGTGAGAAATGTGCCTGCGGAGCTGAGAAGTTCCACCGGATCGGTGGGAACTGCGGGCTCGCCGTTCGGCGCCATGTGGACCCTGCCGGACCGATGCGGCGGAACATCGATCCCCAGATAGAAGCCGACCGCTCCCAGAAGCGTCAGGAACAGCACCAATCCGACCGAACCGAGCGCTTCCACGCGCGCGTTCGACACATGGGCGGCGACAAACAGTCCGCATGAAGCTCCCGCCATGGAGAGTCCGATCCGCTCAATGACGTGTGCGCAGCGGCTGGTGCGCGAACGAGTTGCAGGCTGGACGATGATGCTGTCTGCCATCTGACACCAACACCGGAACCGCAAAAGGTTTCATCGTTCCGGAAAAATATATTCGCATGGTTCTGCGGCGCGGGGTGCGCCTTGTGCGGCGTGCGCGCTTGACATTTCCTCTTCTGGAATATATTCCTATTGCGTGCTCAAGGTCCCGCTCATGGCGAGGGGACGAGGCAACGGCCACCCACACATCGGGCGATAGCTCAGGGGAGTGGAGTGCAGCGGGACGCGCGGAGCATCACGCAAGTCGAGGTGACATGCGCGGCGTTGCAAGAGCTTCGACCGTGATCGGCTTCATGAAGAGATGCGGGATTCTGCGCGCGCGATATCGACTCGCGCGCGACGATCTGCGCGAGAGGTAAGATGAGACGCTGCGAAGAATTTTCCTCAAGTGGTTCGCAAAGTTTGCGCGCGTGACCAGCGAGTGTGGAACCAACAGGGTTCATACTGCGTTCATCGCCTGTGCGGGACAGTCGTGCCGTTGCAAACTTCGCTTCCACCACGGAGGAATAAACTATGGAACGTCGTGAGTTTCTGAGATTCGCGTTCGGCGTCGCTGCCGGCGCGGGAGCTATCGCAGCCGCTGCTTCGGCCGCGACCGCCGCTCCGATGCTGGCCCCGCATCATCTGACTCCCCGTCAGGAACCCGACATGGCTGCCAAGCCCGCTGTTGCCGATCAGGACGACCTCGCACGCGCCGGCGTCGAGCAGGTGCAGTGGCGCCGCCGCAGGCATTATCGCCGCCGTTACTGGCGCCGTCGCCGCTGGTAAGCAGCGGTCAACAATAAAAACTCCGGCTTCGATGCGATCGAAGCCGGAGTTTTTATGTACGCTTATGCGTCTTGCGTTATTCCCGGCGGCATTTGCCCATCACGTTACGGCGATATCCGAGCGGGCATTTGCGGGCGAACAGTTTCATCAGCCTCGGACCGTCAGGTTGCGGACGGCACACGCCGCTCGGCAGGCGATGAAATCCGATGCCGCATCCGTCTTTCACCGTCACAACGTCCGCTGTCATTTGAAATGCCAGGGGAGCCAGCGGCGCCGCGCGCGCGGCGTTGGCCGGAAGCGCCACGATTGCCAGGAGAACTGCTGCAAGAAGCGTCTTCATCGTGGATGTTCTTTCAGTCGCAATGCCGCGGGCGTTCAGAGCTTCGGTGCGTTCCCGAGCGGGGTCTTGTTCAGCGCCTCGTTCTTCTCGGCTGCGAAGGCATCTGCGTCGATCTTCGCCGCGCTGACGATCTGCTTGAAGTCGATCAGCGTGAATTCGGTTTTCGCGACCCGGTCCGGCGTGATGCCAGATGAAATCTCGACGCTGACCAGAGCATCGCAATTGGCTGCCTTGGCTTCGGCGGCGAGCTTGTCCAGCGACTTGTCCGAGGTCTGGGCGCGCTTGAGCGTCGCGACGCAGCTTCCGCGTCCGTTTGCGTCGTTGAGTGCAACGGCAGCCTTGGGATTGATCGGCGCATTGAGCGCGTCCGCCGCGGAGGCGGGCGTGTACTTCTGCTTCACCGACATCACCTTGCCGGCCTTGTAGAAATAATACATGCGTCCGTCGCCGATCGCGGTGGGCGGACCGTATTTCGTCGTCACGCGTTCGATCATTTCCGTCTTCAGGGGCTGCTTGTCGGAGGCGAATCCGAGAGTGCGCGTGATGTAATAGGCGCGGTTCGCGCTGGCGGGCGAGGAAAACACCGCCATCATCGATTCGCCTGCATGATTGCTGCTGGCGGGCGAGACGAACTTCATCGACGTGATGTAGGTCACGTTGGTGCCGCCGAATTTCTGCTGCGCGGCCTCCGGCTTCACGCCGGGAAGATCCTTCAGATAGGTCTCGAAAATCGGCGACGCCTTGCTGCCCTCGGTATTGCTCGACAGGCCGACAATGTCGGGCTGGAGTTTTCCGGAGAATGCCGTCTCGGGCGTTTTCGGCCTGATTTCATAGGCCCAGCCGGCCGCGGGCGCAGCAATCGAAAACAGCGCGAGAAATGCCACCAACCCACTGCGAAACATGGAACACCTGTCTGAAAATCGGGAAATACAAAAGCGCAAAGCGCGGGGAATTACGCCAATTTTTGCGCGGCGCTGTCAACACCGGATTGTTGCATTTTAATCGGCCTTCGTGCCGAACAGCGCGGTAAACCGCGCGGCGCCGTTCGGTGAAAAGGTCACGACCCGGTTGTTCTTTTCGCGCCTTGCCCATTTCAGTTCGTAAAGCCGCGAGAGGATGGCGGCGCCCAGCGATCCCGCGAGATGGCTGCGCCGTACACTCCAGTCGAGACAGGTCTTGCAAAGGGGACGGCGCGACCCTTCAAGCGCCGGGATGTCGATGCCGAAATCGGCCACGAAGCGTTCGCCGCGGGCGGTCAGTGCGACGCTGCCGTCCAGCGCGCGCAGCAGTTTTTTCTCGGTCATGGAATCGAGCATCCGCACGCCGAGATCGCCCGCGAGATGATCGTAGCAGACGCGGGCGCGCCGCAGTCCGGGATCGGCCGGTCCGGTGCGGACCCGCAGGTGGCCGGCGCGGGCGGCAAGTCCCATCAGTCCTTCCAGCACCGCGGCGACGTCGGGGCCGGAGAGGCGGAAATAGCGGTGCCGGCCCTGTTTTTCGGGAATCACGAGATGTCCGGCTTCAAGTTTGGCGAGATGGGAACTGGCGGTCTGTGCCGTGATGCCGGCTTCCTGCGCGAGTTCGGTGGCGGTGAGGGCCCGGCCGCTCATCAACGCCGTCAGCATGTTCGAGCGCGCGGGATCGCCGACGAGCGAGGCGATCATGGCCATGTCCGGTCCTGCCTTCATAGTTCGATCTTAATCGAAGCGTTAACGGCAGGCAACGGCGTAGCTTCCGGCTGGCAAAGGGAAGCATCTCATGACGATTACCGTGTTCATTCGTTACCGGCTCGACCCGTTCAAGCGCGATTTGTTCGAGCGATACGCGCAGCGTTGGCTGACCGTCATTCCGAAGTGCGGCGGCGATCTGCTCGGCTACTGGATGCCGCATGAAGGGACCGACAGCATCGCCTTCGGATTGATCTCGTTCCCGAGCCTCGCGGACTACGAGTCCTATCGGGCGCGCCTGAAAGCCGACCCGGATGGTATTGCGAATTTCAACTTCGCACAGGAGCACAAGTTCATTCTCTCCGAGGAGCGCACCTTTTTACGGCATGTGCAGAACTGACACGCGATCAGGACCGATTGATTTCCGATCGGCGCGGCGGCATCGTTCGCCGGTCTCAAGATCAACTATAAACAGCCGGGGAGAGTTAGCATGTCGGTTTCGGTCAACGAGAAGCGCGCCGCGTTTCGCAAGCTTCATGACAGCGGCTGCTTCGTGCTGCCCAATCCCTGGGACGCCAGCAGTGCACAACTGTTGCAGACCATGGGGTTCAAGGCGCTGGCCTCGACCAGTGCAGGGTTTGCATGGTCTATCGGACGGGCAGACAATCGTGTGACATGCGATGATGTGCTGGGGCATCTGAAGGCTCTTTGCGACGCCACTGATCTTCCGATGAACGCTGATTTCGAGGGTGGCTTCGCCCATGATCCCGCAGGTGTGGCTGCGAATGTCACGCGCGGCGTTGCCACGGGCATTGCCGGGTTATCGATCGAGGATTCGACCGGCGATGCAGCCGCGCCGCTGTACGATGTGAAACTTGGCGTCGAGCGTATTCGCGCGGCGCGCGCGGCGATCGATGCAACGGGGGAAGATGTTTTGCTCGTGGGGCGATCCGAAGGATTCCTGGTGGGACAGCCCGACCTCAAGGCCACCGTTGCCAGACTGATTGCTTACGCGGAAGCAGGCGCCGATTGCCTGTATGCGCCAGGAATCCGGACGCGGGAGCAGATCGAGACGGTCGTAAAGGAATTGTCGCCAAAGCCTATCAACGGGCTGTTGAACGGCCCGTTGTTCACGGTGGCGGAAATGGCGGATATTGGCGTGCGGCGCATCAGCGTCGGTGGTGCGCTGGCGCGCGTGGCGTGGGGCGCATTCATGAAGGCTGCGCGCGAGATGGCTGACAGTGGGACGTTTGGCGGATTGACGCAGGCCGTGCCGCATCCCGAGATCAACGGGCTGTTTGCGGAAATCAGCAAGAGACGATCATAGCGGTGGAAAAAAGCGGGCACCCTTTCGGACGCCCGCTTTGATCTACAGCCTGGTCTGGCTGCGTTAGTTGCTCGACGGAGCCGCCGGTGCGCTGTTCTGTGGAGCCGAGGGCGCCGGATTAGACGGTCTTGCCGCAGGCGGAGAGGCCGGCTGTGCAGGGTTCATCGAGGATGATCCGGTGGTCTGACCTGCCGGAGGACGTGGCGCCTGAGCCGTGCCGCCTGCCGATGGCGTGGCCGGTGTAGTCTGTGCCGTCGGCGTCGCGTCAGGCGACGTACTGGACGTATTCAGTCCGTAGAACACCACGCCGAGGATGGCGACCAATGCAATCGCGAACACCGCGATACGTCCGCCGCTTGCAGGGCCTTCCGCCAATTCGGGATCGGCCTGAATCTCGTTGTCGAACTGTTCGGCGCGCCGACGGAGCAACTCGTCATCCGTTGAACTGCCGCGGAAAGGTTCGTTGGGATTGCGCTCGATAGCCATGCGTTGGTCCTCCAGTCGTTGTATCCGGGAAGACAATCGCCGGACTCGATGGTCGTTCCCATGTCAGGCGATCAATGACGGTTAGTGTTGGAACCTTGCAGGTGTCCGGGTATTCATCGCGCGTCCGTGCCCGTCGTTTGTCCCGTTGTAATTGAGGGATTGTTCGATATGTCATGCGGCACTGGATTCATCCGCGACAATGCCAGCGCGAGAATCACAAGAAGGGCGATGCCGATAACCGCCTTGACCGGCTTGTCCTGATGTTTGGACCCGAAACCCTCGTTTGTTGGGGACAGCGCGTCGTAGCCGTCCTTTTCGTTGTCCGATGTCCAACTGCGTCCCGACACATGGGTCATGGCAATTCCTCCATTGAGACGAACCGTTGAGACCGGTCTGCCTGCTCAGGAGGCAACGGTTCGCAAGGTGTGAGTGTTCCGGTAGAGCGTTGCGCCAGGCGAGGGGCTGCCTTGCGGGAGCACTGCCGCAATGCAGCGCCGCAGCGCGCCTCACGGCCGTCGTAAATGCCGGTCGCAATGTCCTTTCGAAGCCGCTGGTAAATGCGACACAACACGTCCGGCGCGTGGGAAAAGCAGGTCTAAAATTTCGTTTAGAAACAAAGGTCTGATGATTGCGATTTATGATGTGCGGGAAACAAAAAGCGACATAGACTGGTTCTAATTGGACTCGTCACCACGCAACAAGAGCCCGGCAAAGAGGCAAACGAATTATGGGAATCAACCAAGGGCCGATCAGCCTCGATCAGAAGTACACGCAGGCTTCGGGGCACATTTTTCTGACCGGCATACAGGCGCTGGTCCGGCTACCGATGGCGCAGGTGCGCCGCGACCGGGCCGCGGGCCTGAATACGGCGGCCTTTGTCAGCGGATATCGCGGGTCGCCGCTCGGCGGCTACGATCAGCAGCTCTTCGCGGCGCGCAAGCATCTGGCGGAATACAACGTCAAATTTCAGCCGGGCGTGAATGAAGACCTCGCCGCAACCGCGATCTGGGGGTCTCAGCAGCTCAATCTTTCGCCCGGCGCCAAGTACGATGGCATTACCGGTATCTGGTACGGCAAGGGCCCCGGCGTCGATCGCTGCGGCGACGTATTCCGGCACGGCAATGCCGCGGGATCGGCGACGCACGGCGGCGTCCTTTGCCTTGCTGGAGACGATCACGGCGCAAAGTCGTCCACCGTGCCGCATCAGTCGGACCACGCCTTTATCTCCGCGTTGATGCCGTATCTCTATCCGTCGAGCATTCACGAGATGATCGAGATGGGGCTGCTCGGCATCGCCATGTCGCGCTACTCCGGTTGCTGGGTCGGCATGAAGGTCATTACCGAAACGGTGGAGACCACGGCCGAGATCGATCTCAGCGACGAGATGACACCGTTCATCATTCCAACCGATTTCGAGATGCCGCCGGGCGGCCTCAACCTGCGCTGGCCCGATGATCGCTACGCGCAGGACAAGCGCTTGCAGGACTACAAGGGTTTCGCAGCGGTCGCCTTTGCGCGCGCCAACAAGATCAACCGCGTCACGATGGATTCGCCGAACGCGCGTTACGGCATTATGGCGTCCGGCAAGAGCTACGAAGACATCCGGCAGGCGCTGCGCGAACTCGGCATCACACCCGAGGTTGCCGCGAAGATCGGCCTGCGTCTCTACAAGATCGGCATGCCGTGGCCGCTGGAGCCGGAAGGCGTGCGGCAGTTCGCGGTTGGCCTTGAGGAAATTTTCATCGTCGAAGAGCGCCGTGAGATCGTCGAGAACCAGGTCAAGCAGGAATTGTTCAACTGGCGCGACGACGTGCGTCCGCGCATCATCGGAAAGATGGACAATCACGACAAGCGCTTCCTGCCGTTCGCGGAAGAGCTGAGCGTGGCGTCGCTGGCAAGTTCGCTCACCGAGCGATTGTTGCAGCTCGATCTCAATCCCGAAATCGTGGCGATGCTGCGCGCCAAGGCCGACTGGTTCAACGGGCGGCAGGCGACACAGGTGCAGGCCGTTGCGCCGGTGACGCGCACGCCGTATTTCTGCTCGGGCTGTCCGCACAATTCATCGACCAAGGTGCCCGAAGGCAGCCGTGCGATGGCCGGTATCGGCTGTCACTTCATGGCCTTGTGGATGGACCGCAACACCGAGACATTTACCCATATGGGCGGCGAGGGCGTGCCGTGGGTCGGTATCGCGCCTTTCACCAACGAGAAGCATGTCTTCGTCAATCTTGGCGACGGCACGTATTTCCATTCGGGCAGCCTCGCGATCCGGCAGGCGATCGCCTCCAAGGCCAACATCACCTACAAAATTCTCTACAACGACGCGACGGCGATGACCGGCGGTCAGCACGTCGACGGCGAGCTGTCGCCGCAGCAGGTCACGTTCCAGCTTCACAGCGAAGGCATTCGCGACATCTATCTGGTGTCCGAGACGCCGGAAGCCTATCCGGCATCGGACATCGCGCCCGGCACCAAGGTCGCGCACCGCGACCAGTTGGATGAAGTTCAGCGCACGTTGCGCGACACGCCCGGCTGTTCGGCCATCGTGTTCGTCCAGACCTGTGCCGCCGAAAAACGCCGCCGCCGCAAGCGCGGGCTGATGGAAGACCCGTCGAAGCGCGTCATCATCAATCCGGCCGTCTGCGAAGGCTGTGGCGATTGCTCGGTGCAGTCGAACTGCATTTCGGTGGAGCCGCTGGAAACCGAGTTGGGGCGCAAGCGAACCATCAACCAGTCGAGCTGCAACAAGGATTATTCCTGCGTGAAGGGCTTCTGTCCGTCCTTCGTCACCGTGGAAGGCGGTACGCTGCGTAAACGCGCGCCCGTTGATCTCAGCAATCTCGGTGAGCTTCCTCCGCCGCCGTCGATGCCGTCGCTCGACAAGCCGTACAACATCGCCGTCGGCGGTGTTGGCGGCACCGGCGTGTTGACCATCGGCGCGCTGCTCGGCATGGCCGCGCATATCGAAGGCAAGGCCAGCATGATCCTCGACATGTCGGGGCTTGCGCAGAAGGGCGGCGCGGTGTTGAGCCACGTCCGGTTGTCGAAGAACACGGCAGACGTGACGAGTTCACGGATTGTGACGGGCACGGCGGATTTGCTGATCGCGGCGGACGAGGTGGTCGCCGTCGCCAAGGAGACGATCACGCTGGCCGAATCGTCGCGAACCTACGGCGTCATCAACACCCATCTTATTCCGATCGCGGATTTCATTCAGAACCGCGATTTCAACTTCCAGCGCGGCAAGGTCAACCTTGTGCTGGAGAACGCGCTGCGCAAGGAGTCCGCGTTTCTCGACTTCACCCATCCGGCCGAAAGCCTGCTCGGGGATTCGATCGCGACCAACATGATGATGATGGGCTTCGCCTACCAAAAGGGCCTGCTGCCGGTCGGCGCCGAAGCCATCGAGCGGGCGATCGAACTCAACGGTGTCTCGATCAAGATGAACACGCAGGCATTCCGGCTCGGACGGCTTGCGGCCGCGGACCCGGCGCGCCTTGCCGCGATGATGAAGGATGAGGTCGCCGCGCCGAAGACGCTCGAGGAGATGACACTCGATGAAGTCATCGCTCACCGCATGCAATTGCTGACCGACTATCAGAATGCGGCTTATGCCGCGCGCTACCGCAGCCTGGTCGATCAGGTCCGGAAGGTCGCGTTCGATGGCGGGTATGGCGAAGCGCTCCCGCGCGCGGTGGCGATCAACTACGCCAAGCTGCTCGCCTACAAGGATGAGTACGAGGTCGCCCGGCTGTATACCGATGGCCGGTTCGAGAAAACCATTCGCGAGCAGTTCGAGGGTGATTTCAAGATGAGCTTCAATCTTGCGCCGCCGATGCTTCCCGGCAAGGACGCAATGGGGCGCCCGAAAAAGCGCGCTTTCGGTGCATGGATGGTGCCGGTGTTCAGGCTGCTCACGAAGTTTCGCTTCCTGCGTGGCACGTTGTTCGATCCGTTCAGCTACAGCGAGGACCGCAAGCTCGAACGCAACCTGATCAAGGGCTACGAACAGGACGTGGTCACGGCAGTGAGATTGCTCGCGCCGAAGACCCACGACATCGCAGTCGAGTTGTTGTCGCTGCCCGACCAGATCCGCGGCTATGGGCCTGTGAAGGAAGCATCCGTCGTGAAGGCGAAGGCGCGATACGAACAGCTCGCCAGGGACCTGGTCAATCCGCCGCCCATGATTACGCCGCAGATCGCGGCGGAATAGAAAACGCATAGGGCGCATTCCGTAAACGGGATGCCGGTTTTGCGCCAGAATACGCGTTAAAGCGACATGCGCGGCGCTCGTTCGCCCTGCGAAACTCAAGGTGCTTGCCAAGCCTGCTCAAGCGGGCGAGATATTCGCTGGAAAAAAGCGCCAGCGGAGACACCTTTTGACGATCAAGAACAAGGCCTACATCGCCGGGATTTACGAGCATCCGACACGGCATGCGCCGGATAAATCGACCGCCCAGCTTCACGCCGAATGCGCCAAGGGCGCGCTGGAGGATGCGGGTCTGACCAAGGCCGATGTCGACGGCTATTTCTGCGCCGGCGACGCACCGGGCGGCATCTGGCAGATGTCTGACTATCTCGGCCTCAACAAGTTGCGCCACCTGGATTCCACCGAGACCGGCGGTTGTTCCTACATCATCGCGCTGGGCCATGCTGCCGAAGCGATAGCCGCGGGCAAGTGCTCCGTGGCGCTTATCACGCTGGCGGGTAAGCCGCGCACTGGCCCGATGCCGCCGCGCGCTTATGGTCCGGAGGTGGATTTTGAAATGGCCTACGGGCCGACCACACACAATGCTTACGGTATGTGCGCGATGCGCCACATGCATGATTTCGGCACCACCAGCGAACAACTGGCATGGGTCAAGGTCGCGGCGTCGCATCATGCGCAGTACAATCCGCACGCCATGCTGCGGGACGTCGTCACCGTGGAGGACGTCGTCAACTCGCCGATGATTTCCGATCCGCTCCACCGGCTCGACTGTTGCGTTGTTTCCGATGGCGGCGGTGCGGTCATCGTAACCACGCCGGAGATCGCGAAGTCGCTGAAGCGTCCGCTGGTACGTCTCACCGGCCACGGTGAATCGAACAAGGGACCGAATGGCGGCCGCAACCTCGACCTGACATATTCGGCGGGCGTCTGGAGCGGTCCGACCGCATTTACCGAAGCGGGCGTCACGCCGAAGGATATCAAGTATGCGTCGATCTACGACAGCTTCACCATCACGGTGGTGATCCAGCTTGAGGATCTTGGTTTCTGCAAGAAAGGCGACGGCGGAAAGTTCGTCGCGGACGGCAACCTGATTTCCGGCGTTGGCAAGCTGCCATGGAACACCGACGGCGGCGGGTTGTGCAACAATCACCCGATTAACCGCGGCGGCATCACCAAGATCATCGAGGCGGTGCGGCAGTTGCGCGGCGAGGCGCATCCGAAGGTTCAGGTTCCGAACTGCGATCTCGCGGTGGTGCATGGCACCGGCGGATTGCTTGGTGTGCGGCATGCGGCGTCGACCGCGATTCTGGAGCGCGTGTGATGACCGATAAACCGAAATATCCCGCGCCCGTCGGCAATCCTGAGACCGCACATTTCTGGGAAGCTGCGAAGCAGGGCAAATTTCTGATCAAGCGCTGCACCGCGTGCGGCGAACCGCATTATTTTCCGCGATCGATCTGTCCGGTGTGTTTCTCGGACCAGACGGTATGGGAAGAAAGCAAGGGCGAGGGCGTGATTTATAGCTACAGCCTGATGCGCAAGTCGCCGACCGGGCCTTATGCCATCGGTTATGTCACGCTCGATGAGGGGCCGTCGTTGCTGACGAACTTTGTCGATTGCGATCTGGCCGCGCTGAAAATCGGCCAACGCGTGAAGGTTGTTTTCAAGCCGACGGACGGCGCGCCGCTGCCGTTCTTCACGCCTGTCGGATAACAATAACAACAGCGAGGAAGCATGCCGATCAAATACGATGAGGTGATGGCTCTCAGGAATGTCGGCCAGAAGTATTCGTGGACCGATCGCGAAGTCATGCTTTACGCCTATGGCATCGGCATGGGCGCCGACCCGATGGACGAGAAGGAACTGTCTTTCGTCAACGAGGGCTACTTCACGCCGCGCGAATTGAAAGTTGTCCCGACTTACGCTTCGGTTGCGGCATGGGGGTCGGTCGCGGGACATATCGACGTCAATCGCGTCATGGTGGTGGACGGCGAGCGCGACATCACCTTTCACAAGCCGCTACCGGTCGCAGCGAACATTACGGCGGACTCGAGCATTCTCGGCGTATTCGACAAGGGCAAGGACAAGGGCGCGGTGATCCTGCGCAAGACCGTGCTCAAGAATGAGAAGGGCGAAGACCTTGCAACCCTGATCGCGTCGCAGTTCGCGCGTGGCGATGGCGGCTTTGGTGGCCCCTCCGAGGGCCAGCCCGAACCCCACGCCATTCCAAAGCGAGCCCCGGACATGACGGTTGATATTTCGACGCGGCCGGATCAGGCGTTGATCTATCGGCTTTGCGGCGATCGCAATCCGCTGCACAGCGATCCGGAGTTTGCCAAACGCGCGGGCTTCGATCGTCCAATCCTGCACGGCATGTGCACCTATGGGCTCAGTTGTCGGGCGGTGCTGCAGACCTATGCCGACTATGATCCGCTCGCGTTCAGGCAGCATGTCACGCGGTTCTCGGCCCCCGTGTTTCCGGGCGAGACGGTCTCGTTCGATCTGTGGAAAGACGGCAACGTGATTTCTCTCGAAGGCCGCGTGAAAAGCCGCGGCGTAACCGTCATCAAGAACGGCAAGACCGTACTCGCTTAAAAGAAGAAACCGGAGGACGCCATGGGTCTGCTCGACGGTAAGGTCGCGATCATCACCGGGGCAGGCGGCGGTTTGGGCGAGGCTTATGCCAAACTGTTCGCGCGCGAGGGCGCGGCGGTGATTGTCAACGATCTCGGCGGCCCGCGCGACGGCAGCGGCGCCGACACATCGATGGCGCAGAAAGTCGTCGATGCGATCAAGGCCGAGGGAGGCCGCGCTTACGCCAACGGCGCCGACATCTCGACCATGGTCGGCGGCCAGTCGGTGTTCGACGATGCCATCAGGCATTTCGGCCGCGCCGATATTCTCGTCAATAACGCCGGCATCCTGCTGGATACGACCTTCGCGAAAATCACCGAGCAAAGCTGGGACCGGGTGATGAAGGTGCATCTCAAAGGCACGTTTTGCGTCACGCTTCCGGTCTTCAAATGGATGAAGGACAATGGCGGCGGGGTCATCGTCAACACGTCTTCGACATCGGGCCTGATCGGCAACTTCGGCCAGAGCAATTACGGGGCGGCCAAGGGCGGCATCTGGGGCCTGAGCAATGTACTCGCCATCGAAGGCCGCAAGTACAACATCAGGCTCTGGACGCTGGCGCCCGGCGCGCTTACGCGCATGACGGCAGATTTGCCGCGCTATATCGAGAATCCCGGTGCGGCGATGGGGCCGGACGAAATTGCACCGGCGGTGCTTTATATGGTCAGTTCGCTGTCCGGCGAGCAGACGGGCAAGGTGCTCGGCGTTTCCGGGCCGCGCGGCGTGCGCGAGATGAAAATGCTGGAAATGGAGGGCTGGAAGCCCGGCGGTCCCTGGAAGGCGGAGGATATTGTGAACCACGCCAGCGAGATTTTCTTCGGCGAGCAGGATAAGATGACGGCTCGCAGACTCTAATCCACGAAAGAAACCAAGACTATGAAGCTGACTCACGAAGCGAGCGGCACTTTTGCCATCGCGCCAACGCCATTCTTCGAAGATGGCCGCATCGACTATGACTCGATCGATCGGCTGACCGATTTTTACGCCGAGGTCGGCTGCAACGGCGTGACGGTGCTCGGAATTCTCGGCGAGGCGCCGAAAATGGAGGCCGATGAATCGCTTCAGGTTGCGACCCGCTTCATCAAGCGCGCCACGAACAAGCAGATCATCGTTGGCGTATCTGCGCCAGGCTTTGCGCAGATGCGCACGCTGGCGCGCGCCTCGATGGATGCGGGCGCTGCTGCCGTCATGATTGCGCCACCGCCGCACCTGCGTACCGACGAACAGATTTTCGGTTATTTCCGGCAGGCGACAGAGGCCGTCGGCCCAGATGTGCCGTGGGTGTTGCAGGATTATCCGCTGACCTTGACGGTCGTCATGACGCCGTCCGTCATTCGCAAGATCATCATGGACAGCCCGTCCTGCGCGATGCTCAAGCACGAGGATTGGCCCGGACTGGAGAAGATCTCGACGCTGCGCGGTTTTCAAAAGGACGGCTCGCTGCGGCCGCTGTCGATTCTGGTGGGCAACGGCGGACTGTTTCTCGACTTCGAGATGGAGCGCGGCGTCGATGGCGCCATGACCGGCTATGCCTTCCCGGACTTGCTGGTGGATGTCGTCAACCTGTCGAAGGCCGGCAAGCGCGATGCCGCGCACGATCTGTTCGACGCGCATCTGCCGCTAATCCGCTATGAACAGCAGCCGGGCGTCGGTCTTGCCGTGCGCAAGTATGTCCTCAAGAAGCGCGGCAAGATCGCGTCGGACGCGCAGCGCAAGCCGGGATCGAGCATGAGCCCGCTCGCGCGCAGCGAAGTCGACTATCTCCTGTCGCGCGTTGGGCGCGTTGACAAGCGGGCTAATCTGGCATGAGCGAAAACAAGAGCGCGCCGGATCCGTCGAAAGCGTTGCGGGTTGCCGCAACGGTCCTGCTGCTGCGTGAGGGCAGGAGCGGCATGGAGATTTTCATGGTGCAGCGTCACCATGAAATCGAGTTCAGTTCTGGCGCTCTGGTGTTTCCGGGCGGCAGCCTCGATCCCGGCGACCGCGAGATCGCGGCCGATCCTGCGCTTGTGTCCGATCGCGGTGGCCTTGGGGCCGATGCAGCCGCCATCCGCATCGGCGGCATTCGCGAGACGTTCGAGGAAAGCGGGATCATGCTGGCGCGCCCGCGCGGGTCCGGGGCGCTGATCCCGGCGGAGCAACTCGCGGACCTGGACCCGCAGCGGGTTGCACTTGACGAAGGCAAGGTGAGTTTCGCGGATATTCTGCGTCAGCATGCATTGACGCCTGCGATCGATCTGCTGGTTCCCTTCGCGCACTGGATCACGCCGGTGAACATGCCGAAGCGATTCGATACCCACTTCTTGCTGGCCATGGCGCCGGACGACCACATCGGCAAGCACGACGGCAAGGAGTCGGTCGATTCGATCTGGCTCTCGCCGAAGGAGGCACTCGACAGCGCCGCGTCCGGCCGTTTTACGCTGCCGTTTCCGACCATCCGCAATCTCATCAAGCTGGACAAGATCGGCACGGCGAAGGCGGCGATGGATTTCGCGCGAACGACACCCGTGGTCACCGTTGTTCCCGAAATGACGAGGGAAGGGGGAGGGATGCGGCTGCGCATTCCTGCCGAGGCCGGTTATGACGGCGAGGTTTTCGACGTTTCTCGCCCGTAGTCTGCCCAACCTGCGCCATTGAATCTGTCGATCCTCGTCACCATTCTCAAATGGAGCGATTGCGTCTGTGACGGTGTGCGATGAGATTGTGGAAGATGGTTCTGGCGGCTTTTCTGATCCTTGTGTTCGCCCCCATCGGCGTCTCCGCGGCATCGTATTTTTTGAGCGATCGCGCTTCAGCGAACTGGTATGCGGCCGATCGTTCCAGTGCCGGTGTGCTGCCCCAAGCGTCGAGCAATCCTAACGCTCTGGTTCGCATCTACGCCGCACGGACAGTGCGCTGGCGCGGCATCGTCGCCGTGCATTCCTGGATCGTGTTCAAGGACAAGGGCGCGTCGCGCTACAGCCGCTACGATTACACGGCGTGGGGCGAGCCGATCCGCGTTAACGGCTTTGTCGCGGACGGGCGCTGGTTCGGGCAGGTGCCGGAAGAAGTGTTTAGCGCTGACGGCGAGCAAGCCGCGCGCCTCATCCCGAAAATCAAGGCCGCTATCGACAGCTACAAGTATCGCAATCTCGGCGATTATCGCGCGTGGCCGGGCCCGAACTCCAACACGTTCGTTGCCGCGATTATCGATGCCGTTCCGGAAATGCAGGCCGTGCTGCCGCCCACGGCCATCGGCAAGGACTTTCCCTATGACGGGGAATGGCTCGGCCGCACGCCATCCGGCACCGGGCTGCGCGCTACGCTGGGCGGCTATCTCGGCGTTACCGTCGGCTGGCTGGAAGGCTTTGAGCTGAATGTTCTCGGCGCGGTTCTCGGCATCGACATCCGCAGGCCGGCGATCAAGATTCCCGGCATCGGGCGCATTGGCATGAGCGCCGCCTCGGCGTAGTCAGTGCTGATTGCGCTGCTGCGCGCGGTCGCCCGCCTTGGAATTTCCGTACATGACAGTCTTTCCTCCGCGCCGGATCGTGTGCCTCACCGAAGAAACCGTCGAGACTCTTTACCTTCTCGGTGAACAGGATCGTATCGCCGGCGTATCGGGTTACGCGGTGCGGCCGCCGCAGGTGCGGCGTGAGAAGCTGCGCGTGTCGGCGTTTATCTCGGCGGATATTCCCAAGATCCTCGCGCTCGATCCCGATCTGGTGCTGGCGTTCTCGGACTTGCAGGCCGACATCGTCGCGGATCTGGTGCGGGCCGGGGTGGCCGTGCATGTCTTCAACCAGCGCGACGTCGCAGGGATACTGGCGATGATCCGCACGCTTGGCGGGCTGATTGGCGAGCCTGCCAAGGCTCATGATCTCGCGGAGCGGTTTGAAGGACGGCTTGCGGAAGCCGCCCGGATCGGACGCTCGCGTCCATCGCGCCCCAAAGTTTATTTCGAGGAATGGGACGATCCGCTCATCAGCGGCATCGGCTGGGTCTCGGAGCTCATCGCGATTGCGGGCGGCGAGGATGTGTTTCCGCAACTGGCGAAGGAGAAAGCCGCGAAGGACCGCATCGTCGCGTCGGAAGCCGTGATCGCAGCCAACCCCGACATCATCCTTGCGTCGTGGTGCGGCAAGAAAGTCGTACCCGCCAAGATCCGTCATAGACCGGGGTGGGACGTTGTCGCTGCCGTGCGCACCAACCGCATCGTCGAGATCAAATCGCCGCTGATTCTGCAGCCCGGTCCTGCCGCGCTGACCGACGGGCTTGATGCGATTGTCGGGGCGTTGTGGGGCGAAAAGGCTTGAGACGCGGCGCCCCAAGGCGGCGCGTCAGATGTTAGAAGCCCTGTATTAGTATCGGGAGTATCGCTCTGAGCAGGCCGGAGGGAGGCTTGTCGATCAGGTTTAATCGTGGCCATAATGGATATGGACAAGAAAAACTGATCGATATGGTGTCTCTTAAACAGCTCAAATATTTCGATGCCGTGGCCCGGTTGGGGCATTTCGGCAGGGCCGCGGAGCACTGCTCCGTCACCCAGCCGGCGCTGTCGATGCAGATTCAGGAGCTCGAGAAGTTCCTCGGGGTCCAGCTTCTCGAGCGTGGGCGCAACGGCGTGATGCTCACCGAGGGCGGCAAGGACATCGCGAAGCGGGCCGCGGGGGTTCTGGCCGATGTCCGCGACATCGTGGACTTCGCGCGCGGGCAAGGGGGCGTGCTGTCAGGTCCGCTCGGATTCGGCGTCATTCCATCGGTGGCGCCGTATATCCTGCCACAACTGCTGCCCACGATTCGGAATGCGTTTCCGGATATCGATCTCCATATCCGGGAGAGCCAGACCCAGACGCTTGTCGGCGAACTTCTCGACGGGCAGCTCGACGTCCTGCTGCTGGCGCTGCCGGTCGAACACGCCGACATCGAGACGACCCGGCTGTTCGATGATCGCTTCCTGTTGGCAATGGCGACGTCGCACCGCATGTCGAATCGGGCACGCGCCACGCCCGATTTGCTTGAGAGAGACAGGCTGCTGCTTCTGGAGGAGGGGCACTGTATGCGGGATCAGGCGCTGGCATTCTGTAACCTGCGGCGGATCGAGAACATCAATACGTTCGGCGCTTCGAGCCTGTCGACACTGATTCAGATGGTGGCGAACGGTCTCGGCATGACCCTGCTGCCGGAGCTTGCCGCTCCGCTCGAAACCCGCCGAGGCAACATCCACCTCATGCGATTCGCCGATCCGGAGCCGCAGCGGGTCATCGGACTTGCATGGCGCAAAAGTTCGCCGCGCAAGCGTCACTTCGCTGAACTCGGAGAGATGATCGCAGCAGCGGCAAAAGCGCCGTTGTAACCGATTGCAAAGCAGTGGCTTTTCACGCTGCCAATCTCACTCAAAGTGATCCTGTAAAATCCTGGAAAAAAGCAGTTTTCAGCCGGTTTGCCGGGGTGGATTTCGCGCCCCGCTTGGCTATGGTGCGCGCGTCAGCGCTCGTAGCTCAGCTGGATAGAGCATCGGATTTCGATTCCGAGGGTCGGGAGTTCGAATCTCTCCGAGCGCGCCATTTGCATACAAAACTGCGAACGTCGGGACCGGCGTTTTGGTCCCCGACTTTCTCCAGGGGCGCCTTCGCGCTGTTCCAGGGTTATGCCTGGGCAGGAAGCGCCGCACTTACCACAGAATGCGCACGCCACCCTTGCCAGCGACGATTGTGCTGTTGTCGTTCATGCCGGTGACCTCACCTGAGGCGAACAACGCGACATTGCCGGTCTGCCACGTAAAACCGCCGCCGGCATAGAGGCCGTAGGAGTCCCGTTCTCCGATGGCGGCCAAGACGTTGGTTCCGCCGAACGCGATGTTGACCGTCTGGTCGCCGGCATACTGGCGCGCCAGCAGGCCGACATGGCCGCGGAACGTGATTCGGCTGCCGTCCCGGTTTTGGACGCCGGCGAGGGTGACTTCGGCGCGCTCCTCCGCGCCACGGAAACTCTGGGCGGCGATGGTGAGATTGACGTTCGATCCGCTCTCCGTATAGCCGTCAAATTGCGCCGCGACGTAGCGCACCTTCACGGCCGGCGTCAGCGTGAGATTGTAGGGCAGCGCGAAGCGATGGCCGAACGTGAGCAGCGGCGTGAGGAGCCAGCCGTCATAGCGCGCGCTCGCGGTCTGTGGCGTGACGCCGTTGATATTGCGCTTTGACTCGTTGTCGAGCGTGGCGCCGATCAGCGCCAGATCGAAGAAGCTCGAACCGGTTAGGGTGCGGCTGTAGAGCCCAGCGAACATGGTGTCGGTCCCGATGCTGCCGGCATTGAGAGCGAACCGGGTGTCGTTGTCGCTGCCGCCGGCAAACACGCCCAGCCGCGTGTTGCCGGTGATGTCGGCATCGAAGCCGATCGCGACGCCCGCGCCGGTGGTGATGCCTGCAATGACGCCGTCACTGGCGCCCTGGTCGCGGCGTCCGCCGAAGCCCTTGGCCCAGAACGCATTGCCATGCGCGTCGTTGACCGTGCCGCCCGTGAACGCGGGTGTCGGTGTGTGGGGCGACGCGGAGGGGAAATTCGCAAAAGCATTATCGAAGCGCGGCGCGGGCGTGTCGATAGCGGCGAAGGCATTGGCGCCGCTCATGGCCGACGTATCGAACACCGGACTGTCCGGCAGCACCGACGAGATCCACCCGGTGATGTCCATGATGGCGCGCTTCATCATGCGGAAGCTGGAAGTGTCTGCGACGATGATCTGGTTCGGGGTGATGAAATAGGGTGTGCCCGGCGTTGTGACGGTAGAGAGCGCGGCGTCGTACTGCGCGGTGTCGAGCACCCAGTTGCCGGGACCGAAATTCACCCTGTCGGCGCCGCCGCCGAAATTGACCCGTCCGCCGAAGCGCGCGCCGGGCAGGATGTTGAGGGTGTCGGAGGCGGCGGTGCCATTGGCGTTGAACTGGATAGCCGTGCCGTTGCCTCCGCCGATGAATCCGGACGTGGTCACGACGCCGGTGCCGTAGGTCCAGATGCCGCTCAGAGCGCCCGTGATGGTGCCGGTGTTGGTGACGGCTGCGGTGTCGTTGGATGCGATGCCGTTACCGCCTCCCGTGATAATTCCCGAATTGGTCACGGTGGCGTTGATGTAGCCGAGAATGCCACTCCGGTTTTGTCCGATAATGGTGCCGGAATTGATGACCGTGGCGAATCCTTCGCTGCCAACGCCTGTGTTGAGGCCTCTGATGGTTCCGGAATTGGTAACGATGGCGATGCTGTTGCTTCCAACGCCGACGGTGCCGCCGTTGATGGTCCCGGAATTGGTGACGGTGGCGGTCCCGATGCTTCCTATGCCGTTGTTGTTGTCGCTAATAATGGAGCCTGAATTGACTACCGTACTGTTCAGCGCCGAATAGATGGCATTGTAGGCCGTCGCCTTGATGGTGCCGGAGTTGGTCAGGGTAACATCGCCACCCCATCCGATTATGCCGGTATCGCCGGCGATGGTGCCGGAATTCCACACAACGGCGCTGCCGTTACTGATGATACCGGTGTTGCCTCCGCTAATGCGGCCTGTGTTGGTCACGTTTGCGACAGAGGCCGCAAGGATGCCATCCATGGTCCCTGTGATGGTGCCGGAGTTGGTGACGTTCGCGATGTCGGCGGCAACCCCTCTTCCGCCAGCCGTAATGGTGCCGGAATTAGTGACGAAAGCGGTCACAGCCCTGACGCCCTCGCCGGTTGTTGCGATGATGCTCCCGGAATTCGTCACAGTGGCGGTGGTGTCGGCGAAAACGCCATAGGTAGCGCCCGTGATGGTGCCGGAATTGGTCACCGTCGCAGCGTTGGCAGAGATGGCAACGTCGCCGCTGATGGTGCCTGTGGCATGATTGGCCACATTGGCGGTGGTGCCTGCGTAGATGCCTCCGGTGGTGCCGGTGATGGTGCCGGTATTCGTGACGGTCGCGGCGCCAGTGGTAGCCTCGATGCCGTTTCCGTTGGTGCCGGTAATGGTGCCGGAGTTTGTTACGAAGGCGTTGACGGCCGCCGAGATGGCGTCGAGGTTTCCAGTGATGCTGCCGGAATTGGTCACGTTGGCAATGTTGGCACTGATTCCGAAGTCGCCGCCGGTGATGGTGCCGTCGGCGTGATTGGTCACATTGGCGGTGCCACTGGCAAAGATGCCTCTGCTGCCCGCGAGAGCGCCCGAACTGATCACTGTGCCGTCGAGGAAGGCGATGCCGATGATCGTGCCGGTGACGCTGGCGCCGGGCGCGACCGTGACGTGAAGATTGGTCAGTGCCGGGTCGCCGTAGCCGATGCCGGGGTCCGGTCCCTGATTGGTCGTGGTGCCGGTACAAGTCGCGGTGTTGCCGTCAGCGGGTGGATTCGGATTGCAGGCCGCGTTCGCATCGGCGGTTGCCGACAGCACGGTCGCAAAGGCGGTCGACGCCAGTAACGCCATCCGCAGCGCAGGCGACAGCGTCGCCGCGGTCCGGGTGTCTCGCGCCATTCCCATGCCCCCAGGAGGTCGCCGATCACATCGTCCGAATAGCGCCTACCCAGATACTTTGCCGCGCCCTGTCCCGGTATAGAGCGAGGCGATATGGCCGCAATTGACGTCGCGTCCCATCTATTTGCATTTCGTCCCAAAGGGCGAAACGTCGCAGATCAGACAGGTCTGCTTGCCGCATTGCCCCGCTTGCCCGACAATCACTTCAAACTGTTTGCTCACCAGATTCTTTTTCTCCTCATCGGCTCTCCCCCGCATGGCCCACCGACGCTTCTTCACGACGAACGGCATTGCCGCGCGCGATGCCTATGAGGCGTGGAGCTGCCGCGAGTGGCCGAGCCTCGCGCCGGTATTCGACACCCAGCCGCCCGAGGGCGGTTTCTTCGCCAACAGCGAGACCTTCGGATTTCGCGATCTGGCGGTCACACGATCGCACATCACCGGGCTTGGTTTCGCCCGAAGCGGGAATCGCATCCGTGCCGACGAGATCGATCATCTCGGCGTGCTGATTCTGTTCGACGGAAGCCAGGCGGGCGATGCCGAAGGACGTTCGATCGCCTGCGGCGGCGGCGTGGTGCTGGCCGATCTCAGCCGCCGCGCTCAATGGATATCGACGACAAGCCGCACGATGACATTCGCCATCCCGCGCGCGATCGTCGAGGAAATCCTGCCGCCGGTGCGCTCCCTGCACGGGTTGGTGTTGAGCGCGGCCCGCGCGCGGCCGCTGATGGATTATGTGCGGGCGCTGTCGCCGCATCTGCTGGGCCTTCCTCTCGCGAGCGGTCCGTCGCTGGCGCGGGCCTTTCTCCACATGCTGGCTTTGGTGATCGAGCATCCCGCTGTGCCGGAGCTGGAAGGGGATACGCGGACCATCCTGCGCCTGGCCGCGCGCGAGCGCGCCGAAACGTTGATCGAGCGGTATCTCCACGATCCCGCTTTCGGTGTGCACGAGCTTGCGCGCCTGCTCGGACTGTCGCGGTCGGCGCTCTATCGGCTGTTCGAACCGGATGAGGGCGTGGCCGATTTCATCCGCGCGCGCCGTCTGCAACGGCTGTGCGCCGTGCTGGCCGATCCGGCGGATCATCGCCGGATTGCGGAAAAGGCCTACGCCAGCGGCTTCGCGGATCCGGTTCAGTTCGTTCGCGCGTTCCGCCGCGCCTATGGAATGACGCCCGTGGAATATCGTGCCGCGATGCTGGACGCCGGGATGCGAACGCGGCGCACGTGATGCGCTTCGCGCAGCTAACCTGCCGCGAGTTGCCCGTCCCGACGCAAAAACTCTCGTCTGAGAACCCGGAGTTCTTCGCGGACCGCAAAGGCCCGTTGGAATGATGAAATTATATCATTACCTCAAGGGCATATGAGTTCGCAGTTTTATTCGGAGTGGCGCGCCAATCGATCCCTCTGCCGACCGTTCCGGTCCCGATCGTGGCCTGCAAGTGATCCACTCGCCCAATCGTTGATTCCATCAAGTCTCTTGCCGAGAGGGTGCGGCTTTGGCACCCTGAAACGATACTGCTGCAAATAATTGAGGTCACAATGATCAGGGCAATTTTAAAGGGAGCAATTCTGGGCGCTATCCTGCTGGTCGTCCTTCCGGCCGGCGGCGCACAGGCCTTTGGCGACCAGCCTCGCTGGCCAGAGTTTGGATATGGCTACGAGCCCGCCATCGCCTCGGGTTGCTTGAAGTGGAATTGGCAGCAATACGCCTGGTACGATCACTGTCCGGCCTACATTCACCCCAAGGCCTACATGTATCCGAGGTCATCGCTTCGCACGGTTTTGCGAACCAAGGGCTGAACGGACGCTGAGCGTGCTCGGCCGGTGTAGACCGGCTGGATCAGGCGTGGATGCCATGGGCGCGCCCGTGCGCGGGACGCCCTCTGAAAAATGGATGGGTGCTTAGCCGTGCGGCTCGCTCAGGAGAGCGAAACCGAGCAGGCGACAGAGTTGTTTTTGCCGAAATTGAGCTGTGCGTTTCCGCGCAGACCATCGAGCCAGATACCTTTGCCAGCGTAGCGATAGCCGACGCCCATCGGCACCAGCCGGACATAGGTCGCGCTGCGCGGTGCAGTATAGAGCCTGGCCGTAACCAGCTCGCCCGCCACGCTGACGGCAATCGGGCAAATCGGATAATCGCGGCCGTTCTCGCAGGTCAGGACGATCTCCGAGCAGCCTCCCACGCTTCCTTGGGGCACCATCAGGCCGAGGTCGGCGGCCCTTGCACTCAGCACACCCGAACTCAAAGCGAGGCTCAGCACCGCTGCAGTCTTGATAACGTTGAACAATCCGGCGCGCATCACGCCCCCCAATATCAAAAAATCAATAGCTTAATCAAGCAAGAAGGCCGGTGGGGGTCAATCCCGCCGCGAGCCCCCAGCCAACGAAAACCTAAGCGTGTCGATTTAACCACAGCGGCCGGTAACGTTGGATTTACCATAAGGGTTTCTTGACGTCTAACTATTTGAAAGAGAGGATGATCCTTAAGAAATTGTTAAGCGGCCTATTAAGGCTCAATTTTTATTTTCCGCATTTTTGAGGCGTCGTCATGAATGGACCTTTTCAGGTAGCGCAGGCCAATATTGCAGGGCAGACCGCAGGCAAGCCTCCGGCGCGCATCGTCAAAATAGCGAAGCCTTTCAGCGAGCAGTCGGTCATCGTGGCGCTGAGCTACGACGGAAGCGTCAAGGCCGATCTTTCGGCGATTGCCGGCGAGAAAATTACGCTGGTCCATGTCGGCGAGAAGCTGATCATTCTTTTCGACAACAAATCGACGATCACGCTCGAACCGTTTTTCGATTCCACCGGCAAGCCGCTTCAGTCACTGACGGTTGAAGTTTCGCCAGGCCGCGATTTGACGGGTACCGAATTCGCGGCGCTTTTCCCGGTGACGGAAGATCAATCGATCCTCCCTGCGGCGGGTGATGGTGACGGCGGCAATGCACAGGCGTCAGGCGCGAATTTCAGCAGCGTCGGCGTCGATCCGCTCGCATTGCCGGGTCCGCTCGATCTGCTTGGCCAGGAGGAATTGCCGAACTTCGTCATCACGAACCTTTTGACGCCCGTCAACGTGATCGATCTCATCCCGTCTCAGATTTTTGGCGCGCGCGTCGGCGGTGCGGTGGAAGAAGAACAGCTTGGCGGCTTTATCTTTGAAACTCGATTCACCAAGCAGCTTTTCGAGTTTAACCCGATCGCGTCTCACGGTCAGGAAGATCCAAACGACGCTACCCAGCCGAACAGCGACGGAACGGCTCCCGATGGCCTCGACCGGGATACCGAAGGCAATGATGTCACGACCCAATTTTTCCATGGCGCTGGCGCCAATGCGCTGACGAATCTCGTTGCGGGTGGTGATGGCCCGCTGACGTTCAGCATCGACGGTGCGATTGCAAATTCTGCGGTCAGGGATGGTACCGGCGCCGTCGTTCGATCCGGCGGCCACGACCTGCATTACAGTCAGGTCGAGTCCACAGTGACAGGCGACAGCACTGTCATCGGAGGTTATGGCAGCGGCGGCGAGGAGGGCTTCCACGCCGTATTCCAGCTGACGATTCACTCCGACGGCACATACGACTTTACGTTGTTCGACAAGATCGATCATCCGATCAAAACCCTCGACAGCGGCTCGACCTCGAACGGGCATCTGGAAGAAACCCTGTTTCTGGATTTCACGACGCTGGTGCATGTCGCCGACAACGACAACGACAACTTCACACTGACCGGCACGAATGCATTCACCATTGGTGTTATCGACGATACCCCGGTGGTGTCGGTTTCGGCTGTGGGGGAGACCTCGCTGGCGCTTGCCGCGCTTGATGAATCAATTGGCGCGGATGCCGGCGACCCCAATGCAGATTCCGATGTCACCGCGAATAACCTGCCGGACCCGACAGGAACGAACGCGATCGGTGAGGTGAAGTCCGCGGACTTCGCGCTTCTGAATCTTTTCTTCGTCGCCGGAAACACCGGCGAGGATGGCTTCGGTTCGGCTAACTATGCTTTCAACCTGACGCTGACCGGCGCCGGCCAGAACGGTGGTGTGGCCACCACCTTGTCGGTCACCGATCCCGGCCATCTCCTTTATGGCCTCGACAGCACGATCTATCTTTTTAAAGAGGGCGATGAGATCGTCGGTCGCGTCGGCCGTGCCGATGGCGCGATTGCGCTTCGGATTTCGCTTGAGGACGCGGGCAGCCCCTCAGCGCATTTCGTGGTCGACCAATATCTGCCTGTCGATCATGGCGATGACGGCAATTTCGATTCATCGCGGCCACTGACGCTTGTTGGCGAAGGTGCAACGCTGGGCGTGACGTTCACGACAACGGTGACCGACGGCGACGGCGACGTCGCAACTTCCACGGCAGACGTTACGATCATTGACGGGAAGACCACGCCTATCAGCATCGAAGACGATGGCCCAGTTGTCACCGTCACCAAGGCCGAGGGCTTTACACTCGTCCATGACGAAACCTTATTGCTTCAGAGTCCGCCGTTCGGCGATGACAACGACATCCTGTTTACGTCTGTCTTCAACACGGTGAGCAATCCGGGTCATGATCCGGACGTTCCGTTTGGCCTTCCGATCGGTTATGCGCGCAGCGTCGGCTCAGCACTCTCGGCTCCTGTTATCGACTACGGAACGGACGGCGCAGCAGCAGGCTCTGCAGCGAAGTTCTATTCACTGTCGTTGTTCGACACCGACGGTGAAGCTGCTCTGGGCCCGGTCGATTCCAAGATCGAGACCACTGACCATCACGAGATCTTCCTGTTCAAGGAAGGCAACTTCATCGTTGGTCGATATGACGCCGCTGACGGCGAAGTCACAAGTGCCGATCCTGCCGCGTTTGCGCTCTACATCAATCCGACAACTGGCGTCGTCTCGTTGGTCCAGTATGTTTCACTGCATCACAATAGCCCGGATGTCGGCGTTGATTCCGATGAATACGTTTCACTCGGTAACGCGCTCGGCAGCGTCCAGGCGACGGTCACAGTCACCGATGGTGACGGTGACAAGGCTTCGGCCTCCGCCAACATTTCTGGCGATATTCGTTTTGAAGACGATGGTCCTGCCGTCACCGTGACGGTGAAGCATGGCTTTGGTATCACTGCGGACGAATCTGCCGGCATCCAGAACAACGATGTCGCTGGGTCGCTGTCTGTATTCGACCAGGTCAGCAATAAAGGAGCGGATCCTGACAATGGCGGAAATCCGCTTGCGTTCGCGACCAATAGCACGCCCGCGCTTGTAGTCTTCCCTTACTTCGGCGTGGACGGGCAGGCGACGTCGGATGCGACTGTCTTTTCGCTTACGCTCAATGGCTGGGATGGCCAGCACGGCGTGCCTTCAGGCGTGAAGCTAACTGACGGAACGACAATCAGCCTTTACTCAGAAGTTGTTGGCGGCAACACACTGATCGTGGGCCGCGTCGATGGAAATGGCGCTGATGCGGGCAAGGCTGCGTTTGCTCTCTCGATCGATCCGGCGACCGGCCAAGTTTCCATGGTCGAGTATCTGTCGCTGCAACACAATCTCAACGGTCTCGATCCTAACGATCAGGTTTCGCTCAAGTCGAACACGATCCTGGCAACCGTCACGATTACGGACGGCGATGGCGACACCGCGTCTGCATCGGCTGACATCTCTGGCAAAATTCATTTCAACGACGATGGCCCGAAGGTCATTTCGACCGCTCACATCACTGCAACTGTTGACGAAGACGGCCTGCAGTGGGCGAACGCCGACGGCAATCCGCTGCGTGATGGTGAAACCAACGGAGACGAAAAGGCGACCGTTACCGGTACGCTCAAGGCGCTTGTCGATTTCGGTGCCGATGGTCCCGGCAGCTTCACGCTCGTTTCTAAAAATCCGACCGACGTCACAGGACTGTCCTCGAAGCATGAACAGGTCAAGATCGTTTCCGACGGCACAACTCTCATTGGCTACGTCGAGAGCGGCAATGGTGCGGGATTTGGCGCGGGCGACCGGGAAATCTTCACACTGACCGTCGGGCCCGACGGGTCATATGTCTTTACGTTGAAGGATCAGATCGACCATCCGACGCAGGATGGTACCGCCGAAGACAACATCGAAAACCTGCTTGCAGGTACGGGTATCGATCTGTCGAGCTACATTGTCGCAACGGATGGCGACGGCGACCCTGTGACTCTGGGAGCGGGAGCTTTCACCGTCCAGGTCCTGGACGATATCCCGGTTGTCGCGGCACGTCCTGGCGTCGACACGACGACGACGACCACCACCACGGTTACCAATGCCTTCAATCTGCACGCCGGTAACGTCGAAGTTCGCGGTGTCGGACAGGGTGGCCATGATCTTCTTTTGACGACGGCTTCCGGCCATTCCGTTAACACGACAAGCGGAACGATCGGTGTCGACAATGCCTGGATCGATGGTGTGGGCAAGAAGAACGGCGCTGAATTCGTCGATGCGCAGTTCGTTACGAATCTGAATCTGAATAACAACGCCTTTGCGGGCTACGATCCGCAAACGGGGGCTTCGTTCTCGCTCGACCTTCAGGGCAACGGTACAGGCGTGCTTTTCGTCAGCGCCGCCACCGGCGGAATCGGAGGCAGCCCGGTCGATTTGACGTTCAAGGTCAATGGAACGGCGGTGACGGCGACGGTTGTCGCAGGTGGATATGTTCTGTCCGGCCTTGAGGATGGCGACAAGGTTAGCGTGACCGCGGTAACCGGAACATTCGACACCTTGAAGATCGGAAACTACGACGGCGTTTCAGGTTTCGAAGGGGGCCCGTTCCGTGTCTACGGTCTCGGGAGCGATGTCACCACGACCGTCACGACAACCACGCATGAGACCTTTACGGTCAGCGAGGACGAGAGCAACGGGCTCAATACGTCTCAAGATCCAAACAGCGCAAATGACGTTAATGCTCCGGCCTCTGGTACGGACGCCTATAACGCGATCTTCGCGGCCAATGCGATCGGCTATGCAAAATCTGGCGAAAGCGTTCTGGTCAGCAATGGTGCCCATGGGTTCACCGCGCTCTTCACCGGCAAGGTCGGTGCGGATCTGAATGGTGAATGGTCGTTCGCCATCACCGACAAGGATGGAGCCGGGTTCGCCGGCGTTGATTCCGGCCTGACGACCCTGGACCATACAAAGATTCTGCTGACTACCGACGCCGACGGCGTACTGGTAGGCAAGGCCGACAACACCACGGTGTTCAAGGTCTATGTCGATCACGTCGGCTTTGTCTGGATTGCCCAGTATGAGGCAATCTATAATCCGGTTTCTGGTCTTGATGCAGCGGCATATGACGACATCGCAAAGGTAGCCGCCGATCTTCACATCAAGGGGACTCTAACCGACGCCGACGGCGACTCTGTCAGCGCTGTGTCCAATGTGTCGCTGCAGATTCAGTTCCAGGACGATGGCCCTGTGGCCGTTAGTGACGCCCACAACCTTGGAACCCAGACTTCGGTCACGGCCAATGTCATTACAGGCGCGAACGAAACTTCGCCTGGTGTCGATACCGTGGGTACGGATGGCGCCAAGGTCACAGATGTCACCAGCAACAACGAACAGGGCCATATCGCGACGAACGTCAACGGTGTGCTGACGATTGTCGGTGAGTACGGCAAGCTCGTTTTGCACCCGGATGGCGAATACACCTATCAGCGCACGAACGGCGCTGCGCTCACGGGTGACGACGTTTTCACCTACACGCTTACGGACGGCGATGGTGATATCGCGACCGCGACCCTGACGATCAATATCAACGATCACGGCGTGACGACGACCGTTCCTGCGGCCGGCACCGCTGGCGCGCAGGTTTTCGAAGCGGGACTTCCGGCGCGCGGTGGCGAGCCTGAGGGTTCTAACGCGGCTGCTGATTCTGAAACCACGACAGGTTCGATCACTTATACGGCGCCGGATGGTCCTGCGGTTGTCACGATCGACGGTACGGCTGTGACGTTTGTCGGCCAAACGTTCGTGCACGTTGGTATCGGGACGCTGGAAATCACAAGCATCAGCCCCGCAACGGGCTCGATCGGCTACAAGTATACCCTGGCGGACAACACCCTGACGGATCCTTCGAGCGACAGCTTCGCCGTTGTAGTGACGGACGCGGATGGCGACCACGACGACAAGACGTTGACGATCAAGATCATCGACGACGTTCCGCATGCGGTTGCGGATGCGGACAGCGTTGTTGAAGGCGCGGATGCGTCGGGCAACGTATTGACGGGTGTCGGCACGACGGCCGGCGTTGCGAGCGCGGACACGGCGGGCGCGGACGGCTATGGCGCCAACGCGGTCGTTGGTGTTGCAACCGGCAGCAACACGGCGCTGCCGGTGAGCGGGGGCGTTGGCGTGCCACTCGAGACCACGCTGGGCTTCCTGACGCTGCACGCGGACGGCAGTTACACCTATGCGGCGAAGCCGAATGCGACCGGTTCGAATGCGGTGGATACGTTCGTCTACACGATCGTGGACGGCGACGGCGACACCTCGACGACGACGCTGACGATCAATATCGACAACGTAACGGTGGTTGCGTCGGACACCGATGCGGTTGTGAACGAGGCGGGCCTGCCGGTGATCGGCAGCGCCGCGGCGACGAACAGCGAGATCTTCGACGGCGCGATCACGCCGTCGGGCAACGGCACGGGTCCGTACACCTATACGCTGACGAGCAGTGCCAACGGCGCCTACGGCAACCTGGTGCTGAACTCGGCGACCGGCGCGTACACCTACACGCTGGTCACGCCGTATGACGGCGCGACAGCGGACAACAGCGTCACCACCGAGACGGGCAAGGACAGCTTCACCTACACGGTGACGGACGCCCACGGCAACAGCACCACCGGCACCATCCTGGTCGACATCATCGACGACGTTCCGCATGCGGTTGCGGATGCGGACAGCGTTGTTGAAGGCGCGGATGCGTCGGGCAACGTATT
>NZ_JBWKSV010000005.1:0-26979 GCF_059419985.1 Afipia sp. GW821-FHT04G03 | reverse complement strand
AGCTTCACCTACACGGTGACGGACGCCCACGGCAACAGCACCACCGGCACCATCCTGGTCGACATCATCGACGACGTGCCGCATGTGGCGATTGCCGATGCGCCTGTATCGGTTAACGAGAATGCCACGTTCAACACAGGTGCATGGTCGCTTGTGGCCGGCGCTGATGGAGTGCCGTCCGTCGAAGTTACTGTCGACGGGAACACGCAGATACTTTCGATGGCGCCCGGTCAGTCCGTTGTCTTCTCGGCTGGTTTGCCCGGCACATTGACGGTGTTCTCCAACCTGACATGGACGTTCGCGGCAGGGTCTGTGAACGCCAATACCGGCGTCACCTTCTCCATTACTGCAACGGATGGCGACGGTGACAAATCGTCCGATAGCCAGAGCTTTGACGTTATCAACGTCAACAGCGTGCCGACCGCAGGGGCGGTCACTGCAGCGGTGGACGATGAAGGTCTAAAGCACGGTATCCTCGGCAATGGTCTTGGCGTAGTTGGGGATCATGCGGCCTCGACGTCATATGCGTCCGGTTCGCTTACGGGCAGCGGCGGCGACGGCGGCGTCAATTTCACCTTTGCCAATCTGAATGGCGTCACCGGCGTTACGATTGGCCAGGAAACGGTCTCTTATGCTTACGCGTCCGGGCGCCTCGCTGCGACGATTACATCGGGTACGAGAATAGGCCAGGTCCTGTTTACCGTTGATCTCGATGAGTCGACCGGAGCTTACACATTCAACCTCATCAACCCGATCAGGCACGCAAGCGGGAACAGCGAAAACGGCGATATTTCACTGCAACTTGATTATCGCGTCGGTGACAACGACGGCGACACCTCCATCGCTGATACCGCGACGGGAAGTTTGACCGTCAATCTCGACGACGACGCGCCTGTGACTTTCGCAGCGCAATCCATGGTGATCGAGAACGGCGCCAATTCCATTGGCAGCGGTGCACTGAATTTCTATGAGAGCATCGGTGCGGACGGCGGCACCGTCGCGTTCACGGCTGTGGACGGTTCGACGTTGCTGAGCGGCGGCGTTGCCGTGAAGTCTGGCGGAAAGGACATTCATCTTTATAAATCAGATGGCGGGTCCACGCTTACAGGCAAAATCGATCTCGACGGCAATTCGGCAAATGGCGATGAAACGACCGTCTTCACGGTCAAGCTTTCGCCGAATGCAACCGATGAAACGCTCGACACGTTCACGATGCAGTTCCTGCGGGCGCTGGACGATGGCAGCCAAGTGGTGCTCAATCCGACGAATTTGGGATTCACCCAGGCCGGTAACGTCCGCTTCCAAACCATCAATGGATCAAACGACGAAGATCTTTTGATTTCGGGGGCGAACCGAACTGGCGCCGCAACCTTCACCGCGGACAGCCTTAACACAAACAGCAGTTCGCTGGGGATCGGGTCCGGTCAGTCGATAAATGACAACGACATCGCGCGAATTGACTTTGTAACGGCCGCAACGACCTCCGGGAATTTCAACGCCGGAGTTTACGACTATGGCCAGCATTTCAGTGTTAATGCGTTTTCGTTCAATCTGCAGCAAGCTGGTGCGGGCACAGAAGTATGGGTTCGCGTGTTCAATGCTCCGGACAACGATCCGAGTGGAAATGCTGCGGCTCACTCGACTGCGTTGACAGGAACCGCAAATCGCACGCCGATTACCGGGATCGAGGTGACGCACGCTGGTGTGACGACAGTCCTCAACCTTGCCAGTCTTCAGTCCGACGGCAATGGTGGCTATCTGATCGTTGGCCTGGATAACAACGACGTAATTAACGTTCTCGGTACCGGCGGCTTCAACCGGATCGAGATCGAGAATCCGTCGCAAGCCTTGTCCGGCTTCACCGGCGGAGCAACCTTGAGCGGTGGTGATTTCGACATCGGAGCATTTACGTACGCGAAGCTTTCGAGCGGTTCCGGTCACGCCGTGGACCTGAGTTTTGCGGTTCAAGCCACGGATTCGGATGGCGATACGGCCACTGGCACGATTGCGATCAGTACAACGCCACCAGCACTTACGATAAATGGGACCGCCGGTGACGACCTTTTGGTTTCTGGTAATGGCGGCGAGACGCTGAATGGTCTCGCTGGAGACGATACGCTGATCGCAGGAATTGGTGCTGACATCCTCAACGGGGGCGCGCATTCCTCGCTTGGCGACACCGTCAGCTATCAGAATTCCTCGCTTGGTGTCACCGTCGATCTCAACAATGTCGGCGGTGCGCAGATTTCGACAGGCGATGCCAGCGGCGATAAGCTGACCGGCGTAGAAAACCTCACCGGTTCGGCCCTCGGAGATATTTTGACCGGCGATGGTAACAACAATATTCTCATCGGACTCGGCGGAAACGACACGCTGAACGGCGGCGGAGGAAATGACATCCTGATCGGCGGCCCAGGCGTCGATACGCTCAATGGCGGTCTGGGTGCGGACATCTTCAAACTGACCGACACTCTGTCGGCCGACATCATTCAGGACTTCAATAACGCGCAAGGCGACAAGATCGATTTGACGTCGTTGTTCTCGGTTGCTTCCGGCCACAACATTAGTGAGTACGTTGCTCATACAGGAACGACACTTCAAGTCGATGTGGATGGAAACCTTAACGGTGCGAACTTCGTGACGGTGGCAACATCGCTTCCGAACACGCCGAACGCCATTACCATTATGTACGAGGACGCCGCTCACGCCGTGCAATCCGCAACCGTGTGATGTGACTCTCATCAGTCAAGAAAAGCCCGCCGGAAATTTTCCGGCGGGCTTTTTCTTGCGCGATAGCTCAAACAGATTTCGCCGCTGAACAGCCTAGATGTCTCGTCCGCCCGGTCCGCTGCCGACAGTCACGCTGATGCGCTGTATCTCGGTGCGTCCGCCCGGATACTTGACCTCGATGGTGAGGACATCGATTCCCGAGAAGTCCGGTTTTGAGCGATAGAATGCGATGAAGCCGGGGACTTCGAGCGCGAGGCATTGTTTGTAATTCGTGGCGCTGACCTTGCCGCGCTTGATGTTGACGGCCCCGTTCGCCGGGGGGCTGACAAGGCGGATAGCCGGAAGGGTGCCCGACGTGCAATCGGGCTGCACGTTGAGATAAACTCCGACCCGGATGTCCTTCGCCGGCGGGCCTTTGGCGGCGCGTTCGACCGTCGGAACCTGCGCGAGCGCGATTGAACTCCCGCAGGCGATGAGAACCGAACCGGCAAGGCCAGCCGCGGCTGCGTGCCGAAGCTTGCTCCGAAATGAAACTTTTGCGTCTGGTTTCACGATATTCCCGCTTGGCCTAAATCGGCGCTAAAATCGCGCCGAGACCTTGGAAATATAGCACGAAAGCGATCACCGCGCATCGTAAGGCGGTAAAGCGCAGGCTAGGCCGCAGCTCTGGAGGACCCAAAAAGGTTAGCAACCGTGGCGATGGGCCAGTCGATCGGGCTCGACCGGCAATACCGTTACATCAGGATCGGCAGGGTTGCCGCGCCTGAAGAGCTACCCGCGAGCGACATCCCGGCGTCGCCGGCATCAGTCGTTGCGGATACTTCTTGTGACGACCAGCCTGTGGCCACGCCTTCGCTCCTCATGGCGTCAGACGCCGGCAGAACTGCCTTGGCAGCTCTGTTCAGCCGTTGAGTCAGGTAGGGCGATGCGAAGAGACTTACTCCGGCGCTGTCGAGAGCATAGAGGGGAGTAAAGTGCAGCACTTCACTGTCGATTGCCAACTTCGCGCTCCGATTGTCCAGCACGCTCCAGGTTCCGCCATCTCGAACGGTGAGGACGGCGTGGTCCTCGCGTACTCTTCGGTCACGGACCAGAAGAATGCGGAGATCCTGCTCCGGGACGCCTGCTTCCCGCAGTACGACATATTTTGCAATTGCGTAATCCTCGCAGTCGCCCCGTCCAGCTTCGAGCGATGCCAGCGGCGCGGACCACACGTCCAAGGCAGCGTGCTGCGAAAGATCGCTCGTATAACGGATGGCGATATTGATCAGCCGATTGGCGGTTTCCAATCGGGCCACGCCACTTTGGCCGCGAACTTCATCGACGATCAATTGGAAGCGACGGGCTGCGTCGCTGCAAGTGGAGGCATCCGTCTTGCAGTCTTCCACCTGTCGCAATTCGGATTCAATCGCGGCTTTTGCGCCGCGCCATTTGCGCCAGAGCACGCCTTCCGGCGCACGGAATGTAAAGAGACCAAAGGGTTCGTTCGTGGTCTGCGATGTCCGTTCCATGTTGATCAGCCCGGAAGGCGCATCGGAAAGAACGTCATCGTTTGCCACAGACGCCAGCCGGATTGGCTGCTCCGTCGCAGGTTTGCCGTCGAGCTTCGCCAGAACGCTGTTGATCGAAAAGAAGCGCGCGCCTCCAGCCTGCACGCGGACAGGCTGCGACGGCGGAGCCAGCATGGAAGGCGTCACCAGATCGTCAAAAATATACTTTCTGGGCTTGGTCTTCGATGCTGCCTCGCCTGGAAAACCACTAGCGGTCAGTATCGTGAGGCCAATAACTGCCGTTGTGACGGTACGAGCCGTTGAAAACATCGCCATGAAAAACGCCCCTGTATCCCGGGGGCGTCGGTCAGCCTGAAGCTGATCCCGTCCCCGTGTGATGGGGCGATCATTGGACGCGGGCACCTAGAACCGGGTTAAACGGCGCTAATGCGAGGGGCTATTCTGTGCAGGAGAGTGGAAGGCGAGGAAATGGATTATCTAGAATTTGAATCAACCCATCCGGTAACGCAGCGTTAATGCTGATGTTTCGTTACCGTCAGCGTTCACGAAGGGCTTCTTCGCGCAGCATTCGTGCCGGCTTCACGACGTAATCAAGGACAGACTTCGCGCCCGTGAGCACTTCGACAGTGGTCACCATGCCCGGGATGATGGGAAGAGGGGTTTCGGTTGTCCCAAGGTGGTTCTTATCCGTACGGACCATCACGCGATAGAAGGTCTCAGCCTTTTCGCCGCGCTCGGGCTTGTCGTCCGCAATGGTATCGGCACTGATCCGCTCGACCTTGCCCTTCAGAGAGCCGTAAACGGACGAATCGTAAGCTGTTATTTTGACAACGGCGTCCTGACCGGCACGTATGAACGCAATGTCCTGCGGCCGAATTCGACCTTCAACCAGAAGACTGTCATCGAGCGGAACGATATCCATCAAGTTGGCGCCCGGCTGCACCACCGCGCCAACTGTCGTCACGTTCAGCTTGTTGACGATGCCGTGGACCGGGGACTTCATCTCAGTCCGAAAAACGCGATCTTTCGCCGATTTAATGTTCTCATCGAGAACGGCGAGGTCACCCCTCGATTTTGCAAGATCCTCATCCGCCTGCGCTCTCAAGGTCGCCCGCGCATTCTGCGAACGGGCCTGGGCTTCCTGAACCGCTGCTTCTGCCTTCGACAAAGATGCCTTGATGACCTGCAGTTGCCCGCGCATTTCGGTCGCTTGCCGGTCAATTCGCAGCATCTCGATTTCAGGCACGACCTTCTGCTGATACAAATTGCGCGTCAGATCGACTTCACGTTGAAGCAGCTTGAGGGTTTCGGTCAGTTTTGTTTCCGTCGCCTTGTATTCATCGAATTCTCGCCGGCGCTGGGTTTCTTGTTGCGCCACGACGTCGATGTCCTGCGCGAGTTTCCGCGCACGCGCTTCAAACAGGCTTTTCTCGGCTGCGACGGCTCGGGGCGCAGCTTCCATCTGTTCAGCAGGGAAGGCCAAAGTGCTGGCGCCGGCGGCTTCGGCTTCAAGGCGGGATACGCGCGCAGCCATCGCTGCCCGTCTTTCGCGGATTTCACCAAATTCAGACGCGAACTTGGTATCTTCGATCCGCATCAACGGCTGGCCTTGCTTTACGATGGCGCCTTCCTGAACGAGAATGGCTCCGACGATGCCGCCTTCCAGCGATTGGACAACCTGAATCTGACGGGTCGGTACGACCCGACCGTTGCCGCGTTTCACCTCGTCGAGAACGGCAAAATGGGCCCAGATGATACCGACGACCATAAGTGCCAGTGAGCAAAACAGGACGAGCCGCGACGTGCGCGGCGTACGCAGTTCGACCGCGGCGCGAATATCGTTGGCGAAGGCAAAATCAGTTTGCTGCATTTGATTTCATAACGGGTTTGTCAAATTTAGGAGGCTCTGCTTGCCGCTTCGCGCCCGCCTGAAGGCTGGCGAGGATGGTTTCGCGCGGCCCGTCGGCGACCAGCTTGCCACGCTCGAACACCAGAATTCGATTCACGAGGGACAGCAGGGAAGGGCGATGCGTGGAAACGATGATCGTCATGTCAGATTTGGTTATCGCCTTCAGACGATCGAGAAATTCGGTTTCGCTGCGCACATCGAAGTGCGCAGTCGGTTCGTCCATGAACATGATCTTTGGTTTACGGATCATGGCCCGCGCCAGCCCGATCGCCTGCTTCTGGCCACCGGAAAGGCTTCGCCCACCTTCAGCGATCGGCATGTCGTAGCCGAGCGGGTGACCGGCGATGAATTGCTCGACTCCCGACAGCCGCGCGACTTCGAGAACCTCTTCGTCGGTTGCCGATGGCTTCCCAAGCGTGATGTTATCGCGCAGCTTTCCAAAGAACAGGTCGGTATCCTGCATAACGAAGCCGACGCCGGCGCGAAGGTCCGCCGGATCATACTGCCGCAGGTCGATTCCATCGATGGCGATGCTGCCTTCAAGCGGATCGTAAAATCCTGCCAGCAGCCGTCCGACCGTCGTCTTGCCTGAGCCGACGCGGCCGATAATGGCGACACGTTCTCCAGGTGCGATTTTGAACGATACGTTCTCGAGCGCGTTTTCCTTGGTGCCGGGATAGCGAAAACTCACGTTTTCGAAACTGACGGATCCATTTTCGATTTTCCGGGTGACGAAGGCGCGTCCCGGTGGGCGCTCCCGCTCAAGCGACATCAACCGATCGATGGAGCGAAGCGCGCTGATAGTTTGGGTCGCGCGCGTGATAACCGAGGCGAGGCTGGATATCGGAGCCAGCACACGGCCGGAGAGCATATTGGCCGCTATCAATGCGCCCATGGTGATCTTGCCGTCGAGGATCAGGAACACGCCAATCACAACGAGCAGCATGCTGGTAATCTGCTGGGCCGAACTCGAAATGGTCAGAGCCAGCGAAGACCAGAAATGAACGTCCTCGCCGGACCGGGCTGTTGCCGCAACGGATCGTTCCCACGCAGTCTGCATGCGCGATTCCGCGCCCGTCGCGCGAACGGTTTCGATGCCTGACAGCGATTCAATCAAGACGCCGTGGCGTGCGGCGGATTCGGCTTGTAGCCTCTTCATCGCCCGATCCAGCGGACGCTGCAGGATAAATCCGGTCGCGATGACGATCGGCAGCATCAGCAGCGGAATCCAGGCCAGCGGCCCGGCGATGACGAAGAGCACGCCGATGAAGATCATAGCGAAAATCAGGTCCGTGGCCGCCACCACTGTTCCTGACGTAAAGAATTCTCTGACTGAATCGAAGTCCCTCATCTGATTGGCGAGAATGCCTACGGAGGTCGGCCTGTTCGCCATTTTCACCGCGAGAATATGCTCGAAGATATTCGCGGCCAGCACGACATCGATTTTCTTGCCGGTGAGATCGATGATCCGGCTTCGGACAATGCGGATGATGAAGTCGAAAACGATCGCAAGACCCAATCCGATCGCCAGTGCAACCAGCGAAGGGATCGCGCCGTTCGGCACGACCCGGTCATACACGTTCATTGTAAAGAGGGGCGCTGCCAGAGCGAGCATGTTGACAAGGAGCGCCGCCAGCGCGACATGCCCGTAGTTGGAGCCGAACCTGCGGACGACCGACCAGAACCAATGAGTCTTTGGCAGGTCACCGGCGGCGACGGTTCGCGCATCGGCCGTTGCTGCTGGCTTGACGAGAAACGCATAACCCGAATAGCGCGACGCAAGCTCGGAAAGAGTCGTGCTGGTCGCTGTTTCGGGCCGCTCAGGGTCAACGACACGAGCCATTTCGCGGGCTTCATCGAGTCCGCTCAGGATCAATGGCATCCCATCCTTTGTGATAAGCAAGACAGGCAGCACGAGCGCGGGAATATCCGGAAGCGCTCGCTTTACCGGTTCGATCTCAAGTCCGGCTCGCAGCCCTGCGCGTTCGACCAACATCGCGGTCAGGCGGCCATTGATAATCGGCAGGCCAGCGATCAGGGCTTCGCGGCTGATTGTGCGTCCATGAAAGCCTGCGAGATAGATCAAAGCCGCTGCCAACGGATCCCTTAAGGGGTCAACGGCATCGCGCTCACCCGGCGTCGAGGGGCTTAAATGAGTTGCGGCTTCCGGTTTCACGGATGTGGTCCTGGCTATGAGTTTAAGCAGCCATCCTAGTGCCACCGGTCAGAAAACTTAAGAAAACCTTAAGATTAAGACTAATGCGCACGCATTAACTATCGCATACGCAACCCGCGCCTCCGCCGGCAGGCGTTTGCGAATTTGAAAATGAACGACGTCAATTAATGACGTTAACGACCTGGCCTCAATTTGCCGACGCTTGGGCGCGGGAAGCGCTTCCTGTCACAGGCCACTTCGATGCTGCATCGACCAACTCCTGCGCCGGGTTAGAACCCTGCCAGCGGCCAGCAAAATCGTCATTGCCAGGAAGAAGATTGCGCGGCCCGGTTGCTGCGTAATTGAAGACGGGTACGGGTTCTGCCCGCTTAACGGGAAGGGGCTCCGGGCCCGTCACGGGATCATGCAGAATAATAGGCGGCAGCTTGGTCGGGAAAAGCCCGAACGGCTCGACGTCAGGCGAGGCGTCGGCCGGTGGAGGCGCCTTGACGTATTCGATCAGATTGCCCATCGCGGCGAGCAACTGATAGTCGGCAAATATGGCCACGCTCTGCGCGGAGACCAGCGAGATAAATCCGTTGAACAGCTGGTTCTGCCCGTTCAGCAAATCGACCAGCGAGCGCTGACCGAGTTCGTATTCCTTCTGGTAGGACGTAATGACCTTACGGTCCGATGCGATCTGACGATTGAGCGCTGCGATTCTGTCCGCGGTGAGCGTGCGAGCGGCCCACGCCTTGTCGATCGATTCGACGGCGTCGCGCTGCAGGCGCGCATGACGCATGGTGCCCTCAACATAACGTTCGGCCATCTCGGCGCGCCGCCATGTATCTTGGCCGCCGCGGAAAACATCCCAGCTCACGACCACCTTGCCGCTCACGTCGTCGCGCTTGCCGACATAACTGTTGGCGTCGATTCCGGTGGAGGCGCGTCCTTCCAGATAGACATTCGGAACGAAAGCGCCCGAGGTGCTGCGAAATGCGTATTTAGCTGCGCGGGCGTCGGCTTCCGCCGCCTTGATGGTCGGGTTGAACCGGATCGCGATGGCGAGCGATTCATCCTTGGTGGAGGGCAAACCTGCAAGGCGGTGCGGGTTGCGCAGATTGTAGGGTTCGAGACCGACGGACTTGCGATACTTTGCCCGCGCCTCGTCGAGGCTCTGGCGGAAGCCTGCCAGGGTGGCAATGGCATTTTCGACGCGCTCGCGCGTCTGCTCAAGATCGCCTTCGCCAGCGCGGCCGCCCTTGAAGCGGGCCTGCACGTTGCCAAGCAAACCACGGTGGACTCTTACGTTGTCTTCCCCGATGGAAATGAGACGGGTGTAGCGAATGACGTCGATGTACGCTTCGGCCGCGTCCAGCGCGAGCAATTCGGTTCTCTCATGCACGCGCGCTGCCGCCGCATTGACGCGCGCGGACTGACGCCAGATCTCGTTCAAGGATGTAAATCCGTCGAACACCAACTGACGAGCGACGACCGAAACGTCTCGGCCGTTTCGCCAGGTATCGTTCCCGAGTGGTGCAGGGACAATCTGCTGATTGAAGCGCTCCGGACCTGCGCGTCCTTCAACGCGAACTTGCGGCAGCAACGTCGATTGCTGTTGCCTGAGTTCTGCATCAGTTGCGCGCCGATTGGCTGCAGCTTCACCAACGCCCGGATTCGTGGCGATTGCCTGCTTCAAAGCGTCGTTGATCAAAAATGCAGACTGGCTATGCGCTACAGGCGGAAACGCACATCCCAGCAGCAACGCTGCCGCGATAAACGCTGGTGTACGCATCCTAAAATCCCCCAAAGACTCAATCGATTAAAAAATTTCTAAAAAACTGTAGCACGCTACCTAGCTCCCTAGAATGGCCACATATTTGACTCTTTGGAACTGTTGCAGGAAGGCAACGAGAATAGGTTCCATAATACCTCCCCCAGGTCGCTATCCCCGTCAAAACGCGAGCTGATTTTAGCTTGTTAAGATGTGCGTTCGGCTCCTGCAGGTGGGTTGTGGATAGGAAAATATACAGGCTTGGGTTGTTGGAGGGTGGGGTCCGGCAGTGAGCCTCATTGCTCCACGGACTCTCAAAATCTGCCGGCAGATGTTCGGCTTCATTCGCACCCAATCCAGGCAACGCGGCACACAACCCGTGGCGATCTCAGCAAGTTCGATAGGCGCCAACGATTCAATCGTGGTGTCGCGGAATCCACGCGATCGTAGGCGCTGCTTATTCACTTGTCTCTTCTCTCTTCAAACCATCTCCGATCAACTGCACGACGGCATCACGGCGAGCAATCATTGCTGCGGCCGGCATGACATGAATCGAGATGTAATTTCGCTGTGCGAATGATGGAACAACGCAGCGCGTTGCGCTGCAAAACAACAAAACCTTGCATGCCACACACATGCGTTGACGCTTCTTCTTTTGCGTCTAACATTCAACGAGACCCACCAGAGGTCATTGGGAGGATTGTATGAAACGTCTCGCCAATCGTATCGATGTCTTTCGGCAATTTTCAGCGACGACCAAAACAGCGACTACCGCAACCCGGCACTCAGTGCTGGGTTTTTTGTTGGCCGCGTCCGCGATCGCGACGCTTGCGGTCTTCTCCGCTGCTTCTGCGCAATCGCCGCCCAAAGGTTCGCCTGAACACATCAAGGCGGTGACGTCGGCGGTCGATCAGAATTCCATCAAGGCCAATGCTGCAACATCGAATGACTGGCCCACGATCGGCCTCGACTATGGCGAGACGCGGTTCAGCAAGCTGAATCAGATTAACACCGACAACGTCAAGAATCTCGGTTTGATGTGGACCTACAATCTTGAATCGTCGCGCGGCGTTGAAGCGACGCCGCTGGTTGTCGACGGCATCATGTATGTCACCGCATCGTGGAGCGTCGTTCACGCCATCGACGTCCGTACCGGCAAGAAGATATGGACATTTGACCCTGAAGTATCGCGCGCGATCGGCTTCAAGGGGTGCTGCGACGTCGTGAATCGCGGCGTTGCGCTCCACAAGGGCAAGGTCTTCGTCGGCGCCTATGACGGGCGGCTCGTGGCGCTCGATGCCGTGACCGGCAAGAAGGTCTGGGAGAAAGACACGCTCATCGACAAGGAGCATTCCTACACGATCACCGGCGCGCCGCGCGTTGTGAACGGCAAAGTGGTGATCGGCAACGGCGGCGCGGAATACGGCGCGCGCGGTTACGTCACCGCGTATGACGCGGAAACCGGCGATCAGGCCTGGCGGTGGTTTATCGTTCCGGGCGATCCTGCCAAACCCTACGAAGATGAATCGATGGAGGCGGCCGCTAAAACCTGGGATCCGGCCGGCAAATACTGGATCAACGGCGGCGGCGGAACGGCGTGGGACACCATCACGTTCGATCCCGACCTGAACCTTGTTTATATCGGGACGGGCAACGGATCGCCGTGGAACCGGCATCTCCGCAGCCCCGCAGGCGGCGACAATCTCTATCTTGCGTCGATCGTCGCGCTGAATGCCGACACCGGCAAGTACGTCTGGCATTATCAGGAAACACCCGGCGATCATTGGGACTACACCTCGACCCAGCCGATGATCCTGGCGGACATCAACATCGACGGTGCTCCGCGGAAGGTGATCCTTCATGCGCCGAAGAACGGCTTCTTCTTCGTCATCGATCGCACCAACGGCAAGTTCATCTCGGCGAAGAATTTCGTCGATGTGAATTGGGCGACCGGATACGACGCCAATGGACGTCCGATTGAAGTTGCCGCGGCACGCGACCCCGAAAAAGGCATGGACGCCATTCCGGGTCCTTACGGCGCCCACAATTGGCACCCGATGTCATTTAATCCGATGACAGGCCTCGTGTATCTGCCGGCGCAAGGCGTGCCGCTCAATCTCACTCCGCAGAAGGGGTGGAAACACAACGCCAATCAGCCCGGTGAGTTTGGCGGCAATACCGGCTGGAACACCGGTTTCGTGCTGAACGCGACGCCGCCGAAGAACATGCCGTTCGGCCGGCTCATCGCGTGGGATCCGGTCAAGCAGAAGGAAGCATGGAAGCAGGAATACGTGGCGCCGTGGAACGGCGGAACGCTGACCACCGCCGGCAATCTTGTTTTCCAGGGAACGGCCGATGGCCGCTTCATCGCCTACAATGCGACGACAGGCGAGAAGCTCTGGGAATCGCCAACGGGCACAGGCGTCGTCGCGGCGGCGTCGACCTACATGCTCGATGGCAAGCAGTACGTGTCCATCGCGGTCGGGTGGGGCGGCGTCTTCGGGATCGCGGCCCGCGCCACCGAGGCGGACAATCCCGGCACGGTCTATACCTTTGCGATCGACGGCAAGGCGCCGCTGCCGCAAATGACCAAGTATCAGATGGAGAATCTCCTCGAGGGCGTGAAATACAATCCGGCAGATGTCGGGCCAGGAACGCTGCTGTACGTCAGCAGTTGCGTGACCTGTCACGGCGTCCCCGGAGTGGACAAGGGCGGCAATGTCAGAAATCTCGGCTACGTCGGCGCCGAAACGATCGCGAACCTGAAGAACTTTGTGTTCAAGGGACCGCATGTCGACAAGGGAATGCCGGACTTTACCGGCAAGCTGAGCGAAGACGACGTCGTCAAGATCACGGCGTTCATTCAAGGCACCGCCGACGCGATTCGTCCGAAGAAGTAGCGGCCCTCAGGCGCTCAGTCGAAGATTGGAATTAGCGCGTTCACCCCGCAGTGGACGCGCTAATTTTTTGAGAGCGAAACAGTCTCGAAACAGATCGCGACAAATCTAAAAAATTGTTATATTTCAAGTCCTTGCTGTGTATTGTTGACCGTCATTATAGCTTGCCGCATTGTGCTTAACGATTTTCAAACACAGTCCCGCCAGAGTCTTGTTGTTGGTGGACTGGTCGCTTTGTCCAGATCAGTTGCATCTGTTTTCCGGCTTCACATGCGAATTGTTGTTTTTCTGTCTGTCGTTTTGTCGCTGCTGGCGAGTTTGCCGGCACGCGCCGATGTGCGCATCACCCGCGATCACGGCGGCTACGTCGAAGAGTACAAGGCGAAGTACCAGCGCATTCGCGCGCGGGGCGAGCGCGTCATCATCGACGGCATCTGCAATTCGGCCTGCACGATGGTGTTCGGCATTGTGCCGATGAACAAGATCTGCGTGACGCCGCGTGCCAGTCTCGGCTTCCACCAGGCCTATTACGACAAGGCCTTCACCCTCGGCATCAAGATCACCAGCAACGAAGGGACGTCGGATCTGATGTCCTATTATCCGCAGCCGGTGAAAGCGTGGATCAGCCGCAACGGCGGGCTCACCAACGAGATGAAGAAGATCAAGAACGGCAGCGATCTCTGGCAGATCGTCGATCCGTGCCCGGAAGAGTTCTTCTGAACAGCGAAATCTATCGACTGGTCGTCAACGCGAAAGCGGGGACCCATTAATCCTCGAAACATTATTGATGTCGCGTCATCCTGAGGTGCGAGCCGCATTTGCGGCGAGCCTCGAAGGATGCGCGGTTGCATGTCCTTCGAGGCTCGCAAGTGCTCGCACCCCAGGATGACGGCGATACGCTCTCAACCGCGGTGATTATGGGTCCCCGCTTTCGCGGGGACGACATCGGAAGTGTTGCGCGCTCGCGCTGAACGTTTTCCAGATTCATTTTTCAAACAGCCACGCATCATCGTTCCCGCGCCGCGCGCGAGGTGAGCTTTTAGTTTTGCCCTCAAATGCGCGCGCGAGGCCTGCCTCGTTCGCGCCCCTGTAAAAAGGGAGGGGCATGGAGCGCCGCGAGGCGCACCTTGTATTCGTTTCGCTCCCGGTATCGCTTGCGACACGATGTGGTCCGGAAGCGCATCGCCTCACGGCGCTCCACTGCGGCGATTTTGGGCGAGAGGACCGTACTTCCGGGACAGGACGGACGCGGTGCGTCTTTATCCGGCGGGATTTCTCCGCCTTCATCCTGTCCGCGTCCAGCCGCGAACGGCAGAGCCACGTAGTTGGCCCGGACGGTGACCCCAGCCTCCCGAGCGTGTGTTTGCGAAACACACGTGCAGGCGCCGCATCCTGCTCCGCTCTCAAGACGCCTCTAGAAAGCGCCCCTCACGAACAGGATGTGCCGAACATAAGCGGGGTTCAGAGCGCGGGGATGTGTGTCCCCATCACGAAATGTTTCGGGCGTCTGGTCACTCGATGTTGTTCGCCGTCATTCCGGGGCGCGCGTCTTCGCGCGAACCCGGAATCCACCGGCTACGAGTTTCCACGGTTCTGGATTCCGGGCTTGCGCCAAGCGGCGCATCCCGGAATGACGGAGTGGAAAATTCTTGCGATGACAGCGCGCGAACGCACATCAACGCCAGTTCCTCATGTTGGCTTGTCGCTAGAACGTCACCACGCCCCGGATCGATTCCCCGCGCTTCATCAAATCGAACGCCTTGTTGATGTCGTTCAGCGGCATCACATGCGTGATCATCGGATCGATCTGGATTTTTCCCTGCATGTACCAGTCGACGATCTTCGGCACGTCGGTGCGGCCGCGCGCGCCGCCGAAGGCCGTGCCCTTCCAGACGCGCCCGGTCACGAGCTGGAACGGACGGGTCGCGATTTCCGCGCCCGAGGGCGCGACGCCGATCACGATCGATTGTCCCCAGCCGCGATGACAGGCTTCCAGCGCCTGACGCATCACCGTGACATTGCCGGTGCAATCGAAGGTGTAGTCCGCGCCGCCGATCTGGTCTTCCTTGGTCTTGGTCATGTTGACGAGATGCGCGACGAGGTCCTTGCCGACATCCGTCGGATTAACAAAATGCGTCATGCCGAAGCGCTCGCCCCAGGCCTTGCGGTCGTTGTTGAGATCGACGCCGATAATCATGTCGGCACCTGCGAGCCGGAGCCCCTGCAGCACGTTCAGCCCGATGCCGCCGAGGCCGAACACGATGGCCTTCGCGCCTTGCTCGACCTTCGCGGTGTTGATGACTGCGCCGATGCCGGTGGTGACGCCGCAGCCGATGTAGCAGACCTTGTCGAACGGCGCGTCCTCGCGGATTTTCGCCACCGCGATCTCCGGCAGGACGGTATAGTTCGCGAACGTCGACGTGCCCATGTAGTGATGGATCGGCTTGCCGCCGAGAGAGAAGCGGGACGTGCCGTCCGGCATCAGGCCCTGGCCTTGCGTGGCGCGGATCGCGGTGCAGAGGTTGGTCTTGCGCGACAGGCACGAGGGGCATTGCCGGCATTCCGGTGTGTACAGCGGAATGACGTGATCGCCTTTCTTGACGCTGGTCACGCCTTTGCCGACATCGACGACGATGCCCGCGCCCTCATGACCGAGGATGGCGGGGAAAAGCCCTTCGGGATCGGCGCCGGACAATGTGAATTCGTCAGTGTGACACACGCCTGTCGCCTTGATCTCGATCATCACTTCGCCCTCGCGCGGGCCTTCGAGTTGTACGGTGGTGATCTCAAGCGGTTTCCCGGCAGCGATGGCGACGGCGGCGCGAACGTCCATGACGAATCCTTTGGTCTGGAAGGCATTTCGATCTGCGTTTCCGGGCGAGTTGCCCGGCGCATTTGATGATTGCCCGATAGCATAAGATCGGGCAAGCAGTTGCGCAAATGAACCCGCCGTCGGATCAGCAACGACTTGAATCGATCGCTGCGCGCGCGGCGCCTGCGATCTTCGTCTTGCTGTGGAGCACGGGATTCGTCGGCACGAAATACGTGCTGAACGGAGCCGAACCGCTGACCTATCTCGCGGTGCGAATGGGGCTTGTTGCAGTCTTGATGGGAGTGATGGTTGCGATCTGGCGTCCGAAGTGGCCGGATCGCGCTGGTGTGATCCATAGCGCCATCGCCGGTTTGCTTGTGCATGGCTTTTATCTGGGTGGTACAGCCGTCGCGATTTTTCATTCGGTCCCCGCGGGCCTGTCCGCACTGATTCCCGGACTGCAACCCATTCTGATGTCCACGCTGGCGAACCGCTGGCTCGGCGAGCGCGTGACGCCGCTGCAGTGGACCGGGCTGTTGATGGGTTTGGCGGGAACGCTGATCGTTCTCCATGGCCGTTCAATGTCGGGAGAGGCGGGTTGGGGCTGGGCTGCCACTTGCGTCGCGCTCGTCAGCATCACGCTCGGCACGCTTTATCAAAAGCGGTATTGCAGCCAGATCGACTGGCGGGCGGGAAATCTCATTCAGTTCGTCGCAGCGGGATTGCTGTTTGGCCTCGGCGCGTGGCTGTTCGAGACCCGTGTGATCGTCTGGAACCGCGAGTTCGTGCTCAGCCTCGCGTGGCTCGTCGTCGTGCTTTCGATCGGATCGATCGGTCTTCTGTACTGGCTGATCCGTCATTCGGCGGCGACGCGGGTGGCGAGCCTGTTTTATCTCGTGCCCGGCGTTACCGCGATCATGGCCTATGTACTGTTCGACGAGCGGCTCGATCTGCTTGCGATTATCGGTATGGCGATCTGCGCCGCTGCCGTGTTGCTCGTGAACAGAACGACGGCGCCTGCGCGCGCTGCCTGAGCCGGACGGGTTTTCGCAAAGCGGAGCACACTGTTCCATCGGCCGTCGCAATAAAAAAGGGACGCAACCTGCGTCCCTTTTGGTTTTTGCGAATGTGCAGTGCGATTATTTCGGCTGCGGAACGATCCGGATGTACGGCTTCGGAGACTTCCAGCCGCCCGGAAATTTCTCTTTCGCCTGATCGTTGGTCACGGAGCCCGAAATGATGACGTCCTCGCCCTGTTTCCAGTTTGCCGGGGTGGAGACGCTGTGTTTCGCGGTGAGTTGCAGCGAGTCGATGACGCGGATGACCTCGTCGAAGTTGCGGCCCGTGCTCATCGGGTAAACCAGCACCAGCTTGATCTTCTTGTCCGGCCCAATGATGAACACAGTGCGTACCGTGGCGTTGTCAGCAGCGGTGCGGCCTTCGGAGCCGCCGGACGTGTTTGCCGGAAGCATGTTGTAGAGCTTGGAAACCTTCAGGTCGGTGTCGCCGATCATCGGATAGTTCGGCGCAAACCCCTGGGTCTCCTTGATGTCCTCGCTCCAGGCTTTGTGCTGGGCGACCGGATCGACACTCAAACCGAGAAGCTTGACGCCGCGCTTGTCGAATTCCGGCTTCATGCGGGCGAGGGTGCCAAGCTCGGTGGTGCAGACCGGGGTGAAGTCTTTCGGATGCGAGAAAAGGAGAGCCCAGCTATCGCCGATCCAGTCGTGAAAATGGATGTGTCCCTCGGTGGTATCTGCTTCGAAATCCGGCGCGGTCGCGCCAATCTGAAGAGTCATCGATCCGCCTCATGTCTTTAGCGTTACAAAGAAATTTGATGTCAGGGGTATAGCCCTCGAAGAGCGAAAACGAAACTACGGGGCGAAAAGGACAAGATTTTTCCATCGCGCGGACGCTTTCCAGAATTCCCTGCTGTTTTGCGGCGGGTTGCCGAAAGTTCACAACTGAGTCCCGTTGCGCTCACTTTTTCGCAATGCCCCGAATTTGACTTTGATGCGCCGCACAGCCGCCGGTTCCCGATGTCATTTCCATCGAACCGAGCGGACGGTCAGTGCGACCAATCCGCAACCATAAGGGAAAGAAGCGATCTCCGAATCGCTTAATTAACGCTTCGTTTACATCCGCATGAAAATGCTGCGGGATACAAAAAGAGAAAAGTAACATGACGTCCGCCTCGATTATCGCCAACGCGCCGCTTTCCGAACTGATCCGGAAAATCGAAACCAGCTTCACCGCAGACCGCGATGTCTCCGCTACCGCGCTTGCCTTCGTGCGCGACGGCGTGATCACGGGCGAGGGGCCGACGACCTCCGGCCGCGTGCACTTCTCGCGGGCGCTGGATGCGGGTGACGCGGCCTGGTGCGCGCGGATTCTCACCGCTGCGGCGAATGCCAACGAGCCCGTCAGCCGGGCTGAGGCCGAAACCCTGTTCGAGATCAACGAGGCGGCCTCCGAGCGCAGCGACGACGGACGCTTCGACGACCTTTTCGCCAAGGCAATCGTGCATCACGCCGCAGCTGCCTCCGGTTTGCCGGTGCCTCCGCGCGCCGTCGCTCTTTCGCCGGACACCGCCATCGAAAGCTGGGCGCCCACCAAGGCCGTCGGCGTCAACACCGAAGTGCTTGAGTGGATCGCGAGCCAGATGCGCGGCAAGCGCCGCAGCAACCTCGCCCTGAAGGCGCTGGTTGCCACCTTGATCGGCGCCGCGACCCTGCCGCTGGCTCAGACGTTGCCGAGCGTTCTCGATTTCGGAATGTAAGACGCGAACTTGATTGAGGCAGGCGCTACTTCGCGCCTGCCGTCTTCACCGTCTCCGGAAGCCCGATCGTGCGGCCCGGAAATCCCGCGACATCGAAATAGCGCTGGTTCAGCACGCGCTGGAATTGCAGCACGGTCCTGAGGCCGTTGGCTGCGGGCTTGCCCGTGAGCGTTCCGCTGAAGCCCTTCGGCGTCACGCCGTTCGGCATGGCTTCCGTCATCACGCGGCCGATCAGCGAGCCCTTGGCCTTGCGATGGAGGCCGAGGAGGTGAGCCGCGGTAATGCCGACGTCGGCATTACTTACGGGAAGCTGATTGACATAACCCGCCTTGAAGTCCGGACCGACCGCCGCCATGAAATTCATGGTGTCGCCGCGGCTGAAGCTGCCGTGCATTCCCTGGCCCTGCCGCAACACCGTGTCGGCGATTTCCACCGAGCATAGCGTCGGTTCATCGCAGCCGCTCGAGTAGGAGCGGAAGTTCACGACGATGGCGGGGTGCGGCGTCACGGCCTTGCCCTTCAGGCTCAGCAGCGACAGCGGCAGAGTGCCGGGAAAACGTCCCAGTCCGTCATCGACGAAGATGCCGCTGACATAATCCTGGTCCAGCAAAGCCTTCACCGTGCGATCCGCCAGCTTGCGGTCGCCGTTAGGCAGATAGATCAGATCGGAGCCGCCGTTGGTGGCGACGACGAGATCGGGCTTCAAGGGATTCTTGCCGAGCAGAGCGTTACCGGCTTTGGGATAAGCGTTCTCGCCGACAGCCGCGTTCTTGTTGTTCGGATCGAACATCGGCAGGTTCAGCGCCTTCGACAGATCGATGGCGAGGAATCCCAGCGGCAGGAAGCCTTCCGGCGTGTCGGGATAGGTGCGCTTCACCGTCGAACTGGTTTTGCTTTCCTTCGAGATCGTCGAGAAGCCGTGATCGGCAGACACCATGATGTTGGTGGTGGCGGCGAGGCCGAGATCGTCCAGCGCCTTGCGCAACTGTGCGAGGTTGTTGTCGGCGTTTTTGATCGCGGCGCGCGAAGAGGGGCCGTTGATGCCGGGCGTCACGCTGTTGAGGCTGTCGCCCTGGTTATGTTGCGTGCCGTCCGGATCGCGTGACCAGAACACCAGCACGAACGGCTTGTTGCGCGCCTTGAACATCGGCAGCACGACCTTGCTCGCGACATCGGCGAGATATTCCTGCTGCTTGATGTTGGCGACGACGGTGCCGGGCGTCTTTGCGTCGCCGGCCTTGCCGTTGTCGCCGCGTCCCGGTGTCGTTGTCGGAAGATTGGCGGCGCCCAGCGCGGCCTTCATCTCGTCGGAAAGCGGAATGCCGATCAGTTTGCCGTCCTTTTCGACGGAGCCGGTCTGGTCGTCGATGGTGATGGTCTTGGTGCCGGTGCGCTCGGTATGGTCGAACAGCAGCGTGGGGCCGACCTTGCCGATGGCGGCGGTGCTGTAGCCCGCATCGCGCGCGGCCTTCAGCAGCGTCTCTTCGTTGAGATAATCGCCGTTGAACTGCTCATCGACCTCGCGCAGGACCTGATCGTGCTCGATGAACGGCACGACCGTGCCGCCCTGGCTCGCGACCGACACGGGATGCCCCGTATAGATCGAATTGCTGAACGTCCCGGTGTCGCCGAGATAGTGCCCCGTCGACATGCCCGACGCGTTGGCCATGGTGAAGGTCGGAAACAGGGAGTGGGGGTTCTTGAAGTTCACGCCCTTGTCGCGCACCGCCGCCATTGCGGGCGCCGTTTCCGGGGTCACGGCCAGCGCACGGAGTCCATCGGGAACGAACAGAATCAGGTTGCGAGGCTGGTTGTTTTGGGCGAAAGCCATGGTGGATGACAACGCCAGAAAACCGATGGAAAACAGTGAAATGGTGCGGCGCATGAGAGTCTCGCTTGTAGGTGGACATGCCAGCCAGCCCAGTCACGCTGGGCGGTAATTCGGTGTAGTAAATGCCCGCGACAGAATTGTTACAATCCGTCGCACATGCCAAATTGCGGTTGTAGGCCAGCCAGCCCGAATCCGCCTTTTCAGGATCCAGATCACTCCATGTTCAAAAAGATACTGATCGCCAATCGCGGCGAAATCGCTTGCCGGGTCATCAAGACCGCACGCCGCATGGGCATTGCGACGGTGGCTGTCTATTCGGATGCCGACCGCGATGCGCTTCACGTCGAGATGGCCGACGAAGCGGTCTTCATCGGACCGCCGCAGGCCGCCGAGAGCTACCTCGTCATGGAGAAGATCATCGAGGCTTGCCGCCAGACCGGGGCGGAGGCGGTGCATCCGGGTTATGGGTTCCTGTCGGAGCGCGAGGCGTTTCCGCGCGCGCTGGAAGCGGCAGGCATCGTGTTCATCGGTCCCAATCCCGGCGCCATCGCAGCAATGGGCGACAAGATTGAATCGAAGAAGGCGGCGGCCAAGGCGAAGGTCTCCACCGTTCCCGGCCATCTCGGTGTGATCGAAGACGACAAACATGCGGTGAAGATCGCCGACGAGATCGGCTATCCGGTGATGATCAAGGCGTCGGCCGGTGGCGGCGGCAAGGGCATGCGCATCGCGCATTCGAAATCCGAAGTCGCGGAAGGATTCAGCCTCGCCAAGGCGGAAGCGAAAGCGTCGTTCGGTGACGATCGCGTGTTCATCGAGAAGTTCATCGTCGATCCGCGCCACATCGAAATCCAGCTTCTCGGCGACAAGCACGGCAACGTCATCTATCTCGGCGAGCGCGAATGTTCGATCCAGCGCCGCAACCAGAAGGTGATCGAGGAAGCCCCAAGCCCGCTGCTCGATGAAGCCACCCGCCGCAAGATGGGCGAGCAGGCGGTGGCTCTCGCAAAGGCCGTGAATTATGATTCCGCAGGCACCGTCGAATTCGTCGCGGGCCAGGACAAGAGTTTCTACTTTCTCGAGATGAACACGCGGCTCCAGGTCGAGCATCCGGTGACCGAACTCATCACCGGCGTCGACCTGGTGGAGCAGATGATCCGCAGCGCTGCCGGTGAAAAACTGTCGCTCGCGCAAAAGGACGTCACGCTCACCGGCTGGGCCGTTGAATCGCGCGTCTATGCCGAAGATCCGTTCCGCAATTTTCTGCCGTCGATCGGCAGGCTCGTGAAGTATCGCCCGCCCGCGGAAAGCAAGGTCGGCGATATCACGGTACGCAACGATACCGGCGTGCAGGAAGGCGGCGAAATCTCGATCTACTACGATCCGATGATCGCCAAGCTCGTGACCCACGCGCCGTCGCGCGCCGCCGCCATCGAGGCGCAGTCGAACGCGCTCGATGCGTTCTATATCGACGGCATCCGTCACAACATTCCGTTCCTGTCGGCGTTGATGAATCATCCGCGCTGGCGCGAGGGCAATCTATCGACCGGATTCATTGCGGAGGAATTTCCAAAGGGCTTCGGACCGCGCACGCCGGAAGGCGAGACGGCGCATCGGATTGCCGCGGTGGGAGCGGCTATCGATCACATTCTGGGGGCGCGCAAAAGGCAGATTTCCGGACAGATGAACGGCCGTGCGGTGTCGCGCGAACGCCGCCGGGCGGTCTGGCTCGGTCGCAACGAGGTGCCGCTTGATGTCGCGCGGGACGGCGAGGGGATCGTCATTCGCCTGATCGGCGCGGACGGTGCCGCCGGACAGCCTGTCACGCTGGTGTCGAACTGGAAGCCGGGCGATCCGGTCTGGCAAGGCAGCATCGCGGGTCATCCTGTCGCCATGCAGGTGCGGCCGATGCCGAATGGTTTCCGGCTGGCGTATCAGGGTTACGAATTGCCGGTGCAGGTCTATACCGAGACGGAAGCTGCGGCCGCGCGGCTGATGCCGGTGGGATCGGCAGCTGACACCGGCAAGAAGGTGCTGTGCCCGATGCCGGGCCTCGTGATATCGATTGCCGTGACCGAAGGTCAGGAGGTCAAGGCCGGCGAAACGCTGGCCGTGATCGAGGCCATGAAAATGCAGAACGTGCTGCGCGCCGAACGCGACGGCACGGTGAAGAAAATCGCCGCGACTGCCGGCGCGACGCTGGCTGTCGATGCACTGATCCTCGAGTTCGCATGAGGTTGTGATGTTGCCGCAGGAGAAACGCGAAGCATTCCGGGCCATCCTGTCGGGCCGCGACATCGTCAGCCCCGGCTCGGTTTACGATCCGATCTCGGCGCGCACCGCCGAAGATATCGGCTTCGAGCTTGGAGTTCTCGGCGGCTCAGCCGCGTCGCTGACGATTTTAGGCGACCCCGATCTGGTGCTGATCACGCTCTCTGAACTTGCCGAACAGGTACGCCGTATTTGCCGCGCCGGGAAAATTCCCGTGCTGGTCGATGCTGACCACGGCTACGGCAACGCGCTCAACGTTCGCCGCACCGTGCAGGAACTGGAAGCTGCGGGCGCCGCGGGCCTCAGCATCGAGGACACGCTGCTGCCGCAGGCTTACGGACAGGCCAAACCGCAGCTCATTTCCATCGATGAAGGTATCGGCAAGATGAAGGCGGCGTTGAGTGGCCGCTCTGATTTGTCGCTGGTGATCGCAGGCCGCACCGGCGCGGCGTCGATCTCGAACATCGATGATGCGGTCGCGCGCGCCAGGGCCTATGAGGCCGCGGGTGTCGATGCGTTGTTCCTGAGCGGGCTGAAAACCCGAGCGGAATTGCAAGCCGTCGCGAGCGTCACAAAGCTGCCGATCATCATGGGCACCGCTGACGGCGAACTCGCGGATACGGCCTTTCTGGCCAGCCAGCGCGTGCGCATCACCTTGCAGGGACATGCGCCGATCGCCGCTGCGACACAGGCGGTGTATGAGACGCAGAAGGCGATGCGCGACGGCGTTGCGCCGAAAGACCTCAAGGGTCTGCCGTCTCCGGAACTGACCCGCCGCGTGATGCGCGACCCTGACGTGAAAGCGCGCATCGCCGATTTTCTGGGATTGAAGAAGTAGAACCCTGAAGGTGGGTCGATGAGCGATGTCATCCGCCACATCGTCATTCGCGGCAAGGTGCAGGGCGTCGGATACCGCGCATGGATCGAAGGCGAGGCGGTCGCCGGCCGTCTTGCCGGATGGGCGCGCAACCGAAAGGACGGGGCTGTCGAGGCCGTTCTCGCCGGCCCGGACCATGCTGTCGCTGCGTTGATTGCAAAATGTCAGGACGGTCCCGGCATGGCGCGCGTCACCGCCATCGACAACGAAGCGGCCAGCGAAGACATGTTGGGTTTGCGCGTATCCGGCGAACGGTTCTCGGTGCTGCCGACGGTTTGAAGCCGCGATCAGGCGGCCGGTTTCCCGGCATTGGCCGTCGTTGGCCCGAAAATCTCCTCGAAGGCCTGCCTGAGCGCCACGTCCACATCGCTCATCGTGACCGGCAGGCCGAGATCGACCAGGCTGGTCACCCCGTAGCGGGGATCCTCGACTCCGCAGGGCACGATGCCCGTGAAGTGGGTGAGGTCCGGCTCGACGTTGATCGAGATGCCGTGCAGCGACACCCACCGCTTCAGGCGCACGCCGATCGCGCCGATCTTGTCCTCGCGGGAAGGGCCTTTCTCCGGCCGGGGCACCCAGACGCCGACCCGGTCCTCGCGCCGCTCGCCGCGCACGTTGAAGGCGGCGAGGGTGCGGATCGTGAACTGCTCGAGGCTGGCGACGTAAGCCCGCACGTCCGGACGCCGGCGCTTGAGATCGAGCATCAGGTAGACCACCCGCTGGCCGGGACCGTGATAGGTGAACTGTCCGCCGCGCCCGGTAGCGAACACCGGGAACCGGGCGTCGATCAGGTCTCCGGCCTTGGCGCTGGTGCCGGATGTGTAGAGCGGGGGATGTTCCAGCAGCCAGACAAGCTCAGGAGCATGGCCCGCGGCAATATCGGCAGCCCGCGTTTCCATGGTCTCGATGGCTTCCTGATAGGCCACCGGCGCTGCCGCCACCCGCCACTCGGCGGGCGGGCCGGAGCGGGGGAAAAACGACGTCAGGGCAAGGTCTTCGCGGCGCTCCTGGAGCATATTAACCTTTGAGTAACCATATTCGTGGTGATCTGCGTCCATCATTCATGTGTGGGTGTCAAATCAAAGTGGCAACTCTCGATAACGTCTCGGTCGATCTGATGGTGGTTCTCGGGACCACCTCAATGCCCGTTCATCAGGTGATGCGGCTGAGCCGCGGCGCCATCATCGAACTCGATGCGACCGAGCAGGACGAGGTCAAGGTTCTCGCCAACAACCTGCCGATCGCCAGCGGCGTCGTGGTCGTGAACCGCAACCGCATCGCGGTCGAAGTCAAGCAAATGTTGCCCCGGACGCCTGATCACAGATAGTCCGGAAAGCCTCTGGCTGCACGGCTTCTGAGGCCTTGTCCCCCCAATCCCGATTTGTTACACGGGCGCCGACGATGCCGCGCCGGGTGCGAATCCGGGGTGATCGTTTAGCGCTCGTGGCGGAATTGGTAGACGCGCTGCCTTGAGGTGGCAGTCCGTAACAGGGTGGGGGTTCGAGTCCCTCCGAGCGCACCACCTCACAAAAATACACTTGAAATCATTTAGCTTTCGGCTCTGACGCCCGCACCTTGTGCTTAGGTGCGGGAATAGATGTTTCCGTTTCGGTCCGGGATAGCTTTTTCATTGCGTCTGCGGCCAGCGACCGGCGGTTTGCGGATCGTGTGTAGAGCGCCGCCATCTGACCGCCCGCCCAGCCGAAGATTGCCTCCAGCTCGGCCACCGTGGCCCCGTGGTTCGCCGCGTTCGTCGCTGCGGCCTTGCGCAGCCCATGCGCAGATTTGTTGACGCCGGCAGCCCGGCACGCATCCCGAAACATGTTGCCGAGGCTTTCCTTGGTCAGCGGGTTGCCATTCGATGCTGCGATAAAGGCGAGATCGCCCGTGGGACCGGCGTCGAGGGTCTTTTGCAACTCGGGGAGGATTGGAATAGTCACCCGCATTCCCGTTTTCTCGGTGTCGATGGCGATCACGCCGTTGCGGACATGTTGCTTGCCGACGACGGCGGCGTCACCCCGACGGAGTCCGGTGTACAGGAATAGATCGAACATCACCCGCTCACGGGTGCCCCTGGGCCAACGATGCTCGAAGGCTTCGATCTCATCGTCGGTCCAGACCGGAAAGCCGCCAGCTTTTGGCGATCTCGCCTTCTTGAGTGTGATGCCTTGGGTCGGGTCAGTCCGCACCAGATCAGCGTCCGCCGCCCAGGTGAACAGACCGCGCATCGTGCTGAGGAAGTTCTTGGCTTGTGACGGCGTGGCCGCGCGCTTGTCACGACCGCGGATGATCGCCGCGCGATCAATGCGGGACACCGGCTCCCGGCCAGCGGTCTTCAAAATGTGCAGGAAGAAGTTTTCACGCTGCTTTCGCGTTGCCGGCGACAGATCACGCCATGCGCCGGACTGGCGGTAGAGGCCGACCAGCCACTCGAGGGTGCCTTGGGACGGTTTCTCGTTTGGCGCATGGGTGTCACCAGCGAGCGCGGCTCGATACGCAGCATCGAACTCCGGGGTACCGTAAGCTACTTTGATGCGGGTCCGGGGTCCTTTGCCGACACGCACGTACCAGACCATTGTCCCGTGCCGAGTGGCTTCACGATGAAGATGAGGCGGGCGAGGACGAGGCATGGAAGGATCAGAGAACAATTTCGCTGTCCTCTTCAAGTTGTTTTTCCTCCCTTGCCGCAGCCAGCGTGTCAGAAAGCGTGATGAGAAAGCTTCCGTTGGGCGTCACCTCAACCGTCAATGCACCAGCCTGCTTGGCGGCACGCAGAGTTCTTGCGACATCCGCCTGAGTAAAACGTGCTGGAGTGCGGCTCATAGCGAGATGATTTCTCGAAATTGTGAGATCGGTGAGAGATCTGCAATGAAGCTGAATTAATTTCCAAGCCATAGCTGCGTCAAGGCGACCAAGTTGACCAGTCCGGCCTGATTAGAATTTTCCGAAGCCCAACTCGTTCGCGCGCGCGCGTCTCTCTCTCTCGTTAGAGAGAGAGTGTTCTTGTTAGTGTGCATCCCGCAGGCATTGCTTGCCGCATGCTTGTGGCAATGCGGTGAGCATGCGACAGGCATTTTCCGCGCTACGATTTCTCCAACAGGTTGCCAGCAACATACTCAACCCACTTCTGCGAGCATTTCGAGAGCACCTTTCGCGTCGTCACTGCAATGCTTCAGGCATCGCATGAGGATGCCGCTGGCAATGCCACAAGCATGCTCACGGCACTGCGGTTGGCTCGCTCTGAGCATACAAAAAGAGGCGAAATAAATCAGTGAATAACTTTTGACGAGACAGCAGTGGTCGAGAGAAGGAGCGTTACTCGGGAGCGTCTCACTGTCTCACTGTCTCACCGTCTCAGTGACCTGACCGGGCTTTTTTGGACCAAGCTTTGTGAGAAAGTGAGCTTGGAAAGGAGCTTTGGTTATGCCGAAGA
>NZ_JBWKSV010000004.1:0-705724 GCF_059419985.1 Afipia sp. GW821-FHT04G03 | reverse complement strand
CGGAAATACTGCATCTGGATCGGAACGCGGCCATGCAGTAATCTCCATCCCGCTGGTCCAAAATATCCATCAGGTCAATTTTGAGCGCAGCCTGAACCAACGTCCAAAACGCAAAACCGTCGTTCGTCCATGCCTGCGGGAACGACCCACCCCTCGTTCGAGGTCATGATGACGCGCAGGAAGTTGCGCAGTCGGATCGGATCGACACCCTTTGATTCGATCATCTGCATTTCAGCGGTGATCAATCCCTTGAGCCGCCCTTCAGCCGCTTTGTCGCCCGCCCACACGGCCTCGTCGGCTTGCAGTAACAAGCAACTTGCCATGTGCGCATTGAACTGTCCGGTGATGTAGCGGGCATCGTCTACCTGAAAATAGTGCGATGAGAAAAGCGAGCCTATAACTTCACCGACCTTGCTCTTGCCAGTGCCTCGGCGACCACGCAGCACGATCGCTGTCCCGAGTCGTTCGCGCGGCTTTTGGACAATGTGCGCGATCCAGCCGAAAATGTAGCTGAACAGTTTCTCATCGCCCGCGCAGACGTTGGTGAGCAAATGATCGCGAAAAATGGCGTAAGAGCCGGTCGGCGAGGGGGTGATATCGAAGCCGCGCCAGAAATTGAGATAATTTGGCGTTCCAGACGCGCCGTCGGGATTCGGGAAAAATTCGACCCCGTCATATTGCCGCCGATCGCGATGTGAATGCCAAGCCTTTGCCCAACTCACCGCCTTGACCTTGCCATCGGAGCCGACAACCTCGGTCTGGCGGTTCGCAAACCATGAACTCATAGCCTCAACGGACATCACCCGGACCCGATCATTGACCGGCCCATGAGGTTGCTCATTGATGACCACGGCCTTGCCGCCCCAGATCGCTAGCGCGTAGCTACGATTGATTTCCGCGATGTCGAAGCCCCAAGCACGCGGAGAGGTCGTTTCGGCCTCCCGAGGTTCGCTAACGGCCATAGCGTCCCCTCCGCCCTCAACGAGGTCGGCGATCATATTTGCGATGTCAGTCATTTCAGTCTCGTTGCGCTTGCCGCTTATGAGTCGAGAATCGGCATGCTACCTTCACCATCGGTGAACAAGCAGGGTCGTCGTAATGTTGGATGAAGATGGAATTCGGTTCGCTTGTGACGACGCTCGACAGCGCAACAAGGCAACTGTTGAACTTATCCAAGAGGGCGATCGAAGAGCATTAGAATTGTTGAAGTTCTACATTGCTGTCGCAACCGCAGCGATTTCGGCAGCGGCCGCAATTTTTTACAGTGTAAACGGTTCCATACCGTTGCTCTATGGAGTCGCCTTGAGCGGGTTAGTTCTGCCGCTACTAGCTGCTTCGGTGTGCTGCTTCATGGTGATTCGCGGCGCGGACATTAATCTGCCCGGCCGGGATGCAGAATTCTGGCAATGGGCACTCGCACCGAATGTTAATTCTAAGGATGCGTATGAGGCCTATCTTGCAGAGCTAGCAAAAGGGCAAGCGGTAAATAGGTCTTTGAATGCACGGATGTCCAAATGGATGGACCGCGCAAAAATCCTAGGGATGATTTCACCCCTAGGAGGATTGCTTTTTCTGTATTTCGGCATTGCTGCCCGAATTTAGTTTCTCGGAACTATGGGTTCTTCATTCTTCCGGAAACTGCGATCATCGGGCGGCGGCGGCGGCGGTTCGGGTGCCGGCTGCGGTTTGTCATCATCCGAAATGGCTGAGAGTTTCACTAGTCGTCTCCCTGAGACCAACATTTGGTGATTGCGGCGCAAAGCGTGCGACTCGTCAACACTAGCACGTACCGAGCAAACGGGAACAATGGGTGAACAGGTATCCCCGGATTTTCCCCGTATCGAGGTGCGTAAACGCGGTTTGTTCTGCCCGTTGATGCCGAACAACCTATCAGGCTCAGCGGAAATAACGCCTGAAAACATTGAAGTGACTGGTGCTGCCAGACAGGATTGAACTGTCGACCTCTCCATTACCAATGGAGTGCTCTACCACTGAGCTACGGCAGCGTGCGCCAGACCAAAAGGAGCCAGAAACGTACCATGTACGTGAATCAGCTGAAAAGCCTCTAAAGGCGCGCGTTCCTTTGCCATAAGGCCACTGGCGGCGCAAGCGCGGAGCGTCGTTCTCCGGCCCGTAGATGCCTCGCGGAACTCAGGCCGGGGCGGCGGTCTTGTATTTCGCCAATTCGGGGCCGATCCGGGCGCTCATTTCGGTGCTGAGGGCCTGCAAGGCCTTGAAAGGGCGAATCATCACCTCGAATTCGATGATCTTGCCGGCGGAATCGAATTTCACCAGATCGACGCCTTTCAGGTCCAGTTCTCCGATATTGGCACTGAATTCCAGCGCCACATCGTGCGAACCGGAGACGAATGTGCGGTGGTAACGGAAATTCTCGAAAATCTGCACGACGGTGGTGAGGATCAGCAGGCTCGCGGGACGTCCCGGGATGGGAAGATGGACGAATGGCGAGCGAAACACCGTGGTGTCCGCGAACAGCGGCCGCAGCACGTCGGTGCTCTTGGTTTCGACGAAACGATGCCAGCTCTTGAGCGTCTCCTGCGCCGCAGGCGCGAGACCCTGTGCATCACCTGTCATGAGATGTTCCTTATGACGTGACCTGCCGATTGCCCTGTCGCGTATGATTGCAGTAATCCTCGGCCGAACATCCGGTCAAGGGAACACCAGCGGGCCTGCCATGACGGACGATTCCGGCAAAACGGGGCGCAACGCCAAAACCGCCCGTGAAGAGCGGCTGAAATCGGCGCTGCGTGACAATCTGAAGCGCCGCAAATCGCAGGCACGCGGCCGCGCCGGAATGGCGATCGTCACACCGGAGGATGACGCACGTGCGCGTGCTGAGACGCCGGAGGCGGCGGCCGATTCGCGCGACGACGAGTGAGAATGCCTGCATACGGCGTTAAGGTCCGGCGCCGGCCTCGACTCTCCCATTCTTGATTATCCCCGCGCGCGCACGATCTAGTCTGAGAATGGCGGCTCTCTTGCATCGGTTTTGCAGGAAGATCGTCGCCGTGTTTTTGACGAGCGACGAGGTGCGAGCAATGGCGACAGACCCGGCAGCAACACCTGCGCACGCACCGCCACTGACATCAGCGGCGCAGGCGTTTCCGCGCTACGAGCAGACCTTCCCGACGCTGACGGAGGCCGAGATCGACCGGATGCGCCGGTTCGGCGAAGTTCGCCGCTACAAGGACGGCGATCGAATGTTCGAGACCGGCAAGCCGGGTCCGGGGATGTTCGTGGTTCTGTCCGGCAATGTCGCCATCACGCAGCGCGACGGCATGGGTCATGTCACGCCGGTGATCGAGCAGGGGCCGGGACAGTTTCTGGCCGAGGTCGGACAACTCTCGGGCCGCCAGGCATTGGTGGACGGCACCGCCGAGGGCGACGTGGAAACGCTGCTGATTCCTTCCGAAAGCCTGCGCGCGCTGCTTGTGGCCGAAGCCGATCTCGGCGAGCGCATCATGCGTGCGCTGATTCTGCGCCGCGTCAGCTTGATTCAGGGCGGCGTCGGCGGGCCGGTGCTGATCGGCTCGCCGTCATTGGGCGGTGTCGTACGCTTGCAGGGCTTTCTCTCCCGCAACGGCAATCCGCATCATGTGCTCGACCCTGCGTCGGACAAGGATGCCGCCGATCTGATCGCGCGCTATTCGCCGTCGCCCGCCGATCTGCCGCTGGTGGTGTGTCCGGACGGCAGGGTGCTGCGCAATCCCTCCGAGACCGAACTTGCCTATGCGATGGGGATGATCGGCGGCGCCGAACAGGACAAGCTCTACGATGTCGCTATCGTCGGCGGCGGTCCCGCGGGCCTTGCGACCGCGGTGTATGCGGCGTCCGAAGGATTGTCGGTGGCGGTGCTCGACGCGCGCCATTTCGGCGGTCAGGCCGGCGCCAGTGCACGGATCGAAAACTATCTCGGATTTCCGACAGGCATCTCGGGACAGGCGCTCGCCGGGCGCGCCTACAATCAGGCGCAGAAGTTCGGCGCGGACATGATGATCCCGGTCGAGGCCAGATCGCTCGATTGCACCAAAAGCGACGGCGCATTCGGTCTTTCGACCGCATGCGGTCATTTCCTGCGTTCGAAATCCGTCGTGGTTGCCAGCGGCGCGCGCTACCGGCGGCCGGAGATCGAGAACCTCGACAAATTCGAGGGGCGTGGCGTCTGGTATTGGGCGTCGCCGATCGAAGGCCGGCTCTGCGCGCAACAGGAGGTTATTCTGGTTGGCGGCGGCAATTCCGCGGGGCAGGCCGCGGTCTTCCTGTCGGGCCACGCCAGCAAGGTGCGCATGATGATCCGAAGCGGCGGACTTGCCGACAGCATGTCGCGCTATCTCATCGACCGCATCATGGCGACGCCCAACATCGAACTGATGATTCACACCGAGATCGCCGGGCTGGAAGGCACGCCCGATGGAGGGCTGACCCGCGTCCGCTGGCGCAACCGCCGGACCGGCATCGAAGCATCAGGCGACATCCGCAATGTGTTTCTGTTCGTCGGCGCGGACCCCGCAACCGCATGGCTGAAGGGATGCGGCGTCGCCCTCGACCGCACTGGCTTTGTGCTGACCGGCGCACAGTGCGAGGATGGCAAGCCTGTGTCGGGACTGGAGACGTCGGTGCCCGGCGTGTTCGCTGTGGGCGATGTGCGCGCCGGTTCGGTCAAGCGCGTCGGCGGCGCGATCGGCGAAGGTGCGCAGGTGGTCGCCGCGTTGCACGGATTTCTCAGCGACAAGCCGGCTGTGTCCATCTAGCCTGCAAGCTCTCGCCGGAGGGCCATCACCATGCCTTGCAAGCATATTGCGGAAATCCGTGACGTCACGCCGAGCGCATTGGGATGTGAGGAATGTCTCGCGACCGGCAGCGAGTGGCTGCATCTGCGGATTTGCCGGACCTGCGGCCATGTCGGCTGCTGCGACGAATCGCCCAACAAACATGCGACGAAACATTTTCACGCCACGCAGCATCCGGTCATCGAAGGCTACGATCCCCCGGAAGGCTGGGGCTGGTGTTATATCGATAAGGTGATGTTCGATCTGTCCAGGCGAAAGACGCCGCACAACGGTCCGATCCCGCGCTATGACTGAGCCCGTTGCCTATTATCCAAGCTTGCTAAATCCAATCCGTTTTCATCAGTTCATATCGGCTCGAAGGAATTTCAGGATGCATATCCGGCGGATCATTCGCGGCGCGGTCTGCGCTGTCACAATAGCGGCGTCAGTTCTGGTCGCGCTGCCGGGCAACGCGGTCGCGCAGGCGCCGCAGAGCCGCTTTGCCGAAGTCAACGGCGTGAAGCTGCATTATCTCGTGGCAGGCAAGGGTGACCCTGTGGTGCTGCTGCATGGTTACGCCGAAACAAGCCACATGTGGCGGCCGCTGTTTCCGGGGCTGGTGAAGAACCACACCGTGATTGCGCCGGACCTGCGTGGCTTCGGCAAATCCGGTGTGCCGGAGAGCGGCTATACCAAGAAGCAAATGGCGCAGGACATTCACGCGCTGGTCAAAAATCTCGGCTATGCCAAGGTGAAAATCGTCGGCCACGACATCGGATTGATGGTCGCCTATGCCTATGCCGCGCAATTCCCGGCCGAGGTCGACCGCATTGTGCTGATGGATGCCTTCCTGCCGGGCGTCGGCGATTGGAAAAACGTCTGGCTGCTGCGCGACCTGTGGCACTTCCATTTCTACGGCAAGACGCCGCTGGCGCTGGTGAAGGGCCGCGAGCGGATTTACTTCGAGCATTTCTGGAATGATTTCGCCGCCGACCCCACGAAGTCGGTGCCGGAGAAGGACCGGAAATTCTACGCCAAGTCCTACGCGCAGCCGGGCCATATGCGCGCGGGCTTCGAGGTGTTTCGCGCTTTCGAGAAAGACGCGGACGACTTCGCCGGCCTTGCAAAGACGAAATTGCCGATGCCGATGCTGGTGCTCTCCGGCGAAAAGGCCGGCGGGGCGTTTCTGATCGAGCAGGGCAAATTGGTCGCGACTGACGTCGAAGGCGTGATCGTCAAAGGTTCAGGCCACTGGCTGATGGAAGAGGCGCCCGGGCAGGTCATTCCGAAGCTGGTGGATTTTCTCAACCGTTAGCGCATGGCATGGCTGCCGCGCCCGGAAATTCGCCGCAAGTTGTGGCGCGGAAATGGAACTTTTGTTGCACGGCCGTGCCTATGCTGTAGCCTTTGGACGGGTTCTTAAAAGGGGCGCATCATGATTTTAGGCATGTCTTTGGCGGGTTTTACGGTCTTCCACCTTGTACTTAGTATGATTGCTATCGCCCTCGGTTTCGTTGTCGCGGGCGGACTTCTCGCATCGAACAAGCTGCCGTGCTGGACGGCGTTGTTTCTGATCACCACGATCCTGACCAGCGCGACCGGTTTTCTGTTTCCGTTCACCACGCTGCTGCCGTCGCACATGGTTGCCATCATTTCGCTGATCCTGCTGGCTGTCGCGGTCTACGCGCTCTACGGCAAGAATCTGGTCGGTATCTGGCGTCCGGTCTACATCGTGACGGCGTTGCTCGCGCTCTGGTTTAACGTCTTTGTCCTGATCGCGCAGTCGTTCCTCAAGGTCGCGTTGCTGAATGTACTGGCTCCCAAGGGAACGGAGCCGCCGTTCGCGATCGCGCAAGGCGCAACGCTGGTCTTCTTCATCTTCCTGATTGTTCTCAGCATCAGGCGTTTCCGGCCGGCATAACGCGGGCGGATATTTGGAGCATCGATGAAAGTCATTGTTTTCGGTGCGACCGGCATGGTCGGGCAGGGCGTGCTGCGCGAATGCCTGCTTGATCCCGCGGTGGTGGAGGTGCTGACCGTCGGCCGCAGCGCGACGGGGCAGCAAAGTCCGAAGCTGCGCGAAATCGTGCACAAGGACTTTCTGGATTTCTCCGCGATCGAAAGCGAGATGACGGGTTATGACGCCTGCTTCTTCTGCCTTGGCGTATCGTCGCTGGGGCTCGACGAAGCGCGTTATCGTCATCTCACCTACGACATCACGCTGGCGGCGGCGCGGCCGCTGGCGCGGCTCAATCCCGGCATGACCTTTGTCTATGTGACCGGTGCCAGCACTGACAGCACTGAGCAGGGCTCCATGATGTGGGCGCGTGTGAAGGGCAAGACCGAGAACGATTTGCTCAAGCTGCCGTTCAAGGCCGCCTACATGTTCCGTCCCGGCGCGATCCAGCCGCTCCATGGGGTACGCTCCAAGACGCCGTGGGTTCAGGCGATCTACACCGTGACATCGCCGCTGCTGACGCTGCTGCATCGGGTCGCGCCGCAATACGTGACCACGACCGAGGAGGTCGGCCGCGCCATGCTCGCCGTGGCCAGGCATGGCTACCCGAAGCCGATCCTGGAAATGCCGGACATCCACAAGGCCGGCGCCTGATCGCCAATTGCAGTCAAACCGACACAATTCGAGCGATTTTTGAGTTATTAAGCTGATGTGCCGGGTTTTCGGGGCGTCCTGGCGCGCGGTTTCCACTCCCGCTGAAACGCGCTAAAAGCCGACATTCCGGAACAAAGCAGGTTTGGCATGGATCGCATTCGTATTGTCGGCGGTAACAAGCTCAACGGCACCATTCCGATTTCGGGCGCCAAGAACGCGGCGTTGCCGTTGATGATCGCCAGCCTGCTGACCGACGAGACCCTGATCCTGGACAACGTGCCGCGTCTGGCCGATGTCGCGCAGGTCCAGCGCATCCTCGGCAACCATGGCATCGACATCATGTCGGCCGGCAAGCGCCCCGGCGACCACGAGTATCAGGGCCAGACGCTGCATATTTCCGCGGCGAACATCATCGACACCACCGCGCCTTACGAACTGGTCTCGACCATGCGCGCGAGTTTCTGGGTGATTGCGCCGCTGCTGGCGCGGATGGGCGAGGCCAAGGTGTCGCTGCCCGGCGGCTGCGCCATCGGCACGCGGCCTGTCGACCTGCTAATCATGGCGCTGGAAAAGCTCGGCGCGGATATTCAGATCGACGGCGGCTATGTGATCGCGAAAGCGCCCGGCGGTCTGGTCGGCGCGGAGATCGATTTCCCGAAGGTCACGGTCAGCGGCACGCACGTTGCGCTGATGGCGGCGACGCTCGCGAAGGGCACGACGGTCATCAACAATGCTGCGTGCGAGCCCGAGATCGTCGATGTCGCCGACTGTCTGAACAAGATGGGCGCGGAGATTTCCGGCGCGGGCACCACGCGCATCGTTATCGAAGGCGTGGCCAAGCTGCACGGCGCGCGGCATACCGTGCTGCCGGACCGGATCGAGACCGGCACCTATGCCATGGCGGTGGCGATGACAGGCGGCGACGTTCAGCTCGCGGGCGCACGGCCCGAACTGCTGCAATCGGCGCTCGATGTGCTGATCCAGGCGGGCGCGACCATCACGCCGAACAACGAAGGTATCCGCGTCACGCGCAACGGCGCCGGCATCAATCCGGTCATCGTTTCAACTGCGCCGTTTCCCGGTTTCCCAACCGACTTGCAGGCTCAGTTGATGGCGCTGATGGCGTGCGCGAAAGGCTCGTCGCACATCACCGAGACGATTTTCGAAAATCGCTTCATGCATGTGCAGGAACTGGCGCGCTTCGGCGCGCGTATTTCGCTCGACGGCGAGACCGCCATCATCGAAGGCATCTCCAAATTGCGCGGCGCGCCGGTGATGGCGACCGACCTGCGCGCGTCGGTCTCGCTGGTGATCGCCGGCCTCGCGGCCGAAGGCGAAACCATGGTCAACCGCATTTATCATCTCGACCGCGGCTTTGAGCGGCTTGAGGAAAAACTGTCTGCCTGCGGAGCGACCATCGAGCGCATCAGCGGGTAAACGCAGGCATGATCCCGAAAGGCGAAAGCCGGTTTTCGGAAAAGATCATGCCTCACTAAAACGCAAGGCGGGGCCCAATGTCTCAGAACAAAGTGTCTCAGCGTGAATCCTCGCAGCGCAAGCTGGCCGCTCTGGACGAAGACGATCTCGCCGTGATTTCGGCGCATGTCCAGGACGCGGCGGTGGTCGCGGGCGACATCCTGTGGCGGCCGGCCGAGAACCGCCTTGTCATCGGGATGCGGCGGCCGGACTGCGAGCAGATCCTTGCCGGCGAATGCACCCCGCGGAGGCTGATCTCGGCGCTCCGTTTCGACCGCGTGCTGTCCTGCAAATCGCGCGACATCGATATGGCTGCGACGGAACTGGCGCTGACGCTGCTTGGGATAGAGTTTGATCCGGGCAGGAAGCCGGGCGGCCAGGTGCTGTTACTGTTCGCCAGCGGTGGCGTGCTGCGGCTCGAGGTCGAGTGCCTCGAATGCGAGCTGGCCGATCTCGGTCCGGACAGTCTGACCGCCGATCCGGACGCCGCGCGCAATCTGGCTGCGGACACAGCCATTTAGCAACCAATCGGCGCGGTCCCGCTCGCGAATTCACCCTGAGGATGTTAAGGGTTGACCGTGATGTGGCATCGCGCCAATCACGATGTCTTTTAAAGATTTGCCGGACCCTGGAATGCCGATCCGCCTTAGCAGCCACAGCGCCGACTTTGCCCAGCGCTTCGATGCCTTTCTCGACATGAAGCGGGAAGTCTCCGCCGACATCGACGCGGCGGCGCGCGCCATTGTCGATGACGTGGCGAAGCATGGCGACGCGGCGCTGATCGCGGCGACGAAGAAGTTCGACCGGCTGGACGTTCAGGCCGGGGGCTTGCGGATTACGCCCGCGGAAATCGACGCGGCGGTGAAGGCCTGCGACGCGGCGACGCTCGACGCCTTGAAGTTCGCGCGCGATCGCATCGAGGTGTTTCACAAGCGCCAGTTGCCGAAGGACGAACGGTTCACCGACGCCGCAGGGGTCGAACTCGGCTGGCGCTGGAGCGCCATCGAAGCCGTCGGACTTTATGTGCCAGGCGGCACTGCGGCCTATCCGTCATCGGTGCTCATGAATGCGGTGCCCGCGAAGGTCGCGGGCGTCGAGCGCGTCGTGATGGTCGTGCCGTCTCCCGATGGCAAGCTCAATCCGCTGGTGCTGGCGGCCGCCCAACTCGGCGGCGTGTCGGAAATCTACCGCGTCGGCGGCGCGCAGGCCGTGGCGGCGCTGGCTTACGGCACCGCGACCATCAAGCCGGTGGCGAAGATCGTCGGCCCCGGCAATGCCTATGTGGCCGCCGCCAAGCGGTTGGTGTTCGGCAAAGTTGGAATCGACATGATCGCCGGTCCGTCCGAAGTGCTGGTGATCGCGGATCGCACAGCGAACGCCAACTGGATCGCGGCGGATCTGCTGGCGCAGGCGGAGCACGACGTCAACGCGCAATCGATCCTCATTACCGACGACGAGACATTGGCGAACGATGTGGCGCGCGCCGTCGAGGCCCAACTCACCACGTTGCCTCGCGCGGACATCGCGCGCGCCTCGTGGAATGATTTCGGCGCGATCATTCTGGTCAAGGCGCTGGATGATTCCATCGCGCTCGCCAACACCATCGCGGCCGAACATCTCGAGATCATCACCGCCGATCCCGAACATCTCAGCGCCCGCATTCGTAATGCCGGCGCGATCTTTCTCGGCGCGCACACGCCGGAAGCGATCGGCGACTATGTCGGCGGATCGAACCACGTTTTGCCGACCGCGCGCTCGGCGCGGTTCTCGTCGGGCCTCGGCGTGCTGGATTTCATGAAGCGGACCTCGATCCTCAAGTGCGGACCGGATCAGCTTCGCGCGCTCGGCCCGGCGGCGATGACGCTGGGCAAGGCCGAGGGCCTCGATGCTCACGCGCGCTCGGTCGGGCTGAGGCTCAATCTGTCATGAGCAAGCCGCCACCAGACGGCGATGCTCAAAACCGCGTTGTCGCGGTGACGCTCGATGAAGAATCCATCGGGCGCTCGGGGCCCGACATCGAGCATGAGCGCGCCATCGCGATCTACGATCTGGTCGAGAAGAACCTCTTCGCGCCGGACGGCGCGCACGCGGGGCCTTTCACGCTGCATATCGGCATCACCGGCAACCGCCTGATGTTCGATATCCGGCGCGAGGACGGCACGCCATGCGTGGTGCATCTGCTGTCGCTGACGCCTTTCCGCCGCATCGTGAAGGACTACTTCATGATCTGCGACAGCTACTATCAGGCCATCCGCACCGCGACGCCGGACAAGATCGAAGCCATCGACATGGGCCGCCGCGGCATCCATGACGAAGGCTCACGCACATTGATGGAACGCCTCGATGGCAAGGTCCGCGTCGATTTCGAGACCGCGCGCCGGCTGTTCACCTTGATTTCGGTTCTGCACTGGAAGGGCGAGGGCAGCACATGAGGCGTCACGTCCTTCCCGTCATCAGCGGAAGCGCCTGACGGATGGCGCGTTCTCCGCAGGCGGTCCTCTTTATGTGCGGACAAAACAGCGTCCGCTCTCCGACGGCGGCGGCGCTGCTGCGCCATCTCGTTCCGCGCGGGATGTATGTGCAGTCGGCGGGCGTCAGCAAGGCCGAACTCGATCCGTTCGCCGTCGCCGTGATGAAGGAAATCGGCCTCGATATTTCAAACCACAAGCCGTGGACCGTCGAGGATCTGGAGGACTGGGAAGGTCTGAATTTCGATCTGATCGTGACGCTGTCCCCGGAGGCGCATCACAAGGCGCTTCAACTGACCACGACATCGGCGACCGAGGTGGAGTACTGGCCGACGCCGGACCCGGTCGGTGTCGAAGGCCGCCGTGAATTGCAACTCGACGCTTACCGGCACGTCCGGGAAAGCCTGCGGCAGCGTATCCGCGAGCGCTTTGCGCCAGCGGCCATCAAGAACGAGTAGCTAAAAATCACGCAAAATCACCTCCGGACACAGCGTGCCGCTGTTGTCGCGAGGGGTGCCTTCGGATAGTTTCCGCGCCCATTGACCCCTGACCGAAATTGACAAATCCCGCATGTTAGGCCGCCCAAAATTCGTTCTCGCCTCCGGTTCGCCGCGGCGTCTCAGCCTGCTGAATCAGGCGGGCGTCGAGCCCGATGCGCTGCGCCCCGCCGATGTCGACGAGACGCCGAAACGCGGTGAGCTGCCGCGCGCCTGCGCCAATCGTCTGGCGCGCGCCAAGGCCGATGCGGCGCTGAAGTCCGTGCAACTCGACGATGAACTGCGCGGAGCTTTCATCCTCGCCGCCGACACGGTGGTCGCGGTCGGCCGCCGCATCCTGCCGAAAGCGGAACTGGTGGACGAGGCATCGCAATGCCTGCGCCTCCTGTCCGGCCGCAATCATCGCGTCTACACCGCGATCTGCCTGGTGACGCCGAAGGAAACATTCCGTCAGCGGCTGGTGGAAACGCGGGTGCGCTTCAAGCGGCTGAGCGAGGACGACATTCAGGCCTACATCGGTTCCGGCGAATGGCGCGGCAAGGCCGGCGGCTACGCGGTGCAGGGCATCGCGGGATCGTTCGTGGTGAAGATGGTCGGTTCCTACACCAACGTCGTCGGTCTGCCGCTTTATGAAACCACCGCGCTGATGGGCGGTGAAGGCTTCCCCATTCGCTTCGGCTGGTTGAATGCCAGTTGACGGCGCCAAACGCGCGTCTGGCGCCAGACCCTGTCCGATCTGCGGCAAGCCGCCGGTCGAAGCGTCCAAGCCGTTTTGCTCGGAACGTTGCCGGGACGTCGACCTGAACCGCTGGCTCTCGGGCTCCTATGCCATTCCGGCGCGCGAGAGCGACAACGAAGACGAGCCGGAATAAGACCGTTTCAGCGCATTATGGCCCGGCCGGAAGGTCTTGAATCCGGGAGGTTTTTGAGGGTACGCCGGGCTGTGTGCCGCGGCCCTAGAAAATCCGCCGGTGGCTGGACAGGGAAGCCTAGCCTCACTATAAACCGGCGCTCTCCCCGGGCAGCGTTCGGGGCGGCGCCCAGGTAGCTCAGTTGGTAGAGCATGCGACTGAAAATCGCAGTGTCGGTGGTTCGATCCCGCCCCTGGGCACCATTCACCTCAAACCGTCAGTCATTCAGTTTGATCTGAGCTGCTGAGTCGGCTGCGATAGCTGGTCTATTCGCGGTCCCGCGCGGCAAGCAGGCGTTTGATGTGATCGAGAACCAGGCGGTGATCGTAGGGCTTGGATAGCGCCGGACCATCCTGGCAAAGATCGCCTGCTTTCTCGGCGGCCGTCGCCATGGTGCCGGCAAGGATGACGTGAGTTCCCGGATAGTTCTGCCGGATCCAGGTCGCGAGCGAGAACCGCGCTTCGCCCGAGGCGTTCACATCGGCCAGAACCGCACCGACCTGCGCAACGCCCTTCGCAAGAAACTCCCGCGCTTCGGCGTCGTTGGTCGCCTCAATCACCCGGTAACCGCATTCGCGAAGATACTCCGCCAACGGCTGACGAATAAGCACGTCGGATTCGACGATCATGACGCATTGCTTGTCGGTCGTGGTCATCGGTTCCGTTTCAGGGTTTCAGCGATCACTGACATCACTGCGGCAGAACGGTAGGGCTTGCGGATAAAAGGAGCCAGTTCGTCCACGCGCTCCGCCGGGATATTGCCGGACGTGAGAATGAGCAGGATTGCTGGATACTCGTCGCGAAGCCGGCGGGCGAGGTCGATGCCGTTCATCTCGCCGGGCATCTGGATATCGGAGAATACGAGGTCCGCCCGGCCGCCTGATGCGAGATAGGTCCACGCTTCGGTGGCATTGGCGGCCTCGATCACCGTCATGCCGGCGGCGCGAAGTTCGTCGGCGATTGAAAACCGGACAAGAAATTCATCTTCGACCACCAGCACGAAGGTCGCACGGTCTTGCGGTGCCGCAGCCAAGTCAGGAGAGTTCATTCCAGTTTACCCCGGAGCCGCGTGTCCAACGCAGACCGTGACGTCTTCGTTCCCAAAAACCGGTGATTTTCATGAATTAGCGTAGCTACTTGCCCTTGGGCGGCTGCAACTCTTTGGCCCGCAGAAGGGCGCCTATGTCGGATGACCGGATAGGATCATCGCCATCGCAATCGATGCACTTGTATTTCCGGCCGGACGAATTCCTGTCGAGCATCAGCCTCATCGGCTTATGACAGTGCGGACAGGCAGGCGGCGGCTGACCCTGGGGCATGGAAAATTGTAGGCCCCGCGCGGGATTTTCGTCAATTCCGTTTTTGCTGCATGTGACTTGACGCCTTCATCGTTGCGCACATGATCGTGCCTTGAGACAATCGGCTGTTCGGGGACAATGCCCCGGGTAGACGGGAAGCCCGATGTATCGATTGCGCCTGTTCATCGCGTTCGTCATGGCTTTGTCGGGCATCGTCCTGTTGCCCGTTTCCGGCATGGCGCAGGACAGGCTGCCGCCGAGCGAATGCTTTGCCATCGCGCAGTCGTTGCCGCGCGTCATGTTCGCCAGCCTGTCACGGATGGCGGCGGCGACAAGCGAGGTGACGATCACCTATGCCGGTCATTCGACCTACATCATCGAAACGCCGGGCAATGTGGCCATCGCGACTGATTTCAGCGGCGCCTACACCGCCGGAAAATCGCCGAACGTCGTGACCATGAACCGGGCGCACTCCACGCACTACACGCTCAATCCGGATCCGCGCATCGCCCATGTGCTGCGCGGCTGGGGTGAGGATGGCAAGCCGGCGCACCATGCGCTCACCATTGGCGATGTGCTGATCCGGAACGTGACCACCGACATCCGCGCCTACCGTTTCGATTCCGAGGCTTTGCAAAAAGACGGCAACTCGATTTTCATTTTCGAGGTCGCCGGTCTTTGCATCGGTCACCTCGGCCATCTGCATCACCCGCTGGACGAGACACGCTACGCCGCGATCGGCCGTCTCGACATCGTGATGGTGCCGATCGACGGCACATATACGCTGTCGCTCGACGGCATGTCGGAGATCACGCGGCGGCTGCGCTCCTCGGTCGTGCTGCCGATGCACCGCTTCGCGACGCCGTTGAGCGATTTCATCGGGCGGATGAATGGACAGTTCGAGATGGACATTCGGCCCGAGCGGTCGCTCACCATTTCGCGCGACACGCTGCCGAAGAAGCCGACAGTCATTATTCTGGATGGCGTGTAGAGCGGAGGCGTCCTGTTCGGTGACCGATGCAGGACGCCCTGTCGAACTCAGGTCTTATCGTCGGTAGGGGCGCCGGGCGCGGTTGTTTTCACAGATGCGATCCCGCCATCTCTCGCAGTTTCCGATGAGTAGGTCTCGCTCGTTCCGATCACCTGACCGTTCGAGGCCTTGAGATTGAACATTGGGCTGCCGTTTTTGGCGTTCTTCTTTTCATAGCGCTCGTCTTTCGGCGCGTTTTCCTTGACCGACGAAATACCATTCTCGGCAGAAGCCTTGGCTTCATAATGCTCGCTTGTCAGGATTGTCTCGCCGTTTCCCGCTTTCAGAACAAAATGAAATTTTCCGCTCGCGCCTTTGCTCAGTACAAATTTCCCAGCCATCGCTTTGCTTCTCCCTGTGATGCGCGACCAGACTATTGCAGGTACGTCTCTCGCTACAAGGGTTCTTCTATGAGAGGCTTTGCGTGCAAGAGCGGCTGCATCAGAACGCCGCCGCCAGATCCTTGGCGCCTTGCAAGCCGATCTGGTTGTCCATCCGGGCGTTGGTCGCCGCCAGCAGTTTGGCCACGACGTTGTTGCGGATCGCCACCGGGTTGCGCTCATAGCCGTTGCGCTGGAAGAAATTCGATGTCGGTACGACGGTGCGCATCGCCTGCGGCATCGACACCATGTCGAAGCCGTTGCCGTCGCCGGTGAGGTTCATCATCTCAAGCTCCGCGGCGCTGAGCGATGTCATGTAGCCTTTGCGTTTGGCGAAGTTCACCGAGTCCATCAGCTTCAGTGTTTGCAGCAGCGGCCCGACATCGAGATCGAGATTGAGCGCGTGAACCGCGATACCGCGCGGCGTGACGCCGAGCTTTTCGTGCGCGCTCCATTGGTTCGGGACGGTCTTGCAGAGCGCGACCATGTGCTGGACGACTGTGATCTTGCGCTCCAGTTCGGCCTTTTGCGGCCCGGTTGCCTGATTAGCCTTGTCCCGCAGCGCCTTCAGGATGAGGCCGCCGTGTTCGGTCAGGATGCCGATGGTGTTGGTGGTGAGAAGCTGGTTGTAGCCGAGAGCAGTTGAGATCGCGCGGCCACCCGAACCTTCCAGCCCGGCCTGCACGTCATATTTGCCGTTGCCGCCGGACTCGAAGCTGTAAATGCGGACCGCCTGATCCCTGGTCAGGCCGAAGCTCGACGCTACCTTCGCATAGGCGCGCTTGAATTCGATTTCGGTCGCGGGCTTGCGCGGTGCGAACTGGAAATGCTCCCGGGCGTTGCTGAGAAAATCCGCAACCACGGGCAGCGGCTTGCGCGCCGTCGGCGGCTTTTCGGCCGGCGATGGATCGACCGGCTTCGGCGGTCCGCTGTAAACCGGCGGCTGGGTCAGGACATAGTCTGCGGCGACGATGGCTTCGCCGTTGCGCCGCTTGGCGTTGCGTGCGCGCCGCTTGTCGCCGATCGCGTTCCAATAGGCTGAGGCTTCCTCATCGAACTGCTGGCGGGCGTCGGTGTAGTCCGCCAGTTTCCGGCGATACTCCGCCATCTGCTGCGGCGTCTGCGCGAGCGTGACGGACGGCAGCATCGCCGCCATCGTGGCGGCCGCGATGCACGAAGCTGCAATCGTCCATCGAATTCCCTTCACATGAACACCGCCACGTTCTGCCGGCTGACCAGCACCGGCTGACGATCCGCATTCCACAATGTGGTCGCCTGGCTCGAATAACCGCCGATGACGCTTTCGGCTTTTGTTTCCAGAAGCCACCAGCCGTCCCTTGTCTCAAGCCTGTCGGTCAGAAGATCGATCGACCAGGTCATCGTGCTGATCGGCCCCGAAGATTTCACCAGCACAAGAGCGGCGGGCGGCGGCGCATCGGTCAGGGCGACGAGGGCCGCCATGGAGGCGGGCTTGGCCGCGTCGCGATGGCGTAGCCATATCGAAAACCCCGGATGCTTGCCTTGGCTGAACGGAACATTGCCGCCGGCGAACCGTCCTTCGAAATGCTGGATGAAGTTCAGGCCGGGGATCGGGCGGAAGAACGACGGACAATCGGCCGGCTCGGTTACGGGCGGCGCGGCCAGACTGCCGAATGCGACCGACGATTCGCGGGCCGCGCCGTAGCAGAGGGTCGCCCGTGTCGCGAGCCCGGCTTCGCCGAAAAGCTCGACGCCCACGAACACTGTCGACTTGCCCCTGCGCAGGACCGTCGGGCGGACCGTCACGGTTCCCGCCGCCGGTCCGACAAAGGAAAACTGCGCGGAACGCAGCGGCGGCAGATCGCCGAACTGCTGCGACACGCTTTCAAGGCAGAAGGCGGCGGAGAGACCGCCATAGATGGTGCGGCCCTGAAGCCAGTCTTCGGTCGCCGTGACCGAACTGGTGTCGCCGTCGGTCGTCATGCCCGCCATCAGCGCGGTGAAATCGATCATCGTATTGGACCCGTTTCTGAAATTGCCTTCCGATGTATAGCCGCACGTCGCGCCGGGGTCGCGGTCATGGCTGATATGATCGCAGAGTCGCGTGGCCGCGTGGTTCCGCATCGCGGCGGACTCACCGCGGACTCAATCGGTCAATAAAGCTGACCGAATCAAGTTATCAACAGGCGTTTGGTGCTCTCTTTGGAATCGTTCTCGCATCACGCCGCGAGATGGTTTCAAATATGAAGCTTGCGTGACTGTAGCGTGCGCGTGCGGGGCGACGATCATGAATCAGTTTGTTTCGCCGAAAGGCATTGTTTCGAGTGAGTTGTCGAAGCTGTTCGGCGATGTGCCGAAACCGGATCGCGCCCAGTGGGAGAAAACTCTCAAGGCGCTGAAGCCTTGGCTGAGCCCGGAAAAATTCGCGGAGACCGAAGCCATCCACTGGCGCATGTTCGATCGCGCGAACCGCTGGCACGAGGACAGCACGCCGCCGTCGGACGACTGATAATTTTGGGTTCCATTCGTCATTGCGAGGAGCATTTGCGACCAAGCAATCCAGTATTTTCTTCCAAAGGTTGGATTGCTTCGCTTCGCTCGCAATGACGATGTTGATGCCCGATCAAACGCCGCTGCCGGTCGATGCTGCAATCGACACGTCGTCCGATTTGGCGCGGTCGGGAGTCTCGTCTTTCCACCGCACCGACCCCAGCGGCCGTTCCAGCAGGCGATGAATCTTGATCGGCTCCGGGCCTAAGTGAAATCCGATGGCCTTCAGGTGCAGTTCGCGCTCGGATTGCGTCGAGCGGTTGCGTTGGCGCAGATAATCGAGCCAGGTCGGACAGTGATAACGTTCGATCCAGAGTTCAGGGTCTGCGATGTCGCGCGCGATCGACCAGCCGTAGGCGCCGTTGCGCTGTCGCGTCGCCTGCACCTGCAGCATGACGGTGTAGAACGCCCGTGCCTTTTCCTGACTCACGCGATATTCGACCTCGACGACGATCGGCCCGCTGCGCGACGAGATCAGAAGGTTCACTTCCGGTTCGGCAAGCGCATCGACCGGATCGGTATTGGCGCCGTCGGTCGAGGGCATCCGCAGCCAGATCGCCAGCACCGGCGAGACGAACATCACCGCGCCCGCCACCAGCAGCGCGTGATTCACGCCGATAATGTTGGCGAGGTATCCCCACAGCCAGCTTCCGATTGCCACGCCGCCGGCAATCGCCGCCTGATAGGCGGCCAGCGCGCGGCCCGCTACCCAGCGCGGTGTTGCGAGCTGAACGCCGATATTGAACAGCGTGACCGCGATCATCCACGACACGCCGGCGACGACCAGCGCCGCGCCGGTCAGCACCGGCCAGCGGCTGAGCGCCAGCACGCCGATGGCGACACCCATCGCCAGCGCGCACAGCCGGACCGCAGCCTCGCCGGAGAGACGGGCGCGGATGCTTGAAATATTGACGGCCCCGAGCACGCCGCCCATGCCGAAGCATCCCAGCATGATGCCGTAGGTCTGCGCGCTGCCGTGAAGGATGTCGCGCGCCACCAAAGGCAGCAGCGCCAGCACCGAGCCGCCCGCGATGCCGGTGATCAGCGTGCGATACAGCACGATGCGGATCGATGGCGAGTGAATGATGTAGCGCACGCCGGAGACGACGGCCCGGCGCAGCCGTTCGGGCGGAAGCCGCGACGGCTCGAGCGTGCGCCGCCAGAGATACAGCACGATGAGAAGAGGAACGTACAACAGCACGTTGGAGACAAAGGCCGCGACGGCGCCGGCAGCCGCCACGATGACGCCGCCCAGCGCCGGGCCGAAACTGCGCGCAATGTTGTAGCTGATGCCGTTCAGCGCGACCGCTGCGGGCAACGTATCGGCGGGGACCTGCTCGCTGACGGACGCCTGCCACGCCGGTCCGAACAGCGCCATGCCGCTGCCGATCATGAAGCAGAACAGCAGCAGACTGTTGGGTGTAATGGCATCGAGATGGGCGAGAACGGCGAGCGTCACCGCGCCGACGAGGCCGAGCGTCAGTGCAGCGAGGCCGACGATGCGCCGGTCGTACATGTCGGCGATGGCGCCTGCGGCGAGCGACAGCAGCATGATCGGCAGCATCAGCGCGGTCTGCACCAGCGCCACCATGTCGGCGGACGATGTCATCTGCGTCATCGCCCATGCCGCGCCGACGCCGTTGATCATCAGGCCGAGATTGGACAGCAGGCTCGCCAGCCAGATCCGCCGGAACACCGCATGACGCAATGGCGCGGCGAAGCCGTTCGCCGCAAGCAGGGACGGTTTGGCGGATTTGTCGGTGGTCGCGGTCAAAACGGGAATCCCTGGAATCGCTGCACTGGAAACGGAGCTGGCTGAAACGCAGTATGAAGCTGGAATGTGTTACAATCGGAGCAGGTTGAAAAGAGACTTGCTACCAGCGCCATTGTCCGTCGTCTCCCCAGCGGGACCGGTAGCCGACAAGGCGCATCCAGCGCGTCACGATCTGGTCGAATCCCGTCACGTAGCCGCAGGCTGTGTCGCGTGTCCATTTCGTGTCGGCCTTGACGTCGGCGATGGTTTTCTCGGCCGCATATGTGAAGAGCTGAAGCGGCTTCGACGGGTCGTTGACCTCGGTGCGGTTGGCGATCAGTTCGCGGTCCAGCTTGTTGAACACCACGCAGGGGATGCTCGCGTAAGTCAGCCGCAGTTCATCGGTCACCACGCGCGCATCGTCGGGCGGCGGCTCGATCCGGTAGGACAGAAGGAAAGCGGTTGCGGCGAGCGCCGCCGCGAGACCGGCGCCGGTCAAGATCAGCCAGACCTGACGCGGCTGCTTTTCCTGGCGCGGCTGTGTCGCGGATGTTCTTGGGTTCTGTCCGGCATCCTTGGTTCGTATCGGGCGCGGCATGAACTCGACAATGGCAGGATCGGTGAAATGTTCCCCGCCGCCGCAGCGGACCACAATCCGCCACGGCGTCGGGGATGGTCTGGTTATTCAGGCTTGAGCTTGGCGAACTCCGCGACCTTGCCCCACTTCTCGGTCTCCGCGATGACGAACGCCTGCATTTCCTCGGGCGTGTTGCCGATCGGCTCGCCGCCCAGTTTCCGGATACGCTCGATTCCGTCGGCCGACTTGATGTACTTGATGATGCTCGCGTTGAGCTTCATCACGATATCCTTCGGCACCTTCGCTGGAGCGGCGACGGTGAACCACGAGGCCGCGTCATAGCCCTTTACGGTCTCTGCGATCGGGGGAATGTTGGGCAGCAACGGCCAGCGCTCCGCAGTGCTGATCGCGAGTGGCCGCACCGATCCTGCTTCGGCGAACGGAAGCACCGCCGGCAGATTGTCGATCATTAGATGGACGCGGCCCGCCACAAGATCGGTCAGCGCGGGAGCGCTGCCCTTGTAGGGAACGTGCACGATGTCGATGCCGGTCATCGATTTCAGCAGTTCGGTGGACAGATGGGCGGTGCTGCCGAGGCCGGGCGTTCCATAGAGATATTTGCCGGGGCTGGCTTTCGCGAGCGCCAGGAACTCGGCGACGGATTTCGCCGGCACTTCCGGAGTGACCGAGAACAGGTTCGGCACGCGCGCGATAATGGTGACCGGCTGGATGTCCTTGATCGGATCGTAAGGCATGTTCTTCTGAACATACTTGTTGATCGCGTGAGTGCCGGGCGTGCCCACGATGAAGGTGTAGCCATCCGGTTCGGACTTCGCGACGAAATCAGCCGCGATGTTGCCGCCGGCGCCGGTCTTGTTTTCGATGATGAACTGCTGGCCGTATTCTTCGGAGAGCTTCTGCGCGACCAGCCGGCCGAGAATGTCGGTGGTGCCGCCCGCCGAGAAGGGGACGACGAATTTGACGGGGCGGTCCGGCCATGCGGCGGCTTTCGACGTGCGCGTCAGGAAAGGCACGGCGGCGAATGCGGCTGCGCCGCCCGCAAGAACGGAGCGGCGTGTGACGCGGGCGCCTGAGGGAGGCTGCGCGGAAGCGGGTCGCTTGGACATCTTGGGTAAGTCTCCTCGTTTCGGACCGCCTGTGCGGACCTTGTTCCTGATCGCCGTTGGCCGGCTGATGGCAGGAGGGTTCTAGAGGAAGCCCGGCGCGTTGACTATTATCCTTGCGCCTCAGGATCTGCCGTCGAGAGCTGTGTCGGGCGGCGTCATCGCAATGCAACAAATCATGTCCGGACGGGACAGAACGGTCTGTACGGCCGCGGGGTTTCCATACCCATCGCCGACGACCGGACCGAATGTTCCATCTGAATTCAGGCGGGTTGACCGCGAAGGAACTCTCAATACAAAGGCTTTGTTTTGCTGTTGCTGTCTGCGCAACGGCGGAAGCAATCCGTACCGCTGACGGCGGTTGCCTGAGGTGATGCCTTGAGTCTCTGTCTTGCCGGTGTCGTGAAGTCTCTGGCGGTGACGGCGGCCATGCTGTCGGGGACGCACCCGGCCGCGACAATCGCGTGGCAGGAGAACTGGCGCGTCACGCAGCAGGCGGTAATCCAGATCGCCGAGACGACGGAGCCAGATCAGAAAAAGCCCGAGACCACGCCAGCCACCGCGCCGATGGCCAACAGCGCCATCATCGCGGAGCATGTTGCCGCCTTGATCGCCCGTGCCCGCGCCAATCATGCGAAGGGTGATTTCGACCGCGCCCGCGAGGATGGCGACGAGATCATTCGCCTCGATCCGCGGAATATCGAGGCGTTTGTGGTCCGTGGCGATGCCAACGTCGGCGCAAAGCAATACGAGAAGGCGATCGACGACTACGATGCGGCGATCCGGCTCGATCCGAGCAGCGCGAGGTTGTTTTCGTTGCGTGCGTCGGCATTCGCGTCAAGGCAGGAGCCGCGTCTTGCCGTGCGCGACTACACGGAAGCGATTCGTTTGAATCCCAAGGATGTAAAGTTATTCACGGCGCGCGCCGCAGTCTTCAAGAAAACCCGGCGCTACGATCTTGCCATCGACGACCAGAGCGAAGCCATTCGTCTCGATCCCGCCTCGGCCGAGCTTTACGATAGCCGCGGAGAGACTTATGCGCGCAACAATGCTTATGAGAAGGCGATTGAAGACTACAGCAATGCCATTCGCCTGAAGCCGCTGGCGAAGTTCTACCTGAACCGCGGCACCGCCTATCAGCTCAAGGATGATCTGGATTCCGCCCTGGCCGATTTCAGCAAGGCCATCGAGCTCAACAGTAAGCTAGCGCTTGCCTACAACAATCGCGGCACGGTGTTGCGGGCGAAGGGCAATCGCCCGCGCGCACTCGCGGACTTCACGACGGCCGCCCGGCTCGATCCGGACCTGGAGATCGCGGTCACGCATCGCAAGGACCTTGCACGCGAGATCGAACGCATGGGCGCGCAGATGCCGCTGAAGGAGAAGGCCAAATAAAGAATTGAAAATCGATTTTTGTATTATGATTGAGAAATACGCTCCGGGAGACCATCAAGAATGACCACCATTTCCACCAGCCGCTATGCGGAAGTCCACGCGCGTTCGATGCGCGATCCCGAAGGATTCTGGGCCGAAGCGGCGCGCGAGATCGACTGGATCGAGCCGGCGAAGAAAATCTTCGATCCGTCGCAGGGTCTTTACGGCCACTGGTTCGCAGGCGCGGTGGTCAACACCTGCTACAATGCGCTCGACCGTCATGTCGCCGGCGGCCGTGCGGATCAGGTCGCGCTGATTCATGACTCGCCGCTGTCCAACACGATCACGAAATTCACCTATGCGGAATTGCTGCACGAGGTGCAGACCCTGGCTGCGGTGATGCAGGATTTCGGCGTGGTGAAGGGCGACCGCGTCATTCTTTACATGCCGATGGTGCCGCAGGCGATGGTGGCGATGCTGGCCTGCGCACGCATTGGCGCGATTCATTCGGTGGTGTTCGGCGGCTTCGCGGCGAAAGAACTCGCCACCCGCATCGAAGATGCCGAGCCGAAGCTCATTCTCTCCGCAAGCTGCGGCCTCGAGCCCGGCCGCATCGTGCAGTACAAGCCGCTGCTCGATGAAGCGATCAACCTGTCAAGCGTGAAGCCGCAGGCCTGCATCATCCTGCAGCGCCCGCAGCAGACCTGCGATCTGGTCAGCGGCCGCGATCACGACTGGAACGAGCTGCGCGACGCCGCGATCAAGGCGAAGAAATCCGCGCCCTGCGTGCCGGTGCTGGCGACCGACCCGCTCTACATCCTCTACACCTCCGGGACGACTGGAAAGCCCAAGGGCGTGGTGCGCGACAACGGCGGACATCTGGTCGCGCTGAAATGGTCGATGTTCAATCTCTACGGCGTCAAGCCGGGCGAGGTATGGTGGTGCGGCTCCGACATCGGCTGGGTGGTCGGCCACAGCTACATCATCTATGGCCCGTTGTTTCATGGCGCGACCTCGATCATGTACGAGGGCAAGCCGATCGGCACGCCGGACGCCGGCGCGTTCTGGCGCGTGATCTCGCAGCACAAGGCGGTGGCGTTCTTCACCGCGCCGACGGCGTTTCGCGCCATCAAGAAGGAAGATCCGAACGGCGACTTCATCCGCAAATACGATCTGTCGAAATTTCGCACGCTGTTTCTCGCGGGCGAGCGCGCCGATCCGCCGACAGTGGAGTGGGCCGAACAGCAATTGAAGGTGCCGGTGGTGGATCACTGGTGGCAGACTGAAACCGGCTGGTGCATCGCCGGCAATCCGGTCGGCCTCGGGATGCTGCCGGTCAAGCATGGCTCGCCGACGGTGCCGATGCCGGGCTACCAGGTGGACGTGGTGGATGAAGCGGCGAAGCCGCTTCCTGCGGGCACCATGGGCTCTATCGTCATCAAGCTGCCGTTGCCGCCCGCGAACCTGCCGACGTTGTGGAAGCAGGACGAGCGCTGCAAGGAGGCCTACTTCAACGAATTTCCCGGCTACTACAAAACCTCCGATGCCGGCTACAAGGACGAGGACGGCTATGTCTTCGTCATGGGCCGCACCGACGACATCATCAATGTCGCGGGGCATCGGCTCTCCACCGGCGGCATGGAAGAGGTGCTGGCCTCGCATCCGGATGTCGCCGAATGCGCGGTGCTCGGCATCAAGGACGCGGTGAAGGGCGAGGTGCCGTGCGGCTTCCTCGTGCTGAAAGCGCGCGTGACGCGGCCGGTGGCGGAGATCGAAAAGGAAATCGTCGCGCTGGTGCGCGAAAAGATCGGTCCCGTCGCGGCGTTCAAGCTCGCGATCACGGTGGCGCGGCTGCCGAAGACGCGCTCCGGCAAGATCCTGCGCGGCACCATCAAGAAGATCGCCGACCATGAGCCGTGGACCATGCCCGCGACCATCGAGGATCCCGCGGTGCTGGACGAAATCAAGACGGCCCTCAGCGGCCGAACCTAGGAGAAAGACAATGAACGAAGACGTATTCAACACCAGCGTGCGAAAGTTCCTCAAGCAGGTCGGCGTCACCTCGCAGCGCGAGATCGAAAAGGCCGTGCGCGAGGCGATTGCCGGCGGCCGCCTGAAGGGCAGCGAAAAGCTGCCGGCCAAAATGGTGCTGACGGTCGGTGGCGTCGCTCTCTCATTTACGGTCGATGGCGAACTCGAGCTTGCATAGGCTCAAGACGCTGTTTTACCGGAATTTGGACGTTTGCGAGGGCGCCTCAGAGCGCGAGGCAATCACAATCGTCATCACCGGGCATAGCCGTTCGAAGGACGGCGTCGCTTCGCTCGACCGGTGATCCACGCCTTGCTTTCGCCCGTTGTGGCGGTCAAAGACGTGGATGGCCGGGTCAAGCCCGGCCATGACGAAATCTTAGAGTCTTTTCGTGGTCACCTGATGCAGACAACATTCCGTATGATGCTCGCTTTCGCCACCGTCGCCCTGCTGCTGACGGGGTGCGCCCAGTTCGAGCGGAAACAGCCGATCGCCGCCGATGACGGTGACGCCTATTGCCGCGCCAACGCTGCCGCCGGGCCCGGTTCGCCGGCGTTTGCCGCCTGCCTGAAGGACCGCCAGGCCGCCAACACCCAGTCCAGCGAAACACGGATCGAGCGCGCCCACCGCAATCTGGCGGAAGACATGCTCAACAATAGGCGCTAATGCTGCCTGGTAATCCGGTTCTGACATTCTTGTCCGGACACGAGTTCGGCGGCCGATGCCGCGCATCACGAAGGACATGTTATGGCGGTCAGGGACAGCAACGGCAACGAGTTGAAAGAAGGCGACACCGTCGTCGTCATCAAGGATCTGAAAGTGAAGGGTGCGTCCAGCGGCCTCAAGCGCGGCACGGTGGTGAAGAACATTCATCTCACCGATAACGAGGACGAGATCGAAGGCCGCACCGACAAGATCAAGGGTCTGGTGCTGCGCACGGAATTTCTCAAGAAGGCATGAGCGTCGCGGTCGGCCGTTGTGAACGCCGCGATTTGAAAGCTCTGCGATTCGGAAGCCTGGTGACATGATGTTTGCGTTGAAACGAAAATATATCGTCCTTGCCGTCGCGGCGCTGGCCGTGACGGTGCTGGCGTTCGAGCCTGCGCGCACCGCGCCGGCGCAGGAGCAGGCTGCCGTCTCCGATGTGTTGAGCAAGGATGCCGTGCTGCGCGACCCCGAGATTCCCGCTCTCGGAAATCCGCAGGGCGACATTACGATTGTCGAATACTTCGATTACCAGTGTCCTTACTGCAAGAAGATCTCGCCGGTGGTCGATCAGGTGGTGCGTGAGGACGGCAAGGTGCGGCGGGTGCTGAAGGATTGGCCGATCCTCGGCGATCCATCGGGTTATGCCGCGCGGCTGGTGCTGGCCACGAAGTATCAGAACAAGTATGAGGCCGCGCACCGCGCTCTGATGGCCAAGGTCGGCCGCCTGACCGAAGCGGTGATCGACGACACGCTGACACAGGCGGGTGTCGATGTCGCCAAGGCCAAGGCGGATCTCGCGGCCAACAAAGGCAAGATCGATGCGGTGCTCAAGCGCAACAATGCGCAGGCGGAAGAGTTCGGCTTTCGCGGCACGCCGGCGTTTGTGGTCGGCACCTTCCGCGTCCCCGGCGGCCTGACCGCGGAGCAGTTCAAGCTGGCGATTGCGGATGCAAGGAAGGCAGCGAAGAACGGCGGGGCGAAAAGGAAGTAGAATTGGTGTTCCTACGGGATCAACTTTCGCTTGTAGGTGAGTAAAATTGCCACCACAATTCTCGTAGCGGGGGCGCTACGAGATGGGATTTCGATTTCGTCGATCACTCAAGATACTGCCGGGCGTTCGTCTGAACTTGAGCGGCAGCGGGGCATCGGTGTCCCTTGGCCCTCGTGGATTTCATTACACTATTGGATCGAAGGGTACGCGAATAACCACCGGTATTCCCGGCACAGGTCTCTCGTGGTCTCAGTATACGCCTCATTCGAGCCCACGCCCGAACACGCCGGCGGTTTCCGATCATTCGTTTCGATCTGAAGGAGAGATGCCAATCGGAGCTAGCGAGCCAACGCTCCTTCCGATTGAGAGTGCTTCCGCAGAAAGGATAAATGCGTTCTCGACGAGTGAACTAGCGCCAATTTTGAATGCCGCAAATCGCAGGCTTCAATTTGCGTCCCTTATTCTGCTTATAAGTGTATTGCTTTTTGTACTTGCGCTTGTTCACGGAAATCAACTTTGGCAATCGCTAAGTGCTCTGTATGCGACGATATGCATACCGCTTGCCATTGGGCTCGACCGCTATCGTCGCTCCGTGAAAATTACTTACGAACCGCAGGGTGCAGCAGGCCAGATAGCAAATGCGCTGGTCGATTCTTTTAACGACTTGGCTTCCTGTAACTCGGTTTGGAGGGTGCAAGCAGAGGGTAATACGGCGGATTGGAAAAGGAACGCCGGAGCGACGGTTTTAAATCGACGCAAACGAATCCAGATAGGATTAGACCGTCCAACCTGTATTCGTAGAGGGCCGGTATTCCCTGCTTTAAAGTCCGGAAAGGAAGAGATTTACCTTTTGCCGGATGCGGCATTGATTGTCGCAAATGGTTCGGTTGCGGCCGTTCCTTATGAGCATTTGAACGTATTGAACTCGCGAACCAAATTTATCGAAGAGGAGAGTCCACCTGCTGACGCGCCGATTGTTGGCTATACGTGGCGCTATGTAAACAAGAAGGGTGGGCCTGATCGCAGATTCAATTCCAACAAGCAGCTTCCTGTATGCTTATACGGTGAACTGCATTTTTCTTCTGGAGGGGGGTTGAATTGCAAGATTCATTACTCGAACCCCGAAGCTGCTAATCGGTTGTGCAACGTAATTGGAGTTCTGCACAAAGCGTCACTGGAGTTGCCAAAGGCAATTTCGTACATCAAAACTGCCAAACAATGGCCGACGATTTGCTTCTTCGCTTGTGCAACGTTCCTTGGTGCAAGCCAAACTCTTTTTCTTCCTAGTGTGCAGGATCGTATTTTTTCGCGCTATCCTAGTTTAGGACCGACGAAGTCATCCGACACGCAACAAGCCGCGCCGCCTCGGCCAATTTTTGAAAAAGAAAACTTCAAGACACCTGACTTTAAAGCTTTTCCTGCGCCTCAGATAGTGCACCGGCCAATTCAATCGATGGAGAATGGTCCGGTAAATTTATTGCCCAGTACCGTGCCCTTGCCGCGCCGTCGCCCCAAGTTGTCAGCCCCATCTCCATCGGTTCGCGAGAATGAGGGTCTAATTCGGCAATAACCGCTCCTATACCTTGACAAACGCCTAAAAGAATATATTCCTATTTTCGATGATCTCGCCGTCTCATGAGCGGCGGGAGAACGCGAAGTGACGACGGTGGAGCGCCGGGAGGCGCAGCGCCAAAGTCATTTGGCGCGCGCGGTCCTCGCAAGATCGCGCAGGCGGACCGATCGCAAGGTTCGCCTTACGGGTGTCTCGCAAACACCCCGGCGCCTCCCGAGGCTCCATCGCCTTCGCGCGCATGCGCGGAGTGCAACGTGTCTCACAACTCGGACGCGTCGAGCGCCGCGAGGCGCGTTGATATGGATTGTCGGGACTTGGATTACTGCGTCTTCTCGGCCGGCTTGTCGAAGCATTCGGCGACGTATTGCGCCATCTCGCGTTTCTGGATTTTCGCGATCTTCGCGGCGTTGTTGCATTCGATCAGCTTGAGCTGTTCGGCATGGCGCTTTTCGGCAGCCTCGCGAAACTCCGGCGCGACGGTTTTGGGATCGACGATTTTCTGGGCGCGGGCGGGAGCGCCGCTCAAGGCAGCGGCGGCGAGGGCGATCGAGGCCGCCGCAAGAAAAAGGAGTGTGCCGCGATTGCGCATCACACTCCTGTACCACTTATCGGGCGGCTACGTCATGACCCGTTTGGGGCATGAGCCCGAAAAGCCTATTCGTCCTCGGCCTTCTTGCCGCCGATGGTCTTCAGCTTGGCGAATACCGCGTCGACGTTCATATCGTCTCGCTGCTTCTCGCTGGTGGTCGCGATCTCGTGCTCGGCTTCCTTGCGGGTGGTCTCCGAGGCCGGCAGCAGGGTCGCACCGCCGTATTGCTGGGCGGCCGGCTTTTCCTTCGCCGCGCGCTGCACTTCGAAATCGAGTTCGATCTGCGAGCACAGGCCGAGCGTCACCGGGTCCATCGGCGTCAGCGTCGAGGCGTTCCAGTGGGTGCGGTCGCGCACGCTGGCGATCGTCGTCTTTGTGGTGCCGACGAGGCGCATGATCTGGCTGTCTTTCAACTCGGGATGGTTGCGTACCAGCCAGAGAATGGCGCTTGGGCGCTCGTGACGGCGCGACACCGGCGTGTAGCGCGGGCCCTTCTTTTTCGCCGGCGACGGCAGCACGACCTTGGATTCGCCGAGCTTGAGGCGATAGTCCGCGTCGGCTTCGCCCTTTTCGATTTCCTCGCGGGAGAGCTGGCCGGTCGAGATCGGGTCCATGCCCTTGATGCCCTGTGCGGCGTCGCCGTCGGCGATGGCGCGGATTTCGAGCGGGTGCATCTTGGTAAATTCAGCCACCTGGTCGAAGGTCAGGGCGGTATTGTCAACCAGCCACACGGCAGTCGCCTTGGGCATCAGCGGTGCATTGCTCATGGCAAATCTCCTTTACGCTTCGCCCGCCAGATTTTTTGGGGGGTAAAGCCGTCTGGTCATCGGTGATGACGGGAATTCGTCCCTATATAGTCTGGCAGGGGCAAACCGTTCAATGGTTTTGATCGCCCTTGACAGAACGGGGACCACGGCCCCAAGTCCTTCGAAACAAGTCCCATCCATAGCTCCAAAAACGCTTGATTCCGGCTCAAAATGACCCCTGAAGCTCAAAAACCGCTGCTTTCCGTCGTGCTTTGTTCCCCGCGGGGGTTCTGCGCCGGCGTGGTCCGGGCCATCGACACGGTGGAACGCGCGCTGAAGCTCTATGGCGCGCCGGTCTATGTCCGTCACGAAATCGTGCATAACCGCTATGTGGTGGAGAGCCTGCGCGAAAAAGGGGCGATTTTCGTCGCGGAACTGAACGAAATCCCCCAGACCGACGCGCCGGTGGTGTTTTCCGCCCATGGCGTGCCGAAGGCCATTCCGAACGAGGCCGACAAGCGCAATTTCTTCACGCTGGATGCGACCTGCCCGCTGGTGACCAAGGTTCACCGCGAGGCGGCGATCCATTTCAAGCGCGGCCGCGAAATCATCCTGATCGGCCATGCCGGCCATCCCGAAGTCGTCGGTACGCTCGGCCAGTTGCCGAAGGGTGCGGTCGTCCTGATCGAGACCATGGATGCGGCGCGCACCTTCCAGCCCAAGGATGCGTCCAAGCTTGCGTTCGTGACCCAGACCACGCTGTCGATCGACGACACCGCGGAAATCGTCGCCGTGCTCAAGGAGCGTTTCCCCGACATCGACGGCCCGCACAAGGAAGACATCTGCTACGCCACCACCAACCGCCAGCTTGCGGTGAAGAAGGTAGCACCTCAGGTCGAAGCCATGATCGTGGTCGGCTCGCCGAACTCGTCGAACTCGCAGCGCCTGCGTGAAGTCGCCGAGCGCGAAGGCTGCAAGGTGTCCGTGCTGGTGCAGCGCGCGTCCGAACTCGACTGGTCGAAGTTCGAAGGCATCAAGACGCTCGGCATCACGGCGGGCGCGTCCGCGCCTGAAATCATCGTCGAGGAAATCATGGATGCGTTCGCCGCTCACTACAAGCTGAGCGTCGAGACCGTTTCCGCCGCACAGGAAAACGAATTCTTCCCGCTGCCTCGCCCGCTGCGGAACGACGCAGCGGAATAGGGTCACTAGATGGCGGTCTACACCGACGTCACCGCCGAAGAGCTCGCGGACTTCCTCTCGACCTACGGAATTGGCGACCTGCTGTCCTACAAGGGCATCGCCGAAGGCGTGGAGAATTCCAATTACCTGCTGCACACCAGCAAGAGTTACTTCTTCCTGACGCTGTATGAGAAGCGCGTCGCGGTGAAGGACCTGCCGTTCTTCCTCGGCCTGATGGCGCACCTGGCCAGACACGGCATCACCTGTCCGCAGCCGGTGGTGAATGCAAAAGGCGAGGCGCTGGGCACGCTGGCGGGACGGCCCGCCGCGATCATCGATTTCCTCGAAGGCGTGTGGCCGCGCAGGCCGAATGCTGCGCATTGCGCCGCCGTGGGCGAGGCGCTCGCGAAGATGCATCTTGCGGGCGCGGATTTTGCGATGTCGCGTCCCAATGCGCTGTCGGTGACCGGCTGGCGGCCATTGTTCGATCAGGCTGCCGCGCGCGCCGACAGCGTGCAGCACGGATTGCGCGCGTTGCTCGCCGCCGAACTCGATCATCTCGAACGGCACTGGCCGAAGGATCTGCCGCAGGGCGTGATCCATGCCGATCTGTTTCCGGACAACGCATTGTTTCTCGGCGAAAAGCTCTCGGGACTGATCGACTTCTATTTCGCCTGCAACGACACACTGGCCTATGATGTCGCGATCTGCCTTAACGCCTGGTGCTTCGAGATCGATCATTCCTTCAACGTCACCAAGGCGCGCGCCTTCCTCAATGCCTACACGCGCGCGCGCAAACTGTCGCCCGCCGAGCAGGATGCGCTGCCGCTGCTGGCGCGGGGGGCGTCGATCCGCTTCCTGCTGACGCGGCTGGTGGACTGGCTCAACGTGCCGCCCGGCGCGCTGGTCAAGCCGAAAGACCCGCTCGAATATGTCCGCAAGCTGCGCTTTCATCAGAGCGTGAAAAGCATCAGCGACTATGGCGTCGAGCATTCAGGGTTCGCCGCGTGAGCGACACGAAACTTCCGCACGTGACTATCTTCACCGACGGCGCCTGCTCCGGAAATCCGGGGCCGGGCGGCTGGGGCGCGATCCTTCGTTTCGGCGATGTCGAGAAGGAACTGAAGGGCGGCGAGAATCCCTCCACCAACAACCGCATGGAATTGATGGCGGCGATCTCGGCGCTCGAAGCGCTGAAGAAGCCGGCATCGGTAGATCTCACCACCGACAGCCAATATGTACGGCAGGGCATCACCAGCTGGATTCACAACTGGAAGCGCAACGGGTGGCGCACCGCCGACAAGAAGCCGGTGAAGAATGTCGATCTGTGGCAGCGGCTCGATGCGGCGCTCCATCAGCATAAAGTGCGCTGGCACTGGATCAAGGGCCATGCCGGTCACGCCGAGAACGAGCGCGCCGATCAGCTCGCACGGGATGGGCTTGCGGAAAATCGGTAGAGATCTGCGCGGGTATTTCTCTGCGTCGTCCCCGCTTTCGCGGGGACGACATCTCGCATGTTCTATGTCTGGTGGATAAGCGAAGCTCTCAAAGCTGCGACAGCAGCGTGTCGCCGCCGGAGACTTCAACCTTGCTCGGAACGGCTTCGAGATTGAACTTCGTCACCTTGCCGTCTTCCACCAGCATCGAATAACGCTTCGAGCGGATGCCAAGGCCGTTGCCCGATGCGTCGAGCTCCATACCGATCGCCTTGGTGAATTCGGCGTTGCCGTCGGCGAGGAAAATCGCCTCGTCGCGCTGGTCGGTGTCGCGCTTCCAGGCGTTCATGACGAACGCATCGTTGACCGAAACGACGGCGATGGTGTCGACGCCCTTGTCCTTGAGGGCATAGGCGTTGAGGAAAATGCTCGGCATATGCATCTTGTGGCAGGTGCCGGTGTAGGCGCCGGGCACGGCGAACAGCGCGACCTTCTTGCCCTTGAAAATGTCGTCGGTGGTTTTGACCTGGACGCCGTCCGCGGTCATGACGCGAAATTTGGATTCGGGCAGCTTGTCGCCAACTTTGATGGTCATCGTTACGTCTCCTTGGAAATAGATCGAGTGTCTTTAGCGCGATTTTCGCGAAAGTGGGAACCGGATTTGCGAATGAAAAACGACTGCGACGGGTCGAGCCGGATCGCGTGTTGCGGTGCGATCCGGTTGTTTCGTGCCTATCGCAACGCCGTGGTGACCTCGTAGGCGCTGCCCGGTCCGGCGATCGTCAATTTCAGCACCGCGCCCTCGGCGTTCGCGCCCGGCGGCAGTCCGTCGAGGTCGAAGCCGAAACGCTGCACGCCGCCGCTTTCGCGCTTGACCAGCTTGGGGACCGGCAACGCCCAATCCTGCGTCGGGCCTTCGACGAACAATTCGATGTCCTTGTTCGCGGCCTTGTCGTTTGCAGCCTTGCCGCTCGGAGCCTTGTCGTCCTGCGCAACGACATCGACCAGCACACGCTTGTCCTCGCGACGGACCTCGCGGATGGAAAGTGGCGTGACGTCGCCGACTTTCGCGGGCTTGGGCACGGTCTCCAGCGCCGCGGCGATGGCATTGTCTTCGGTGCTTGCCACGCTGCGAAATGCGAGTTCGGCCGCGGCTTCGACCGGGATGCAGAGTTTCTCGCACACTGCGTAGCTGATTGCCGCACGCAGCGTCACCGGCTTGTCAGGACTCTTTGCGATGATCCGCAGCGGCAACAGAACCTGATTGCGGTAGCCGAACGATATGCCTCCCGCGCCATCGGGAAACTGCATCGGCACGGGCCAGAGGATAGTGACGGATTCGACATTGTCGGATTTCGAGAAATCGATCCGCGGCGGTACGCCGGAATCTCCGGGCGTGCGCCAGTAGGTTTTCCAGCCCGGCTCCATCTGGAAACCGATGCCGCCGAGCAGCACGTTGCCGCTGCGCGAACCTGCGATCAGCCGGACCGCCGAATAGGTGTCCCTGATCCACGGCGACGCATCCTGCGCATGCGCATGGATCGAAAGGAGGCAGGCGATGGCAGCGAAGGCAATGCTGGACGCTGTGCGAACGGGAACCATGGTGACCATCAGATGTCCTTACAGGGCGGGGTCCCTGTGAACTACTGAATTGCCCGTGATCCAGTCTTTTTCGCGACCGAAAGCCGCTGCCAGAACCGCTTGATTGACAGAATCCGCACCCAATATCAGGATGGACGAACAGCATGAGAGTCGTTTGCGAATGATGGCCACACGCAAGAAGACCGAAAAGCCTGCTGCGGGCCAGAATTGGGCCGACGACGACACGTCGGGCGCGGGCTATCTCGACGGCCAGTTGCTGATTGCCATGCCGGTGATGGACGACGAGCGTTTTGCCCGCTCTGTCATCTATCTTTGCGCCCATTCATCCGAAGGTGCGATGGGCATTATCGTCAATCGCCCAGCCGGCAGCATCGACTTTCCGCAATTGCTGGTTCAACTCGACATCATCAACAAGGCCGAGCGGATCAAGCTGCCGGGGCTTGCCGAGGACATGAAGGTCATGAAAGGCGGGCCGGTCGATACTGGCCGCGGCTTCGTGCTTCATTCGAGCGACTTCTTCATCAAGGACGCGACGCTGCCGATCGACGACGGCATCTGCCTCACCGCTACGCTCGATATCCTCAAGGCCATCGCCGCCGGTGCCGGCCCCAAGCACGCGATCCTGGCGCTGGGTTATGCCGGCTGGGCGCCGGGTCAGTTGGAGAGCGAGATCCAGCACAACGGCTGGCTGCATTGTCCGGCCGATCCCGACCTGATTTTCGGGCGCGACGCCGAGGACAAGTATCAGCGCGCGCTGGACAAGATCGGCATCGATCTGGCGATGCTGTCGAACGAAGCCGGCCACGCTTAGAGTCTGACCCGACATTTCGTCATTCCGGGACGCGCTCTTTGCGCGGGCCCGGAATCTTCATCAGCATTGACGTGATTTGGTTGCGCTGGATACCGGGTTCGCTTGTTTCACTCGCGCCCCGGAATGACGCGGATGCACCAGCCTCACGCCGTTTCCGGTCCGGGCGCAGCAGCAGGCGCTGCCGCCGGTGCGGGCGTCGTGATGTTGCGTGCGGTCTGCCGGCGGTTACGCGGCTGCGGGACCTGCTCGCCGGTCAGCAGCCGTATCGTGGCGTCGGCATCCATCGGTTCGCCGAAGGCGAAGCCTTGGGCATATTCGCAGCCCAGTTGAAACAGTTCGACGGCGTCGGAATCGGTTTCCGCGCCTTCCGCGACCACTTCCATGTTGAGATCGTGCGCCAGTGCGACGATCGACTTGAGCAGCACTGGCCGCGCGCCGCGTCCGGTGGTGCGCACAAAGGACTGGTCGATCTTGATGGTGTCGAACGGAAAGCGCTGCAGGTAGGCGAGCGACGAGTGGCCGGTGCCGAAATCGTCCAGCGACAGGCCGACACCGAGTTCTTTGATCCGGTGCAGCATCTGCGCTGCGTGTTCCGGATTTTCCATCACGAGGGATTCCGTCAGTTCCAGCTTGAGCGAACCGCGCGCGACCGCGGAACGTGACATTACACCGCGCACGTCGTGGATCAGGTCGTGGCGCAGCAACTGGCGTGACGAGACATTGACGCTGGCGAAGATCGGTTCGCGCGAGCGCACCGTGCGCTGCCAGATGGCAAGCTGCTTGGCGGTGGTGTCCATCACGAACAGGCCGAGCTCGACGATCAGGCCGATTTCTTCCGCGATCGAGATGAATTCCGACGGCGACATGCGCCCGAGCTTGGGATGATCCCACCGCGCCAAAGCCTCGAAGCCCGCGATGGTGCGATCTTCAAGCCGCACGATGGGCTGGTAGAGAATCGTGATTTCCTCACGCTCGATGGCGCGGCGCAGTTCGGCTTCCAGCGCGAGACGGTCGGTTTTGCGCGCGCGCATGGCGGGCTTGTAGACGTCGATGCGGTCGCCGCCGATGCGCTTGGAATGATACATCGCCAGCTCGGCGTCCTTGATGATTTCCTCGGTCAACGGGATCTGCGGATCGCTCAATGCGAGGCCGATCGATGCGGTGAGGAAAATCTCGCGGCCGTCGAAGGCGATCGGCGCGCGAATGGTCTTGCGGATGGTTTCCGCGAAGGCCGTGATGCGCGCCGGCTCATGTTCCGAGGTGAGGATGAGGCCGAACTGGTCGCCGGCCAGGCGCGCCAGCGTGTCCTGCGGCTTGAGGATGCGCGCCAGCCGCCGCGCCAGCGTTAGCAGGATCGAATCGCCGACGGCGATGCCGACGGAATCGTTGACCTGCTTGAAGCGGTCGAGGTCGATCACCATCACGGTGGGGCGCAGGTTCGGCGTCGTCTTGGCGAAGGTCGAGACGGCGCTCAGGCGATCGATGAAGAGCTGGCGGTTCGGCAGGCCGGTGAGATTGTCGTGGACCGAATCGTGGAGCAGCCGCTCCTCGGAATTCTTGTTCTCGGTGACGTCGGTGAGCGTGCCGACGACGCGGGACACTTCGCCGTCGGAGCCGACCACCGGGCGCGCCTTGAGCGCGAACCACATGAAGTGGCCATCGGGCGTGCGCAGCCGGAAGTCCTGCACCAGACGGCCGCGGCGCTGGTCGAGCACGCTGTCGAGCGCCGCGCGGAAACGATCCTGATCGAGCGGGTGCAGCACCTCGAGCCACTTGGCGGCCGGGCCTTCCAGCGTGCCGCGTTTGAGGCCGAGCAGCACTTCGGTTTCGGGACTGGTGAAGACCTTGTCCGCCGACACGTCCCAATCCCAGATCAGATCGCCGGAGCCTGTCAGCGCCAGCGCGCGGCGTTCGACATCGGAGACGATGCCGTTGGTGGCGCCGCCGCCTGCGAAAGCGTGTTGCATCACCGTGAAGCCGATCAGCATCACGATCAGCACCAGACCGCCGAGCAGCGCCGGTCCGACGATGTCGTTGGTCACGCCGCCGGCGATGGTCATGCCCGCCGCGATCACCCAGACCACCAGAAGGAACCAGGTCGGGATCAGCAGCACGGCGCGGTCGAAACCGTGGGTCGAGAGATAGACGATCAGCGCAAAGCCAAACACCGCGATCAGCGCCAGCGACATGCGCGCGATGCCGGACGCCACGGCGGGATCGAACAAGGCGAGCGCCACCAGCGCGCCGAGGAACACCAGCCAGCCCATGGTGATATGCGAGTAGCGCACATGCCATCGCGACAGGTTGAGATAGGCAAACAAAAATACCAGCAGCGTCGCGGCCAGCATCGCCTCGCCCGACGCGCGCCACACGCGCTCCGAGCCGGCCGACATGTCGAACACCTTGCCCCAGAATCCGAAATCGACGCCGATATAGACCAGCACCGCCCAGGCAAGCGCCGCGGCGGCCGGGAACATGATGCTGCCCTTGACCACGAACAGGATGGTCAGCACCAGCGCCAGCAATCCGGAAATGCCGATGACGATGCCCTGATACAGCGTGAACGAGTTGACCTTGTCCTTGTAGGCTTCCGGCTCCCAGAGATAGAGCTGCGGAATCTTGTCGGTGCGCAGTTCGGCGACGAAGGTGATGACAGCGCCGGGATCGAGTGTGATGCGGAAGATGTCGGCGGTGGCGCTGTCCTGACGTTCCGGCCGGTCCCCGGTCGATGGCGTGATGGTCGCGATGCGCGAGAGGCCAAGATCGGGCCACAACAGTCCCGACGACACGATGCGGTAATGCGGCACGACGATCAGGCGATCCAGCTGATCGTCGGTGTTATTGGTCAGCGCGAACACGATCCAGTTCTGGCCGCCTTCGCGCGCGCGCACCTCGATGCGGCGGACGATGCCGTCGGTGCCGGGCGCGGTCGACACCTGGATGCGGTCGGTGTCGCTGCGCTGGAATTCAAGGATGCCGGTGAGATCGATCGCAGGCGCGTCACTGCGCACGCTGATCGCATCGAGCGCACGTGACGGCTGCGCGAAAGCGCATATCACCAAGCTCAGCAGGAACGAGAGCGCTGCGACACGAAGCGAACTTCGGATGTGGAACACTGGCAGCGCGAAGCCTCTGATCGAGCGCAAAGTCAGCTCTCCGCGTTGAAGGCAGCGGGCCGCGAACGGCCCGCCGATACGAACGCGATAAATGCCACAAATATGAAGCAAATCAAAGGGTTTCGAGCGGTTTCCCAGCCCTAAACGGTGAGCACAATTTTGCCAATATGTTGGCTGGATTCCATCCGCGCATGGGCTTTTGCGGCGTCTTTCAGCGGGAAGCTGCTGTCCATCAAGGGCTTGACCCGTCCGTCCGCCAGCCAGGGCATCGCCTTTGCCTCGATGGCGCTCACCATCGCGGCCTTATCAGCCACGGTGCGGGGCCGCAGCGTTGAACCGGTATGGTGCAGCCGCTTCATCATCAGCTTGCTGAAGTTCGGTGTGGCCTTGGGGCCGCCGAGGAACGCGATCTGGACAATCCGGCCTTCGACCGCGGCCGCGTCATAGTTGCGGTCGATGTAGTCTCCGCCGACCATGTCGAGGATGACGTTGACGCCCGCGCCGGCTGTCAGCTCCTTGGTTTTGGCAACGAAGTCCTCGGTCTTGTAGTTGATCGCCGCATCTGCGCCGAGCTTGAGACACGCATCGACCTTGTCCTGCGCGCCGACGGTGACGAACACTTTCGCGCCGTGCGCTTTCGCCATCTGGATCGCCATGGTGCCGATGCCGGATGAGCCGCCGTGAATCAGCAGCGTCTCGCCGGGCTGCAATCCGCCGCGCTCGAACACGTTGTGCCAGACCGTCATCAGGGTTTCGGGGATCGCGCCGGCCTCTTTCAGCGAGAGGCCTTTCGGCACCGACATGGCGTGGGTTTCGTGGGTGAGACAGTATTCGGCGTAGCCGCCGCCGGCGACGAGCGACATCACCTGCTCGCCGATCTTGCGCTTGGTGACGCCGTCGCCGAGCGCGATCACTTCGCCCGCGACCTCAAGGCCCGGAAGATCGCTGGCGCCGGGCGGAACGGGATAGTGCCCCATGCGCTGCAACACGTCGGGACGGTTAACGCCGGCGGCCGCAACCTTGATCAGGATTTCGTTCGGTCCCGGCTTCGGCACCGGCCGCTGTTCGGGCACAAGCACCTCGGGCCCGCCGGGCTTGGTGATACCGATGACGGTCATCTGTGCGGGAAGCTTGTCCATGATGTGTCCTTGCAGCGGTGGGGCGGGAAGGGAAAGATGCAGGCAGCTATAATCGGGCGAACGACGGGAGGGAAGCATGGCGGCTGAGGATGACGACAAACCGCGCAAGAAAATCAGCCACGAGATCGGGCAGGATTTGTCGCTGCTTTCCGTCGGCGACGTCGAAGACCGCATTGCAATGCTCGCGTCGGAGATCGAGCGGCTGGAAGCCGATGCCGCGAAAAAGCGCGCCAGCCGGGACGCCGCCAACGCCTTCTTCAAATCGTGAACGAGCGGTGTGGTTCCGCTCAATCGCAAAGGAACCGTAAAGGAAATCGTTCATTTACGGGGTATTAAGCTTTCGGGTTTATGACTGGGATTGTCCTTGTTTGGACACCGAGTGGCTCCTGTCCACTCTGTTTGACGCCTCCCTGTTATCAACTTTCAAAAGCCGCGGGAAACCGCGGCTCTTTTTTTGCGTCGCGCGTTTCGGCTCGCGCGGCATGGCGCTGGAAACCATATCTCCTCATTGTTACGCCGCGCGGCTGGACTCCCCGCCGCGGGCGCGCAATGATTTGTTCATCATAAAAAAACCAGCGTAACCGCGTGAGGCGTTAACCATGTCCGATCAGGCCGAAGCCGATCTCGTTCTTCTCAGCGAGAGGATCACCAATTCACCTGCCTTCGGGACCTTGTTCCGGGAAGGCATGGATCTGGTGGAGGAGACCGCGGCCTATCTGGACGGTCCGGGCCGCACAGAGGCCAAGGCGCTCGAGCGCTCGGTCAGCCTGAGTTACGCCACAGAGAGCATGCGGCTGACGACGCGTCTCATGCAATTGGCGTCATGGCTGCTGCTGCATCGCGCCGTCAAGGAAGGCGAGATGACGCTGAACCAGGCCAATCGTGAAAAGACCAAGGTCAAGCTGACCGCAGCCGATCCTTGTCCGGACGAGATGCTTGAGAAATTGCCCGCGCGCTTGCAGGAACTGGTAGCGCGCTCGATGACGCTGCAGGCGAAGGTGCGCCGGCTCGACGTCACGATCCATACGCCGGCCAGCGATCGCGTCACGATCGGCAATCCGCTCGTACCGCAGATGAACATGCTGAAGGCCGCGTTCGAGCGGTAAATTTGGCGAGGCTCAAAACGAAAAACGCCCCGGCTTTGACCGGGGCGTTTTTTTATAGGTGGCTCTGAAGAAGGATCAGTCCTTCTTGAGGAAGCCCGAAAACTTCTTCTGGAAGCGCGAAACACGTCCGCCACGGTCCAGCAGCTGCTGGGTTCCGCCGGTCCAGGCCGGGTGCGACTTCGAGTCAATGTCGAGGTTCAGCGTGTCGCCTTCCTTGCCATAGGTCGAGCGGGTCAGGTACTCGGTCCCGTCGGTCATCACGACCTTAATTGTATGATAATCCGGGTGAATTTCGGCTTTCATGGCAAATCCTCTGGCGCCGCGCGCCCACAGATCAGGGATGTTCGGGACGAATTTGGCCGCTCTATATCGCAGGATAGCCGCTGAAACAAGCTCGCAACGCCATTTGCCAGCGCCTTCCATGGGGCCTATTTGAGGGCCAGCGAGCAACCGGGCGGCGGAAATTATGAGTGCAGTGGAACGTATTGAAAATCCGGGGTTGCCGTCTGCGCCGCCGCGCGAGCCCGTGACCGCCAAAGAGACAGCCGCCGACGAGGCGTCCAGGCCCGGTTCTCCGGATGCGCCCGGCACACCGCGGAAAAAGTCCCGCGGCGTGAAACTGCGGCCCCTGATGGCGCTGGCGCCTTACGTGGCGCGTTATCGCGGGCAGGCGTTCGCAGCGCTGGTCGCGCTGATCGTCGCATCGGCGGCGACGCTGGTGGTGCCGCTCGCCGTGCGCCGCATGATCGATTTCGGCTTCAGTCCCGAAGGCATCGTGCTCATCAACAGCTACTTCGCGGTGATGATCGCGGTAGTGGCGGTGCTCGCGGCCGCGAGCGCGTCGCGTTACTATCTCGTCATCACGCTCGGCGAACGCATCGTCGCCGATTTGCGGCGTGACGTGTTCAATCATCTGACATCGCTGTCGCCGTCGTTCTTCGACACCGCCCACAGCGGTGAACTGGTGTCGCGCCTGACCGCGGACACCACGCAGATCAAATCCGCTGTCGGGGCGTCGGTCTCGATCGCGCTGCGTAATCTCGTGCTGTTCGTTGGCGCGTCCGCGATGATGGTCATCACCAGTCCGAAATTGTCCGGTTTCGTGCTGGCCGTGATTCCGCTGATCGTGCTGCCGCTGGTGGCGTTCGGACGCCGCGTGCAGAAGCTGTCGCGCGGTGCGCAGGACACGCTGGCGGATGCGTCGTCCTATGCGTCCGAACTGATCGGCGCGATGCGTACATTGCAGGCCTTTACCAATGAGCGGCTGGCCGAAGCGCGGTTCGGCAAGGAAGTCGAGCGCGCCTATGTCGCGGCGCGGAGTTCGACACGTGCGCGCGCGTTCCTGACCGCGATTGTGATCTTCCTGATTTTCACCAGCGTGGTCGCGATTCTCTGGATCGGCTCGCATGACGTGCTGACGCACCAGATCAGCGCAGGGCGTCTTGGCCAGTTCATTCTCTATGCGGCGTTTGCCGCAGGCGCGCTCGGCGAACTCAGTCAGGTGTGGGGCGAAATTTCGCAAGCCTCCGGCGCTTCGGAGCGGCTGTTCGAGATTCTGCGCATCAAGCCCGATATTGCCGCGCCTGCGAACCCGCGCGCGCTGCCGATGCCGCCGCGCGGCGATGTCAGCTTCGACGATGTGCGGTTCTCCTATCCGACGCGGCCTGAGCATCTTGCTGTCGATGGCGTGTCGTTTGCGGTGAAGGCCGGCGAGAAAGTCGCCGTGGTCGGACCGTCGGGCGCCGGCAAGAGCACATTGTTTCATCTGCTGCTGCGGTTCTACGATCCCGCGAGCGGCGTGATTTCTGTCGATGGCGTGCCGGTCCGCGAGGCCGATCCGTCCGCCGTGCGGTCGCGCATCGCGCTGGTGCCGCAGGATTCAGCGGTGTTCGCAACCAGCGCCCGCGAAAATATCCGTTTCGGCCGCCCCGATGCCAGCGACGCCGAGGTCGCGCGCGCTGCCGATCTCGCTCACGCCACCGAATTCATTTCGCGCTTGCCGCTGGGCTTCGATACTCAACTCGGCGAGCGCGGCGTGACCTTGTCCGGCGGTCAGCGCCAGCGCATTGCGATCGCGCGTGCGATCCTGCGCGATGCGCCGCTGCTGCTGCTCGATGAAGCGACGTCGTCACTCGACGCGGAGAGCGAAACGCTGGTGCAGACCGCGCTGGAAGAATTAATGAAGCACCGCACCACGCTGGTGATCGCGCATCGTCTCGCCACCGTGCTGTCGTGCGACCGCATTCTGGTGATGGAGAACGGCCGCATCGTCGAGCAGGGAACCCACGCCTCGCTGGTCGCCGCCAACGGCCTTTATGCGCGGCTTGCACGATTGCAGTTCGAGGGCGTGTAGGCGCCGACGTTACGGCTTCCACGCCATTCCATAGACTTTCCGTCCCGATACCGGATTGACGTCGTCGTGGGTGTGAACGAAGCCGTTGCGTTCATAGAAGCGGATCGCGCGCGCGTTGTCGGTGTTCACGAGCAGGGTGATTCCAGACGGCGACATCGACTTGGCTTCGGCGACCAGCGCGTTGCCGAGATGTGATCCCCACGCATCCGGGTCGACCACAAGCTGATCGAGATAGCCGGCTGTATCGATGGTGACAAAGCCGATCATCGCCTGGCCTTGTTCCGCGACGACGATCCGCGCGGCCGGCACAAGCTCATCGCGCCATCGCGCGCGCCATCCTTCCAGCCGCTGTGCGAAGTCGATCGAGGGATAGGCCTTCGTCCATGTGCGAAACCACAGATTGATCGCTGCGTCCTCGTCGCTCGCGCTGTAGGGCCGCAGCGTGAAGGATGCGCTCATGTCCCGATCAGGCTCATCGCTCGGTGAGCTTCAGTTCGATGCGGCGATTGCGCTTGTAGGCTTCCTCGGTCCTCTCGGGGTCGAGCGGCTGAAATTCCGCGAAACCCGCCGCGACCAAGCGTTGCGCCGGGACGCCGAGCGAAACCAGATACTGCACCACCGAGATGGCGCGTGCAGATGATAACTCCCAGTTCGACTTGAACTGCGGGCTCGCGATCGGCCGCACGTCGGTGTGACCGTCCACGCGCAGCACCCAGGCGATCTCCGGCGGAATCTGCTTGTCGAGATCGGTCAGCGCCGTCGCGAGCTTGTCGAGTTCGGCGCGGCCTTCGGGCAGCAGCAGCGCCTGCCCGGTGTCGAAGAACACTTCGGACTGGAATACGAAGCGGTCACCCACGACGCGGATGTCCGGCCGGTTGCCGAGAATGGTGCGCAGCCGTCCGAAAAATTCGGAACGATAGCGTGACAGTTCCTGCACGCGCTGCGCCAGCGCCACGTTCAGCCGCTGGCCGAGATCGGCGATCTTGCCTTGCGATTCCTTGTCGCGCTTCTCCGAGAGGTCGAGCGCTTCTTCGAGAGCGGCGAGTTGCCGGCGCAGCGCGCTGATCTGCTGGTTCAGCACCTCGATCTGGGCCAGCGCGCGTGCGGACACCTGCTTTTCGGAGTCCAGCGCCTTGCCGAGTTCGGTGGCGCGCCCTGCGGCGCTGGCGCCTGCGCCCGCCAGTCCGTCGTAGAGCCCTTTCACGCGGTCGCGCTCGGTTTCGGCCGACGCGAGTCCGGCGCGCACCTGCGACAGTTGCTCGTCGAGGTTCAGCTTGCCGAGCTTTTCGAGCGAAAGAAGATCGTTGAGTTGCGCGATCTGCGCGTTCAGCCGCTCCAGCGCCTTGTCCTTGCCGGTGACTTCCTGCGACAGGAAGAACTGCACGACAAGAAATACCGACAGCAGGAATACGATGGCCAGCACCAGTGTCGAGAGCGCATCGACGAAGCCCGGCCAGTAGTTGAAGCCCGGGTCGCTGCGGCGGGATCGCGAAAGCGCCATGAGCTGTTATCCTTGGATCAATTGTTCTCGGGCTGACGTGCGAGGCGTTCCAGGAGACTCTTGATCTCCTTGTTCTGCTCGCCCTGGCCATCGGCCCATTCACGGATCAACTGCTGCTCGGTGCGCATGTGATGCACGAGGCCCTGAATGGCTTCCGCGAGATTCGCCATCGCCGTGGTGGAGGCGCGGTTCGATCCCATTTCCTCGACGGCGGTGCGCAGCCGGTCGAGCGCGGGGTTGAAATCCCCGCCTGTACCAGCCGTCTGGCCGTCGCTGGCGTATTCCTGCACGGTTTCCGCAAGCCAGTCTTCAAGGTCCGTGTAGAAGCGGTTCTGCGCCTGGCTCGATTGCAGGTCGAGAAAGCCGAGGATCAGTGAGCCGGCAAGACCGAACAGCGAGGACGAGAACGAAATGCCCATGCCGCTGAGTGGCGCGGCGAGACCTTCCTTCAGCGTGTCGAACACCGAACCGGCGTCGCCGCCGACTTTCAGCCCCTCGATCACCTTGCCGACCGAGCCGACCGTCTCGATCAGACCCCAGAACGTGCCGAGCAGGCCGAGAAACACCAGAAGACCCGTCATGTAGCGCGACAGGTCGCGCGCCTCGTCAAGCCGCGTAGCGATGGAGTCGAGCAGATGCCGCATGGTCTGCTGCGAGATGCTCATGCGGCCGCTGCGATGGCTCAGCATGGCGGCCATCGGCGCCAGCAGCGTCGGGCGGCGATCCACCGCGAGACCCGGATCGGAGATGCGAAAACTGTTGACCCACGCAATTTCCGGATAGAGCCGGATCACCTGCCTGAATGCCAGAATGATGCCGATGACGAGAACTCCGGCGATCAGCGCGTTGAGACCGGGATTGGCGAGGAACGCCAGCCAGATCTGTTTGTAGAGCACCACGACCAGCAATCCGCACAGGATCAGGAACACCAGCATCCGGACCAGAAAAATTCGGGGCGACGACAGCTTGGTGGCGCTGATGTCGTCAGCGGTTCTGGGTGGGGGATTTTTCGCCATGGTGGATGGTCAATCCTTCTCCGGGAAAACGTCGGGGATCAATATGGCACAGGGTTGGCCGGAAAAAAATGCCAGCCCGGTTTGTCCCCCATGCGGAACCTCCTGTGTGACACTTGAGGCCGGGCCTGTTCGTATTTCTCATTCAGGTGACAGAATTCGAGCGGGGACGGTCATGACGTGGGCTTTTCCTGAGCGCACTGGTCATAATGCCGTGGGCGCAGTCGATCCTGATGGCCGCTGCCCGGGTGGTGCAGCAGCGCGCCGGCAATTCGGGGTGGGTCGATACCGTCTGGTGGCTGCGCCTTGGCTCACATATCGCCGCGCGCACGGCGAAAAATCACTGACGGCCCCGCGCTACGCTACCTTTGCAAAGGAGTAGGGCGTCAGTTCTCTAGCTGGGTTGCGGCTGGAGCTCACTGTCGCTTTGGATGGCGCGGCAGTTTCCTCATGCGGCGATTGTCGCGGCGTCGAATTCGCAGCGCGTTTACATCGAAGGCGAGGCGGCTTGAAGTATAGCGATGGCCGGGACAGGGCCGGCCATGACAATGTTGATTATAGCGGCTTCAAAATCTTCACGAGTTCGCGTTGGATTGTCTCGTTGCCGCAGACGACGTGGCCGGTCGCCATCGCCGTATCGCCGCCTTCGATGCCGCTGACGACGCCGCCGGCTTCGCGCACCATGATCAGTCCGGCGGCGATGTCCCAGGGCTGCAGGTTGCGTTCCCAATAACCGTCGAGACGGCCTGCCGCGACAAAGGCGAGATCGAGCGAGGCCGCGCCGAAGCGCCGCAAGCCCGCGACGCGCTGCTGCATCTCAGCCATCTCACGCCGTGACAGTTCGTGGTCGCCGCGCCCGATATGCGGCAGGCCGCAGGCGATCACGCATTCGTTGAGTTGTTTGCGAGCGGCGACGCGAAGGCGCTGGTCGTTCAGGAAGGCACCCTTGCCGCGCTCGGCCATGTAGAGCTCATCATTGGCGGGATTGTAGATCACGCCGGCGATGATGACGCCTTCGCGCTGAAGGCCGATCGAGATCGCGAATTGCGGAATGCCGTGCAGGAAATTGGTCGTGCCGTCGAGCGGATCGACGATCCATGTGTTGGATTTGTCGGTGCCTTCGCGCGTGCCGCCTTCCTCGCCGAGAAAGCCGTAGCCGGGTCGCGCCTTTGTCAGGTCCTCGTAAAGCATCTGCTCCGCGCGCTTGTCGGCAAGAGACACAAAGTTGGCCGGCCCCTTCAGCGAGACCTGAAGGTTCTCGATCTCGCCGAGATCGCGATTGAGGCTGCGGCCCGCGCGGCGCGCGGCTTTGACCATGACGTTGATAAGCGCTGAATGAATCATCGTTTCGGCTTGAAAAGATCGGTCGAAACCGGATCGGGATGAGGGAATGATGCCTTGCGGATGCTTGGCGTCAAAGCGCAGGAACGTCAAGGGTGATAACGGCTGCGCTTGGCGCGTATGCCCGAACGCGGCACCGGTTTTGTTGTCAGAATACGCACTCCGACAACATTTGGATCATTTTCGAGCGAACTCGCTTATTTCGTGCCAAACCACTTTCTGGCGAGGTCTTCGGCTTTTGCCTTGTCGATCGGAGGAAGCTGGGCGAACTGAGCATCGAGGTCGGGATCGCTTTTGCCGGCGGTCTTGGCGATCAGATGCCATTTGAAACCCTGGACCTTGTCCACGGGAACGCCGAGACCTTCGACCAGAATTCGCGCGAGGCGGTTTTGCGCGATCGGACTGTTGTGCCGCGCGGCCCGGTTCAGCAGCGCAATCGCGGCAGGGATATCCTTGGTGGTGCCGGTGCCGTTGTAGAGCGCGATGGCATACTCGACTTCTGCGTCCAGATTGTCGGCCAGCGCAGCCGCGCGCATCAGCTTTGCGGCTTCGACGACATTTTTCTCCACCCCGCGGCCTTCCTTGTAGAAGGTCGCGAGTGCGTATTGCGCTTCCGGGTTGCCGCCGTTGGCAGCCTGGCGGAACAGTTCGGCGGCGCGCTTGATGTCCTGCGGGAAGATCTGGCCCTCAAGATACAGAAGGCCGAGATTGTAGGCAGCAGCCGGCTTGCCGAGTTTGGCGGATGACGCGAGCAGCCGCGCGCCTTCTTCCCGATTTGGCGGAGCGGGACGTCCGGCGATCTTCATCATGCCGAGCGCGAACATCGCTTCGCGGTCGCCGCGATCCGCGGCCTGCTTGTACCATTCCGCGGCTTTAACGTCGTCGCGCTTGATGCCGAGCGCGTTGGAATAGAGTTCACCCAGCAGGGTCATCGATTTGGGATCGCTGATTTCCTGCGCGCGCTTCAATGCGATGTTGAAGGCTGTGCGATAGAGCCCCTGCTGATAGGCACCATAAGCGAGGTCGATATTCGGATCGTCCGGGGCGGGTGCAGGTGCAGCCGGCGGCGCTACGGTCTTCGCGGGTTCGGATTTTTTCTGCGCGGACGGCGCAGGCGCTGCTTTCGGCGCCTTCTTCGGCGCGGCAGATTTTGCGGCAGGAGGTTTCTCGGAAGGTTGGATCGGTGTCGGAAAAGGATTCGGCGCCTGCGCCAACGCACTCGCGGAAAATGCGATCACACCGGCGACGACCGATGCAAGAAATCCTGCATGAGCGGCTGCGAACGGCGTGGCACGGCGAGGCGCGGTCATCGCGGTCTATCCCTCTTTGACCGTCGTGGCGAAAGCGGTCGCGAAGCCTTGCGCGACGGCGTCGCTGGCATCGCGCAGCGCCGCTTCGGGGCCGCGCGAATCCTGCCAGATGGCATCGCCGACCAGAACGAAATCCGCGCCCGCCGACGCGAACAGATGTGCCTCGTCCAGCGTCGCCGCAAAGCCGACGCAGGGCGGCTCGAACACTTCCGCCCACCATTGCAGACGTTCGAAGATCGCGTCCGGCGACGGCCGTTCGCCGTGCGCATCGGGCTCGCCGAACAGCACGTAGTCGGCGCCGGCTTCGCCGGCCGTCATGGCGTCGTGGCGTGTGACGAGACCGCCGACGCCGATGATGCGATCGGGCTTTAGGGCTGGCATGGCTTCCTGCATCGCCTCGATGCCGGAGATGTTCGCGCCATCTGCGCCGGAACGTGCGACCAGTTCGAAATGTCCGTCGAGCAGCAGCGCCGCGCCGGCCTTCTGGACCACAGGCACGATGGCTTTGACGCGCTGGATCAGGCCGCGCTCGTCGGTGGAGGCGAGTTTCAGCAAAACGGCGGCGACATCGGCCGCGGCCAGCAGCGCGGGCAAATGCGGCGCAAGCTGCGCTGGATCGGTGACCAGCGGCGTCGCCAGATACAGCCGAGGCGCGGGGCGCGGCGGGACAGGTTTTGTGGCCATGATGGCGGTGTGATGCCCCCGGACTGCGGCCAAAAAAGGGGCGGGATTTAAGTCCCGCCCTGTCGATGGAATATTTACGCGATCTTTGCGGCGAGCTCGCCCTTGGCGTAGCGCTGCGCCATCTGGGCGGTGGTCAGCACCTTCTTGATCTTGCTGGCCTGACCTGCGGTATTGAATTCCTGCAGGCGCGCTTTGCAGAGCTTGGTCATCGCTTCCATCGCAGGCTTCAGATACTTGCGCGGGTCGAATTCGCTCGGGTTCTCGGAGAGAATCTTGCGGATCTGCCCGGTCATGGCCATGCGGTTGTCGGTGTCGATGTTGATCTTGCGCACGCCGTGCTTGATGCCACGCTGGATTTCCGACACCGGCACGCCCCAGGTCGGCTTCATCTGGCCGCCGAACTTGTTGATGATCTCCTGCAAGTCCTGCGGCACCGACGAGGAGCCGTGCATCACAAGATGGGTGTTCGGCAGCTTGCGGTGAATTTCCTCGATGACGTTCATGGCGAGGATGTCGCCATCGGGCTTGCGGGTGAACTTGTAGGCGCCGTGCGACGTGCCCATGGCGATCGCGAGCGCATCGACCTGGGTTTCCTTGACGAATTTCACGGCCTCGTCGGGATTGGTGAGAAGCTGGTCGTGCGAAAGCTTGCCCTCGAAACCGTGGCCGTCTTCCTTCTCGCCCTCGCCGCTTTCAAGCGAGCCGAGCACACCGAGTTCGCCTTCCACCGAAATGCCGCCGAGGTGGGCCATGTCGGTGACGGTCTTGGTCACGCCGACGTTGTAGTCCCAGTCGCCGGGCGTCTTGCCGTCGGCCTTCAGCGAGCCGTCCATCATCACCGAGGTGAAGCCGGCCTGGATCGCGGTCATGCAGGTGGCGGGTTCGTTGCCGTGATCGAGATGCACGCAGACCGGAATCTGCGGATGGATTTCCGTCACTGCGTCCATCATGTGCTTGAGCATCACGTCATTGGCGTAGGAGCGTGCGCCGCGCGACGCCTGAATGATGACAGGCGCATCCACGGAGCTTGCGGCTTCCATGATGGCCAGCGCCTGTTCCATGTTGTTGATGTTGAACGCCGGCACGCCGTAGTCGTTCTCAGCAGCATGATCCAGCAATTGACGCAACGTAATGCGAGCCATGAGTGCTTGTTCTCCGCGTTATTGAAGGCAGCGCCGAGGGCGCCAGATCCGTTGAAAATTAGCGTACTCTAAGAACCTCGACGCCGGGCAAAGGTTTCCCTTCCATCCACTCAAGAAATGCGCCGCCAGCGGTTGAAACGTAGGTGAAATCCCGTCCCACGCCAGCGTGGTTCAACGCCGCAACGGTATCGCCGCCGCCGGCGACGGACACCAGCTTGCCGGCCTTGGTGCGGGCTGCGGCATACTTGGCGACCTGGACCGTACCACGGTCGAATGGTGACATTTCGAACGCGCCGAGCGGCCCGTTCCATACCAGCGTCGCGGCCTCGTCGATCGCGGCATCGATCCGCTTGATCGATTGCGGTCCGACATCGAGGATCATGCCGTCGGCCGGAATGGCGTCGAGCGCGCAGGCACGTGAAGGTGCATTGGCTTCGAATTTTTCGGCGACCACGGCATCGACGGGCAGGATGATCGCGCAATTGGTGGAGTTCGCCTTGACGAGAATGCGCAGCGCCGTGGTGGCGAGGTCCTTCTCGCAGAGCGATTTGCCGACATCGATGCCCTGCGCGTGCAGGAAGGTGTTGGCCATTCCGCCGCCGATCACCAGCGCATCGACCTTGCTGACAAGATTTTCGAGAAGATCGATCTTGGTGGAGACTTTCGAGCCGCCGACGATGGCGATCACCGGATGCACCGGCTCGTCCAGCGCTTTGCCGAGCGCGTCGAGTTCGGCTTCCATGGTGCGGCCGGCATAACCGGGCAGCACATGGCCGAGTCCTTCGGTCGATGCGTGGGCGCGATGCGCGCAGGAGAACGCGTCGTTGACCCAGATGTCGCCGAGCTTCGCGAGCTGCGCGACGAAGGCGGGATCGTTCTTTTCTTCGCCCGCGTGGAAGCGGGTGTTCTCGAGGCAGACGATCTCGCCGTTCTTCATCGCCGCAACGGCCTTCTCGGCAACCTCGCCGACGCAATCCGGCACGAACTCGACATGACGCAGCACCACATAGCCGAGCGCGGTCGCGACCGGCTTCAGCGATTCCTTCGGGTCGGGTCCCTTCGGCCGGCCGAAATGCGCGAGGATCACGACCCGGCCGCCGGCTTCCGACAGTTCGATGATGGTCTTGGCGATGCGTTGCAGCCGCGTGGTGTCGGACACGCGGCCGTTGTCCATCGGCACGTTGAGGTCGACGCGCAGCAGCACGCGCTTTCCCTTCACGTCGACATCATCGAGGGTGCGAAATCCGGACATCAGGACTCGTTGCGACTACGGGTTGCGGCGAGGGCCGGTGAGATCAGATCAGCTTGCTCATCGCCGCGGCGGTGTCGGCCATGCGGTTCGAGAAGCCCCACTCGTTGTCGTACCACGACAGCACGCGCACCAGCGTTCCGCCCTGCACCTTGGTCTGGTCCATGGCGAAGGTCGATGAACTCGGATCGTGGTTGAAATCGATCGAGACGTTCGGATCGTTGGTGAAGGAGAGGATGCCCTTCAGTTCCTGCTGCGCGGCGCGCTTGATCGCGTCGTTGATCTCTTCCTTGGTGGTCGCCTTCTTGGCGACGATCTTGAGATCGATCACGGAGACGTTCGGCGTCGGCACGCGGATCGCGACGCCATCGAGCTTGCCCTGAAGCTCGGGCAGCACGAGGCCGATGGCCTTGGCAGCGCCGGTCGAGGTCGGGATCATCGACAGCGCGGCGGCGCGGCCGCGATAGAGATCGCTGTGCATGGTGTCGAGGGTCGGCTGGTCGCCGGTATAGGCGTGGATCGTGGTCATGAAGCCGGTCTCGATGCCGACGGTATCGTTCAGCACCTTCACCACCGGCGCGAGGCAGTTGGTGGTGCAGGATCCGTTGGAGACGACGAGGTGATCCTTGGCGAGCTTGTCGTGGTTGACGCCGTAGACGATGGTCGCGTCCGCGCCGTCAGACGGGGCGGAGACCAGCACGCGCTTGGCGCCCGCGGTCAGATGCGCCGACGCCTTGGCCTTGGCGCTGAAGATGCCGGTGCATTCCATCGCGATGTCGATGCCGAGGTCCTTCCAGGGCAGCGTCGCCGGATCACGCACCGCGGTGACCTTGATCTTGCCGTTGCCGAGATCGATCGAATCGCCGTCGACGGTCACGGTGCCGGGAAAACGGCCGTGTACGGAATCGTAGCGGAGCAGGTGGGCGTTGGTCTCGACCGGGCCGAGGTCGTTGATGGCGACGACCTGGATGTCCGTGCGCTTCGATTCATGGATGGCGCGCAAGATGTTGCGGCCGATACGGCCAAATCCATTGATCGCGACACGGACTGCCATTCAAGTTCTCCTCGATAGGTCGGAAATGACGATTTTCGAGGCGGTTTTTGCCCCGAATAGCGCCACGATGCAATCACTTGAATCCTGAATGTTCCAGCAGGGTTATCTGGTCTTCAGGGAAGTCTGCGCGGCTTCAGCGATGGCCTCGGCGGTGATCCCGAAATGCCTGTACAGGTCCTTGTACGGGGCGCTGGCGCCGAATCCGTCCATGCCCACGAAGACGCCGTCCGAACCGATGACCGCATCCCAGCCCTGCCGGATCGCCGCCTCGACGCCGATTTTCACCGGGGCCTTGCCGATGATGGCGTCCTTCTGGGCTTTCGGCAGTTCCAGCAGCAGGTCCATGCAGGGCACCGAGACCACCCGCGTCGGAATGCCGCGCGCGGCCAGCAGCTTCTGCGCTTCGACCGCCAGCGAGACTTCCGAACCGGACGCGAAGATCGAGACTTTCGCCTCGCCATCGGCCTTGGAGATTTCATAGGCGCCGGCGGCGCACTTGTTGTCGGCGTCGTTCGCCAAGCGAAGCTGCGGCAGGTTCTGGCGAGTCAGCGCCAGCACGCTCGGACGGTCTTTGGCCTCAAGCGCGAGCTGCCAGCATTCCAGCGTCTCGACGGTGTCGCAGGGCCGGAAAACGTTGCAGTTCGGGATCGCGCGCAGCGCCGCCACATGCTCGACCGGCTGATGGGTCGGGCCGTCTTCGCCCAATCCGATCGAATCGTGGGTGAGCACATGGATCACCCGCTCACCCATCAGCGCGGACAGCCGCAGCGCCGGGCGCAGGTAGTCCGAGAACACCAGGAATGTGCCGGAATACGGGATCAGGCCGCCGTGCAACGCCATGCCGTTCATCGCCGCCGCCATGCCGTGTTCGCGGATGCCATAGTTGACGTAGCGGCCGCCGTAATTGTTGGCGGAGATCGCGACCATGCCCTTGACGCGGGTGTTGTTGGAGCCGGTGAGGTCCGCCGAGCCGCCAATCATCTCCGGAACTGCCGCGCACAGCACTTCCAGCGATTGTTCGGACGCGGTGCGGGTGGCGATGTCCTTCGGCGTGGCTGCGAGCGACGCCTTCATCCTGGCCACCGCATCGGCGAGCGCCTTCGTGGGGAGTTCGCCTTTGGTGCGGCGCTCGAACTCGGCGCGTGCGGCGGCGTCTTTCGCGGCAATGGTCCTGGTCCACGCGTCGTGCGCGGCCTTGCCGCGCGATCCGGCCGCGCGCCAGGCGTCGAGGATGTCCTGTGGAATTTCGAACGGTGCCGAATCCCACTTCAGGTTCTTGCGCGCGCCGGCGATTTCATCTGCGCCGAGCGGCGATCCGTGGGATTTCTCCGAGCCCGCCTTGTTCGGCGCACCGAAACCGATCGTGGTCTTGCAGGCGATCATGCTTGGACGGTCGGACTTTTGTGCGCGGGTCAGCGCGTCCGCAATCGCTTTCGGATCGTGGCCGTCGACGCGCTCAGCGGCCCATCCGGCCGATTCGAAACGCTTCACCTGATCGACCGAATCCGACAGCGAGATCGCGCCGTCGATGGAAATGCCGTTGTCGTCGAACAGCACGATCAGCCTATTGAGCTTGAGATGTCCGGCGAACGCGATGGCTTCCTGGCTGATGCCTTCCATCAGGTCGCCGTCCGAGGCGAGCACGTAGGTACGGTGGTCGACGATGTCGCCGCCGAATTCCGCCGCCATATGGCGTTCCGCCAGCGCCATGCCGACGGCGGTGGCGATGCCCTGTCCGAGCGGACCGGTGGTGGTCTCGATGCCCGGCGTGATGAAATTCTCGGGATGCCCCGGTGTCAGCGATCCAAGCTGACGAAAATTCTTGATCTGCTCGATGGTCATCGACGAATTGCCGGTGAGATACAGCAGCGCATACAGCAGCATAGAGCCGTGACCGGCGGACAGCACGAAGCGGTCGCGGTCCGGCCATGTCGGGTCGCTGGCGTCAAATTTCAGGAACTGCGTAAACAGAACGGTCGCGACATCGGCCGCGCCCATCGGCAGGCCGGGGTGGCCCGACTTCGCTTTTTCGACGGCGTCCATGGCAAGCGCGCGAATCGCATTAGCCATACGGGAAGGATCGACACGCACAGTCATGGAGGTCCGCCTGACATTCGGTGTGGGAAGTGGCCGCATGTCTCAAAAATGCCACGGCCGGGGATGCTTTCAACGGGTGGATAGCATCGCGAAACCCTTGAGTCCAAGGGCATTCCGGTCTTTCCAGTGTGAGTTTTCGCTTTGTGTGCATAGCTCGCGGCCAGCGTTGCGCGCGGCTCTCCCGGGTCGTAAATTTATCCGGCTAAATGCTTGCCGGTTCGCCTTAATTTGGGATGCCGGGCCAGATGCAAAGGGCTCTCGTTCCGTGATGACCGATCGCAGTGCTAACGGTTTCGCCAATCCAGAGCCCGCGCCCGCGGGGTCGAGCGATATCGAGCTTGCCACGCGGCGGCTGGCGGCGGCCCTTGATGCGCTTGAAAGTGCTGTGGAGCGGCGGCGGGACGCCGACCGCGCCGACGACGAACTGGGCGCGCGGATTCAGGCGCTGGGCGCGGACCGTTCGCGGCTTGCCAACGAACTCGATGGAACGCTGGTGCGCTCGCGCGCGCTGGAGCGGACCAATCGCGAGATCGCGGAGCGGCTCGACGTCGCCATCGACACCATCCGCTCCGTGATCGATTCGGGAGAATCGCCATGAGAAAATTGTCATGAGCCACATCAACGTCAACATCAACGGCCGGCAATACCGGATGGCCTGCGAGGCCGGGCAGGAGAACCGCTTGCTGCGGCTTGCGGAAAGCCTGGAAGCCCGTATCGCCAGCCTGCGCGGCAAGTTCGGCGAAATCGGCGACCAGCGCCTCACCGTGATGGCGGCCCTGACGGTCGCCGACGAGCTCGTCGATGCCGGACAACGTATCCGCGCCCTCGAGGAGGAACTCAACGCGCTGCGTGACGTTCGCGTTGTGGCCGCGGACCGGGCACGGGCGACCCAGTCGGCGGTGGCCAATGCGCTGAATTCGGCCTCGGACCGCATCGAAAAGATGACGCAGGCGCTGAACCGTCCGGCCCGCAATGGAATCGCGATCGGCTGACGATTGAGGGCAGCGCCGCTGGCGCTCTGCCGTGATCGTGACTACATTGGTCAGGCGAGGCTGCGTCGCGCGTCAGAAGCCATAATATCCCCGGGGCCTTATCGATCCTTCAGGGAACTGTCCCTGGCCGGGTCCGTGGATCCGGTCATATGGTGCCCACCTACTTTCGTAGGTGCTCCGGGATCGAGTGCTTCAACGGCCATCGTGGCTTCGCACTTTTGTTTTCGCCTCCGACCTCTCGCTGCAATGGGAGAGGTGACAAGAATCAAGAATTCGGTGGTGGATGGAAGCCGACTCCTCGCAAAATCTGAAGACTGAACTTCGTGGTCGCGCACTGGCACGGCGTGACGCGTTGAACGTCGAGCAGCGCGTCGACGCGGCAGAGGTCATCGCCGCGGCGAGCCTGCCGGTCGAGCTGCCGCGCGGCGCCATCGTCGCGGGTTATTCGCCGATCAACAGCGAACTCGATCCGTTTCCACTGATGCGCGCGCTTGCGGACAAGGGTGCCGCGCTGGCGCTGCCGGTGATCATCGCGCGCGATCACGCCCTGATCTTTCGCGCCTGGCAGCCGGACGAGGGATTGGTGCGCGGACAGTATGGAATTTTCGAACCGTCCTCCGACGCGCCCGAGGTCGATCCCGACATTGTGCTGGTGCCGCTGGCTGCCTTCGACCGTGTCGGTCACCGCATCGGCTACGGCCGTGGTTATTACGACCGCACCTTGCAGGACCTGCGTACCATCAAGAAAATTACCGTCGTAGGCGTCGCTTTTGCGGTGCAGGAAATTGAAGTCGTTCCCGCGCTGCCCCACGACGAACAGCTCGATTGTGTGCTAACCGAACGCGAACTGATCGATCTGCGGAGATTGTAATTGAGAATTCTGTTTGTCGGCGATGTGGTGGGGCGCAGCGGCCGCGTGGCCGTGGCGGAAATCCTTCCGGGTCTCATTCGCGACTGGACACTCGATCTTGTCGTGGTGAATGGCGAGAACGCCGCCGGCGGCTTCGGCATCACCGAGGCGATCTATCACGAATTGCTGGAGGCCGGCGCGGACGCGATCACGCTCGGCAACCATTCGTGGGATCAGCGTGAGGCGCTGGTTTTCATCGACCGCGCGCCGCGCCTGATCCGGCCAGCGAATTTTCCGCCGGGTACGCCGGGCCGGGGCGCGGCTCTCGTCGACACCAAGACCGGCAAGCGCGCGCTTGTCATCAACGGCATCGGCCGCATCTTCATGCAGCCGTTCGACGATCCGTTCGCCATCATCGATCGCGAACTGAACGCGTGCCCGTTGCGTGAAGCCGCCGACGCGGTGGTGGTTGATTTCCATGCGGAAGCGTCGAGCGAAAAGCAGGCGATCGGTTATTATTGCGACGGCCGCGCCAGTCTCGTGGTCGGCACGCACACTCATGTGCCGACATCGGATCACCGGATTCTTCCCGCGGGTACGGCCTACATGACAGATGCCGGCATGACCGGCGATTATCAATCCATCATCGGAATGGACCGCGAAGAACCGCTCGGGCGATTTCTGCGCGGCTATCCGGCGGGGCGCTTCGAGCCTGCGGACGGTGTTGCGACGCTCAGCGGCGTCGCGGTGGAGACCGACGACGCGACGGGTCTTGCAACGCGCGTGGCCCCGGTGCGCATAGGCCCGATGCTGGACCGTGCCGTGCCGGATTTCTGGTAATTCAGATACTGTAAGCCGTTCTGAAACCGCCCCAGTGCCGTCCCTTGACGCGGATCGGCACGTCGATCTCGCGCATCATCACGGTTTTGCCGTTGCCCATATCGCGGGCGTAGCTCTGGATCAGATAGGAGCGGGTGTTGCGGCCCGCAGCGAGACCAGCAGCGTCGTTGAAGATGCGGCGGTTGCGGGAATTCGCGGTGTTCCAGGCGGTGTCGCCCGGGCGCTGCGGCTGGGAATAGAGCTTGTTGTGCACCGGCAGATAGCCGTTGCGGTCGATCGCAGCGCAGAACGCGGCCCGCGCGTCGTGCCCGAGGATCGTGTTCTGAAATTCCGGAAGCGCGCGATCCGCCCAGTCGAGGAAACGTGTCCGATACTGCACCGGATCGGTACCCTCGATCTTGACGTAGTTTTCGTCGAACAGATCCTCGAGCGTGATGTCGCCCTGCGCGACTGCATTTTCAAAAATCTTGGTGATCGCGTCGCCGGCTTCCATCGCCCGCGTCACGAACTCGGTATTCTCGTCGTGAAGGCTCCAGACCTTGTCCTCGATCTTGCCTTTCAGCATGGCGTCGGCCGACACGAACTCGGCCTGCGCGCCGCCTGAAGTGTGGCCGGTGACGCGGATCTCGCACGCGCCGATGCTTTCCAGCTTCGCCTTCAAACCCTGATTGACAGGAATCGCGTCCACGCCGGCTCCGGCAATGAGCACGCCGGCGACCGACAGTTCGAGCACTTCGGCCATGATCGGGGAGGGGCGCGCCGCGATCTCGATCTGAAGCCGGCACGGCATCCGCTCGGCCTTCCGTTCCTCGCCCTCGTTCTGGCGCAGCAGCACCGCACAGCGCGTCTTGAGCTTCTCGGCGAACATCGTCACGGCCTTGCCGGCCTGCGCGACGCTCTCGCCGTGAGTCTCGGCTTCCTTGGCTGCGCTGTCGATTTCCGCGCTGCTCGTGCCGACCGACACGATGAACTGGGAGGCCGATGCGGCGTTCTGTGCGATCTCGCCGGTCACTTCGTTCTGCTCGGCGACGGCGCCGTTGACATGCGCGAACACCGGCTTGATGGCGTCGATCGCGGCGGTGATCCGGTGCACCGCATCGAACGACGTCGCCGCATCCTGCTGCAGGGCATCGATCTTCTTCTTGATCTCTTCCGTGGCGTTCTGGGTCTGAACCGCAAGCGCTTTCACTTCGGACGCGACGACCGCGAACCCTTTGCCCGCGGATCCCGCACGCGCGGCCTCGATGGTCGAATTCAGTGCGAGCAGGGTGGTCTGCTTGGCGATGGTGGCGATCAGGTTGACGACATTGCCGATCGCCGCAGAGGATTCACGAAGCCGGTCCACATTGAGGCTGGCTTCGCGCGCCGCGGCGCTGGCCTCGTCGGCGAGCTTGCTTGCGTCGCGGACCTGCGCGCCGATGCCATAGGCCGACTGGGTGAATTTTTCCGCGGCCTGCGAGAAGGTTTCCGCGGTCGCCTGCGCGTCGCTGGTGCGGTCGGTCAGGGTATCTGCGCGATGGCGGATCGCGGACAGGGTGGTTGCGGTGGATTGCGCACCGCTCGCCACCGAACTGGCGGCTCGTTCAAGCTGGCGGACCATCGCCACCAGTTCGAGTTCGAGCAGTTCGAGGATCTCGCGCGCTGAATCGTGGTCGGAGGTTGCGGGAGAGCCTGGAACGGTGACGGGCGAAACCTCAGGTGCAATATCCGGCATCGCCTGTTCTGGCTGCCGCTTCCGAAAAAGGCCGAACGCCATGGATGGCTCTCTGAAAATATGAGTAATAGGCATGCAGTATCGCATTCCGGCGTGAACTCATGGTTAACTTTTACCGTGCTGCATGCGCCGTTTCCCATATCGCCGTACCGAAAATCGGCCTTTCTGCCTTTAATTTTAGCCATTCCCGGCCTATAACGCCGCCCCGCCGGGCCGTTGCATTAACAATGCCCGGAATCGTTGTATTCCATCATTCAATTCGCCGCTGAACACCCGAGAGACCTCCGATGGCCGGACATTCCCAATTCAAGAACATCATGCACCGCAAGGGCAAACAGGACGCCATGCGCTCCAAGATGTTCGGCAAGCTGGCGCGGGAAATTACCGTCGCCGCCAAGCTCGGCACGCCGGACCCGGCGATGAACCCCCGGCTGCGGCTGGCGATCACGGCGGCGCGCGCGGAAAACGTGCCGAAGGACAATATCGAGCGCGCGATCAAGAAGGCCATCGGCGGCGAGGGCGAAAACTACGATGAGATCCGTTACGAAGGTTACGGTCCCGGCGGCGTCGCGGTGATCGTCGAGGCGCTGACCGACAACCGCAACCGCGCGGCCTCCGACATCCGTTCCTACTTCACCAAGTCCGGGGGCAACCTCGGCGAAACCGGCTCGGTGTCTTTCATGTTCGACCGCCTCGGCGTTATCGAGTACGACGCCAAGGCCGCCTCCGACGATACCATGCTGGAAGCGGCGATCGAGGCCGGCGCCGACGACGTGGCGTCCAGCGAAGACGGTCATGAAATCTTCGCCTCGCAGGAGACCTTCCGCGAAGTGGCCAAGGCGCTGGAGGCGAAGTTCGGCGAGCCGCGCAAGGCGGCGCTGCTGTGGAAGCCGCAGAACACCATCGCGGTCGACGACGAAACCGGCGAGAAGCTGTTCAAACTGCTCGATCTGCTCAACGAGCATGACGACGTGCAGAACGTCTATGCGAACTTCGAGGTGTCGGACGCACTCGCTGCCAAGATGGGCGCGTAACCGCCATTTGGTGTGGCCCAGCAGGATTTTTTCTTGACGGGGCTCCATTGAGGGCCCATCTCAGCGGCGAGGCGGCTTGTGTCCGTGTTCGCCGCTCATCATTGGAACCAATCAACTATGCCAAGCGACAGTCCACGTATTTCGCCGACAACGGTTGTGGTCTAGAGCGCTTGCGGCTCACCGACCCTGCCGTTGCCGGCAGAACCTCAAGGTGAGTCATGACCGATACCCACGCAGCGCGGGAAAGCGCTTTCAATGCGGCCGTTCTGGCTGCAAGCCTGATCGGCGAACACGCCGCCGACATCGTCGAAATTCTCAACAAGCTCTCGCCATCGGACGCCGCGGACGTTGTGCGGCTGATGCCGCGCGAGACCGCGATTGAAATTCTCGACAAGCCCGAACTGGATTTCGGTGCCGAGATCATCGAGGCGCTTCCCCGCCATGTCGCCGCACCCCTGCTCGCGGGCATGTCCGCCGACATGGCGGCGGACATCGTGCAGCAACTGGAGGAGCCTGCGAAGACGGAGCTGCTGGCCGGGCTCGATGATGTGTCGCGCGGGGCGATCGTCGGTCTGCTGGAATATCCGGAGAACACCGCCGGTGCGATGATGACGACGGAGTTCGTCAGCGTGCCCAGCAATTGGACGGTCGAACAGACGCTTCAGCATATCCGCCAGGTCGAGCGTACCCGCGAAACCGTCTATGCGATCTATCTGCTCGATCCCGTCGCCCGGCGTCTTGTCGGCGCGGTGACTTTGCGGCGGCTGATCTCCGGGGAGCCATCCGAAAAAATTCTCACTCTGGCGCCCGCGACCGCGCCGATTACCACGCTTCCGCTGGTCGATCGCGAAGACGTGGCGCGGCTGATCACGAAGCACGATCTGCTGGCGGTTCCGGTCATCGACAAGGCGGGCCATTTGCTCGGCATCGTCACCGTCGATGACATTATCGATGCGATCATCGAGGAGAATACCGAGGACGTGCAGAAGTTCGGCGGCATGTCGGCGACCGAAGAACCTTATATGCAGATCGGGCTCGGCGGCATGCTCCGCAAGCGCGGCGGCTGGCTGGCGGTGCTGTTCATCAGCGAGATGCTGACGGCCAGCGTCATGCAGCATTTCGAGGGTGAACTCGAGAAAGCGCTGGTCCTGACGCTGTTCATTCCGCTCATTATGAGTTCCGGTGGCAACTCCGGTTCGCAGGCGACATCGCTGCTGATCCGCTCGCTGGCGCTGCGCGAGGTGAGGCTGTCGGACTGGTGGCGGGTGATGTTTCGTGAACTGCCGACCGGTCTGATTCTTGGGGCCGGATTGGGCGCCATCGGCATGGTGCGGATCGTGCTGTGGCAGAAGCTCGGCATCTATGACTACGGCGAGCACTGGATTCTGGTGGGGTTGACGGTGGCGGCTGCGCTGGTCGGCGTCGTGACATTCGGTTCGGTGGCCGGCTCGATGCTTCCCTTTGCCCTGCAGAGGGTCGGCTTCGATCCCGCCAGCGCCTCGGCGCCGTTCGTCGCGACCCTCGTCGATGTCACGGGGCTGATGATCTATTTCAGCGCCGCGTTGCTGATCCTGCGCGGGACGCTGTTGTGACGCGGACGTTCCGGGGACTTTCCGCTATCATCCCGGCATGACATCTCTGCCGATTCGCTCACCCGTCCGCATTATGGGAATCGATCCGGGCCTGCGCCGGACCGGCTGGGGCGTGATCGACGTCGATGGCAACCGGCTGATCTATGTCGGGTGCGGCTCGGTGGAATCGCGCGAGATGTCGCCGCTGGCGGAGCGGCTGCTGGCGATCCATGAAGGCCTCGCCCGCGTGCTGGGCGACTTCAAGCCCGCCGAGGCCGCCGTCGAGCAGACCTTCGTCAACAAGGACGGCGCGTCCACGCTCAAGCTCGGTCAGGCGCGTGGCGTCGCCATGCTGGCGCCGGCGATGTTCGGAATATCGGTGGCGGAATACGCGCCCAATCAGGTGAAGAAGACCGTGGTCGGCGCGGGTCATGCCGACAAGAACCAGATCCGCGTCATGCTCGGCATGTTGCTGCCGAAGGCAGACCCGAAGACGCCCGACGCCGCCGACGCGCTGGCCATCGCCATTACTCATGCCCATCACCGCCAGAGCGCACTGCTGAAGCTGAAGGTCGCCGGCGCATGATCGGAAAGCTCAAAGGTCTGATCGATTCCTACGGCGAGGACTATGTGATCCTCGACGTGCAGGGCGTCGGCTATCAGGTGCATTGTTCGGCGCGCACGCTGCAGGCGCTGCCGCAGCCGGGTGAAGCGGCGGTGTTGTCGATCGAGACTTACGTGCGCGAAGACCAGATCAAGCTGTTCGGTTTTCGCTCCGACATGGAGCGCGAATGGTTTCGCCTTTTGCAAACAGTGCAGGGTGTCGGCGCGAAAGTTGCGCTCGCGGTGCTCAGCACGTTGCCGCCGCACGATCTTGCGAATGCGATTGCGCTGCGCGACAAGGCTGCCGTTGCGCGCACGCCGGGCGTCGGCCCCAAGGTGGCCGAACGCATCGTCACCGAGTTGAAGGACAAGACTCCGGCCTTCACCAATCTCGACCCGGCAGTGGTGCATCTGTCCGGCGCGATCGACGAGAACCGCGCGCCGCGTCCCGTCACCGATGCGATCTCGGCGCTCGTCAATCTCGGCTACGGCCAGCCGCAGGCGGCGGCTGCCATCGCAGCCGCTTCACGCAGCGCGGGTGAGAAAGCCGAGACGGCGCAGTTGATCCGGCTGGGCTTGAAGGAACTGTCGAAGTGACCGGCGGTGCGCGAGATGCGAGCGCCGGGGCCAGCAGCCTCAAGCGGATCGGACGATTTTTCGGCATCGTTGCGATCTTCACAATTGTAGGCCCGCTGACGATTGCCGTGATCGTGTCGCTGCTGGTGATCGCGCTGGGCGCGCCGCTGTTGCAATTGCTGCTGGCGGTGGCCGACCTCGATGCGTTGCGCACGGTCGCTTCATTCGCGGCGTGGCTGCTGGCGGCGGTCGCGATCCTTGCATCGTTTTTGCCGTCGGCCGCGGCAGGGACCATTTTCGCATGGAGCGCGATCTACGCCGATCTCAACGCCATCTGGATGGCATGGCTTGCCGCAGGCGTTGCCGTCGCCGGATTTGTTGTATTCGGGATGTATGTCCACCCGAGCGAATCCTCCGCGCTGATCCTGCCGAGTGTGCAGTCGCCGGCGCAGGCGCTCTCGCTGTTCTCCATGCTGGCCGTCCTCGCTTTTCTCGCCGCCAGTTTCTGCTGGTGGCTTGCCCGTCCGCTGCATCGGGTTAAACATACGTCATGAACTCGCCTCGCATCGTCACCCCCGAACGCCGCGCCGACGACATCGGCGACACCTCGCTGCGGCCGCAAAACCTGTCCGAGTTCGTCGGCCAGCAGCAGGCGCGCGCCAATCTTCAGGTGTTCATCGACGCTGCGCGCAAGCGCAGCGAAGCGCTTGACCATGTGCTGTTCGTCGGACCGCCGGGATTGGGCAAGACCACGCTGGCGCAGATCGTGGCGCGCGAACTCGGCGTCGGCTTCCGCGCCACGTCCGGTCCGGTGATCGCCAAGGCCGGTGATCTCGCGGCCTTGCTGACCAATCTTGAAGAGCGCGACGTTTTATTCATCGACGAGATTCACCGGCTCAGTCCGGCTGTCGAAGAAGTGCTCTATCCCGCGATGGAGGATTTCCAGCTCGACCTCATCATCGGCGAGGGACCGGCGGCGCGCTCCGTGAAGATCGATCTGGCGAAATTCACGCTGGTGGGCGCAACCACGCGCGCTGGACTTCTCACCAATCCGCTGCGCGACAGGTTCGGCATTCCGGTGCGGCTGAATTTCTATACCGAGGAAGAACTCGAAAAGATCGTGACGCGCGGCGCGCGTGTCCTCAACATCGGCATGACCGCCGATGGCGCCAATGAAATCGCGAAGCGCGCGCGCGGCACGCCGCGCATCGCGGGACGGCTGCTGCGCCGTGTGCGCGACTTTGCGTCGGCGGCCGACGCCGACGCCATCGACCGCAAGATCGCGGACAACGCGCTCGGCGCGCTTGAGGTGGACAAGGCGGGTCTCGACGCCATGGACCGCCGCTATCTGACGACCATCGCGATGAACTACGGCGGCGGGCCGGTCGGCGTCGAAACCATGGCGGCGGCGCTCTCCGAGCCGCGCGACGCTATCGAGGACATCATCGAGCCGTTTTTGATTCAGTGTGGCTATCTTCAGCGCACGCCGCGCGGGCGCTTGCTGACCTCCCACGCGTTCAGGCATCTCGGTCTTGCCGAGCCGTCGCGCGATCCGTCGCAGTTCGGGCTATTTGGGGGCGGCGAAGACGACGCGGAACCGTAATTCCGCTCCAATTTGCAGGCATGGATGGCGTGCATCACAGATTAACCATTCATGATTTCACGTCGTCATTTTCTTCGGTTCGTCGCAGGGCTCGGCGCTTTTGGCGCTTCGACCACGGCGTATGGATTCGGAATCGAACCCGGACGGCTTCGCGTCGCGCGCTATGACATCGCGCCCAAGCAGTGGCCCGCGGATTTCAATCTCAAGATCGCCGTCATCACCGACCTCCATGCCTGCGATCCGTGGATGTCGCTCGATCGCATCCAGACCATCGTCGATCGCACCAATCGCCTCAACGCGGATGTCATTGTGATGCTGGGCGATTACGTCGCCGGGCATCGCCACGTAACGCGCTACATTCCGGCCGATGAATGGGCGCCGGTGCTGGCGGGACTGAAAGCGCCGCTTGGCGTCCATGCGATTCTCGGCAACCACGACTGGTGGGAAGACAAGGCGATCCAGCGCGCGGGCGAGGGCCACACGGTCGCGCGGCGCGCGATGGAAGCCGTCGGCATCCCGGTTTACGAGAATGATGCGCGTCGTCTGACCAAGAACGGCCGGCCGTTCTGGCTCGCCGGTCTGGGCGACCAATTGGCTTATCTGCCCGCGCGGCGTTTCCGGCCGACCGGCCGTATCGGTGTCGACGATCTTTCCGCGACGCTGGCGAAAGTCACTGACGATGCGCCGGTCATTCTGCTGGCGCATGAGCCCGATGTCGCGCCGCGCGTGCCCGCGCGGGTCGCGTTGCAACTGAGCGGGCATACGCATGGCGGCCAGGTCAGGCTGTTCGGCTGGTCGCCGGTGGTGCCGTCGCGGTACGGCGGCAAGTTCGCCTACGGTCATAGCCGCGAAAAATGCGATGTCATCGTTTCGGGCGGTCTGGGCTGCAGCATCTTGCCGTTCCGTCTCGGCGTTCCTCCCGAGATTGTGCAGGTGACGTTGGGCGGAGCGCCTGCCGCCATCTCCTAGCGAGGTGCCGTGCTTGTGCCGACGGGAATTTTGCGCAAAGGCTGAAGCATGACCATTCATCTCGACGGATCGATCCGCGACGGCCGGCACGTTATGCAGGCGCGTGTCTATTACGAAGACACCGACTTCACCGGCATCGTCTATCACGCCAACTATCTTCGCTTCATGGAGCGGGGCCGCACCAATTATCTGCGGCTGCTCGGCGCGGATCAGCACGCGCTGTTCGCGGAAGCCCAGGACGAGGCGCCGGGTTTTGCGTTCGTGGTGCGGGCGATGCAGATCGAATATCTCAAGCCCGCGCGGATGGACGACGTTCTCGACATCGTGACGGTGCCGGCGGACATCAAGGGCGCGTCGATCACGCTGGCGCAGGAGGTGCGCCGTGGCGACGACATCCTGGTGGAAGCGCGGGTCAAGGTTGCGTTCGTCTCGGGCGGCCGCGCGCGTCCGATCCCGAAGGCGCTGCGCATCGCCATGAAGGCGGATCAGGACGCGGCCTAGCGTTATCACGAACGAGAAGGCCGAATCTCCGCTTCTCAAAAAACAGCGGCGATACGAGGGGATGCACCGCCGCTTCAAGTTGTCGTCAGAGAATTACGCTGCCGCTTTGTGGCGTGCGACTTCGGCTTTGAAGAGCACCATTTCTTCGGCCAGCGCTTTCGCCACACTTGGCCTCGCGCGGAAGCGGTTGAGATAGTCGTTGATCGCCGGCCATTTCGTCAGATCGATCGGCGGTATCGCCATGGTCCAGTTCAGCACGGTGCCGAGATACGCATCGGCGACGCTGAAATGATCGAGCAGGAATTCGCGGCCTTCCAGATAGCTGTTGAGGAAATCGAGCCGTGAAAGCCCCTTGCTGAGCGTATAGGAATGGACTTCCGCCGGCGCTTTCCGGTCGAGCAGGGTGACGAACAGCCCCTTGTGCAGTTCGGTGCCGACAAAACACAGCCACTGATGCAACCGGCTGCGCTCGATGCCTGAGCCCGCTCCGATGCCGGCATCCGGGAAACGATCGGCGACGTATTGAAGGATGGCAGCGTTCTCGGTGAGCACGAGGCCGTCGTCCGTGCTGACGGTCGGAACGAGACCGAGCGGGTTCACGCTGCGGAAATCCGAATTGTCCTGCAGCACCTTCTTGGATTTCGGATCGACCTCGAGATAGCGGGCTTCGGCGCCGGCTTCATAGAGCGCGATGCGGGTTGCCATCGAACAGGCGAGCGGTGAGAAATAGAGGTCCATGGTGCGTCTCCTTGTTGAAACCGATCCGTCCTTGATTTTTATACCGTTCCGCATAAATTAAATGCGGTCAAGAGAATTATTTGCGATATGGTACAAAAAAAGAAAGAATCTTCGAAAACGCCGCCCGCTGCGTCAAGGAAGCGTGGCCGCCCGCGTGCGTTCGAGCCGGACGTGGCGCTCGGCAAGGCGATGGATACTTTCAGGGATGGAGGGTTCGCGGCGACCTCGCTCGACGATCTCAGCGAGGCGATGGGCATCAACCGGCCGAGCCTCTATGGGACTTTTGGCGACAAGCGCGACCTGTTCCTCAAGGCCTATGAGAAGTATCGTGCAGAAATGGCGGCGACGTTTGCGCCTGCGTTCGATCCTGGGCTGACGCTGCGGCAGATGCTGGAAAAGATCTACGCGATCGCGCTCGACGTTTATCTTGCGGGCGAGAATGGCCCGCGCGGCTGCTTCACGGTCATGACCGCGACTTCGGAGGCGATGGCTGATCCGGAAATCCGTTCTCTGGTGCAAAGGGCGCTGGGATCGACGCAGCGGACACTCGCCAAGCGGTTTCAGACCGCGTTGGAAACCGGCGAACTGCCGCCGGCGGCCAATATCCAGATCCTGTCGCAGGTCGCGGCGTCGACTGTCGATGCGCTCGCGGTTCGGGCGCGCGCGCGTGTGCCGCGCGCGGATCTGGAGGCGATTGCCAAAGGCACCATCGATCTGATCTGCGGGCCGCCCAAAGCGGCAAACTAAGCATCTGTGCAGGTGACGGCTGCGTTCAACTCATGTAAAAGACACTTACATGAGCATGAATGAACGATGAGCTGGCACAAGAACCGCGGCCGCCGCGAAGGCGGCTACCATCACGGCAATCTGAAAGAGGCGCTGGTGCAGGCCGCGCTCGATCTGATCGCCGCCAAGGGACCGGCGGGTTTCACGTTCGCCGAAGCGGCGCGCTCGGCGGGCGTCAGCCCGGCCGCGCCGTATCGCCATTTCCGCGACCGCGATGAATTGCTCGCCAGCGTGGCGCAGCAGGGCTTCGAGCAATTCGAAGCGCAGCTCACCGCGGCCTGGGACGACGGTCGGCCGGATACGCCGACGGCGTTTCAACGTATCGGCAAGGCCTATCTCGCCTTCGCGCGCGAAAACCCCGCTTATTACTCTGCGATGTTTGAATCGGGCATTCCGATCGAGAGCAATCCCGCGTTGCTGCTTGCCGGCGAGCGCGCCTTCGCTGTCATTCGCGCAGCATCCGAACGCCTGGTGGCGATGGCGCCGCCGAATGTACCTCGCCCGCCGGCCATGATGATGGCGCTGCATATCTGGTCGATCTCGCATGGCATCGCATCGCTGTTCGGGCGGGGCGACGCGGCACGGCGGAAACTGCCGATGTCGGCGGAAGACCTGCTGGAGGCGGGTGTTCTGATCTATTTGAAGGGTCTTGGGTTCCCGACCGACCAGCGGCCGCCCGGAACTCCCCCGAAATAATTTCGATGCGGCTGGCCATGCCCCGCTTGACAAAATCTCCGGATGTTTTATCTATGTAAATGTTATTTACATTCACGGAAGCGTGAAACAGGGAGGATGCTCATGGCGAACTCTGGAACCGCCAACACTGCACATCTCGACAGATGGGGCCGCCCGTCCTGGGCCGGACCGCATCACGACAATTTCGAATCGCGGAGCGACTGGCGTCCCGGCTTCCACCCCGGACGGATCATTCTGATCGTCGCCGGTTTCATCATCTGGTGGCCGCTCGGTTTGGCCGCTCTCGCTTACTCACTCTGGAGCAGAAACATGGGTTGCTGGTCGCACGATCGTCACGGTCGCTTCGCCGACAAGATGGAGCGCATGCAGTACAAAATGGAACGGATGCGCAGCCGCATGGAAGGCCGCGGATTCTACGCGCCGTCGAGCGGCAACCGCGCCTTCGACGATTACCGCATGGAGACGCTGCGCCGTCTCGAGGAAGAGCAGACCGAGTTCAAGGATTTCCTCGATCGCCTGCGTCACGCCAAGGACAAGGAAGAGTTCGACGCCTTCATGGCGCAGCACAAGCGGCGCCCGACGCCGCCGAACGATCAGCCTCAGGGATAGGCATGATCCCGAGAAGTGGACACCGGTTCTCGGACAAGATCACGCCTTGAGACACGCCCCCGGCTAACGAAGCCGCCCACCTGTCGAACAGGTGGGCGGTTTTGTTTTTGACGTCAGTCTGACAGCGCATTCCTGATGGCACGCTCGACCGGCGAAAAGTCGCCGTCGTCCCGATTCAAGGACAGTGCAGCCGCCGGGAGAAGCGGCGGTTGAGCCATGAATCGCGGACGGCTGCCGCGATGTGGCTGAGCCGCATGAACAAGAAAGGGATGGCAGAGGTAGACCGTCCCGGCATCGCCCGTTGCCAGCACTTCCGGCAATTCCGCCGTTTCGGCGAAGCCGTTCGCGGCCAGCTGTCTCAGCGTCAAACCGTTATCGCCTGCCGGAGCCAGCGTTCGCGCGATCTCGAGGTGAGATCCAACGCGAATACGGGTTGGGGCATCATCTTCACCGACATCCGAGAACAGGAACAGCATCAGCAACGCGCGTCCCTTCGACGTTACGTTTGCCCGCCATTGCATGAAGTCGGGATTTTCGGTGCCGAAACTGACATCGATGTGCCATCCGGCATCGCCCGGGTCGTCCGGCGAGGGAAACCGCACCGGGAAAGTGCCGAGGCCCATGCGGGGCTGCCAGCGGTTCTTGCCGGCAAGCTGGTCGAACGCATCATGGAGAACGGGGGTATTTGCGGCCATCGCGAACGGCTGTTGTCCGTACTGGCCCAGTCGGATGACAGGTTTGGTCCATGTTGCAGGATCATCCGGATCGCAACCGGTGTCGCGCCAGAGGATTGCGCGGCATGCGTCCGCAAGTTCGCGCGGAAATGCATTCTCGATTTTGACGAATCCGTCGCGGACGAATTGTTCGATTTGCGCATCGCTAAGCGTGCGCGTGGGATTTGCAATGTTAGGCATAAGACAGCTCATAAACATCGGCCAGCAGCACGCTCTGCGCTCAGAGCGAGGCTGGGGTGTGGATTTCGATTTTTCAACAGGAGGGGCCCCTGCGAAGCGGGGGTGAGCCGTTAGCGTTGAAGGAAAACCGAACCGATGTTGAGAGTGATGAATTTCATAGCGGGTCAATTCTATTTGGTGATGCGGCTCTGTTCAACCGGGACGCGCGTGAAATGCGTGCGCTTTACTGAGTTGCAGGCGATGGAACCGGTGCAGCGGCATCATTGCTCCGCAATTTCATCTGAAACCGGATTTCGATCGCGGTCTTGAGCAGGACCAGAACGATCAATGGCGCGCCGCTTCCGATCATCTGCGCAATGAATGCGCCGCCCATGATCGCAAGATGCATGATCACGATGCGCTTGTAGAAGCCGCCCATGATGACGCCCGTGTCCGCGCTGTTCAGCGGCGGCTTGGTGAACACGAAGCGGTTGACGGCGTCGTTGATGAAGATCGCGCCCTGTCCGACAAACAGCGCAACCAGCGGAATCCACAGATCCTTGCCGATGACGATAAGCCGGATGAAGTCCCGCGCGTCGTCAATGCGTCCGGCCCAGGGGCCTGCGAACAGCGTGTAGATAAACAGCATATGCACGGTCATGAATAATCCGGCATGGACCGTGAAGAATCCTGCCAGCGCCAATGTGCCGGCGATGCTGCGCCCCGCCACCGAACCGGGATCGCGTGACATCGTCGCCACTCGCAGGATGGTCCAGAACCCGATCACCGCGGTCTCCAGCCAGTAGAGACACAGCAGCACGAAGGTGTCCCAGCCCCAGAACAGGATTCCGGCCAGCGGCACAAGATTGGACAGGATCAGGACCGCGGGGACCCATGCCGAGCGCGTCGGCAGGCCGGGATCGGAGGATGCAGGGACCGTGGATGTCATGATCCGAATAAAGCCCATTCCCTGCATTGAGCAAAGCGCATCCTGCCGCGCGATGTGGTGGTGCTGCCGATATGCTGTTTGCTCATGCGTGTCCTTACGATTGGCTATTCAAGCGCTTTCCAATTGCCATGAGGCGCCGGATGCGTATCAATGAGGCATGACCAAGCGCGTGACATCACTCCGCCGCCGCTGGTGGCGATCCGTTTCATGCAGCGGCACATGGCAGGCTGATCGAGGCGCGTGATCGCGCTGATCGTCGTCCATTCGTACATCCTTCGCTTTCCTGAATCCGCCGAAAGACATCATGCCTGCAAATGCGCAGCATCTCATCGCGTTGCCCGCAGCCGCGCTCGCCTGGCTCGGGCGCCAGGGCACCCGCGCCATCGCGGCGCTGGTGTTCATCGGCATCGCCATTCCGCCGCTCGGCGCGCTGCTCAAGCCCTATGTCACCGAGGCGGTGTTCGTCCTCCTCGTGATTTCGTTCATGCGGGTCGATGTCGCGGCGATGCGCGGATACCTCGCGCGCCCGGCGCTGGTGATCGGCGCTACACTGTGGAGCACCATTGCCGTGCCGCTGCTGTTCGGCATCGGCGGCGTCGCGAGCGGTCTCGATACATCCGCGCCTGATCTGTTTCTCGGCCTGATGTTGCAGGCGGTGGCGTCGCCGATGATGGCGTCGCCCGCGCTGGTCGCGCTGATGGGACTGGATGCGACGCTGGTGCTCATCACGCTGGTGACGAGTACGGCGCTGGTGCCGCTCAGCGCGCCGCTGTTCACTTACCTGTTTTTTGGCAACGCACTGACGCTGTCGCCGCTGGCGCTGGGATTGAAGCTGTTCGCGATTCTTGCCGGCGCGATCCTTGCCGCGACCGTGATCCGGCGGCTGTCAGGCGCGGACGCGATCGTGCGCCACAGGCACGCCATCGACGGCTTCAATATTCTGGTGCTGCTGGTGTTTGTCAGCGCGGTGATGGGAACGGTGGCTGCGAGCTTCTGGGCGCAGCCGCTTCATGTGCTGCTGCTCACCGTGTTCGCCTTCGTGGTGTTCGCGGTGCTGCTGGGCGTGACCACGCTGGTGTTCCGCACGGCGGGCCGGGAACGCGCATTGGCGCTCGGGCTGATGGCGTCCCAGCGCAACATGGGACTGATGCTGGCCGGTACCGACGGTGTGCTGCCGGGCCTCACCTGGCTCTATTTCGCGTTGGCCCAGTTTCCGATTTACCTCTCGCCGCAGCTGCTGAAGCCGCTGGTCCGGCGGCTGCGGGCAGCGTCCACAGCCCCGCCATGACCGGTGGGGAACCGGTCGCTCAGGTGTCACAGGAGGCGGTTTACAAAGCCATTTTTCGCCTCCGGACCCGCCCCGGTAACCTTGCCTTAACCATGATTAGCGTTTGGTTATCTGGGCTAAAGTGACGCCGGCAGCCCTCGTTTTGACACGTTAGCAGGGGATTCAGGACCCGGCCTTGGGACAGGCCATCCCACGCGACACGAGACCGGAACGGGGCGATCGGCAGCGTTAGCGTTTTCGCTGCGGCGGCAGTTGCTCGACCGGTGACTGCGCCACGCAGCGTTCTGCGCGTGAATTTGGGACAATCGCCTTGAGAGGATACCGATCATGAATCCAGCAGACGTAGCGCAGTCGGCATTGCCGCTGGCCTCCGCTGACGTGTCGCTGATCTCGCTGTTCTGGCAGGCTCACTTCGTCGTCAAAACGGTGATGCTTGGTCTGCTGGCCTGCTCCGTGTGGGTCTGGGCCATCGCCATCGACAAGATGTTTCTCTACGCGCGCACCAAGAAGGCGATGGATCGCTTCGAACAGGCATTCTGGTCGGGCCAGTCCATCGATGAATTGTACCGCGCGCTTGCCGCCAAGCCGACGCAATCGATGGCGGCGCTGTTCGTGGCTGCGATGCGCGAGTGGAAACGTTCCTTCGAGAGCCAGTCGCGCTCCTTCGCCGGCCTTCAGATGCGGATCGACAAGGTGATGAGCGTGTCGATCGCCCGCGAGGTCGAGCGGCTGGATCGCAGGCTGCTGGTGCTGGCGACGGTCGGCTCCGCGAGCCCCTTTGTGGGCCTGTTCGGCACCGTCTGGGGCATCATGTCGAGCTTCCAGTCCATTGCCGCGTCCAAGAATACCTCGCTGGCGGTGGTGGCCCCGGGCATCGCGGAGGCGCTATTTGCCACCGCCATCGGCCTGATCGCCGCAATTCCGGCGACAATTTTCTACAATAAGTTCGTCTCGGAAGTGAACCGGCAGGCCCAGCGGCTTGAAGGTTTCGCCGACGAGTTCTCGGCGATCCTGTCGCGCCAGATCGATGAGCGCGCGTGAAGGTTGAATTTGTGAACGCCGATCGTTTCGGCTTGGGATACCCGATATGGGCATGAACGCGGGCGGTGGATCGGGCGGCGGGCGGCGGCAGCATCGCCGCGCCAACGTCATGGCCGAAATCAACGTCACCCCGATGGTCGACGTGATGCTCGTGCTGCTCATCATCTTCATGGTGTCGGCACCGATGCTCACTGTTGGCGTTCCGCTCGACCTGCCGCAGACGGCAGCCAAGAGCCTCGATCAGGACAAGGAGCCGCTGACGCTGTCGGTTCAGCTCACCGGCAAGGTGTTTCTGAACAACACCGAGATTCCGATGGACGAATTGGTGCCGAAACTGAAAGCCGTGACCGAGGCCCGTGGCGGCCTCGAGGAGCGGATCTTTGTTCGCGGCGACACAAAGGTGGATTACGGTACGGTGATGCGCGTGATGGGACGCCTGTCCGCTGCAGGCTTCAAGCGCGTGGCTCTGGTGACCGAGGTCGAGCAGGGAACCTGACGTGAAGATCGACAAGACAGTCGCAGCGTCTGTCGCGTTACATGCCCTGGTGATCGGCTGGGGCTTGGTGTCGTTCTCGACCAAGGCCTTCGAGTCGATGCCGGAGGATTCCGTTCCCGTCGATATCATTTCCGCCGAGCAGTTCGCCAAGGCGACGCAGGGGATGAAGACCGGCAAGAAGGAAAATCCGAAGCCGATGGTGGAGAAGGTCGCCGAGGCCAAGCCGCCGGTTGACGACCCTGTCGGCAAGATCGAGGACAAGAAGCCGCCGGTGGTCACGGAGGCGGCTCCGCCGCCAACACCGAAGCCCGAGGAAAAGCCGGTCGAGAAAAAACCCGACCCGCCGAAGCCGGTGGTTGAGAACAAGCCGAAGGAAGAACAGAAACCCGCAGAGAAGAAGCCGGATCTCGCAAAGGTCGATCCGATCGCGGAAGCGCTGAAGAAGGAGGAGGCCAAGAAGCCTCCGAAGCCGCAGCAGGTCAAGGCTGCGCCGCCTCAGCCGCAAAAGCAGAAGACCGAACGCACCTTCGATCAGTCGAAGATCGCGGCGCTGCTCGACAAGCGTGATCCGTCGCGCGAATCCATTACGGGCGCCGCGCTGAATTCGCAGGCCGCGCTCGGCACGGCGAAGGGCAGGGCTGCCGACAACTCAGCGACCTGGGGTGCGATGTTCCGCCAGCAGGTGGAGCGGTGCTGGAAGAAGCCCTATGGCGGTATCGAGGCGCAGAAGGTCGAAGCCGTCTTCACGATCAAGCTGAAGCGCGACGGTACGCTGGAAACCATGCCGGTGCCGCTGCCCGGCGGATCGAGCCCGTATTTCCGCGTCTATCAGGAGAGCGCGCAGCGCGCGATCATCGAGTGCCAGCCGTACAATCTGCCTGCGGCCTATTTCGACGAATGGAAATTCTTCGAGCCCGCTTTTACTGAAAAGTTTTCGTGACGGCATGATCCCGAAAAATGGAAACCGGTTTTCGGATCAGATCACGCCCATATCGCTAACGGCGACAAACGCCAGATTGAGTTTGGAATGAGCAAGCACGACTTAAACAAACAGGGTTTGACGCTTTCGCGCCGCCGGATGCTCTCGGGCGCGGCATCCACAGGGTTGCTGCTGGTGACACCGATGAGCAAGGCGCTGGCGCAGGCGCGCGTCACAGTTACCGAAGGCAACTTCCAGCCGATCCCGATTGCTATTCCAAACTTTGTGCCCGGCACGCAGGGCGACAACGAAGTCGCGGCCGGCATCGCGCAGGTCATCACCAACAATCTCAAGCGCAGCGGACTGTTCGCGCCGATCGATCAGGCTGCCTTTATCGAACGCATTTCCAACATCGACGTGCCGCCGCAGTTTGCGAGCTGGCGTCAGATCAATGCCCAAGCTCTTGTTACCGGCCGCGCCACGCGGCAGGGCGACGGCCGCCTCAAGGCCGAGTTTCGTCTCTGGGACGTGCCCGCCAGCCAGCAGCTCACCGGCCAGCAGTATTTCACGTCGCCGGAATCCTGGCGGCGCATTGCGCACATCATTTCCGATCAGATCTATGAGCGCCTCACCGGTGAAAAAGGTTACTTCGACAGCCGCGTGGTGTTCGTCGATGAGACCGGCTCCAAGGAGCGCCGCGTCAAGCGGCTCGCCATGATGGATCAGGATGGCGCCAATGTGCGCTATCTCACGCGCGGGGCCGACCTCGTGCTGACGCCGCGATTCTCGCCGTCCACGCAGGAAATCACCTACATGGAATTCGGCCAGGGCGACCCGCGCGTCTATCTCTTCAACGTCGAAACCGGCCAGCGCGAGATCGTCGGCAACTTCCCCGGCATGTCGTTCTCGCCGCGGTTCTCGCCTGACGGCCAGCGCATCATCATGAGCCTGCAGCAGGGCGGCAACTCGAACCTGTTCGTGATGGACCTGCGCTCGAAATCGACCACGCGCCTGACCGACACCCCGGCCATCGATACGTCGCCGTCCTACGCGCCCGACGGCGGAAGGATTTGTTTCGAGTCCGATCGCGGCGGCAAGCCGCAGATTTATGTGATGGGTGCCGGCGGCGGCGCGGCGCAGCGCATTTCCTTCGGCGAGGGGAGCTACTCCACGCCGGTCTGGTCGCCGCGCGGCGACTACATTGCGTTCACCAAGCAAGGCGGTGGCCAGTTCGCCATCGGCATCATGAAACCGGACGGCTCGGGCGAGCGCATCCTCACCTCCGGCTTCCACAATGAAGGGCCGACGTTCGCGCCGAACGGTCGCGTCGTGATGTTCTTCCGCGAGGCGGGCGGCGGCGGCGGACCGTCGCTTTACACGGTGGATATTTCCGGCCGCAACGAACAGAAGGTGCCGACGCCCGGTTTCGCATCCGATCCGGCGTGGTCGCCGCTGCTTTCGTAAACGAAAGGTTACCGCCCGCGCGGCTTTGCCCGGGCGCGCGGCAAGGCTTGCCTAGTCTGCTGAATTTGCGGGCAAATTGCCGCTCTGCCGCGATCGGGATAACGCATCGGTAACGATGTTCCCTCAGAAAGACTTCATCAGCGGCGGGTAATGCTGTGCATCCAAAGGATGTGCGCGCGCCGATGCAACTGGCTTACCGGAAAAAGCAGTCTGAAGAGACAACCGTCTCGCCGACAGTCTATGCGGCGTTGGTGGATTCGCTGTTTCAGAATCCCCTGCCGATGCTGGTCGGCGCCATCTGCATGGCCGTCGCTGCCATCCTGACCGCCGTGAAGACCGGCAATGTGTATGTCTGGCCCTGTGCGTTCCTGATCGTCGCCGTCGGTACATTCCGCGCCTACGACATGTACATGTACAAGCGTTTCGGCTCCAGCCTGTCGCACGACGACGCGATGCGTTGGGAAACGCGCTACCGGCACGGCGCTGTGATTTACGCCGCGGTGCTTGGCGTCTGGTGCTCGATCGTCCTGCTGGGAAGCGACGATCCGGTCGCGCACATGCTCTGCATCACCGTCACCACCGGCTATATCGCGGCTGGTTCCGGCCGCACCTACGGACGTCCGTGGATCTTCAATCTTCAAATTCTTCTGGCGTGCGGGCCGATGTCGGTGGCGGAAGTCCTGCGCGGCGATCCGTACTACATCGGGCTCGCGTTCCTGAATGGACTGTTCTTCATCGGGCTGAAGCGCATCACGCAAAGCCTCAAGCACATCTATGTCGAGGCGCTGGGCGCGAGCGAGCGGGAAGCCGCCATCGCCGCGCAGTTCGACACCGCGCTGAACAACATGCCGCACGGCCTCTGCATGTTCACGGCCGAAGGCCGTCTCGCTGTGATCAATTACCGCTTTACCGAAATGCTCCGTCTGTCGCGCGATCTGGTCCGACGGACCGTGGCCGTTCGGGACGTGGTTTCGGAAGCCGTCGCCGCCAGGACGCTTTCGCAGGCAAGCGCCGACGCCATTGTGGCCGAAATCGACGCCTCTCGCGCCGGCGAGATTGTTGCTCTTGATGCGGGTGCGCGCGGTGACCGGGCGTTGTGCTGGACATTCCAGCCGATGGCGGGCGGCGGCACAGTGGTGCTGGTTGAAGATATCACGGAGCGCCGCAATGCCGAGGCCAAGATCAGCCATATGGCGCGGGTCGATGAACTGACAGGACTGCCGAACCGCGTCAGTTTCCGCGACGAGATCGAGAAATTGCTCGCGGCCTCCCTTGGCGCGTCTTCGCTGTCGGCGCTGCTGTTTATCGACCTCGATCAGTTCAAACAGGTCAACGATACGCTCGGCCATCCGAGCGGCGACAAACTACTTTGCGCGGTTACTGCGCGGCTGCGGCGATTGCTGCGGCCGGAGGATTTCGTCGCACGTTTCGGCGGCGACGAGTTCGTGGTGTTCCAGCGCGGGATTCAATCCACCGAGGACGCCGCTTCGCTTGCCCGCCGGATCGTCGAGCGTCTCAGCGAGCGTTACGAGATCGATCATCATCTGGTCGAGATCGGCGCGAGCATCGGAATTGCGATGACGTCGCCCGACGTCAGTGTCGACGTGCTGCTGAAGAACGCCGACATGGCGCTGTATCGCGCCAAGGCTGACGGCCGCGGCACATTCTGCTTCTTCCGTGACGAGATGGCGCGCACGGTCGAAACGCGGCGCGTCCTTGAACTCGATTTGCGTCACGCGCTCGCCCATGAAGAGTTCGAGCTGCACTATCAGCCGCTCGTCAACCTGAAGTCAGGACGCATCTCGACCTGCGAAGCGCTGCTGCGCTGGAATCACCCGATCCGCGGGGCCGTTTCTCCGGCCGATATCATTCCGGTCGTGGAAGACATGGGTCTTGTGGTCGATCTCGGCCGCTGGATTTTGCGCAAGGCTTGCATGGAGTGCATGAAGTGGCCTGAAGCCGTCAGCGTTGCGGTCAATTTCTCGTCGCAGCAATTCCATCAGCGCGACGTCATGACCGAGGTTCGTTACGCGCTTGAGGTGTCCGGGCTTCCCGCGCACCGGCTGGAAATCGAAATCACCGAGTCGTCGCTGTTGCGTAACACCCAGTGGACGCTCGATGTTCTGATGCAATTGCGCGAAGCCGGGGTCCGCATCTCGCTCGACGATTTCGGCACCGGCTATTCAAGCCTCAGTTACCTGCACAATTTCCCGCTGCAGAAGGTGAAGATTGATCGCTCGTTCCTCGAGGACATCGGAAGCCAGCGGCCGCTGACGCTGCTGCGCGGCGTCGCACGTCTGAGCGCGGATCTCGGCATGTCCGTTGTGGTCGAAGGTATCGAGACCAACGAACAGCTTGAATTGATCAGCGCCGAGGGGACCGTCACCGAAGCGCAGGGTTATCTGTTCAGCCGTCCCGTTCCCGCCCCGCGCGTGCGCGAACTTCTCAAGGCGTCCCATGGATCGCCGACCAGTTCCGTCGTTCCGATCCGCCAGACGTCGCGCTGACCGGGCGTCCCATCTCTCAATCGTCCAGGTGCCGGGCATACGCGATCACGACAATGCGTTCTCGGGGTGGTTAAGGTTAACTCATGCAACGCTTTGCTCTCCTGTTAAGAAAGCATTAACCTCTTGCCAATGGCGCATGGCTTCAGCGCCGCCGGTCGGAGCAAAAAATGATCTCAGCCATTCAGACATCCGCCCGTGCATCCGAGAAGGGAAGTTACCCGCTCGATGCAGTCGATTACCGGCTTGCCGAAACCCCTGCCGATCGCGAGCGGATCTACCGGCTGCGCTACCGCGCCTATCTGCGCGAAGGGGCGATCGGCGCGCGCAGCGACCGGCGCGTCACGGACGAGTTCGACGAGTCCCCGAACTCCTGGATCTTCGGCATTTATCTCGACGGCGAACTGGCGAGTTCCATCCGCATCAGCGTCGCAACGCCGGATCATCCGACGTCGCCCTCCGTCAACGTCTTCCCGGACATCCTCGGTCCGGAACTGGCCAGCGGTAAAATCATCGTCGATCCGACGCGCTTCGTGGCGGACCCTTCGCGCGAGAAGCGGTATCCGGAATTGCCGTATTTAACGGTGCGGCTGGGCTACGTGGCGTGTGCCTATTTCAATGCGGACATCGGTCTTGCCACCGTGCGCGCGGAGCATCAGGCCTTTTATCGCCGCGTCTTTTTGCAGAAGCCGCTTTGCGAGCCGCGCATTTTCCCCGGACTGATCAAGCCCGTCGGGTTGATGGCGGCGGATTATCTCGCCGTGCGGGAACGGATTTTCGAACGCTATCCTTATTTCCGTTCGAGTTTCTTCGAGCGGCGGAAATTGTTCGAGCGCGACCAGGCGTCGGCTGAATCGGCATCGGTTCTTACCCTGCCGCAGTTTCCCTTCGCGCAGGCCACCATCGCTCCCCGGTCCTGAGGCAGGGCCGGCCCCGCGGTCAGCGGAAAATCCCTCGTTCATAAAGGGCTCCAGCCTCGCGCTGGGGCCCTTTTTGCTTGGCGCATTCACCGTCGCGCCATATTCATACCGCATTAACCATCGGCATCGGTTTTGCCCGATGTCGGGCATTTGACCGTCTCCGGCAACCCCTCATCAAGGTTGACGGAACGTTCGCTTAACCAAGCCCCTGTAGACCGGATGAAGTCTTTTAGTAACCAGAGCGTGGAGGCTCCGGAATGAAACATCAGATGCGTATCCTCCAGGGATTGAAGCTGGCCGCTGTTCTCGCTGTTGCGCTGTCGATGGGCGCGTGCGCCAACAAGACCGGCGTCGGCGGCGATGCCATGGCGAGCGCGGCGACCCCGGGCAGCCAGCAGGATTTCGTGGTGAACGTTGGTGATCGCGTGTTCTTCGAAAGCGATCAGACCGAACTGTCGCCGCAGGCGATCGCGACCCTCGACAAGCAGGCGCAGTGGCTGCAGCAGTACAATCGCTATGCCTTCACCATCGAAGGCCATGCCGACGAACGCGGCACCCGCGAATACAACATCGCGCTCGGCGCCAAGCGTGCGCAGTCGGTTCGCAGCTTCCTCGCGTCACGCGGCATCGATCCCGGCCGGATGCGCACCATCTCCTACGGCAAGGAACGCCCGGTCGCGGTGTGTAACGACATCTCGTGCTGGTCGCAGAACCGCCGTGCGGTGACCGTGCTGAACGCCAGTTCGTAAGGTAGTTCTCAAGGCATTTAAAACGGCGCCTCCGGGCGCCGTTTTTGTTTTCGGTGCGCGCGGGACATGATCCCGAAAAGCGGGGACCGGTTTTCAGAAAAGATCATGCCCGGACAACATCAGAGACTGTTTGCAGTCACATTTTTGGCGTAGTGAAACCGTCAGTGTAGGGTGCTTTGAAAAGCATTGGTCTTATTCTCGGCCGGGTCAAAATGTCATCCAGATTTCAAATTCTCGTCTGTGCGGTTCTCGCAACCGCTCCCGCATGGCTGTCTGTCAGTGCCGTCGCACAGCAGGACATCGATCCTGAAATGCGGATCGAGCGGCTGGAAAACCAGCTGCGGACGCTGACCGGCCAGAACGAGGAATTGCAGTATCGCAACCGCCAGCTCGAAGAACAGTTGCGGGCGATGCAAGGCGCGCAGCCTGCGCCAAATCAGGCCGCCGCACCTCGTGCGGCTGCGCCGAACATCGCGGTTGCGCCACCAGTTCAGCCCGATCCCGGCTATCGGCAGCCGCCCGCGCCGCAGCCCGGTGTCGGACAGGCGCCGCCGGTTATCGCGGCACCCGTTGCCAGCAGCGGTCGCCGCGGCGATGCGTTTGACCCGAGCCAGAATCCGAATGCACCGGGCGTGCCGCGCGCGCTCGGCGGAGGCCAGGCGCCGCTGGCGGAAGGTCCGATCGGCGCACCGGGCGGCCGTGACGCCGGCGAGCCGCTGGATCTGTCGAATGTCGGCAATTCACGCGATCCCAATCGTGCGCCGATGCAGCGTCCGGTGCAGCAGGCCCCGAACACGACGGCTTCGCTGACCACGTTGCCGCCGTCGGCGACCCCGCGCGACGAGTTCGATCTCGGCATCGGCTACATCCAGCGCAAGGATTACGCGCTCGCCGAAGAGACGATGCGAAACTTCGCGCAAAAGTATCCGAGCGATGCGCTGCTGCCGGATTCGCAGTACTGGCTCGGCGAAAGCCTTTACCAGCGGCAGAAGTACCGCGATGCGGCTGAAACCTTCCTGGGCGTCACCACGAAGTACGACACCTCCGCGAAGGCGCCGGATGCGTTGCTGCGGCTGGGTCAGTCGCTCGCGGCGCTGAAGGAGAAGGAGGCCGCCTGCGCGGCATTCGGCGAAGTCACGCGCAAATACCCGCGTGCGTCGAACGGGGTGAAGCAGGGCGTGTCCCGCGAGCAGAAGCGCGTCGGCTGCTGATATTGATCGGCGGAAGCCGGGCAAGATTTTCGCGGCCGATCCGGCTATGCTGACGCTGGACTTCCGGACGACATCATGCCCCAGCCCGAAGCAAAATCCGTCATCACTGTCGCCGAGGCGAAACGTCTGTTCGCCGACTGGAAAGCCGCGTCGGCAATCGTGCTTGCGGTGTCCGGCGGCCCGGACTCGCTGGCCCTGATGTGGCTCGCCGCCCGCTGGCGTGACGCGCTGAAGAAAGCGCCGCATCTTGTTGCGGTCACGGTCGATCATGGCCTGCGCAAGGAAGCTGCGCGTGAGGCACGCGCCGTCAAGCAGCTCGCCGCATCGCTCGGCGTTGAACATCGCACCGTGCGCTGGACTGGGGACAAGCCGAAAACCGGATTGCCGTCTGCCGCTCGGACCGCGCGCTACCGGCTGCTGGCCCGCGCCGCGCAGCGTCACGGAGCATCCCATATTTTCACGGCGCATACGCAGGACGATCAGGCGGAGACCGTGATCATGCGGTTGTCGCGCGGCAGCGGTCTTGCAGGGCTGGCAGCGATGGCCCGCCAATCGGATCGCGACGGCGTGGTTCTGGTGCGGCCGTTTCTCGATGTGCCGAAATCTCGGCTTGTCGCCACGCTCGAAAAAGCCGGCATCGCGTTCGCCGACGACCCCACCAATTACGACGCGCGTTTTACACGACCGCGTCTGCGCGCGCTGATGCCGGGGCTGGCGGCTGAAGGTGCCGATGCACGGGGCCTGGCGCGTCTCGCGACGCGTCTGGCCCGCGCCAACGCTGCGCTGGAAATCATGACGGATGGCGCGGAACGCTATCTCGCCAGTATCAACCATGCGTATTCGGGCGCGGCTTTCGATCTGGCGGCTTTCACCGCCCTGTCCGACGAAATCCGGATCCGCCTGTTGTTGCGCGCCGTCAACCGCGTCGGCCATGAAGGACCGGCCGAACTCGGCAAGGTGGAGGCGCTGTCACAAGCCCTGGATCTGGCCGCGAGGGAAAAGTCCGGGAATGGACGCATTCGGCTGAAGCAGACGCTCGCGGGGGCTGTCATCAGCATCCGGAACAACCGCATCCACATTGCGCCGGCGCCGCCACGGGGCCGGCGCAAGGCTGGATTGCTTTGATTGAGGCTGGATTGCCTTAACCACTGTCGAAATAGCTGGAAACAGTGCCCTTATTTCACCCGGAATGCCGGTAATATGCGTTAAATAGTCCTAGGCGCTTCCCTTGGCAGCAAGGGGGACCGCACCTAGATTGTATTGCAACCGCACGGAAAACCTGTTGTCGGCCCAAGGATATAAGGCCGCGATCGGTGCGGCCACGAAGGAAGCCCAATGAACGCCAACCTGCGCAATTTCGCCCTCTGGGTCATCATCGTCTTGTTGCTGTTGGCATTGTTCACGCTTTTCCAGAATCCGGGACAGCGGGCTGCCTCGCAGGATATTTCGTTCTCCCAGCTTTTGACCGAGGTTGACCAGAGCCGCGTCCGCGACGTGGTCATCCAGGGTCCGGACATCAACGGCACATTCACCAACGGTTCGACCTTCCACACCTATGCGCCGAACGATCCGACGCTGATCAAGCGCCTGTATGACGGCAAGGTGTCGATCACCGCCAAGCCGCCGGGTGACAATGTGCCGTGGTTCGTGTCGCTGCTGGTCTCATGGCTGCCGTTCATCGCGCTGATCGGCGTGTGGATTTTCCTGTCGCGCCAGATGCAGGGCGGCGCCGGCAAGGCGATGGGCTTCGGCAAATCGCGCGCCAAGATGCTGACGGAAGCCCACGGCCGCGTAACGTTCGAGGACGTCGCAGGCGTCGATGAAGCCAAGCAGGATTTGCAGGAAATCGTCGAGTTTCTCCGCGACCCCGGCAAGTTCCAGCGGCTCGGCGGACGCATTCCGCGCGGTGTGCTGCTCGTCGGCCCTCCGGGCACCGGTAAGACTTTGATCGCACGCGCCGTCGCGGGCGAAGCCAATGTGCCGTTCTTCACGATCTCGGGTTCGGACTTCGTCGAAATGTTCGTCGGCGTCGGCGCATCGCGTGTGCGCGACATGTTCGAGCAGGCCAAGAAGAACGCCCCTTGCATCATCTTCATCGACGAAATCGACGCGGTCGGCCGTCATCGTGGCGCTGGCCTCGGCGGCGGTAACGACGAGCGCGAACAGACCCTCAATCAGTTGCTGGTCGAGATGGATGGCTTCGAGGCCAATGAAGGCGTGATCCTCATTGCCGCGACCAACCGTCCCGACGTGCTCGATCCCGCGCTGCTGCGTCCGGGCCGCTTCGACCGTCAGGTCGTGGTGCCGAATCCGGATGTCGTCGGCCGCGAGCAGATCCTCAAGGTTCACGTCCGCAAGGTGCCGCTGGCACCGGATATCAACCTCAAGACCATTGCACGTGGTACGCCCGGCTTCTCCGGCGCGGACCTGATGAACCTCGTCAACGAGGCGGCGCTCACCGCCGCGCGCCGCAACAAGCGCATGGTGACGCAGTCCGAGTTCGAGGAAGCGAAGGACAAGGTGATGATGGGCGCGGAGCGCAAGTCGCTCGTCATGACCGAGGAAGAGAAGATGCTGACGGCCTATCACGAGGGCGGACACGCCATCGTCGGCCTCAACGTCGTCGCGACCGACCCGATCCACAAGGCGACCATTATTCCGCGCGGCCGTGCGCTGGGCATGGTCATGCAGTTGCCCGAGCGCGACAAGCTGTCGATGTCGCTCGAGCAGATGACTTCGCGTCTCGCCATCATGATGGGTGGGCGCGTCGCGGAAGAACTGATCTTCGGCAAGGAAAAGGTGACGTCGGGCGCATCGTCCGACATCGAGCAGGCGACACGGCTTGCGCGCATGATGGTGACGCGCTGGGGTCTGTCGGAAGAACTCGGCACCGTGTCCTATGGCGAGAACCAGGACGAGGTGTTCCTCGGCATGTCGGTGTCGCGCACCCAGAACGCATCGGAAGCCACGGTTCAGAAGATCGACACCGAGATCCGACGCTTTGTCGAAGAAGGCTACAAGGAAGCGACGCGAATCCTCACCGAGAAGCGCGCCGATCTCGAGACGCTCGCGAAGGGCCTGCTCGAATTCGAAACGCTGTCCGGTGATGAGATCACCGATCTGCTGGCCGGCAAGAAGCCGAACCGCGAGTCAGTTCTCGAGCCGACCGGTCCGCGCACTTCGGCGGTGCCGCCCGCCGGGAAGCCGCGCCCGCGTCCGGACGCCGGCCTGGAACCGCAGCCGCAGGCGTAACGCGCCAGACATCAATCGTTTGAAAAGGCCGGTTTTCGAACCGGCCTTTTCTTTTGAGCGTGCTGTGGTTTGCCGTCTGCTCCCCGCGATCCGCATGGGCGGACGCGTTTGACCCTTATTTGAACATGGGTCACAGCCGCGTCGCTTGACCGCCCGGCTTATTCGCCGCACCGATGAATCCTCCTGCGGATGAATCGATGACCACGGCCAATACGATGCCTGAGGCGCCCCAAGACCATTTTCACGCGCCAGCTTACTGGTCGTCGAAGGCCATCATGCCCGGCATCTACGCCATTGCGCCGATGCTGCCGGGCACGATCGCGTTCGGCATGGCGTTCGGAGCGCTGTGCGCGCAGAAGAACTTCACGCTCACCGAAGTGCAGGTGATGATGGCCTTCGTCTATGGCGGGCTGTCGCAGTTCGTCGCGGTCTCATCCTGGCCGGATACGCTGACGGTGTCGTCGATCGCGACGCTGGCGCTGCTGACCATCACCGTGAATATCCGTTTTTCGCTGATGAGCGCCAGCCTGCGTCCGTGGTTCGGCACGCTGCCGCCGTGGCAGTCCTATCCCTCGATGCTGCTGGTCACCGATGGCGGCTGGCTCGCCGCCACGCGTTATCGCAATCACGGCGGCGCGGACGCGTCCTTCTTCGTCGGCGGCGGCATTCTGCTCTATGTCCTTTGGTTTCTCTCGTCGGTGCCGGGATATTTGCTGGCCGGGCAGTTGAGCGACCCGAAAAAATACGGCGTCGATCTGGTGGTGCCCGCGTTCTACGCGGCGATGCTGGTGCCGGCCTGGAAAGGCCCGAGACGGGCGATCCCGTGGGTTGTGGCGGGCGTGGTGGCGCTCACGGTGCATTGGCTTGTGCCCGGCTGGTGGTTCATCATCAGCGGCGCGCTGTCGGGTGCGATCAGTGCCGGGCTGATGGACGATCCGGCCGATGACGCGCAAATCAAGCCGCATGGAGAGCGCGCATGAGCGATTTCCTGCGCTCCGATGTGATGATCGCACTGGCCGTCATGACGGTCGTGACGGTCGCCTCGCGCCTCGGCGGCTTCTGGCTGATGGGATACGTCAATGTCACGCCGCGCGTGCGGCGGATGCTCGACGCATTGCCGGGATCGATCATCGTCGCGGCATCGCTGCCGATCGCGGTCAATGGCGGCGCCGTCGTTCTGTTCGCCATTGGTGCCGCGGTCGCGATCACGATTATCCGGCGCAACGAGTTCGTTGCGGTCATCACAGGCATGGCGGTGGCTGCACTGGCGCGGGCGATGGGATTCAGCGGCTAGGCATGGTCCCGAAAAGTGGCAACCGGTTTTGGACAAGATCGTGCCTCGGCCAAAAAGGTTATGCTGCACTGCGAATTTAATTCCCGTTCTGCCGAATCGCTTGTCTTCGCTTTTGAACTGATGTTCACTTCTTTTTGGGAGACGAACGCCGTCAATGGTTTACAGGCGAACTCATCAGGTCGTGAAACGTCTTGCGGCACGCCGCAATGCGATCCTTTCCGCCGCACGCGACGCAGCTGCCGAAGGCGGGATGGCTGCGGTTCAGATCGCGCCGGTCGCCACCCGCGCCAATGTCGCGGCGGGCACCGTCTATCGCTATTTTCCGTCCAAAGCCGACCTGATTTCCGAACTGATCGCCGATGTGTCGCGCGCGGAATTGACGGCGATCCGCCGCGCCGCTGACGCTGCCCCCGGACCTTCGTCCGCGCTGGCTGCGGCTGTGACGACGATCGCCGTGCACGTGGTGTCGAATCGCAAGCTCGCCTGGGGCATCCTTGCCGAGCCGGTGGATGTCGATGTCACCGCATCGCGCCTTGCCAGCCGCCGCGAAATCTCCGCTGAAGTCGAAACGCGGATCGAGGCGGCGGTCAGGGCAGGGCACCTTCCGGCGCAGGACATCTCGCTTGCCGCAACTGCCCTGATCGGGGCGCTGCACGAATCGCTGGTTGGCCCGCTCGCCCCTGACGATATCGACGATCCGGTGAAGCTGCGCGATTCGGTGCAGGCGATCACCCTGTTCGCGTTGCGCGCCGTCGGCGTGCTCGATGCACGTGCCCGCGGTCTGGTGGTGCAGGCCGTGATGCCGGTGATGCCGGTTCGGCGGGAACTGGGTGCGCTGGTCGGATAGATCCACCTCTCGCGCGACCCGCTTTGGAACTATTCAAAACCGGCAAGCTGTGCTTGAACCATCGGAACAATATGCGTGACGCAAACACGCTGGAGATTGCCATGTCTATCATTATGCCTGAAGCGGATCGGGCAATCCTTGATCGCCGCGAGGAAATCGTCGCAGCTTTGCAAAAGATCGTGCCGGGTGAGGGCGTGATCTCCACGACCCGTGAGATGCAGCCCTACGAATCCGATGCGCTGACCGCCTATCGCCAGCCGCCGATGGTGGTGGTGCTGCCCGACACCACGGAACAGGTGTCCCAGGTTCTGAAATACTGCCACGACAACGGCATCAAGGTGGTGCCGCGCGGCTCCGGAACGTCGCTGTCGGGCGGATCGCTGCCGCTTGCGGACGGCGTGCTGCTGGGGCTGGGCAAGTTCAAGCGTGTGCGCGAAATCGACTTCGACAACCGCGTGGCGGTGGTCGAGCCCGGCGTGACCAATCTCGCCATCAGCCAGGCCGTGGCGCACAAGGGCTTCTACTACGCGCCCGATCCGTCGTCGCAGATCGCCTGCTCGATCGGCGGCAATGTCGCGGAGAATTCCGGCGGCGTGCACAGCCTGAAATACGGCATGACCACCAACAATGTGCTGGGCTGCGAATTCGTGCTGATCACCGGCGAAATCCTGCGCATCGGCGGCAAGGCGCCCGAGAACGACGGCTACGACGTGATGGGAGTCATCAACGGGTCGGAGGGCCTGCTCGGCGTCGTCACCGAAGTGACCGTGCGCATCCTGCAAAAGCCGGAGACCGCGCGCGCCCTGATGGTGGGTTTCGCGGAGATCGAAGCCGCCGGCCAGTGCGTCGCGAACATCATCGGCGCCGGCATCATTCCGGGCGGCATGGAGATGATGGACAAGAACGCCATCGTCGCCGCGGAAGCATTCGTGCACGCAGGCTACCCGCTCGACGTCGAGGCGCTGCTGATTATCGAACTCGACGGCCCGAAGGCGGAGGTCGACGAACTGATCGAGCGCGTGGAGAAAATCGCGCGCGCGTGCGGCTCGACCACGTTGCAGATCTCGAATTCCGAACAGGAGCGGCTGCTGTTCTGGTCTGGCCGCAAGGCGGCGTTCCCGGCGGTCGGGCGGCTCTCGCCGGATTATCTCTGCATGGACGGCACGATTCCGCGCGGCAAGCTGCCGGAAGCACTGGCCGGTATTCGCGATCTGTCGGAAAAATACGGCCTGCGCGTCGCGAATGTCTTCCATGCCGGCGACGGCAACCTTCATCCCCTCATTCTGTACGACGCCAATATCCCCGAGGAGATGGACAAGGCGGAAGCCTTCGGCTCGGACATCCTGCGGCTGTGCGTCAAGCTCGGCGGCGTGCTGACCGGTGAGCATGGCGTCGGCGTCGAGAAGCGCGACCTGATGCCCGAGATGTTCAGCGACATCGACTTGGCCCAACAGCAACGCCTCAAATGCGCGTTCGACACCCAAGGCCTGCTCAATCCGGGCAAGGTGTTTCCGACGCTGCATCGCTGTGCAGAACTGGGCCGCGTCCATGTCCACGGCGGCAAGCTCGCGTTTCCTGATATCCCGCGATTTTGAATGCGATCGCTTCCAGAGCAACCGCCGGGTGACCGGCAGGGATCATTTGATTTGCAACAGATAGAAAAACGGGCGGCGGCGTGGATACGTTGAAAGTGCGTGATGCGAAGGATGTGGAGCAGGCGGTCCGCGATGCGGTCGCCGCCGAGCAGCCGCTTGAAATTATCGGTCATGGCAGCAAGCGCGCGATCGGCCAGCCGATGGCCACCAATGCCGTGCTGGACGTCTCGGCATTGAACGCGATCACGTCCTATGAGCCGAACGAACTGATCATCACCGTGCAGCCCGGCGCGCCGATGGCGGATGTTCTGTCGCTGATCGATTCCAAGAACCAGCAATTCGCGTTCGATCCGATGGACACCTCGGTGCTGCTGGGAACTCCGCGCGGTGCCGGGACCGTCGGCGGCATGATCGCGGTGGGTCTGGCGGGTCCGCGGCGCATCAAGGCCGGCGGCGTGCGTGATCATCTGCTCGGCGCCCATGCCGTCTCGGGCTTTGGCGACTCCTTCAAGACCGGCGGCAAGGTGGTCAAGAACGTCACCGGCTACGACCTTTGCAAGCTGCTGGCGGGGTCGTGGGGCACCCTGTCGGTGATGACCGAGGTGACGCTCAAGGTGCTGCCCAAGGCGGAAACCGAGCGCACGCTGGTGCTGCGCGGCCTCGACGACGTCACGGCGAACCGGGCCATGACCGTCGCGCTGGGATCGCCATACGACGTGTCGGGCGTGGCGCATCTGCCGGCCTCGATCTTCCGGAGTGCGGACGGCACATTGTCCGGTCTGGGCGAGACCCGGCAGGCGGTGACGCTGGTCCGGCTGGAGGGGATCGGCGCCTCGGTTCCGCACCGCGCGGGATCGGTACGCGATGCGCTTGCGCCATTTGGCGCGGCGGACATGATCGAGGATGAAGCGTCCGGATCGGTCTGGACTTCCCTTCGCGATGTTACGCCGTTCGCGGCGGCCGGATCGCTGGGCGCCTGGCCGGTGTGGCGTATCGTCTGCCCGCCAGCCTCCGGTGGGGCATTCGGGCAGGCGCTGGCGCGCGAAACAGGCGGCGATGTGATCTACGATTGGGGCGGCGGGCTGATCTGGGCGGCGCTGCCGCCCGCACCGGACGCCCATGCGGTACTCCTGCGGGAGCGGCTGAAGGCGATCGGCGGCCACGCCACGTTGCTGCGCGCCAGCGATCAGGTGCGCAACGCGGTGGATGTGTTTCATCCGCAGGAGGCCGGCGTGGCGGCGCTGGGCCTGCGCGTCAAGGCGAGTTTCGACCCGCGCAATGTTCTCAACCGCGGCCGGATGGTGCGCTAAATGAAGACCGAATTTTCTCTCGCGCAGCTTGCCGATCCGGATATCCGCGAAGCCGACAAGATCCTGCGGGCCTGCGTGCATTGCGGGTTTTGCACGGCGACGTGCCCGACTTACGTCCTGCTCGGCGACGAACTGGATAGCCCGCGCGGCCGCATCTACCTCATCAAGGACATGCTCGAGAACGACCGGGCCCCGACGCAGGAGGTGGTCAAGCATATCGATCGCTGCCTCTCGTGCCTCGCCTGCATGACCACCTGCCCCTCGGGGGTGAACTACATGCACTTGGTCGATCAGGCGCGGGTGAAGGTCGAGGAGGAATATTCCAGGCCGCTTCCCGAGCGATTCCTGCGCGGCGTCCTCGCCTTCGTGCTGCCGCGTCCCGGCCTGTTTCGGGCAAGCATGATCGCGGCCCGGCTCGGCAAGCCGTTCGCGGCGTTGCTGCCGGCTTCCCCCAAAGGCCAGACCACGCCGACCTTCTTCGACCGGCTGCGCGCGATGCTCGCGCTTGCGCCGGCGCATTTACCTGCGGCCGGGCCAGCCGGTGGCACGGTATTTCCCGCCGAGGGTGAAAAGCGCGGCCGCGTGGCGGTGCTGCAAGGCTGCGCCCAGCAGGTGCTGTCGCCGGGTATCAATCAGGCCGCGATCCGGATGCTGACCCGCCATGGCATCGAGGTCGTGCTGGTGGCCGACGAACAGTGCTGCGGTTCGCTGACGCATCACATGGGCCACGACGGCGATGCGCTGAAGCGCGCGCGGGCGAATATCGAGGTGTGGACAAGGGAGGCCGACCAAAACGGCCTCGACGCCATCCTCGTAACCACGTCGGGATGCGGCACGACCATCAAGGATTATGGCTACATGTTGCGCGAGGATCGCGCCTATGCGGAGAAAGCCGCGCGAATATCGGCTCTCGCGCAGGACGTCACCGAATATCTCGGTGGTCTCGACATCGCGTGGCCACAAAGCAAAAACGATCTCGTCGTCGCGTATCACTCCGCATGTTCGTTGCAGCACGGACAGAAAATCACGCAGCTTCCGAAAGAATTGCTTTCCAAGAGCGGATTCGTGGTGAAAGATGTGCCGGAGAGTCATCTGTGTTGCGGTTCGGCGGGAACGTACAACATCCTCCAGCCCGACATTGCAAGGCGACTGCGCGAACGGAAGATCGCCAACATCGCTTCGACGACGCCGGACATCATCTCTGCCGGCAACATCGGTTGCATGGTGCAGATTGGCTCGGTGGAAAGTACCGACGGAACGTCAGTCCCTGTGGTGCACACGATTGAGCTGCTCGATTGGGCGACAGGCGGTCCTCGACCGGATTTATTGGCGGCATCGATGAAGGGCCCCCGCGTTGGGAGTGCTTGAACGCCGGTTTGAACGTGCGGCTGGCGAAACAGGAGGACCACAATGGCTAAAGCGAAGAAGAAGAAAGCTAAAAGCAAGAAGGCGAAGAAGGTAACCGCGGCGAAGAAGAAAACCGCGAAGAAATCTTCCAAGAGGTCTGCGAAGAAGTCCGCCAAAAAATCGGCGAAGAAGGCGGTCAAAAAGTCCGGCAAGAAGGCGAGCAAGAAGGCCGCCAAGAAGTCGGCAAAGAAATCTTCCGCCAAGAAGGCCACTCCCAAAAAGGCGGCTAAAAAGGCTGCACCCAAGAAGGCCGCTCCGAAGAAGAAGCGCGCTCCGAAGCCTGCTGCGGCGCCCGCGCCTGAATCCGCTGCGAGTTCAGCCGAGCCCAGCTGGTCCAGCCCGGCACCTGCTCCAGCTCCGGCCCCAAGCTGGTCGTCTGGTTTCGGCTCCGGCAGCGACGACAGCAACAATTGAGGTCCTAGGCCCGCCTCGGCGGGTACCGCAGGGCTTTTTGGCGCAGGATTTTGGGAGGCCGCAGCAATCGCTGCGGCCTTTCGCGTTTAGGCGCGCGCGTCCGGAGCTGGCGGGGTCCGGGCCGAACGGCGGCGGCGGCGAATCGGACGAGGGGGCGCGCAATTCCTGGCGTCCGGGTGTCTCGGTGGATGTTCAATTGCCAAGGGTTCGCAGGAATACCTGCTGCCGGCTTCAATTGAGGCCGAAATTTGTTGTCAGAATGCAACACTGCGGCAGAACATCTTTTGAAGCGGTTTAAACGCCTAAAAAGGCGGCAATTGCTTGGGTTTTTTGCTTTCCGAACATCCCTGTGCCCCGCAGATTGGGACCACGAGTTCACGCAGTCGATTACGCTTGTCATTCGGACCTTCGGCAATCGGACTGAATTTTAAACGATGATGGGGATCGTCATGAAGAAAGTAAGTTTGTCGATCGCAGCCGTTGCGGTTGCGATGGGTCTGGGTTCGGCGTCGGCCGCCGATCTCGGCAAGGTCTACAAGAAGGCGCCGCCGGTTGAAGTCGTGTCGCCTTGGGATATCGCGTTCGGCGCCGGCATCATGAGCAACTACCTGTTCCGCGGCGTCACGCAGTCGAACAACCAGCCGGCCGGTACCGCTTATTTCGAGCCGCGCTACAACATCAATCCAAACCTTCAGCTCTACGTCGGTACGGCCGCGACCAGCATTTCGTTCGCCAACCGCGCCGCTGCTGAAATCGACGTCTACGGCGGTATCCGCCCGACCTTCGGCCCCGTCGCCTTCGACTTCGGTGTGTTCGGTTACCTGTATCCAGGTGGAACCTGTACCGCTGGTATCCTGACCGTGGCCGCGGTTTGCCCGAACGAGGCAAATCCTGTGATCCTCGCCAACGGCAACGTCATGAAGAAGGACGTCTCCTTCTACGAAGTGTACGGCAAGGTGGCCTACACCTTTAACGACAACTTCTCGCTGGGCGGCAACGTGTTCTACTCGCCGAACTTCCTGAACACCGGCGCTGACGGCACCTACGCGTCGATCACCGGTAAGATCACCGCACCGGGCACGCTGTTCGGCACCAGCGGCATCGGCGCTTACGTGTCGGGTGAATTCGGCCGCCAGTGGCTGGGCACCTCTGATGCCTTCTATGGCACCGGCATCGTCGGCGACCCGTTCCAGTTCGGCATCAAGTATGCTGACTACAACACCTGGAACATCGGCGTGGGCTTCACCTACAAGGTGTTCACCCTCGACCTGCGTTACTCGGGCACCGATCTCAGCAAGGGTGATTGCAACGCCTTCACCAGCGACTTCAATGCCGGTCAGCAGAACAACGCGACCCCGATCAATCCGGGTGGCATCGGCTCCAAGTGGTGCGGCGACACGTTCATCGCCAAGCTCTCGGCCGACGCAACGCTCAGCGGCCTGAAGTAAGAGCCTTCATCTGAAAGCTTCAGGGGCGGCAGAGAAATCTGCCGCCCCTTTTGTTTGTCGAATGCCGTGACGGTGAATTCCTGTGAGCAGAAGCCGGCGTCAGTCATCGGAATTTTTGGACGAGGCCGGAAAGCGCAACGTGAAAGCCGGCGCCATCGCCGGTCTCGGCGCCGCGCTGGCGATCGGTGGGATGGAGTGGCTGTCGGCCACGATGAATTATCCGCTTGCCGTTATTCCGTTCGCGACCTCGATCGTGCTTGTCATCGGCTCACCCGATGCGCCGCCAGCGCAGCCGCGCGCCCTGATCGGCGGTCATCTGGTGGCGACGCTGGTGGGGCTGATGGTGCTTCATGCCGCAGGCCCGCAGGCGTGGGCGGCCGCCGCAGCGGTGGGGCTGGCGGTCCTTGCGATGTTCGTCACCCGGACGTTTCATCCGCCGGCGGGGATCAACCCGCTGCTGGTGGTGTCAGCCAATCTGCCATGGACCTTCGTGGTCGCGCCGGTTTTCGCCGGCGCGCTGCTGCTGACCGCATTTGCCTTCGTCTGGCACCGCTGGGTCCGGCGGCAGCCATGGCCGGAGCACTGGCTGTAGCGGCTTGTGTTGCTTTCGCCCGCGCGATTGTTACGCCACCGTCGCTGGCTTCTCTTCGTCGCTCAGCGTGAATCGGTCTCCGTCCCGAACCAGCGACACCCGGCGCTGATGGAATGCATCGAGCGTGCTGCGGTGTCCGATCGAGACGACGGTGGTGTCCGGCAGTTTTTCCTCGATCAGGCGATAGAGCAGGGTCTCCGACGGCTCGTCGAGCGAGGCCGTTGCCTCGTCGAGGAAGAGATACTGTGGCGCGTGCAACAGCGCCCGCGCGAGGCCGAGCCGCTGCTGCTCGCCGAGCGACAGCGTTCTGTTCCAATGGCCTTCCTCGGCCAGCCGCGACGCCAGCGCCGGCAATCCGACGAGTTTCAGCACTTCCTCGAGCCTTGCCGTATCGAACGTGTTCTCCTTCGCGGGATAGGTGATCGCGGACGCCAGCGGGCCCACCGGGAAGTAGGGACGCTGCGGCAGCATCATCAGCGATGCGCCTTTCGGAATCGAAATCGCGCCCTTGCCGAATGGCCAGATGCCGGCGATGGCACGAAACAGCGTCGACTTGCCTGAACCGGATGGGCCGGTGACGAGCGTGCGCTCGCCTTTTCGCAACGTGAATCCCGAGGTCTGGATCAGCGGTTTGCCGTTCGGCAACGCGAGCAGCAGATCGCCGAGGCCGATCACGGAAGCGCCGGGTGTGGCGACCGTCTGGATCGAGGCGGGGTTTGCCGCCAGCGTCTTGGCCGCGCCGATTCCGGTCTCGAAGCCGTCGAGGCGCGCGATCACCGCCTGCCATTCGGCGAGCGTGCGATAGGTCGAAATAAAGAAGGACAACGCGCCCTGCACACTGCCGAAGGCGGAGGCGGTCTGCATCATGCCGCCGAGCTGCATCTTGTTGGCGAAGTAGGCGGGCGCGACAAGGATATAAGGAAAGATCACCGAGGCCTGCGAATAGCTCGCGGTAAAGGCCGTCACCTTCTTGGTGCGGTTCATGATGCCGATCCAGTTCTCGACCACGAATCCGAAGCGCGTCAGCAGGCGTTGACGCTCGGCGCTGTCGCCGTCCAGCAGGGCGATCTGTTCGGAGTTCTCACGGACGCGCACGAGGTTGAAGCGAAAATCCGCCTCGTATTTCTGCTGCCGGAAGTCCAGCCCGACCAGCGGATGGCCGATCAGGTGCGTCAGCCAAGTGCCGAGCGCGGCATAGATCAGCGCGCCCCAGACCATATATCCCGGGATGTCGATGTCCCGTCCGAACAGATGCAGCGGTGCGGCGCTCGACAGCGTCCAGAGGATGACGATGAACGACCCCAGCGTCACCACGGCGTTGAGCAGGCCGACCCCGATGTTCAGCGTGCGGTCGACGAACAGCTTGACGTCATCGGTCATGCGCTGGTCGGGGTTGTCCGCGGCGTCGCCCTGGAGCTGCATCCGGTAGTGATTGGCGTGATTGAGCCACTCGCCGAGATAACGTTCGGTCATCCATTTGCGCCAGCGGATCTGCAGCCACTGATTGAGATAGAGCTGATAGACCGCGATCGCGATGAAGATCGTCACGATGATCGTGAAGTAGAGAATTTCGGAGACGAAGTTGTCCCAGTTGCGTTCCTGCAGCGCGTTGTAGAAGCGGTTGTTCCAGGAGTTCAGCAAGACATTGATGGCCACCGTCGCAAGTTCGATGACAATGACCGCGGCGAGCAGGGCCAGGCCCGCCCATTTGTCTTCGGAACGGAAATAGGGTGCGGCAATCCTCCACACGGTTTTGAGCGTCGCGCCGATACCATTCACAGAATTCTTCTCCTTGGATGGGCAGCAAGGCCCTGAAAAATATCAGAAATTCTCAATTTTTAGACTAAAGTCGCAAAGAGCTGACCCTGCGGCATCTTGTCCATGGTGCGACATTCACTCTAGCATGGCGCCGACGGCGAAGGCTGGGGGCCGTTCATTTAGCGGCATTGTGAGCGTTTTGGGGCTCGGGTCTGCGCTCACGATTTTCATCACACGCTTGTGCTCTCCAGCATGCAGACGCGTTGACCAACCACGCTGGTCGGCCGTTCGAACAATGACGTGGGGAGGAAACTGCAATGTGGAATCAAATTTATAATCCGCTGGGGAACGCTGCGCTGTCGACGATAGCAGCCGCCATCCCCGTTGTGACACTGCTGGTGCTGATCGCCAGCGGCAAGGTCAAGGCTCACATCGCCGCGATCATCGCTCTGATCGTCGCCAACATCATCACGATTTTTGTCTTTACCATGCCTGCCGGCATGTCGATCCGTGCGTCGCTGCTCGGCGTCGTGGTCGGATTCTTCCCGATCGGCTGGATCGTGCTCAACGTCATTTTCCTCTACCGCATCACGGTCGAGACCGGACGGTTCGAGCTGCTGCAACGTGCGATCGGCGGCGTCACCACCGACCGCCGTCTCCAGTTGCTGCTGATCGCGTTTTCGTTCGGCGCGTTCTTCGAAGGCGCGTCGGGCTTCGGCACGCCGGTCGCGATTACCGGTGCGGTCCTGATCGGTCTCGGCTTCTCGCCGCTTGCGGCGTCCGGCCTGTCGCTGATCGCCAACACCGCGCCGGTCGCCTACGGCGCACTCGGCACCCCGATCCAGGGCCTCGCGTCCGTCACCGGCTTCGATCCCTACGTTCTTGGTGCGATGGTCGGACGGCAACTGCCGTTCTTCTCGCTGCTGGTGCCGTTCTGGGTGATCTGGGCGTTCGCCGGATGGCGCGGCATGATGCAGGTGTGGCCGGCGATTCTGGTCACCGCTGTTTCGTTCGCGATTCCCCAGTTCGTGATCTCGAACTACATCAATCCCTGGATCGTCGATATCGGTGCATCGCTGATCTCGATGGGGGCGCTGATCCTGTTCCTGAAGGTCTGGCAGCCGAAGGAGCTGTGGCTGTCGCCAGTGCTGCGCGGCAAGGACGAATCGTCGGCGACGATGAAGGCGAACAAGCCGCTCGATACCACACCGCTGACGCAGGGCCAGCTCTGGAGCGCGATGCTGCCATGGATCATCGTCTGTATCGTGATGCTGATCTGGGGTAACGGGTCGTTCAAGACCTGGGCGAACTCGATCTTCACCTGGAACTACCCGGTTCCCGAACTGCACAACCTGATCAACAAGGTGCCGCCGGTGGCCGCGAAGCCGACGCCGGAAGGCGCCGTGTTCTCGTTCACGTATCTGTCATTCACCGGAACGGGCATGCTGATCGCGGCGATCATCTCCGGCTTCCTGATGGGCTTCTCGCCCGCCAGGCTGATTGGAGAGTATGGCCGCACCATCAAGGTCTGCGCGATCTCGCTGATCACGATTTCGGCGATGCTTGCGATCGGCACATTGACGCGCCTGTCGGGCGTCGATGCGACGCTCGGTCTCGCCTTCGCCGCGACCGGCGTGCTGTATCCGTTCTTCGGCACGTTGCTCGGCTGGTTGGGCGTTGCGCTGACGGGGTCCGACACGGCATCGAACGTGCTGTTCGGCAACCTGCAGAAGATCACATCGGAACAGCTCGGCATTTCGCCGATCCTGATGGCGGCGGCGAACTCGTCCGGCGGCGTCATGGGCAAGATGATCGACGCCCAGTCGATCGTCGTGGCTTCGACCGCCACCAACTGGTACGGCCACGAAGGCACGATCCTTCGCTACGTGTTCTGGCACTCGATCGTGCTGGCATGTCTCGTCGGCTTCCTCGTGATGCTGCAAGCCTACGTCTATCCGTTCACTGCGATGGTACTGAAGTAACCCATCGCTGTTACGGCTCTCTACAAATCCCCGCGGCGCAAGCTGCGGGGATTTTCATTTGGCTTTTCTGTCAGTCATGCGCGCGCAATTTGGGCAGCGCACGCACTGGAAAACAACTCTGCGAGCGTCTAGAACCTGCGCGAAATCGAAATCCGGGGTCTTCAGTCATGACGATTTTGCGACACGCTGTATTCGGGCTTGCCGTCGCGGCGGGTGTGATCGGGCTTGCGCCGGCAAACGCCGCCAGCGAGTTTCCGTTCGGCGCTGAAATGACTCTGGACGTTGCGCCGCAGCCGGGATCGAAGAAAATTCCGACGCTCGAAATTGGCGACAAGGGTGAGGCCGTGCTCGATTTGTGGTGCAAGTCCGGCAAGGGCCAGTTCTCGGTAGCCAACGACACCGTCATCTTCGTGCCGGGTGTGCTGGAAGATCGCGGCTGCTCGCCTGCGCGTGCGCAAGCGGACGACGCGCTGGTTGCTACCTTGAGCGAAGCGGCGACCTGGAAGCGGCAGGGCGATTTCGTGTCGTTCGTCGGTGCAAAGACGTTGCGGTTCCGGCTGAACACGAACTGAGCGGCGGGTTTCAGCGCTCGCCGAGGATCATGTCGGCGCAGGCGCCTGCGGATTGGATCACGCCGGTGTAACCGCCGAATCCGGCATAGGCCGATGCAAGGTAAAGTCCCGGTATCGGCGTCGCGGGCGTGCGTTTCGGCGCGCCGAACAGCGAGCGCGGCGGCACCGGCGCGAAACCATAAACAGCGCCCAGCGGCGCGCCGAGATATGTCCGCACCGACAGCGCGGTGTTGAATGACGATGTCACGACGGCGCCCGCCAGTCCCGGATAGTGTGTGTCGAGATAGGCCACGATGGCGTCCTGCCACCGTGCGCGTTTGGCGCGATAAGCATCCTGATCGTCGCTGCCGTCCCAGTTCGACAACACATCCGGCCCGACGACTGACAGAACATAAGGTGGCGCAGGCACGCCTGAATCGATCGCCGCATAGTCGACGACAGCGAGAGGCGGCATGCGCCGATCGGGCTCGCCCGCCATCAGCGTCGTGGCAAGTGCGTAATCGCTGAGCGTGGTCATCCAGTCCGGCAGCACTTGCGTCGAATACCGCGCGATGCCGAACTCGCGCGGCGGCTTCGACAGGCCGAGCGTCAGCGCGAACAACGAAATCGATCGCGGGCGATTGCTGTAGGCGGCGTTCAGTTTCGCGCCGTCCGCATCGGGCAGCAGCGCGGCCAGCACCTCCGGCGCAGCGTTGCCGATGACGCGCGCGGCGTCCACGGTCTGCGGATCGCTGCCGTCTTTCGCCGTATGGGTGAGGCTGACGACGCGGCCTTGCGCATCGACGCCGATGTGGCTTGCGGCGCGGCGCAGGATGACGTCGCTGCCAGCAGTCTTGATGGCCCGCGCCAGCGCGCTGGAGAGCCGCTGCGATCCGCCCTGCACATAGCGTCCGCCGCTCAGGAAGTAACTGCCCTGCGCCATCGCAAAGAACATCCACCACGTCGTGGCGGGGTCGTCGTGATAGTAGGACAGGTTGGCGGCAATGGCCGCTTTGACGGCTTCATTGTTGCCGAACACCCGGTCGAGCTTTTGCGACAGCGACAGGTTCCAGTCGCGGATTGCGGGCAACAGATTGCGCATCGCGCGGAAGGCTAGCAGTGGTGTCCTGAAGGCCCGGCTGCCGCGCGACAGTGTTCCCATCGCGGAGGAAATCCGCTCCATCTCGCCCAGCAATCGCGCGATGCCGTCACGTGCTTCCGGGAATCGCTCCGTCAACGCTTGCCGGGCGGCGCCGAAATTGTCGGGTAGCGTGAGCGGCGCGCCGACCGGACCGCCGCGCACTTCGTAGAACGCGCCTGAGGGAATCCATTTCACAGCGTCGAGGACGCCGGCGCGCGTCAGCGGACCATGCTTGGGATCGCGCGGATCGTGCGGGTCGCTGGTTTCGTGCAGCGAGCCTTCGACGAACAGATCGCCGACCTTGTAGCTTGAGGCCGCGCCGCCGACCGAATTGCTGCGCTCGATCACGAGCACCTTGCGTCCAGCACGTGCGAGGATCGCGCCGGCGGTGAGACCCCCGAGGCCCGCGCCAATGATGACGGCATCATAGCGCGTCATGTTTTATCGGACCTTGTGGCGGGCGGACGCGGGGCGGTGGATTACTTCCATGACGCCTTGTCGGTGTCCCAGCGCTGCCCTTTCAACTCGGACGCGATCGCCTTGATCATGCCGTCGTCGTCATTGAACGTGCTTTCCTCCTCGCCGCCGGCGTTGTCCGCGAACTGCAACTGAGGACCGGCGCTCTCGTCCGTGGTCTTGCTGGTGGGAACGGCGAGCCAGACGATCATGCGGTCGGACCCGCCGGGTTTGTCGGGGCTGATCAGTGCCGTGATTTCCAGCGTCTCGGTCAGGTCGAGCGCGGGCGCCAGCTGGCTCGGACGCTTGATGGTGAAGGTCAGTTCGCCGGTCGTGTCGTTCCAGGTTGCCGTGCCTGGTTTCGCCGACATGACTTTCGCGGCCGTCGCGGCGATGGCGTTGGCGAATTTGTCCCGCTTCAGCTTTCCGCCTTCGCTCCAGTCGGCCGCGGCAAAGCGGATCGCGCGCTCCATGTCGTAGCTGCCGGAGGTCCAGCCCGCTGTCACCACGCCGGGCGACGTCTTCAGGCTCGCGACCAGGCCGGGTGCGCGCGCCGGATCGACCACCAGGCGCAGCACCTGTCCGCCCGAGCGCAGCGCGTTGCAATCGGTTGCGATGCTGTCGAGCGCGATCTGCACGTTCTGGCCTTTCAGACTCTTGACCAGATCGGCGAAATTCTCGCGCTTGACGCGGACAGCCACCGACTGCGGCGACACCTGCGTGAAATCCTTGGGCGCGTCGGAGAGGTCGTCATCGACCACCTGCGACTGCTGGAATTCCTTCTCATCGACATCGGAGTTGTCCGGCGACGATACGGAGTTCGGAACACCTCCCAAAGTGATCTTGCCGTCGAATGACGTGGACTTGCCGCCCTTGCGGATCAGGTTGACCGACACCGGGGTCTTGTTCTCGAAACTCTGTCCGCTGCCGCTGAGCTTCTCGCCCTCGACCTTCAGTTCGATGGCGAAGCGATCCTTGCGATCCGACGTGGTCGAGACCGAATAGCAGACGTCGAGCAGCGCCGAGACAAGCTTTCCGCCTGCGCGCGTTTCCTTGATGAAGGCATCGACCGGCAGGTCGCCGAGCAGGTCGCCCAGTGAATTGAAGTAGCGCACGCTGCCCTCGGGGGCAGCTTTCGCGTCTTTCGCCGTTTGGGCGTGGGTTGCCGACCACGATCCTGCGCTCACGAGAGCGACGGTGCAGCCAATCATCAATGCGCGCATGGAATTTGATCCTGAACTTGATCCTGAATCGCAGGGGAGTGCGTCGAATGCGGACAATCTCAAAACCGGGACGGATTGTCGCGAAAATTCTTCAGAGGCTGAGGCAATAAAAAAGGCCGCCCGGAGGCGGCCTTTTGATGTAGTTGGGGTGAAAGCGACGGGCTTTAGAAGCCCATGCCGCCCATTCCGCCCATGCCACCCATTCCGCCGCCGCCCGGCATCGCCGGTGCTGCTTCCTTCGGCAGTTCGGCGACCATGGCTTCGGTGGTGACGAGAAGACCGGCGACAGAGGCTGCGTCCTGCAGGGCGGTACGAACCACCTTGGCGGGATCGATGATGCCCTTGGCGACCATGTCGACATACTCTTCGTTCTGCGCGTCGAAGCCGTAGGTCTCGGTCTTGTTGTCGAGGATCTTGCCGACAACGATGGAACCTTCGACGCCGGCGTTCTCGGCGATCTGGCGGATCGGAGCTTCCAGAGCCTTCAGCACGATGTTGATGCCGGCCTGAACGTCGGAGTTGTCGTTCTGGATGCGGCCGACGGCCTTCTTGGCGCGGAGCAGGGCAGTTCCGCCGCCCGGCACGATGCCTTCCTGAACGGCCGCACGGGTCGCGTTGAGCGCGTCCTCGACGCGATCCTTCTTTTCCTTCACTTCGATCTCGGTCGCGCCGCCGACGCGAATGATCGCGACGCCGCCGGCGAGCTTGGCGAGACGCTCCTGAAGTTTCTCGCGGTCGTAGTCCGAGGTGGTTTCCTCAACCTGCGCCTTGATCTGGTTCACGCGCGCCTCGATGTCGGCCTTCTTGCCGGCGCCGTTGACGATGGTGGTGTTTTCCTTGTCGATCACGACCTTCTTCGCGCGGCCGAGCATCTTCACGGTGACGTTCTCGAGCTTCATGCCGAGATCGTCGGAAATCAGCTGGCCGCCGGTGAGGATCGCGATGTCTTCCAGCATGGCCTTGCGGCGATCGCCGAAGCCCGGAGCCTTGACGGCAGCGACCTTGAGGCCGCCGCGCAGACGGTTGACGACCAGCGTCGCGAGAGCTTCGCCTTCGATGTCTTCGGCGACGATAAGGAGCGGCTTGCCGGTCTGAACGACAGCTTCGAGCACGGGCAGCATGGCCTGCAGGCCGGACAGCTTCTTCTCGTGCAGGAGGACATAGGCGTCTTCCAGCTCGGCTGTCATCTTCTCGGGGTTGGTGACGAAGTAGGGCGAGAGATAGCCGCGGTCGAACTGCATGCCTTCAACAATGTCGACCTCGGTTTCGAGCGCCTTGTTTTCCTCGACCGTAATGACGCCTTCGTTGCCGACCTTCTGCATTGCCTTGGCGATCATCGAGCCGATGTTGGAGTCGCCGTTGGCGGAAATGGTTCCGACCTGGGCGATTTCAGCCGAGGAAGCCACCGGCTTGGCGCGCTTTTCGATGTCCTTGACGACGGCCGTCACGGCGATGTCGATGCCGCGCTTGAGATCCATCGGGTTCATGCCGGCGGCGACGGACTTCGCGCCTTCGCGAACGATGGCCTGCGCCAGCACGGTGGCGGTGGTGGTGCCGTCGCCCGCGGTGTCGTTGGTCTTGGAGGCGACTTCGCGCAGCATCTGCGCGCCCATGTTCTCGAACTTGTCTTCAAGTTCGATTTCCTTGGCGACGGTGACGCCGTCCTTGGTGATGCGGGGTGCGCCGAAGCTCTTGTCGATGACGACGTTGCGGCCCTTCGGGCCGAGCGTCACCTTGACGGCGTTGGCGAGAATGTCGACGCCACGCAGCATGCGATCGCGCGCGTCTCCGGAAAATTTAACGTCCTTGGCAGCCATGTGAGTTACTCCGAAATGGAAAGATTGTTTTGCGTCATGGCCGGGCTTGTCCCGGCCATCCACGTCGTCGGTCGATCAAGTCGTGGATGCCTGGATCAAGTCCGGGCATGACGACCGAGAGCGCCGCGTTTTTTGGTCGATCGCTTACTTCAGCACGCCCATGATGTCCGACTCCTTCATGATGAGGAGGTCTTCGCCGTCGAGCTTCACTTCGGTGCCCGACCACTTCCCGAACAACACGGTGTCGCCGACCTTGAGGTCGATCGGGATCAGCTTGCCGGCTTCGTCGCGGCCGCCGGGGCCGACGCCGACAACCTTGCCCTGCGAAGGCTTTTCCTTGGCGCTGTCGGGAATGATGATGCCGCCCTTGGTCTTTTCATCGGCGTCGATGCGCTTGACGACGACACGATCATGCAGCGGGCGAAAAGTTGTCTTGGCCATCGGGTATCCTCTAGACGTTGATTGCAAGATTTGACGTGCGGTGGAGCGCGGGCCGTGGATAATGGGCTAAGCTAACCCCTTGAGGGACCGAAGCCTTACCCTTAGCAATCACGCTCCAAGAGTGCTAATGACGGGTTCGGAATATGGGTTGCCGCCGATCCTGTCAAGCGAGGCCCTTAAGGCCTTGGTGAGGCCAATATAGGATGATCTGGAAACCATAAGAGGGGCGCGGGCGTATTTGATAACACCCCATCATCCGCTGTTGATGGCCCGGCTTGTCAGTCGGGCAAGCGGGGACCCAAGAATCTTGCCGGGAGACACCATGATCAAAGCGATCGAGCCATCTAACAGGTCCAAAATCACCACCTTGATGGCCGTCTCGGTGCTGTCGGGCTTTCTCGGCGCGTGCGGCGGCGGAGGGTTCGGCGGGTTCGGTGGTTTCGGCGGATCGCAGCCCACCGTGCAGGAACCCGGCGTGGCGCCTGACGTCCCGGCGACTATCCGATCCGATGAAATTGTCGGACGGTGGGGGCTCGCGTCGTTCCACAAACCGGAGGATCGCGCCCGCACTGAAGCGGCGGCGCGGGGCCAGTGCAAAAATCCCTATGTGATCGGGCAGGGCGCCACCGGTGGCGTCATCATGCATCTTCCGGACGAGGCCACACCGCAGGAGCTGCGCCTGAAGGGCAGCCAGAGCGGCAAGAACTACATCGGTCCGGCCGGTCCTGCTGGCGGGGAAAAGGATCGCGAGATTGTTTCCTTCGATGGACGGGTTCTGATGACGCGATTCATCGACAAGGACGCCTCGGGACGCTATGGAACAATGGTGTACGTCCGCTGCGCGCCGCGCGCCTGAGCAGCCGGCCTCAGCGTTGTCCTGACGACTGACCGCTCGCGCAGACGGGCGGCAAAAAAAGGAGGCCGGACTTCGGGTGCTGATCTCCGGCCCTTACCGCGCTGTCGGTGTTCTCTGCATTACGCAAATATTGGGCTGGGGCGCGCTGTTCTATCCGCCCGGGCTGACGATGCCGCACATCGCCGCCGCGCACGGCTGGTCGCTGGCGCAGGCGCTTTTCGGATTTTCCATCGCTCTGGGCGTTTCCGGTCTCGCCGCTCCGTTCGCCTGCGGCCTGGTCGAGCGCCATGGCGGGCATTTTATCATGGCAGGCGGCGCGTTGATCGGCGCGCTCGGGCTCGTAATTCTTCCGCTGACCGACCAGTACTGGCTTTATCTCGCAAGCTGGGTGCTGCTCGGCCTCGCGATGGCCTGCAATCTCTACGACCCCGCCTTCACGGCGCTGGCGCGTATTTTCGGAATGGCCTCGCGGCGGCCGATTACGCTGGTGACCTTCGTCGGCGGTCTTGCGTCCACTCTTTCATGGCCGACGACCCAGTTGCTGATCTCGCATGGCGGCTGGCGCAGCGTCTATTTCGTATTCGCCGGTGTGATGGCGTTCATCGTCGCGCCGCTTTATGCCTTCGTGCTGCCGCGCAACGCGGTCTACGTGCCGGTGCCCGTCGCTGAGGGCGCCGTGCCGGTGAAACCTGCGAAGATCATACCGGCCGCCGGTGTACCATTCATTCTGATGGCGGCGGGATTTGCAGCCCACGCCTTCGTGCAATCCGGAACGCTGGCGCATTTGCTGACGATCCTGCAGCGCGGCGGGATCGATGCGGGAACTGCGGTGGTCATCGGCGCGCTGTTCGGGCCGGCGCAGGTGCTCACACGGATTGCGGACTTTGTATCGGGCGGGCGGCTGCATCCGCTCTGGGTCGCACGGATAGCCATGGCGCTGATGGCCTGCGCATTCACTCTTCTGGTGGCGATCGGCATTTCGCCTGCCGTCGCGACGGTGTTCGCGCTGATGTTCGGCGCGGCCAATGGCGTTGTCACCATCGCGCGCGGCGCGTTGCCGCTGGCGCTGTTCGGGCCTGTGGGATACGGCCGCGTGGTGGGCCGGATCGCGCGGCCCGCGCAGATGTGTCAGGCGTTCGCGCCGTTCGCGCTGGCCTATGTCATCGACCGGTGGTCGGGACCGGTTGCGCTGGAAATGCTGATCGCGATGGCGCTGCTGGCGCTCGGCTGTTTCATCGCGATCCGGCGGCCGTCCTGAAAAGAAAAACCCGGAGCGATCTCCGGGTTTCTTTCGTCACAAGCTGTTCGATATTTTTAGTTGAACATCGCGTCGATGTCGTCCTGCGACGCGTGACCCACCTCATCATCGACGGCCTTCGGACCGTTCAACAGGCGGGCGTCGCCGACGCGCGTATCGATGATGGCCGGCGCGTGCTGCTTGATCGCATCGACGCCGCCCCAGATGTCCATCATGACCGTGATGTGATGTTCGATGAATTTCATCGTGGCCATCACCTTGCTGATGCGCTGGCCGGTGAGATCCTGGAAGTTGCAGGCCTCAAAAATGCCGACCACGCGATCCTGAATTTCCTCGCTCAGTATGGCCTGCTGATCCGGCGACATCGGCTTGCCGAGCGCGCTCGCCGCCTGATCGATCGCTTCCGCGGCTTCGAGAATCTGCTGGGTGGCCTGTTCGGTGCCGCCGACGACGGCGCCGAGTTCGCCCGTCACCTTGGACATCTCGTCGCCGCTGAAGCTCTTGCCGTGCAGCACGGCGATTTCCTGCTTGGTGCGGTTGATGGCATCGTGAATGAGATCAAGCTCGACCTTCAGCTTTTCACACTGTTCGATCTGGGCGCGATAGCTGCCGAGCAGCTGCTGGGCTGCCGTCAGTTCCTTCGACGACGGCGTATCGTCCTGCTCCGCGACCACGCCGTTACGGTGAGACGCCATCTGCGCGCGAATGGCGCGCAACTCGCTCATGATCTGATGATGATGCGGGTTGATGTCGCCCGCTTCGTGATCGAGCATCGGCATATCGCCGGACTGGATCGTCTCAATACGAAATCGTTTACGCTGAACAGCCATCGGTCTCACTCCCTGATGAGGCGTTGTAACCCGGCGGCATTTAACGCGAAGTTTCAGACGGAACCGCGGGCCGCTGAAAGCGGGCAGCGGCGCATACCAACGATTAACCATGTAGCGTCCGCGTTCATCCAAAATAAACGCTACCGCGAAGAACACCGCTCATTTGCGGACGTGGTGAATCCCAAACCCGTTTTCATTTACCAAACTGAGGCGATTTAAAACTTAAATGGTTCCTGTTCAGGCGCGCAGTCCGCGCGTCAACGACGAAACAGTGCAGAGTACGTCGATGTTCAGAAAAATGTCCCTCGCGCTTGTCGCCGGCGCAGTGTGTTTCGGCGCCGGTTCATTTCAAGCCTTCGCTTTCGAAGACGACATGCCGGGAGCTGAGCCCCGCGTGATTTACGCACAGACACCGCCGATGCCGATCCGGGTCGCTTATAACGAGCGATCCAATATGGGCGGCGGCTTCATCGAATTCCTTTTCAGCGGCGGTCAGCCGGGCGATTCCGGTTACGCGCAGCCGCGTCAGGATCCGCGCTACGAGCAAATGCCGTCACGCGGCGGACTGCCGCCGATGGACCCGCAGTATCGTCAGGACATGCGGCAGGGCGACGTTTCGATCGAGCCCGGCCGACCGGGGATGGATCCGAAATTCGAGAAGCAGGTGGTCGAGTATAGCGGCCGGCACGCGCCCGGAACGCTGGTGATCGATACGCCGAACAAGTTCCTCTATCTGGTGCAGGGTGGCGGCAAGGCGCTGCGCTACGGCATCGGCGTCGGCAAGCCGGGCTTCACCTGGTCAGGCGTGAAGACGATCTCGGCCAAGAAGGAATGGCCGGCCTGGACGCCGCCAGCTGAAATGCTCAAGCGCCGTCCGGATCTGCCGCGGCATATGGAAGGCGGCCCGGAAAATCCGCTCGGCGCCCGCGCGATGTATCTCGGCACCTCGCTCTATCGCATTCATGGCTCCAACGAGCCCTGGACCATCGGCACCAACGTATCGTCAGGCTGCATCCGGATGCGCAATGAGGACGTGATCGATCTCTACGGCCGCGTTCCTGTCGGCACGCGCGTTGTCGTGATCTGAGCGAAACTGAACTTGTAAAAAAAACGGCCGCTGGATTCAGCGGCCGTTTTCGTTTGTCGCCGGAGATATCGATCAGGCGAAATCGCTGTCGCCGTCGTCGAAGTCACCGGAATCGTAATCGTCGTCGTCATCCTGATCCTGGTCTTGATCCTGATCGGCATCGGCCTGCGCCTGATCGTAGGAATTCTGGCGCTGGCCGGCGTCGCCGCTTCTGCCGACATCGTTGACGCCGGCATCGCGGGCGAGATTGCCCGAGGACGAACTGTTGTCCCACGGCATCTTGCTGCCACCGGCATCGGCGGTGTTGCCGAGACTCTGCTGATTTCCACCGCCACCCATCAGGCCCTTGATGCTGTTCATCAGCATCGAGCCCCCGATCACGCCGGCTGCGGTTGCCGCCGCCGTACCGAGGAACGATCCACCGCCACCGGGATTTCCGCCGCCGAAAAGTCCGCCGCCCGGATTGCCGGACCTTGGATCGTTCATGCGCGGATCGTTGCCCAGGCGGGCGTCCGCCTGCTCGAGCGCCTGACCGCTGTTCCAGACCGGACCGCGTTGCGCGCCTTCACCGGGGCGGATGCTCGGTACCGAACCGCGGCCCTGACCGGGTCCGAGAATCGCGTCGCGCATCGAATCCAGAAAGCCGCCGGATGGACGCGGTTCCTGTTGGCCGCCTTCCAGTTCCTGAATGCGGGCACTGGCGCGCTTCAGGGCCTCGTCCTGGACGAGCGCGGTTTGCACCAGCGCATAGACGGCATTGGGCGCACGACGCAAACCCTGCGCGATCGCAGCGTCGGCGTCGGGCTCGCGCGGAGAGCTTTCGAGCTTGGCGAGACGGTCGAACAGATCGTCAACCAGTTGGCGTTCCTGCGGCGTCATGACGTCCTCCTGAAGCATCCGGCACGCGGATGCGCGTCATGATGTAGGGCCGCATTGTGTCGGGTTAAGTCCCGGACAGAATTAAATTTAGGAAAGCCGCTCATCGCGGTGCGACAAAAAGACTTAAGGCGCGCAATGAACCCTTATGCCCGCTGCAGCGTGACGTTGCTTGCCGCGAGCAGGCGAGGGAAATCGTCGCCTGCGAGAAACGCAAACTCGCGCTCCCGCTGATGGGTGACGTTGTCGAGACTGACGAGCGTGTCGTCGACAAATCCCGGATGGCACATCACAAGGCCGCCATCGGGCAGGCCGTCGAGAAATCCCTGCATCGCCGTGCCGAACTCACCACCGCGCACCATGTCGTAGGCGCCCGCGAAACCCGGATTGAACGAAATGCCCGCGCGCGCACTCTTTCTGCGGAACGTCTCGCTCAGCACATCGAGCAGCAGCGCCTTCGGGTTGCCGAGCCGTTGCGACAGCGGCAGGTTGCGCCCGCATTGCCGCACCCATGCTCCGGGTGCAGCATCTTTGACTGCGGCAAGAAATGCGTCGCGCACTTGCGGAAACAGTTGCACGTGCTGGTGGCCGTCGACGTAATCCGGCGCGCGGTTGAACATCTGCCGGAAGGCCGCGATCTGCGCCAGCAGTTCGGCCTGAATGATTTCGGCATCGAGCCGCCGGAACAGACTGGCGCGCAACAGCCGTCCGAGCGGCCAGAATTGTCCGCCGTCGAGCGGCCTGAAGTGCATGGTCAACGGGCTGAACGGCGCGGTGAGCGTGGCATGCAGCCCGATCGCGCAATCCGTGTTTGCTGCAACCGCCTGCGTCAGTGCGTCGATCTCGGCGCGGTCTATAGCGGCACCAACCACCATGACGGACGTCGCGTTGATTCTTTTTTGTACGATGAGATCGCGGATCGCGCGATTGACGCCGGGGCTCATTCCGTAATCGTCGGCGCACAGCCAGATACGGCGCGGCGGCGTCTCCACGGTCATTCAGCCGCAGTCTGTGGCGTCTTGTCGGCGGCGGTTGAGGCCTCGGCGCTTTTCACGCTGTGCTCCGCGACGAAGTAGATCGGCCGCGCCTTGATCTCGGACAGGATCTTGCCGATGTACTCGCCCATCACGCCGATCATGATGAGCTGCACGCCGCCGATGGTCATCAGGCCGACCACAAGCGACGGATAGCCGGGGACGGATTTGCCGCTGACGACGGTCTCCCACAGGATCGACAGGCCGAACAGGAACGCGACGAAGGCCAGCAGCAGCCCGAGTAGGCTCGCGACCCGCAGCGGCGCCACCGAGAACGAGGTCAGGCCTTCGATGGAAAGGCCGAGCAACCGGCCCGGACTGAACGTCGTGACGCCGTGCGCGCGGGCCTCGGGTTCGTAGTCGACCCGCAATTGCTTGAAGCCGATCCAGCTTGCGAGCCCCTTGAAGAAGCGGTTGCGTTCGGGAAGCTGCTTCAGGGCTGCGGCGGCGCGGGGCGACAGCAGGCGGAAGTCGCCCGCGTCTTCCGGAATTTTCTGCCGTGCGCCCCAGTTGATGAGCGTGTAAAATGTGCGCACGCTCAAGCGCCGCAGGATGGATTCGTTATCGCGGTGCGCCTTGGCCGTATAGACGACGTCGTAGCCGTCCACGATCCAGTGGCTGACCAGCCGCTCCACCAGTTCAGGCGCGTGCTGGCCGTCGCCGTCCATGAACAGCACCGCGCCGCGCCGGGCATGATCCAGCCCCGCCATCAGCGCCGCTTCCTTGCCGAAGTTGCGCGACAGCGACACCACCTGCACGTCGATCGCCGTGGGCGGCAGGCCGCGCGCAATGCTCAGCGTCGTGTCGGTCGAGCCGTCGTCCACATAGACGACTTCACATGCGAGATTGTGCTTTCGCTTCAGCGAACCGGCGAGCACGCAAAGACGCTCATGCAGCAGGGCAAGACCCGCGGCCTCGTTGAAGACGGGCACGACGATCGACAGGCCTTGCGCGCGGCCTGTGCCCGACAGATTTGAGACATCGCTACTCGGCGTCATCGATCAGCTTCCAGAAATATCCTGTCGACCATCATATGGTAATCGCCGTGCGCTGTCGCCACGGTCGCAGAACGTCTGCGGTGTTGGTTGCAGCGCCGCGAGCCAAAGGCCCCGCATCTCATCGCCCCAGGAAAGCCTGAAGTTTGGCGAAAAGCGGATTCTCGCGATCGAACACGTATTCCAGCGACGCGATCGAGACGGTTTCCGCGCCGTGGTCGCGCAGGAAACTGCCCAGCGCATAAAGCTGCGCCGGCGGACAGTGCAACGTCACCATGCCCGACGAGGTCGGCCCGCCGAACGGCGACACCACGCCGAACCTGTTGTGGGCCTCGGCGAGCAGTGCATCGTTGCAGGCCGCGAAACGGGTGCGGACTTCCTTGTATTTGCGGGCGCGGGCGCTGGCCGCGATGTGGTCGAGAATGATCCGCGCGGTCTCGCGGGCCTCCGGCGACCAGTCGGCGTCGCGCGAGGCCACGAGATTGGCGTGGCTGCGCAGCATCACGCCGTCGTCGAGCACCTTCAATCCGTTGGCGACGAGCGTGGCGCCGGTGGTGGTGATGTCGACAATCAGTTCGGCCGTTCCCGCGGCTGGCGCGCCTTCGGTGGCGCCGGCGCTTTCCACGATGCGGTAATCGACGACGCCATGGGTGGCGAAGAAGTTGCGCGTCAGGTTGATGTATTTGGTTGCCACCCGCATCCGGTGATTGTGCCGCGCGCGGAACGAGGTCGCGACGTCGTCGAGGTCCGCCATGGTGCGGACGTCGATCCACGCCTGCGGCACGGCCACGACGACATTGGCGCTGCCGAAGCCAAGGCTTTCGATCAGCATCACGCGCTTGTCCGCATCGTGAATGCTTTCGCGGATCAGATCCTCGCCGGTGATGCCGAGGTGCACCGCGCCGCGCGCGAGCTGTGCGGCAATCTCGCTGGCGGACAGATAGGCGATCTCGACATTGTCGAGGCAGGCGATGGTGCCCCGATAGTCGCGGGCGCCGCGCGGCTTCGCCAGCGTCAGGTTGGCCTGCGCGAAGAAGGCCTCGGCGTTTTCCTGCAAGCGTCCCTTGGACGGGACGGCGACGACGAACGGCGTGCTCATGCGGCGCTCCCTTGCGAAAGCGCTTCGATCCAGATCGAGAATCCCACGGCCGGAATGGGCTCGCGCGCGCCGAGCCGCGTCAGCAATCCGTCATAGCGCCCGCCGCCGACCAGCGGCTCCGTGCCGCTGCCTCTGGCGTGCAGTTCAAACTCGAAGCCCGTGTAGTAATCGAGGCCGCGGCCGAAGGCGGTGGAGAAACGAATGGCTTTGGTGTCGATGCCGCGTGCGGCCATGAACCCGGTGCGGCTTTCGAACAGGTCAATGGCCGCGGTGAGGTCGAGTTTGGCGTCCGCCGCCAGCGCGCGCAGTTGTGCGGCGGCGGCGTCCGGCTCGCCGGCGATGCCGAGAAAGCGCTCGATCAGTTGCAGTGCGTCGCGCGGCAACGCGCCGCCCTTGAGCGTCGATTGTTCGAGGAAGCGGTCGGCGATTTCCGACACGGTGCGGCCGCCGACATTGCTGGTGCCGGCGATCGACATCAGGTCGGTGACCAGCGCCAGCGCGGCCTTGCGGTCGGAGCCGGCGAGTGCCGCAAGCACGCCTTCATATTCGTTGCGGGTCTTGCCGGTTTCCAGCGTCAGGCGCTGCAAATCCTCGGCGAGACTAATCTTGCGGTTGAAATCCTTGATGAGCCGGCGTTTCCACACCGGGTAGAGATCGAGCGCGTCGATCAGCGCCGAGAACAAGGCGACATCGCCGGTGCGAATATCGACGCCGGTCACGCCGAATGCGGACGCGGCTTCAAGACCGAGCGCCAGCATTTCGGCGTCGGCGGCGGCGCGATCCTTGCGGCCGAACGATTCGACGCCGGCCTGATTGAATTCGCTGGCCTGGCCGCCGCGAAAGCGAAACACCGGACCGAGATAATAAAATCCTGCGGGCGCTCCCACGCGCTTCGATGCGAGATACTCCCGCGCCACCGGAATGGTGAGATCCGGGCGCAGGCACAGCTCCTCGCCCGTGGCGTCGGAGGTCAGATAAAGACTCTTGCGGATGTCTTCGCCGGACAGATCGAGAAACGGCTCCGCCGGTTGCAGGATCGGCGGCCGCGCATGGGTGTAGCCAGCCCGCGCATATGTCTGCAGCAGGGCGTCCGCCTGTGCGGCGGACCCGGTCGCGGTTGCGGCACTGGTCTGGCTCATTATTCGGTATCCAACGGGGGTAAAGGCTTGAATCGGCAGTCCCTTAGCACGGGAATGACTGGGTTTCGACGACGATCCGGAAAAGGGCTTAATGAGAGGTCTTCCGGAATGCAACCTCAGCGTGTATTCGATTGTCCCCAATCGCCGACTGCCGCCTGCACGACGGCGAGCGCCGCGACCGCCGCGGTGTCGGCGCGCAGGATTCGCGGACCCAGCGCGAGGCGCACGATGCGCGGCTGCTTTAACAGCAGCGCGCGTTCCTCCTCGGCAAATCCGCCTTCGGGGCCGATCAGCACATCGGTACCGCCCGCATGGCCGGCGCGGGCCTGCGCGAGGGCAGCGACAGGATCGGCGGTCGGCGCTTCCTCGTCACAGAACGCCAGCAGACGCCCGCCGTCGCGTGCGTTCAGGTAGCGCTCAAGCGGTTCGGGATCGCGGACCTCGGCGAGGCTGAGGATGCCGCATTGCTCGGCGGCCTCGATGACATTGGCGCGCATCCGTTCGGTGTTGACGCGGCTCGCCTGTGTGAATCGCGTCGTCACCGGCCGGAGCGCTGCGACCCCCATTTCAACGGCTTTCTGAACCATGTAGTCGAGCCGCGCGTGCTTCAGCGGCGCGAACACGTAATGCAGATCGGGCAGACCATCCTGCGCGCGGGTCTGGCTGACGATTTCGGCGCGGTCCGGCCGCTTGCGGCCCGCGAGCGTGGCCTGCCATTCGCCATCACGGCCGTTGAAGACCAGCACGGTGTCGCCAGCCGCGAGCCGCAGCACGTTGCCGAGATAATTGGACTGGTCGCGGTCGAGCGCGATGCCGCTGCCACCGGCGAGCGGCGCATCCACGAAAAGGCGGGGGCTGCGAAAATCGAGTTTGGGCATCAGGCGGGTCCGTTCATGTTCCGACTTCTAGCCCAATGAATGCGGATTAGCAGCCACTTACGCGGCGAACCGCCGCGCTGTCGCCAAATTCGACGGGTTGTTAACGGCAGGCGGGAATCGTAAAACATCATCCAGGGACACTGGAACCCGCCGGAGGAGAATCCGTGACCGCCCACCGTCTTATTCTATCGCTGGCTGCCGCCGCGCTCGTCATGCATGTCGCGGACGTCCGCGCGCAGGGCGCATTTCCGGCGCCGCTGCCGGGACAGGCTGCGCCTGCCGCTTCGCCATTTCCTCCCGTGGGCGGCGCGCCTGCGGCGTCGCCGTTCCCGCCCGTGAACGGCGCAGCGGCTGCGCCCCCGCAACCTGCCCCATCCTCAAATGCGTTCTCGACCGGCGCGGCGCCGGTCGGCGGCGGCGGCTTCGGAATGCCGCAGCAGCAAGCGGGTCCTCCACCCGGCGCGGAAGAGTGTCAGACCGGCTTCGCGCCGCTGCGCAAGGATGCCGAAGCCAAGGCCAACGCGATCAAGGCTGCCGGCAAGCGCAAGGCTCCTCCGCAGGAGGCCTGCAAATTGATCGGCAGTTTCGCGCAGGCCGAAGTGAAGATGATCAAGTTCGTCGAGGGCAATGCGAAAAAGTGCGGCATTCCTCCGAATGTCGGCGAGCAGATGAAGAAGGGCCATGCCGGCACCGAGCAGTTGCTGGCGAAAGTCTGCGCCGCCGCAGCGCAGGGCCCAGCCGGTCCAGCGGGCCCGAGCCTGAGCGAAGCGCTCGGCTCCGCCTCGCTTCCGGAAGCCAAATCCATGAAGAAGGGCGGCAGCACCTTCGACACGCTGAACGGCAACGTCCTCACCCGGTGATTTGCCTGGAGCGCGCTCCGAGCTAAAAGGCACAAAAGGCTTAGAGCAGAAGGCTTGGGATGAGCAACGCCGCAGCCCCCGTCGCCGACTCCACCGCGAATTGGGTCGATACCCACGCGCCGCTCTGGATGCGGCCCTATCTGCGCCTCTCGCGTTTCGACCGCCCGATCGGATGGTGGCTGTTGCTGATGCCGTGCTGGTGGTCGGCGGCATTGGCCGCGGGCATCGCCCATGACGTGCGCGGTCTGCCGCTTGTCATCGTGTTGTTTCTGATCGGCGCGATGGTGATGCGCGGCGCGGGCTGCACCTGGAACGACATCACGGACCGGGATCTCGATAACCGGGTCGAGCGCACCCGGTCGCGACCGATCCCGTCGGGCCAGGTGACGGTGACACAGGCCGCGATTTTTCTGGTGATCCAGGCGCTGGTCGGGCTTGCGGTGCTGCTGCAATTCAACCGCTTCGCGATCATGACCGGCATCGCCTCGCTCGTGATCGTCGCGGTCTATCCCTTCATGAAGCGCATTACCTACTGGCCTCAGGCGACCCTTGGTCTTGCGTTCTCATGGGGAGCGCTGATGGGCTTTGCGGTTATTCTTGGCCGTATCGATGCGACGGCGCTCATCCTCTATGCAGGATCGATCGCCTGGGTTATCGCCTACGATACAATTTACGCCCATCAGGACACCGAGGATGACGTGCTGGTCGGCATCAAGTCGACGGCGCTGTTGTTCGGCGAACGGACGCAGGCCGCGCTGACGATTTTTTATGGCCTTGCCGTGCTGCTGATCGGCATGGCGCTGTGGCGCGCCGGCTCGCAATGGCTGGCCTGGGCGGGACTGGTGGCGTTTGCGGCGCATCTGGTCTGGCAGGTCCGGACGATCCGGATCGGCGACTCGGCGTTGTGCCTGCGGCTGTTCAAGTCGAACCGCGACGCGGGTCTGCTGCTGTTCGCCGGATTGCTGGCGGACGCGGTGCTGCGCAGTTCCTGATTTTCAGTGCCGCGCGATGATCTCGCGTTCGCCGCGGTGAATGGATTGTTCTGATGTCGCGCGACCGGCCTTGCGGCGCACCAGAAATTTCGGGCGGCGGTCCTTGATGACATTGCGGCGGCGGCGGCGAGGCGCCGGTCCGCGCGCAGCGTCGTCTTCGTTCTCGATCTGAGGTAATGCGAACAGATCGCCCCACATCTGCCACGCCAGATCGAGTTGCAATTCGTCAGCCGTCACGAGCAGCGGCACCGACAGCGACGGATCGTGATGAACCAGCACCAGCGCGTGTCCGTCATTCGTTTCGCGGCACGCGATGCCGAGAAAGTCGCTGACGCGGACATTGATCGCCATGCGCATGCCGCCGACGGCACGGCGCACGGTGACACGCTCGCGGTGGATTTCGATATGCCTGACGCCGCCATCGGCGCGGCCATCGCGCGCCTCAAAGCTGACCGGCAAAGAATGGGGGTCGAGCTGCAACATGCAGCTCGACCCGACGGGTTGCGCCCCGCCGACTCCGAATTGACGCCTCACGGCTTTTATCTCCCACGCCGGAATTATGTTCCCGGTCGATGGGTGGACGATGCCAGAGCGGCGTCGGAATCCGCTTAAGAAGGCTGGTTAATCCTATCTCACCGGCATTGCTTCACTTCTCATGATTGACGAGAGGTTGGCGCAGATGATTGACGAGACCTTGCCAGGCTATGCCAAATATCTTTGCCGGAAGGCGGCGAAAACGCTTGAAGTCCGCATAAAACAGGCACATCTCATGATATATTGCATTCGCCGCTAAGTCTCATCAATCCAGACGTTCCAATCAAGCTTCGGGAATTTGTTCGTGAACTCTTCACCAAACGCGCGGGTCTCCTCTTCGTTGTCTTCTTCGAAGCCGTCGTCGGCGAAATCAACAACATCCGAACTTCTCGATCAGAGCGCATTAAGCGCATTGGCGCAGCGGCTCGTTGAAGCAGCGAAACGCGCGGGCGCGGATGCTGCCGACGCGGTCGCGGTGCGCGGCGTGTCGCAAGGCGTCGAGATTCGCGACGGCAAGGTTGAAGCATCGGAGCGTTCCGAAGGAGATGACGTCGGACTGCGCGTGTTCGTCGGAAAGCGTCAGGCCGTCATCTCCACCAACGACATCAGCGGCGACGGCGCCGCGAAGCTTGCCGAGCGCGCGGTGGCGATGGCGAAGGTCGCACCCGATGACGACTATGTCGGCCTTGCCGATCCGTCCTTGCTAGCGAAGCAGTTTCCGGATCTCGATCTGCTCGATCCGCAGGTGCCGTCTGTCGAGGAACTGGAGCGGCGCGCGCAGGAAGCCGAAGCCGCGGGACTTGCCGTCAAGGGTGTGTCGAAATCCTCAGGCGCGTCGGCCTCCGCCGGTATCGGCGGCATGGTGCTCGTGACTTCGACCGGCTTCCACGGATCCTATCTGCGCTCGAGCCAGGGCATCTCGATGACGGCGATTGCCGGTGAAGGCACCGGCATGGAACGTGACTATGATTTCACGTCGGCGATTCATGTCGGCGATCTGGCGTCACCGGCGAGCGTCGGGCGTCTGGCGGGCGAGCGCACCGTGGCGCGGCTCAATCCGCGCAAGGTTGCGACCTGCAAGGTGCCGGTGGTGTTCGATCCGCGCGTTTCGGGATCGCTGGTCGGCCATCTGGTCGGCGCGGTGAACGGGGCATCGATCGCACGCAAGACGAGTTTTCTGAAAGACCGTCTCGGCCAGCAATTGTTCGACAGCAGCATCCGCATCATCGACGATCCGCTGCGTGTGCGCGGCCTGCGGTCGCAATCGTTCGACGCCGAAGGCGTGGCGACAAAAAAACTTGCGATCATCGATGGCGGAGTGCTGACGACATGGCTGCTGGATTCAGCAACCGCAAAGGAGCTCGGCATGGCCACCACGGGTCATGCCCATCGCGGCGTGTCGTCGTCGCCTTCGCCCGGGCCCTACAATCTTCATCTTGAAGCCGGCAAAGCCACGCCTGCCGAGTTGATGTCGGATATCAAGGAAGGCTTCTACGTCACCGACCTGATCGGCTCGGGCGTCAACGGTGTCACCGGCGACTATAGCCGGGGCGCGGCGGGTTTCTGGATCGAGAACGGCGAACTGACCTATGCGGTCAGCGAGGTGACCATCGCGGGCCATCTGTTCGAGATTTTCAAGTCGATGATTCCGGCCAACGATCTCGTTTTCAAGTACGGCGTCAACGCGCCGACGGTGCGTATCGAAGGATTGACGATTGCCGGGCGCTGACCTCGAGTTTGCAGGCGCTGCCCTGACGCGCGATGCCGCCTTGCTTGAGGGCGTGGTGCGCGAGGCCGGCGCGCTCGCGCTCAGTCTGTTCCGCACCGAATTGAAAACCTGGATCAAGGGCAAGTCGTCGCCGGTGTCCGAGGCCGATATCGCGGTCAACGATCTGATCGAGACCCGGCTGCGCGCCGCGACACCAGATTACGGATGGCTGTCGGAAGAGAGCGAGGACGATTCCTCGCGGCTCGGCAAATCGCCGACATGGATCGTCGATCCGATCGACGGCACGCGCGCCTATCTCGCACGTCAGGACGACTGGTCGGTGAGTATCGCGCTGGTTGCGGACGGTTCGCCGGTATTGGGTGCGGTGTTTGCGCCGGCCAGCGATGAGTTCTTTTTTGCAACGCGCGGGCGCGGCACCGTGCTGAACGGTCTGCCGATCACAGCAGCGCCGGGGGCCGCCATCGATTTTCCAAAAATTGCCGGACCGAAGCCGCTGGTCGAGCGTCTCGGCGGCATGAAGGACGGCGAAAGCCTTTATCCACGGATCGGATCGCTGGCGTTGCGGCTGGTAAGGGTGGCGGAAGGGCGGCTTGATGCCGCGTTTGCAGGCGGGAATAGCCGCGACTGGGACCTTGCCGCGGCCGATTTAATCGTGCACGAAGCAGGCGGGGAAATGACCACACTGGCTGGCGAACGACTGGTTTACAATCAGGCCGACGTTCGTCATGGATTGCTGGTGGCGGCGGGACGTGCGCGCCATGCGCATATCGTCAAGCACTTTCGGGACAACCCGATTTTGTAATGCTTGTGTCCTTATTTGGTGCTTGAATTCAAAGTGCCGGTCATCGCTTTGGGAATGTGACTCATGTCCGAAACTGTGCAACCGCAGTTGCTTCACCTCGTTATCGGCGGCGAACTGCTCGACCTCGATCACGTGACATTCAAGGATCTCGACAAGGTCGAGGTCGTCGGCCTGTTTCCGAACTACGCCACGGCCCATATGGCATGGAAGGCGAAGGCCCAGCAGAGCGTCGATAACGCGCACATGCGTTATTTCATCGTCCATCTCCACCGGCTGCTCGACCCCGCCAACGATGCGAAGTCCGCCCGTTGAAATCCGCACTTCGAAAGCTAGGCCGCGCAAGCTGGCTGCATCGTGCTGCCGGCTTCACCGCCGCCGAGTTCCTACGGCTGGTGTGGTGGACCAACCGTTTCAGCATCGATCCGCCGGACGCATACGAGCGACTCGAGCCGGACATGCCGCTGATCATCGCGTTCTGGCACGGCCAGCATTTCATGATGCCGTTCCTGAAGCGCAAGCAGTATCCGGCCAAGGTTTTGATTTCGCGCCATCGTGATGGTGAGATCAATGCCATCGCGGCGGAACGGCTCGATGTCGGAACCGTGCGCGGATCCGGCGATCATGGCACGTCGTTCCACCGCAAGGGCGGCGTCAGCGCGTTCAAGGCGATGCTGCGCACGCTGGACGAGAAGATCAACATGGCCCTGACCGCCGACGTGCCGAAGGTGTCGCGCAAGGCGGGGCTTGGCATCATCATGCTGGCGCGGGAATCGGGCCGTCCGATCCTGCCGGTGGCGATCGCCACCAGCCGCTTCAAGCGTCTCAACAACTGGGACCGCTCGGTCATTCATTTGCCATTCGGGCGCGGCGTCATCTCGGTCGGCGAGATCATCAGGGTGCCGCCCGACGCGGACAACGAGGCGATGCAGACGCTGCGCGCGCAACTCGAAACACGGCTCAACGACGTGACGCGTCGCGCCTATCAGATCGTCGGCCGGCCGGATGAGGGCATCCATGCCTAGCGCGCTCCCCGCGACGCTTGCGGCGTACCGGCGGCTGTCGGCGATGGCCGCGCCGCTGGTGTCTCCGCTGATCGCGCGGCGGCTGAAGCAAGGTAAGGAAGATCCGGCGCGGATCGGCGAACGCCGGGGTGTCGCAAGCGCAGCCCGCCCACCGGGACCGCTGATCTGGATTCACGGCGCGAGCGTCGGCGAGGTTCTGGCGGCGGCCGGCCTGATCGAGCGGTTGCGGGCGTTGAACGTCCGCATCCTGCTGACCTCCGGAACGGTGACGTCGGCGGATATTGTCGCACGGCGGTTTCCGCCCGACGTCATCCACCAGTTTGTGCCGTTCGATTCGCCGCGCTTCGTTTCGGCGTTTCTCGATCACTGGAAACCTGGCCTCGCACTGTTCATCGAGTCGGATATCTGGCCCAATCTGATTATGTCGAGCGCCGAGCGGCGCATTCCGATGGTGATCATCAACGGCCGCATGTCGCCGCGTTCGTTTCCGCGCTGGAGTAAACTGCGCGGCACGATCTCCGCGCTGCTGCAATGCTTCGATCTTTGCCTCGCGCAGTCCGACAGCGACGCCGAGCGTTTCGCGGCATTGGGTTGTCCGAATGTCGTGACGTCCGGGAATCTCAAGCTGGACGTCGAAAATCTGCCGGCGGATGTGAAGAAACTCGAGCGCCTCAAGGAGGCCGTGCAGCGCCGGCAGGTGTTCGTCGCGGCGTCCACCCATCCCGGCGAGGAGGAAGCGGTTCTCGACGCGCACCGGCGTCTCGCGCCGCGGTTTCCCCAACTGCTGAGCGTGATCGTGCCGCGTCATCCGCAGCGCGGCGTCGCCATCGCGAAAATGCTGACGGCGGCCGGAATGCGGGTGGCCTTGCGCTCGCAGGATGAACTGCCCGGCGGCGGCACGGATATCTATGTCGCAGATACGCTCGGCGAACTCGGACTGTTCTATCGGATCGCGCCGGTGGTGTTCATGGGCGGATCGCTGGTGGCGCACGGCGGACAGAATCCGATCGAGGGCATCAAGCTTGGTGCTTCGATCCTGCACGGGCCGCATGTCTTCAATTTCAGCGACATTTATGAAGCGCTCGATCAGGCCGGCGGCGCCATCCGCGCCGAGACCGACGAGGACTTCGTGCGGTCGCTCGGCCACTTGCTGGTCAACCCGATCGCGCGGCAGCGATCGGTCGGCGTTGCCGAGCAGGTGGTGGGCCGGCTCGGCGGCGCGCTCGACAAGACGCTCAGTGCGCTCGAGCCGTACTTGTTGCAGTTGCGGCTGGAGGGAGGGGGCTCCGATGCGTGAGCCGGCCTTCTGGTATCGGCCGCCATCGTTGATGTCGCGATTGCTTGCGCCGCTTGGCGCGATTTACGGCGCCGTCAGCGCGCGGCGCATGGCGCGCGCCGGTGCATCGGCCGGACTGCCCGTCATTTGTGTCGGCAATTATCATGTCGGCGGCGCGGGCAAGACACCCACAACACTGGCGCTTGTGCAAACCCTGCGCGGAATGGGCGAACAGCCCTTCGTCGTCAGCCGCGGTTACGGCGGCACCATTCAGGGTCCGGTTCGTGCCGATCTGTCGCTGCACACGGCCGCGGACGTCGGCGACGAGCCGCTGATGATGGCCGCATTCGTGCCGGTCATCGTTTCGCGCGATCGCGTCGCCGGAGCGGCCCTCGCGCGCGGACAGGGGGCGAGCGTGGTCGTGCTTGACGACGGATTCCAGAACCCGGCGCTGGTGAAGGATGTGTCCCTGATCGTGATTGATGCGGCACGCGGCGTCGGCAACGGTTGCGTGTTTCCGGCCGGGCCGCTGCGTGCGCCTCTGCCGCCGCAGATCGCGCGCACCGATGCGTTGGTTGTGATCGGGGAGGGACAGGCGGCCACTCCGGTCGCCGATGCCGTCACCGCGCGGGGCGCGCCGGTTCTGCGCGCGCGTCTTGCACCCGATGAGGAATCGGTTTCAGGGCTGCGCAATCAGCGCGTGCTGGCTTTCGCGGGGATCGGCGATCCGGAGCGGTTCTTCGCCACGCTGCGCAAGGGCGGCGCGACCGTGATCGAGGAACGAGCGTTCGACGATCATCATCCGTTTACGCCAGGCGAGATCGAACGCCTGGTGTCGGAGGCGGCGGAACAATCGCTCACGCTGGTGACGACCGAAAAGGACATGGCGCGTATCCGCAGCGACGCACGGCTCGCGCGTCATGCGGACAATATCCGCGTCCTTGCGGTCACGCTGGAATTCAGTGATGAAGCGGCGTTGCGGAATTTCGTGGCGGCGCGGCTGGCGAAAGCACGCGCGCGATAGGCCTCAGGCCTTTTTCAGCTGCGCGGGATAATGCCGGCTCAAGACGGCTTCCGGCGTCGCATAGGCTTCCTGCCGGTCCACACTCCAGTATTTCAGTTCATCCAGCGGGATGTGTTCGCCGGTGACGGCGCAGCGGACGTAGGAGCCGGGAGACGTCACGCGGAAATCGCCGTCGAGATACTCGACCTGCGCTTCGCCCTGGCCGGAAGGCCCGAATTTATTGAGCACGAGTGTTGTCCTTGTGGGGTCCGGCAGTGATCGTCCGGAAAGATTGCTTAAATATAGGCACTATCTGGAAAAGGGGAAACCCGCTTTTGACGGGATCATGCCCTGTCTGCGGCTCAGAACAGGTCGCCCTGAACCTTTTTGACGCCGAAATCGGTGGCTCGTTTCGATGCAGGCTTTGCTGGCGTCGGCGTCGATGTCGTTTTGGATGTGGTGGCGGTTCCGTCACCGTCCGCCGTCACGCCGATGCGGCCGTCGGTGAATTCGATGCTGAGGCGCTGGCCGGCATTCACGCCCGCGGCCGCATGCAATGGTGCGCCATGTTCGTCGCGGACCAGTGCGAAGCCGCGTTCCAGCACGCCCTTGTAGGACAGCGCATTCAGAAGCTGCGACACGTAGCGCAAGCGGGTGTCACGCTGCTGGATGTGCAGATCCGCGCAGCGCCGCGCGCTGATCGCCAGCCGCTCCACTTTCTCCTTGCTGCGATCGATCTGCGCGCGCAGCGCCGTGACCGTCAGCCGTCCGCCGATGGCGGACAACCGCCGTTCGTAGACATGCGCGTTGGCGCGCAGAGCGCGGGGCAATTGTGCGCTGGCGCGATCGAGGCGCTGGCGCGGAATGTCCAGCAGCTCGGTGGCTTTCGGCAGTGCGCGCACCGCCGCGCGCAGTTCGCTGCGGCGGGTTTCCTGGCCACGCTGCCAGCACAGCATCGCGCGCCGCTCCAGCGACGTGACCTCGACGAACAGTTCGGCGCGCACCGGCACCGCCATTTCGGCGGCGGCGGTCGGCGTCGGCGCGCGCTTGTCGGCGGCGAAATCGATCAGCGTCACGTCGGTCTCGTGGCCGACCGCCGAAATCAGCGGGATCATGCTCTCTGCCGCGGCGCGCACCACGATTTCCTCGTTGAACGACCAGAGGTCCTCCAGTGAACCGCCGCCGCGCGCGACGATCAGCAGATCCGGACGCGGAATCCTGCCGCCTTCCTCCAGCGCGTTAAAGCCATGGATCGCCGCCGCAATCTGTTCGGCGGAGCCTTCGCCCTGCACGCGCACCGGCCAGACGAGAACATGGCGCGGAAAACGATCTTCCAGACGATGCAGGATGTCCCGGATCACAGCACCCGTCGGCGAGGTGATGACGCCGATCACCTCGGGCAGCCACGGCAAAAGCTGCTTGCGCGCCTCGTCGAACAGACCTTCGGCGGCGAGCTTCCTTTTGCGTTCTTCCATCAGCGCCATCAGCGCGCCGACGCCGGCGGGCTCGATGGCCTCGATCACGATCTGGTATTTCGACGAGCCGGGATACGTGGTGAGCTTGCCGGTGGCGATGACCTCAAGGCCTTCCTGCGGCTTGAACCGCATCCGGCCGTGGACGCCCTTCCAGATCACCGCCTCGATCTTGGCGCTGTCGTCTTTCAGCGCGAAATAGCAGTGGCCGGAGGAGTGCGGCCCGCGAAAGCCTGAAATCTCGCCACGCACCCGGACATGGCCATAGGCGTCCTCCACCGTCCGCTTCAGGGCCGAGGACAGCTCCGACACGGTGAATTCCGGTGAATTGGGCAGCGGTTCGGCAGCAGTGGCTTTCATCAGGATTCGAATCTGTTGCGATGGCGAAGCATCATGTTAAACGGTTCTATCATCCCATAAACGCCGGTTCGACCCTTATCCATGAATATCCTCTTGATCGGTTCCGGCGGGCGCGAACACGCGCTGGCATGGAAGATGGCGGCCTCGCCGCTGCTGACGAAATTGTGGTGCGCGCCGGGCAATGCCGGCATCGCGCAGGAAGCGGAATGCGTCGCCCTCGATGTGGCGAACCATGCCGCTGTGATTGATTTCTGCAAGCAGAACAAAATCGATCTGGTGGTGGTCGGCCCCGAAGCGCCGCTCGCCGCCGGCATCGTGGATGATCTCGCCGCCAGCGGCATCAAGGCGTTCGGCCCGAGCAAGGCGGCGTCGCAACTGGAAAGCTCCAAGGGCTTCACCAAGGACATCTGCAAGGCCAACAACATTCCGACCGCGGCCTATGAGCGCTTTCGCGATGCCGATGCGGCGAAGGCCTACATCCGCAAGCACGGCGCTCCGATTGTCGTGAAGGCCGACGGTCTCGCGGCGGGCAAGGGCGTCGTGGTGGCGATGACGCTGGCCGAGGCGGAAGCCGCGGTCGATGCATTGTTCACTTCAGCGGGCGCGGAAGCCGTGGTCGAAGAATTCATGGAGGGCGAGGAAGCCTCGTTCTTCGTGCTGTGCGACGGCGACAACGCGCTGCCATTGGTGGCGGCACAAGATCACAAGCGCGCCTACGAGGGCGACAAGGGTCCGAACACCGGCGGCATGGGCGCGTATTCTCCCGCGCCCGTGTTCACCGATGCCGTGCGCGAGCGGACGATGAACGAGATCATTTTGCCGACGCTGCGTGCGATGAAGGCGATGGGGATGCCCTACAAGGGTGTGCTGTTCGCGGGCCTGATGATCACGAAGGATGGCCCGAAGCTGATCGAATATAATGCGCGGTTCGGCGATCCCGAGACGCAGGTGCTGATGATGCGCCTGACGTCGGACATCGTGCCGGCGCTGCTGGCGTCGGTGGACGGCGAGTTGAAACATTTCGATCTGCGCTGGCATCCGGAGCCGGCGCTGACCGTGGTGATGGCGGCGAAAGGTTATCCCGGCGACTACGCCAAGGGCACGCGGATCGACGGCCTCGATGCTGCTGCGCAAGTCGAGGGCGTCGAGATATTTCATGCCGGCACGAAATCCGAGGGCGGACATATTCTCGCCAATGGCGGACGTGTCTTGAACGTGACCGCGACGGCCGCGACCGTCAGCGAGGCGCAGCGCCGCGCCTATGAAGCGATTGATCGCATCCGGTGGCCGGAAGGCTTCTGCCGCCGCGACATCGGCTGGCAGGCTGTCGCGCGCGAGAAAGCGTTGAAAAGCTAGACGGGCGGCCCCCATTTACGATGTCGTCCCCGCGAATACGGAGAACTGAGCATGTCCGATCTCGCTGATCTGTTTCCCGGCTTCGCATCCGAATGGATCAGCACCCGCGGCGGGCGCATCTTTGCGCGCGTCGGCGGAAAGGGCCCGCCGCTGCTGTTGCTGCATGGCTATCCGCAAACGCATGTGATGTGGCATCGCGTGGCCCCGGCGCTTGCGGACAAATTCACCCTCGTGATCCCCGATCTGCCCGGCTACGGCTGGTCGGACGTCCCGAAGACCGATGCCGACCACACGCCGTTCACCAAGCGCGCCATGGCGCAGGTGATGATCGAGGCGATGGAAAAACTGGGACATGTGCAATTCGCGCTCGCCGGGCATGATCGCGGCGGCCGCGTGGCCTATCGGCTTGCGCTCGATCATCCGGGGCGGCTCTCGCGATTGGCGACACTGGATATCCTTCCGACCTACGATTACTGGTCGAAGATGGATCGCAGCTTCGCCCTTCGCGTCTATCATTGGGCCTTCCTGGCGCAGCCGCATCCATTGCCCGAGAATTTGATCGCTTCGAATCCCGACGACTATTTCGGCCGCACGTTCAAGAGCTGGGCCAAGAAGGATAGGCCGAATCCGTTCGATCCGCGCGCGGTCGAACATTACCTGACCGCTTTTCGCGACCCGCTGCGCATTCACGCGGCTTGCGAGGATTATCGCGCAGGGGCTTACGCCGATTTCGAACATGACAAGACCGATCTCGATGCGGGGAAAAAGATCACGGTGCCGCTGCTGGCGCTGTGGGGTGCCGCGGGGATCGCGTCGTCGGCAAGCAGCCCGATCGAGTCATGGCGCAGGTGGGCGGCCGATGTGCGGGGTGAGCCGATCGATTCCGGGCATTTTCTGCCGGAGGAAAACCCGCAAGCCACGGCTGCGGCATTGCTGAAATTCTTTTCGGGGCAGGACTGATGGCATTACGCGAGGCACGGCGGGAAGACATTCGCCGCATTATCGAGATGCTGGCCGACGATGAGGTCGCGCGGGGCCGCGAGGATCTGTCCGGCGACATGGCGGCGTATCATGCTGCGTTCGACGTCATCGCGGCGGACCCGAACAACACGCTTTATGTCTGGGACGAGAATGGTGCGGTGATGGGCTGTCTGCAGCTCACCTTCATTCCCGGCATGTCCTATGGCGGCAGCTGGATTGCGAAGGTCGAGGGCGTGCGGGTGGATCGCTCGCTGCGCGGTCTCGGAATCGGCGAACAGATGATCGATGCGATTGTCGCCAAATCCCGCACGCGCGGCTGCAAGCAGTTGCAGCTCACGACCAACAAGCAGCGACTTGACGCGCACCGCTTTTACAAGCGGCTTGGTTTCGAGGCGTCCCACGAGGGCATGAAGCTGGATTTGTGAGTTTCACGCCGTCATTCCGGACAGGCCGCGAAGCGGGCTGATCTGGAATCTCGCAGAGCTCATCGAGATTCCCGGTTCGCTCGTTTCACTCGCGCCCCGGAATGACGCAATTCAACTTACCTTCTCGCCTTGAAAAAATTCGTCAGCAGCGCCGCGGCCTCGCGCTCTCCGACCGAGGGATAAATCTCCGGCGCGTGATGGCAGGTGGGCGACGCGAAAAACCTGACGCCTGAGTCCACCGCGCCGCCCTTCGGATCGGCTGCGCCATAATAGAGCCGGCGGATGCGCGCGAAGGACACCGCGCCCGCGCACATGGTGCAGGGCTCCAGCGTGACATAGAGATCGCAATCGGTCAGGCGCTCGCTGCCGGTCACGCGCGCGGCTTCGCGGATCGCCAGAATCTCGGCGTGGGCGGTCGGATCGCGGTCGGCGAGGGTGCGGTTGCCGGCCTGCGCGATCACCTCGCCATCCCGGACGATGACGCATCCGATCGGCACTTCACCCGCCGTTTCGGCGATTTTCGCCTGTTTCAGCGCCAAATCCATGAAAGATCGTGCCGTCATGCCTCGTATCCGCCGGAAAACTCTGTTAGTAGGTCCGCTTCAGCAAACGTGATGACCGGTTTTGCGTGAGAGACGCCCTGATCGACAGGGGCGCGCCTTGCCGATGCCGATCCGGTTTCACGAAAGCGCGCAGCCGCGATATAGTCTGCCACAAGTCCTGAGAGATCATTCATGCCCCGCGATAACGATAAAAACAACGGTCGTCCGCCGCGCCGTGAAGGCGGAGCCGGTGCGGGTTACAAGGGCGGCGGCAAGGGCCGTTCGACAGGCCCGGGCGGACGCAGTGGCGCAGGCCCGCGCGGTGGCGACAAGAAATTTGGCGACAAGCGGCCATATGCCGCCCGCAGCCCGGGCGCCAAACCTTACGCAGCCAAGCCTTACGCCGGTAAACGCGACGATCGTCCGCAGCGCGATGATCGCGCGGATCGTGGACCGCGCAAGGATTTCGGTTCGCGAGATCGCGGGGAAGCACGTTCATTCAAGCCGCGCGAGGATCGCGGCGAGGGCCGTGCGCCGTTCAAGCCACGTGGCGATCGTCCCGAAGGGCGCTCGTTCAAGCCGCGTGAGGATCGCGGAGAAGCCCGTTCGTTCAAGCCGCGTGGCGATCGCAGCGAAGGTCGTCCGTTCAAGCCGCGCGAGGATCGTGGCGAGGGTCGTTCCTTCAAGCCGCGTGACCGCGATGATCGCGCGCCGCGCAGTGCAGGCGCCGGACGTTTCCAGGACAAGAAGTTTGGCGAGAAGCGGCCTTACACGCCGCGCGGCGAAGGCGGCGATGCACGTCCCGCCCGCTTCAACCGGGACGACAGGCCGCAACGCGACGAACGCCCGCGCTTCAATCGTGATGACCGGCCTTCGCGTGGCGCGCCGGATCGCGGGCCGCGCAAGGAATTCAACCGTGGCGAGGATCGCGGCGGCGATAAACCCTGGCAGAAGCGCGAACCGTCGCGTGACGGCGGAAAGCGGTTCGACAAGCCGCGTTTCGACAAACCGCGCGACGACCGTGGTTCGAGCGAGCGTCCGAGGTTCTCGCGTCCACGCGAAGATCGCCCCGAACGCCCGGCCGGCGCAGATCGCGGCCCGCGCAAGTTCGATCGTCCGAGAGATGACCGTGCGAAATTCGATCGTCCCCGCTTCGACAAGCCGCGCGAGGATCGCGCGCCGCGTGGCCGCAGCGACTGGCAGGAACACCCGCGCAGCGAGACCGGTGACCGCCCGCGCCGCGAGAACGAGGACGACAGCAAGGTCTTCGCAAAACGCCCGGCCTTCGGTGGCCGTGGCGCCTATCGCGAGCGCAAGCCTGATTTCGACAAGCGCCCGCCGCGCGCCGTTCCTGAGAAAAAGAAGAGCGGCGAGCGCATCGCCAAGATTGTCGCGCGGGCGGGGCTTTGCTCGCGCCGCGACGCCGAGGACTGGATCGTGCAGGGCCGGGTCGCCGTGAACGGCCGCGTCATCAATTCGCCGGCGCTCGACATCACCACCAACGACGTCGTCACCATTGACGGCAAGCCGTTGCCGGAGCGCGAGCGCACGCGGCTGTTTCTGTATCACAAGCCGCGCGGCCTGATGACGACCCATGACGATCCCGAGGGCCGTCCCACGGTGTTCGACAATCTGCCCGAGGGCCTGCCGCGCCTTATCAGCATCGGGCGTCTCGATTTCAACACCGAAGGCCTGCTGCTGCTGACCAATGACGGCGGGCTCGCCCGTGCGCTGGAACTGCCGGACACCGGCTGGCTGCGGCGCTATCGCGTGCGCGCCCATGGCGACGTCACCCAGGGTCAACTCGACGAACTGAAAAAGGGCGTCGAGGTCGATGGCGTCAAATACGGCTCCATCGATGCGACACTGGAGCGCGACAAGGCCGCCAACGTCTGGATCGTGTTCGCGATCCGTGAAGGCAAGAACCGCGAAGTCCGCAATGTGATGGCGCATCTCGGTCTTGAGGTGAACCGTCTGATCCGGATTTCCTACGGCCCGTTCCAGTTGGGCGAGATCGAGGAAGGCCAGGTCGAGGAGATCAAGTCGCGGGTGCTGCGCGATCAGCTCGGCGACAAGATCGTCGCCATGTCCGGCGCGCAGTTCGACAAGCCGGTGAAGGAAGCTGCTGAAGGCGACGATACCCCGCGCATCAAGGGCCGCATCAAGCCCGCCGGCTCCAAAAGCGGATTGATTGCCGACCGCAAGGGCCGTCGTATCCTGGTGACGCGCGCCGGCAGCGACGAGGCGCGCGCGCGCAACGAGGAAGAGGCCAGCGGATTCGGTCCGCCGCGCCGTCCGACGCGCGGCTACAAAGGCAAGCGCGACATGAAGCCGCCAACCGATTTCACGGAAGACTGAACTTATCATGCGCGTCGTTGGTGGACGTCTGAGAGGCCGTAACATCGCCTCGCCCTCGTCGAATGACATTCGCCCGACGCAGGATCGCCTGCGCGAGGCGCTGTTCAACATCCTGATGCACGCCTACGAGAATCCCATCGACGGCGCGCGTGCGCTCGATCTGTTCGCCGGCACCGGCGCTCTCGGGATCGAGGCTGTCTCGCGCGGTGCGGCGTTCACGCTGTTCGTGGACAACGGCGCGGAGGCGCGGGCGCTTCTGCGCAACAATGTCGAAGCGCTGGGACTTGGCGGCGTGACAAAAGTCTATCGCCGCGACGCCACTAATCTCGGTCCGGCCTATCCGATGGAGCCGTTCTCTCTGGTGTTTATCGATCCGCCGTACAAGCGCGGTCTTGCTGACAAGGCGCTTGCGTCATTGCGCGACGGCAAATGGCTGACGCCGGAGGCGCTGGTGGTGGTGGAGGAATCAAAGGCGGCATTTGTCGCAAGTGACGGCTTTGAGGAACTCGAACGCCGCGCCTATGACGAGACCGAGTTCACGTTTCTGCGCGCAACAGCTTCAGCATAGCTTGAATTTTCATTCAGATGTAACGAGTCAAGTGAATTTAGACGCATCTTCGATGCTGAATCTGAATTCGCCGGGGCATCGTAATTCGTCTGCCGTTTCGCCTTTTGCAGCGAAGACCGTCACCGTTTTGCCTTTGTGATTGTAAGCGGCTTTATCGTCGCCCGAACAGCTTCTCGATGTCCGCAAGCTTGAGTTCGACGTAAGTCGGGCGGCCGTGATTGCACTGGCCGGAATTCGGCGTCACTTCCATCTCGCGCAATAGCGCATTCATTTCCTCCGGCTTGAGGATGCGCCCCGCGCGCACCGAGCCGTGACAGGCCATGGTTGCCGCGACATGCATCAGCCGCCGTTCGAGGGGCAGAGCCTCGTCCCATTCCGCCATGTGCTCGGCGAGATCGCGCAGCAACGAGGCTGCATCGGTCTTGCCCAATAAGGACGGCGTCTCGCGCACAGCCACCGCGCCGGGGCCGAACGACTCGATGCTGAGTCCGAATTTTTCAAGCTCGTCCGCGCGCGCCACCAGTTTCTCGACGGAGGCTTCGTCCATCTCGACGATCTCGGGAATGAGCAGGATCTGCCGCTGCACGCCGTTACGTTCGAGCGAAGCCTTCAGGCGTTCGTAGACGATGCGCTCGTGGGCGGCATGCTGGTCCACCACCACAAGGCCGTCGCGGGTCTGCGACACGATATAGGTTTCATGGATCTGCGTGCGCGCGGCGCCAAGCGGACGGTCGAGCAGATCGCCCGTGGGCATGGCATTGGCGCGCAGATCCGCAGTCGGCGCGCCGGTGTCGAACACGGCCTGCGCGGCTTCCGCGAACGCGCCTGTTTCGAAAGATGGTGCATAGGATGGGGCTGTCTCGCTGTCGAATGCGGCCGGCGGATAATTCGGTGAACGCCGCCAGTCCCAGCCGCCGCGCGGAATGCTGCCCGGCCGGAATGCCATGATCGCCGCGCCGTCGGAATTCGCCGCCGTGCGCTTGCCTTCGCGCGCGAGCCCGTCCTTCAGCGCGTGCACGATCAGTGCGCGAACCAGACCGGCATTGCGGAAGCGCACCTCGGTCTTGGCTGGGTGCACGTTGGCGTCGACCTCCTGCGTGTCGAGCGTCACGAACAGCGCGACCACCGGATGCCGGTCACGCGGCAGGTAGTCCGAATAGGCTGCACGCACCGCGCCGAGAATAAGTTTGTCGCGCACCGGCCGCCCATTGACGAACAGATATTGCCCGAGCGCATTGGCGCGGGTCAGTGACGGTGCTGCCGCGAAGCCTTCGACGCTGACGCCGTCGCGTTCGGAGCGGACCTCGATGGCGCTGGCGCGAAAATCCGCGCCGAGAATATCGCCGAGCCGTGTCAGCCGTCCCGCCGCGCCCGGCAATGCAGCAGCCCATGTCACCGGCGCGCGTTCCTCGCCCGAGAGCGAGAATGCAACATCGGGCCGCGCCATCGCCAGACGCCGCACCACCTCGCGGACGGCTTCGGCTTCGGTGCGATCGGTCTTGAGGAATTTCAATCGCGCGGGTGTCGCATAGAACAGATCGCTGACCTCGACACGCGTGCCACCTGTCAAGGCGGCGGGCGTCACGTCGGACTTTTCTCCGGCATTGACATTCAGCGACCACGCGTGGGGCTCAGATGCGTGTCGCGTGGTGATGGCGAGTTTCGCCACCGCGCCAATCGACGGCAGCGCTTCGCCGCGAAACCCGAGCGTGCGAATTCGCAGCAGGTCTTCGTCGTCGAGCTTCGAGGTTGCGTGGCGATCCACCGACAGCGCGAGATCGCTGCGCGTCATTCCCGCACCGTTGTCGGTGATGGCGATTCGCCTGCGTCCGCCGCCCTCGGTGAAAATATCGATGCGCGACGCACCGGCGTCGATGGCGTTCTCGACCAGTTCCTTCACCGCGCTCGCGGGCCGCTCCACCACTTCGCCGGCAGCGATGCGGTTGACGACCTGGATGGGTAGCTGGCGGACGGGCATGGGATTCCTGACGCGACTCGCGGCAATGTCCGGTGCATTTTATCTGGTCGGATGGAGCAAAGGGAGCCTTGACCACATGATTTGCGCGTCTTTCACCAGATCGCAGCGGGCCCCGTGAGCTTGCCGTATATGCGGTCTGGATATGGCGGAAACTCCCCGAAATCACCTCGAAATCTCTGAACAACGGTCACACGACGCAGATTGCATCCGCTTGCGTCGTTCGCGAGAGTTTCCCGGCGGCCTGATCCGGCAAATGCGAACGGCTCATGAGCAGAATCCGGATTGAGGGTCGTCATTCAAGGAGAAGTGGATGAAGGTTGTAAAAACAGCGGCGATTGTACTCGCAACCTCGGCAATGCTGACCGGCACGGTGCTGGCACAGGGTGTTTCGTCCGACTCACGGGTTCGCGGTGGTGCACAGGGTGGGGTCACAGGTCCTGCCGGCGTGTCTGGCGGGGCCAATACCGGTGTCGGTATTGATTCAAGCGCTGGAGGTTCGGGCGCCAGTGTCGGTGCCGGCAGCCACACGGGTGCGAGGGGTACGGTTGGAGCCGGTGCCGGCGGAGGAGCCGTCAACGGAGCTGCCGGTGCCGCCGCTGGTGGCCTCAAGCGCTAAGCGTTCTTGAAAAACGCCTCCCTTCAGAACTCCGGTCGCTTCGCGGCCGGAGTTTTTCGCGCTGCCGTTTCTTCAGTTGGACGGTTTTCAGTCGTCGTAACCGCTGTTGCCACGCTTTGCCTTGACGTCACTGCGGCGTTTTTTTCCTTCGAGACGCCGTACTTTGGAGCCGAGGGTCGGCCTGGTGGCGCGGCGCGGTTTCGGGCGTACGGCTGCCTCGCGCAGTAATTCCAGCAGCCGGTCGATGGCGTCGGCGCGGTTGCGCTCCTGGGTGCGGAAGCGTTGCGCATGAATGACGATCACGCCGTCCTTGGTCATGCGCTGGCCTGCCAGCGTGTTCAGCCGCATCAGCATGTCGGGCTGGAGCGCCGCGCGACGGACGTCGAAGCGCAATTGCGCGGCGGTCGAGAGCTTGTTGACATTCTGCCCGCCCGGTCCGGAGGCGCGGACGAATACGATGTCGAGATCTTTCTCGTCGATGGATATGTCGCGCGTCACCCGGATCATGTCGAACGGGTAGCACGATCCGTTGCAACCGGCATCGATTTTCACGCCATGCGCGGTCAGCGCGCGCCGGAGGCTGCCGTCTCGGCGTAAATGCGCATCAGCATCTCGCCTGCCAGATAGATCCCGAGCAGCAGCATCGCGACCAGGAACCAGCGCCGGAAGGTGTCGGCGTCCATCCGCGATCGCAGCAACTGACCGAGATACATGCCGGCGAAAGCAGCCACCATGGCGACCGCGCCAGGAATGGCGATTGTCGCGTTCAGAAGTCCCGCGCCTGTCAGATTGAAGGCCTGTGCGACCGTGGCGGTGGTGAAGAAAACGCCGAGCGCCTGAACCAGTTCGTCCTTCTCCATGCCGATGGCCTGCATGAAGGGCATCGACGGAATGACCTGTACGCCGGTCGCCGCTGAAACGATCCCGGTCAGCACGCCGACGATGCCGCCGACCCATTTCTCATTCGCAGGCGCGACGCTGAAGCGAGCCTTCGACAGACCGAGGATGGCGTAAATCACCAGCAGAATACCGAGAATGATGGTGCCGTAGCGCGCATAGGGCCCGGTCATCAGGCCCGCACCGGCGAGAATGCCGGCGACCGTTCCGATCATCAGGGGCCACAGCCTGTGCATGATGTCACGCAGATACGGACCGACGAAGGTTTGCCAGATGTTGGTGACGATGGCCGGCACGATCACGATGGCCAGCGCGTGCGCCGGCTGCATCCGTGTCGCCAGGAGGCCCATCGCCACGGTCGGCAGGCCAAGGCCGATGGTGCCCTTGACGAAACCGGCAAGGAGAAAGACGGCGGCGATAACGATGAGAATCGGATCTGACATTGAACTGGACATGCGCGCACATTGACCGAGAGCGACAAACTGCACAATCTGGAGCTTACGTGGTAAGCCTTCGGATTAAACGAAGGCATGACAGGAGGTCGGAGCATGCATGTCGATCTGGTGGATCTGCGGCTGTTCGTGGCGGTCGCCGAGACGCGAAGCATCACCCACGGCGCCGAGCGTTCGGCGCTGGCGCTGGCCTCGGCCAGTGCGCGCATCAAGGGCATGGAAACGGCGCTGGGCGTGGAGCTGCTGGAGCGGCAGCGGCGCGGCGTCAGGCTGACGGCGGCCGGGGAAAGCCTCCTCGATCACGCCCGCATCGTGCTGCATCAGGTGGCGACGATGGAGGGCGAACTCACGACCTATGCGCGCGGCCTGAAGGCCCGCATCCACATGCTCGCCAACACCTCGGGCGCGACCGAACATCTGCCGAAGGCGCTGGCGGCGTTTCTGGCGAAGTATCCGGCCATCAGCGTCGATGTCGAGGAGCGCGAGAGCGCGGAGATCGCCACGGCGCTGGCATCCGGCGCGGCCGATATCGGCATCGCAGTTGTTTCGCTATTGCCTGAAGGTCTCGAACGATTTCCGTTCTGCGACGACCGGCTGGTGCTGGTGGTGCCGCCTCACGATGAGATCGCGCAACGCCGCCAGATCGGTTTTCGCGATGTCGCGGCCCACGATTTCGTCGGCCTGACCGAAGGCAGTGCGTTACAGAACCATATCGCCGCGCATGCGGCGGAACTGGGCGTGCGTCCGAAAATGCGGGCACGGCTCAAGAGTTTCGATGCGATCTGCCAGATGGTCGAGGCTGGTGTCGGCGTGGCGGTGATCCCGGAAGCGGCTGCGCGTCGCTACAGCAGGTCCACCAAAATCAGGACGGTCCGGATGACCGATCCATGGACCAGCCGCAGGCTTGCCATCTGTATGCGAAGCCGGTCGCTGCTGCCCCGGCCGGTGCAGCAACTGGCGGATCATCTGAAACTGTTTGCGAAGCTGTGATGCGCGTTATGTGTTGAGCAACTTGAGCGCTGCCTCATGCACGTACTTGTCGCCGGCCGCGACAATGCGGCCGCCGGATTGCGCCGGCTTGCCATCCCAGGTGGTGATGATGCCGCCCGCGCCGGTGACGATGGGAATCAGGGCGGCCACGTCGTAGGATTTCAGCTCGGTCTCGATGATGAGATCGAGGTGGCCCGCCGCAAGCATGCAATAGGCGTAGCAATCGCCGCCATAACGCGACAATCGCACTTCGCTCTCGACGCGCTCGAACTGGGCGCGATCGGAATCGTTCATCAGCCGCGGGCTGGTGGTAAACAGCGTGGCTTCCGCGAGCGACGCGCAGCGCCGCACCGACAGTTTTCGTTTTCCCGAAGGGCCCTCGTAGCGCGCGGAGCCGCCGTCGCCGCTGAAACGTTCGCCGATATAGGGCTGGTGCATCATGCCGAACACCGGCGTGCCGTTGTGCATCAGCGCGATCAGTGTGCCCCAGATCGGCATGCCTGCGATGAAGGATTTCGTGCCGTCGATCGGATCGAGCACCCAGACGTATTCCCCATCGGCGCGTTCGGATCCGAATTCCTCACCGACAATGCCGTGAAGCGGAAAGCTGTCCTTGATCATCCGCCGCATCACGGCTTCAGCCGCGCGGTCGGCTTCAGTGACCGGGTCGAGATCGCGGCCCTTGTTCTTGTTCTCGACGCTGAGCGAAGTACGGAAGAAAGGAAGGATGGTCTCGCCCGAGGCGGTCGCCAGTCGTCCGATGAAAGCGGTGAAATCGATGACCGTCACGAAGATTCCTTTGCAGCAAACAGATGCCTGCGGAGTGTAAATGCGAACCGGTCACGGCCCTATAAGAGTCCTGACAGGGGAGCAACTCGCCCGAAAGATAAGAACCCGTCGTGCAGGTTACTGTTCATTCCTTACTCCGCGATTCCAAAGCGAAGGCATAAACGAAAGCTCTCTTCCTTAAAGATAATAACAAAGATTCATTCTTTGGGCGCAATTATGGGCTTTTTTGACAGTCCTCAGAGAGACAAAACTTCGGTAAGTATCTGTTAATGCGTACGATTTTCTATTTCTTGGTTTCGTAATGCCGCAAGTCTGTCATGCTCGGAAAGCATAGCAAATTCTTTAAAAATACTTGCCTTGAGTGCGTTGCGGCTGCATATTGTTGCGGTGCGATAACGCCTCGCGTTATTGCTGCCCTCCTTGGGCGTTTCCTCCCTAGACTTGGGCCACTTGCTTTCGCGAGTGGCCCTTTTTTCTTGGGTATATGGCCCACGATAGCTGGCGTCGGTTTTCGGCCAGACCATGCGCAACAACACCGAGAATGTTATTCTGCCGCCGCCTGGAAAGGTCCGAGGCTATCGAGCGGGATCGCGGCCAGCGCATCGGCCAGCACCACGAAATCGTCGGCCACTTTGCGGAAGCGCGGCCCGCGTTCGCGCCGCCGCTCGTCCATGTAGATGGCGCGGTTAAGTTCGAGCTGGATCGTATGCAATCCGCTTGCAGGGTTACCGTAGTGCTCGGTGATAAAGCCGCCCGCGTAGGGCTTGTTGCGGCCGACCGAATATCCCAGCGTCGTGAGGGTTTCCTCCACCGCGTCAGGCAGCAAGCTGGAGCAACTTGTTCCGTAACGGTCGCCGATCACCACGTCGGGCCGCTTGGGCTCGTCGCGCGAGACGCCGACCGACGGCATTGAGTGGCAATCCACCAGAATCGCCGTCCCGAACGCTTGATGCGCCTTGTTGATGAGACGGCGCAGCGACCGATGATAAGGCTTGTAAAGTGCCTCGATCCTGCTCAGCGCGTCCTCGACATCGAGCCGCTCGAAATAGATTTCCTGACCGTCGCCGACGACGCGGGGAATCGTCCCCAAGCCCCCCGCGACCCGCATCGAGCGGGTGTTCGCAAAACTCGGAAGCCGGCCTGCGAACATGCGTGGATCGAGTTCGTAAGGCTCGCGATTGACGTCCACATAGGAGCGCGGAAAATTCACCCGGACAATGGGAAATCCGCGGCCGGTGAGGTCCGCGATGATCTCATCCATGAACGAATCTTCCGATCGGCGCAGGGCCGCTTCATCGATGCGGGATGCGGCCAGAAATTCGCGCGGATACACCGATCCGGAGTGCGGGGAGTTGAAGATGATCGGCGCGCGCCAGACCGGCGGCTCCATGATTTCGAACGGAGGCGACAACTCGTCCTCGAACCGCGTCATTGCCGCCTCTTTTCCTCGCCATTCTCGATCACGGCGTTATGCTCGCCGTTGCTGACAGGCCCGACCGGACAATCTGTTTTGGCCGGAAAAACAGGTAATTTCTGCAACATCATTGTCCGCAAACCTAACTGATCTGCCAAGAGGAAGTTCGCCTTCACCCGAAATTTACTACCCGTCTGCCAAATAGAAGGCAGGGACCTCTCCATTTCACGGAATAAACGACCAGCGCCATGCAGCACAAAATTCTCCTCGCCGAAGACGATAACGACATGCGCCGCTTTCTGGTCAAGGCACTGGAGAATGCCGGTTTTCAGGTGTCGTCCTACGACAACGGCCTGTCAGCCTATCAGAGGCTGCGCGAAGAACCCTTTGAAATGCTTCTAACCGACATCGTGATGCCCGAGATGGACGGTATCGAACTGGCGCGCCGGGCCTCGGAACTCGACCCCGACATCAAGATCATGTTCATCACCGGATTCGCCGCCGTGGCGCTCAATTCGGACTCCGAAGCGCCGAAAAACGCCAAGGTTCTCTCCAAGCCCGTGCACCTGCGCGAATTGGTCAGCGAAGTGAACAAGATGCTGGCGGCCTGAGAGGCCGTCGAAAAGATGGCCTGAAGCGGCAATCAGCCCTCAAAACACGGTTTCCCGTCCTTGCCTGCGGCGGTCCAAGCCGATATAGGGACGCATCCCGGCAATAGTGGTCTTTAAGGGCGCGTAGCTCAGCGGGAGAGCACCTCGTTGACATCGAGGGGGTCACAGGTTCGATCCCTGTCGCGCCCACCATTTTCCGGCACAAATCCCGGCCCTCCGCAACTTCTTAACTTTTTGTTCCGCCGCGCATGGCGACCTGACCTGCGCGACTACGATCTCGACGCGCTGCGCGGAAACATGGGCGTGATCTTCCAGGATTTTGTTCGCTACAATTTCAGCGCCGGTGACAACATCGCGGTCGGGAAAATTTCCGCGCGTGACGATCGCGTCCGTATCGTGCGCGCGGCCAGCCGGCCAAGTGATCGTGCGGCTACCCGGCGGTTACGATCGGATGATCGGCAAGCGTTTCAAGAACGGCGTCGAGTTACCGGTGATCACGTGTGCGATGGAACTCTAGCGCCATCGCCGCGTTGCATCTGTCGGAGGATAACATGCGAACATTTATCGGAATGATGCTGGGTTGTCTGCTGACCATCGGCGTGCTCTATGTGCACGACTCGATGGCGACATCGAGCGTCGCCAGCGGTGCATCCGCCAGTACGTCGCGCCAGATCGTGAATTGGGACGTCGCGGCCAGCGAGTGGGGACAGGTCAAGGAGAATGTCCGCACGACGTGGCTAAAACTGAAAGCCAGCAACGGCTGAGCGACGGTTTCTGACCAGACAACGAACAATGCCCGGCATTAATGCCGGGCTTTTTCGTTGGGCTATACGTCCGTTGTTTTCTTCTCGAGCATCCGTGTCGCACGGGCGCGGATCGTCCCTTGGATGCCGTGGGCGAGTCCGGCGAGCAGCCACGGCAGCATGACCTCGAGCTTGACGTGATCTTCGGCCACGTCGATCGTCCCGCCCACCTGCTGCTTCAGGGCAGTCACCTGAAACGCAAGGCGGTCGCCGCTCCAGATTTCCTCGTTCACCTGAAGAATTTGTCCGTATTCCGAGCGGATGCTGCCGAGGCTTTTCTTCAGGCGCCGGGCGGCTTCGTCCTTGCCGAGCTTGTGGGGGATGGAGACGATGAACGGTTGGGCCAATGCGCTGCCTCGGAACGATGCGGTAGAACCATCATGTGTGGCGCATGCGGATGATTGCAACCGAATCCGTGCAAGGAGCCCGCAGAATTTCATTTTCATTAACGCTGAATAGCGCCGCTGCATGCGGGCCGGGCGCGTCCGTGGTATTTTAGGGGATGCTCCGCCTTGTGACAGTCGCGTCCGTGCTGTCGTCGAATACCGGTGCGCGACCCGCACCTGTCATCGACACGACCGATGACGCCACCACGAATTACTGGGCCGCCCGCCTCAACGTGTCGCCGGACGATCTCGCCGCAGCGATCCAGGAAGTCGGACCTGCCGTCGCCGCCGTGCGCCGGCATCTCGGCAAGTAACGGACATCCACCGCCGAACTCAAAATTCACCGCAACATCGCTGTGGCATGCAGACGTAAAAAGCCCGGCGTGAAGCCGGGCTTGATTTCACAAATTCAATTCGGGTAACCGGTCTGGCCGCTGTCGATCAATCGCACTGCTCGTAGCGGGAGGCCGCGCACGTCTGCGCCTTCGCTCGCGCTTCCGCGATCTGTTGCGGAGTAAGCTCGCTGGAGACAGCGGCGAGCTCCTTTTTCGCTTCGGCATTTCCCTGGGTGGCGGCGACGTCGTACCACATATAGGCACGTGCGATGTCGTCAGGCTCCTTGCCCTCGCCCTTGTAGTACAGGCTTCCCAGCAGCACCTGCGCTTCGGGATTACCCTGCTTTGCGGCGAGCCGGCTCCACTTCTGAGCCTGCTTGCGGTCTTTGGAAACGCCCAAACCCATCTTGTGCATCATCGCGATCCGGTATTGCGCGACTGCATTGCCCTTTTCCGCGAGAGGCCGAAACAGCTTCGCTGCGGCGGCATATTCCTTGCGGGCAAAAGCCTTTACCCCGTCTTCCCATTTGCCCGCCTGTGCGACGGGAGCATTGATTGTCAATCCGGCCACAAGAATTACCGCCGTCAATCCAGTAAACCTGAACATTGAGAGACCCCATTCCAGTGATTTTTAAAGTAAGGGTTCCTCTATATCCCGTCAGCCGAGTCGGCACAACGCGAACGCGCGCCATGCACGTGAGCGGCAAGATTCAGCGCTAAAGTGCTAACTATCTCAATCAGCGCAAACGCCTTCAGGCGCGCGTCGGGACGCACGCCTGAAGTTGCAACGTTGGGACGCGTCGCTTGAAGCGCTTACCTGTAGTAGTCACGCAGGTTGCGGCGGCGCGGCTGCCGGTTCAGCATCAGAGCCAGAGCGAAGCCGACCGCGCCTGCGACCAGCAATGAACCGAGTGGCTGATCGCGCACCGTTGCGGCCATCGCCTTGCTGCCGTCGCGATAAATGTCGCTGCCTGCATCAATGGCGTCGCTGGTATACTTGCTCGCGGCATCGCCGATGTCACGCGCCGCATCCTTTGCCTGGCCGTACAGATTCTCGACCGTTCCCGCCGCTTCGCGCGCGCGGCCCGAGGCTTCCGTGGATGCGTCGCCCGTCGCGCGGCCGAATGCGCTCTCGACCTTGCCTGCGGCATCCTTGGCGGCGCCTGTAATCCTGTCCTTGTCCATGACTTTCTTCTCCGAGGCTTGATGCCGTCCCCAACAACGAGCGGACAGCTCAAGGGTTCCGAGGGATCGGGAGTTTCCGGGGTTCCGGATGCCGGATGCGAAACCTCCGGCGCGCAACGCCGTAGTTCGCCACAGAACTGAGAGATGAATACAGAGAAGTGAAAGGCCCGCTCGTCGCGGGCCTTTTCGGTGTGGCGCCGTGTGACCGCGTCCTAGCCTTTGATGAAGGCCAGCAGGTCGGCGTTGATCGTCTCGGCTTCCGTTGTGGGCATTCCGTGGGGAAAGCCCTTGTAGGTTTTCAGCGTTCCGTTTTTGAGCAGTTTTGCAGACAGCGGTCCCGAATCCGCATAGGGCACGATCTGGTCGTCATCGCCATGCATCACCAGAACAGGCACGGTGATCTTCTTGAGGTCTTCGGTGAAGTCGGTCTGGGAGAACGCGACGATGCCGTCATAGTGCGCCTTGGCGCCGCCCATCATGCCCTGTCGCCACCAATTCTGGATGATGCCTTCCGAGATCTTCGCGCCGGGCCGGTTGTAGCCGTAGAACGGCCCTTCAGGCAGATCGCGGTAAAACTGCGCGCGGTTGGTTGCAACCTGCGCCTGCAGCCCGTCGAAGACGTCCTTCGGCAAACCGCCGGGATTGCTTGCGGTCTTGACCATGAGCGGCGGCACGGCGCTGATGATCGCCGCTTTTGCCACCCGGCTTTCACCGTGGCGGGCTATATAATGTACGACCTCGCCGCCTCCGGTGGAGTGGCCGACATGCACCGCGTTCTTCAGATCGAGATGCGACGTCAGTGCGGCCAGATCGTCGGCGTAGTGGTCCATGTCATGACCGTCGGCGGTCTGGCTGGAGCGGCCGTGTCCGCGCCGGTCATGGGCGATGACGCGGAAACCTTTCCCCAGAAAGAAAAGCATCTGTGTATCCCAGTCGTCCGCCGAGAGCGGCCAGCCATGACTGAAAACGATCGGCTGGCCGGAGCCCCAATCCTTGTAAAAAATCTCGGTACCGTCTTTGACCTTAATCGTCGGCATGACTGGACTCTCCTGCTTTCGAGAAAAGGAATTGAAGATCCGGCGTGTGAAACCTAGCGGGTTTCGATGATATTTGCGCGAATTGCGATCAGCCGCGCTATTGCTTTCCGATGTTTCACTCACTCTGCTTCGTACGTGAAGCGGTGCGCGGGTGAAGCCCGCGCACCGTTGCTTCAGCCGTGCAGTTTCTTCGCGGTTTGCGCGATGGTGCGGCCCTGATAACGCGCGCCGTCCAGTTCGTTCTGACTTGGCTGGCGGCTGCCGTCGCCGTCGGTGATGGTGGTTGCACCGTAAGGCGAGCCGCCGGTTACGTCCTTGACGCCCATCTGCCCGGCGAAGCCGTAATTGAGGCCGACCACGACCATGCCGAAGTGCAGCAGGTTGGTGATGATCGAGAACAGCGTTGTCTCCTGGCCGCCGTGCTGCGTGGCGCTCGATGAGAATGCGCCGCCGACCTTGCCGTGCAGCGCGCCCTTCGCCCACAGACCGCCGGCCTGATCGAGAAAGTTCGCCATCTGCGATGTGATGCGGCCAAAGCGGGTGCCGGTGCCGACGATGATGGCGTCATAGTTCGCCAGGTCCTCGATCTTGGCGATCGGCGCAGCTTGATCGACTTTGTAATAAGACGCTTTCGCCACCTCGGGCGGGACCAGTTCAGGCACGCGCTTGATGTCGACGGTTGCGCCGGCTTCGCGCGCGCCTTCCGCGACAGCGTTCGCCATCGCTTCGATGTGTCCGTAAGCCGAGTAATAGAGAACGAGAACCTTGGCCATGATGGCCTCCTTCAGTTTTCAGAATTGAGTGGAGTTGGATCGTGAATGGATGCGGCTTACGCCGCATCCACCAGCACGAGTTCGGTGTCTTCCAGCGCGGTGATCTTCACCGACGCTTCCTTTTGGACGGCGACGCCGTCGCGGGCGTTGGCACGGACGCCGTTGACCTCGACCGAACCGGTGGCCGGCACGAGGTAGCCGTAACGCTTGTCGCCGATGGCATATTCGGCGGTCTCGCCGGCTTTCAGCGTTGTCGCGAGCACCCGCGCATCAGCACGGATCGGCAGCGCATCGTTGTCGGCATTGAAGCCGCTCGCGATGGTGACGAACTTGCCCGAGCGATCGGCCTTGGGGAACGGCTTCGCGCCCCAGGTCGGTTGTCCGCCTTCTTGCGTCGGCACAATCCAGATCTGGAAGATCTTGGTCGTGACCGGCTCAAGATTGTATTCGGCGTGGCGGATGCCCGAACCCGCGCTCATCACCTGCACGTCGCCCGCTTCGGTACGCCCCTTGTTGCCGAGCGAATCCTGATGAGTGATCGCGCCTTCGCGGACGAAGGTGATGATCTCCATGTTGGCATGGGGATGCGCGGGGAAGCCGGTGTTCGGCGCGATCTCGTCGTCGTTCCAGACGCGCAACGAGCCGTGGCTGATGTTTGCCGGGTTGTTGTAGCTGCCGAACGAGAAATGGTGTTTCGCCTTCAGCCAACCGTGATCCGCGCTGCCGAGTTTGTTGAAAGGTCGAAGTTCGATCATGGGACTATTCCTTCGTTGAATGTGCTTGAAATTGCCGTCGGGCGCAGCGTGCGCTCGACGTTGTTGGTTCGCGATCAGGCGCCGAAGCCGCCGTCGACATTGAGCACCGTGCCGGTGACGAACGATGCGGCAGGGCTTGCGAGAAACACCACGCCCGCCGCGATCTCTTCCGCCGTGCCGTAACGCTGCAGCGCGTGCTGCGTGCGCTGGGCTTCGGCGAATGCGCCGTCCTTCGGGTTCATGTCGGTGTCGATCGAGCCGGGCTGCAACACGTTGACCGTGATGCCGCGCGGGCCGAGGTCGCGGGCCGCGCCCTTGGAGTAACCGACGATCGCGGCCTTGGTAGCTGCGTAGTCGGCCATGCCGGGGAACGTGGCACGAGTGGCGATACCCGAACCGATGGTGACGATGCGGCCGCCTTCGCCCATCAATTTCGATGCGGCGCGGATCGCGGTCACGACGCCGTCGACGTTGATCGCGTTCTGGCGTTCGAACGCCACGGTGTCGCCATTCGGATCGTCGACCGCGCCGTTCACTGCGACAGCCGCGTTGTTGATCAGAATGTCGAGATGACCGAATTCCCTGGCAACGTCGCGCACCAGTTGATCGACTTCCGCGGTCTTGCCCTGGTCGGCCTGGAAGGCTTGCGCCTGCACGCCCTTCTTTCTGAGTTCGCGGACGACAGCTTCCGCCTTGTCGGCAGATGCCGAATAGCTGATGGCGACGTTTGCGCCTTCGTCGGCCAGTGCGCGAGCGGTCGCGGCACCGATGCCGCGTGAGCCGCCGGTGACGAGTGCAACCTTGCCTGCGAGTGACTTGGCCATGGGATGTCTCCGTTAGTTCGCTTGTGAATTCTTCGATGGGCTATGGATAAGCGTTCGCGGATGGTGCATAAATAGAAACTATTGAAACTCATTGTTTCCAAATAAAGGCCATAGGGAGCATCGTTATGTCCAAGCTGCCGGACTTCGAGGCGCTGGCGATCTTCGCCAAAGTCGTGGAAATGCGGTCGTTTGCGGCGGCGGCGGCCGAACTGGCGCTGTCCAAGGCGACGGTATCGAAAGCGGTCAGCCGTCTCGAGACGCGGCTTGGCGCGCGGCTGTTCAACCGCACCTCCCGGCAACTGGCATTGACCGATGCGGGCCAGAAACTCTCCGAGCGCGCGACGCAATTGCTGATGGACGGCGAGGCGGCGGAGAACGAGGCGCTGGCGCAATCTTCGGCGCCGCGCGGACTGGTGCGCCTCGCAGTGCCAATGACGTTCGGCGTGAAGGTGATCGGCCCGATGCTGCCGGAATTTCTGGCGCTCTATCCCGAGGTTTCCATCGACCTGCATCTCAGCGACGCGACGGTCGATCTGATCGGCGAGGGCTTCGACGCCGGCGTGCGCATCGCGCGATTGCCGGATTCGTCGCTGGTCGCGCGCAGGCTGTGCGGAATGCGCCGCTATACAGTGGCCGCGCCGTCCTATCTCAAGGCGCACGGCCGGCCGACGCATCCGATGCATCTCGCCCAGCACAGGTGCTTCGGCTACGCCTATCTTTCGACACCGGGGGTCTGGCACTACGTCAACGCCGCGGGTGAGCAGGCGACGGTGCGGCCTTCGGGTCAGCTGCGGGTCAACAACGGCGAAGCGACCATGCCGGCGCTGCTCGCCGGGCTCGGCATCGCGGACTTGCCGGACTTCATTGTCGGCGAGGCCATCGCGTCGGGAAAACTCGAAGTCATCCTCAAGGACTGGAAGCAGCCCGAGGGCGCGGTGCATCTGGTGATGCCGCCGGGCGGGCCGCGCCCTGCGCGCGTCGAGGTGCTGGCGGATTATCTCGCTGCAAAGCTCGGGCGGACCAAGCGCGCGGCCAGATAAGCATATATCGCATTCCCCGTACGGGGTGGATCGGCGCGGCAAGGCCGCATAACCTAGTGGAGTAGATTTGACATCGCTCCTCGTTGGCATCGAGTCCGCAAAGCGATGTCAAATCTGAAACTCCACTAGCAATTTATATTTGCTAGTGGTCCGTCGATTCTAACATTCGCAAGAATGCTCGCTGAAACCGGGCGCGAATGTTAGAATCGGACCACTAGGCCTCCCTCGTTAAAGGTTTTCCCGAATGCGCAATTTTATCTCGCCGTCCCGCTCCATCGCCGTGGGGGAACGCGGCATGGCCGCGACCTCGCATCCGCAGGCGACGCTTGCTGCGCTCGACATTCTGAAAGCCGGGGGCAATGCGATGGACGCCGCCATCGCGGCGGTCGCCTTGCAGGGCGTGGTCGAACCGCAGATGACCGGCATCGGCGGCGACTGCTTCGTGATCTATTCGCCGAAAGCGGGCGCGCCGGTATCGCTGAACGGATCGGGGCGAACGCCGGCCAAAACAGACCTTGAGAAAACCATGGCCAAGGGCGCGGCGAATCTGACGCCGACCTCGATTGAGGGCGTCACGGTTCCCGGCGCGATCGATGCATGGTGCAGGCTTGCAGCGGCTCACGGCAGCAAGTCGTTGGAGGAGATTTTCAAACCCGCCATCGATGCCGCCGAGAACGGTTTCCGCATCACGCCGCGCGTGGCGTCGGACTGGACCCGCAACCGCGCGAAGCTTGAAAGCAATCCCGCCGCGACGGCGCATTATCTTCCGGGCGGCATTGCGCCTTCGATCGGTGATCGTCGCAGTCAGCCCGCGCTCGGCAAGACGCTGCGTCGGATCGCGCGCGAGGGCCGGGCGGCGTTTTACGAAGGCGAAGTCGCGGAAGAACTCGCGAGCGTGCTGCAAGGTCTCGGCGGCGCGCACACCGTTCAGGATTTCGCCGCGAATGCGCCGGAAGATGTGACGCCGATTTCTACGAATTACGGTGGCCATGATATTCTGGAATGTCCGCCGAACGGGCAGGGGCTAGCCGCGTTGATGATCCTGCGCGTGCTTGCGGGCTACGACATCAAGTCGCTTTCGGAAGCCGATCGCGTTCATGTTCTGGCAGAAGCGTCCAAGGCCGCTTACCGCGCGCGCGATGCCTTCTTCTGCGATCCCGCGCATGGCAAGGTCGATGCGTCGCACTTCCTGTCGGACGACTACATCGGCGCGATCCGCTGCAAGATCGACATGAAGCGGGCGACAGCGAAGGTCGACTGGGACGACATCGAGCACAAAGACACGGTCTATGTCACGGTGGTAGACCGCGATCTCAACGCGGTATCGTTCATCAATTCGCTGTTTCAGCCGTTTGGCAGCGGCATCTATGCGCCGAAATCTGGCGTGCTGCTGCACAACCGCGGCTGGGGCTTCCGGCTCAAGCCGGGCCATCCCAACGCGCTCGCGCCGAACAAGCGTCCGATGCACACCATCATTCCCGGTATGGTGATGAAGGACGGGCGCTGCGTGATGCCGTTCGGCGTGATGGGCGGGCACTATCAGGCGACCGGCCACGGAAACTTTCTCTCCAACGTGTTCGATCTCGGCATGGACATTCAGGCGGCTTCGGAAGCACCGCGCTCCTTTGCGTTCGAAGGCGTGCTCTCGCTGGAGCCGACGTTTGGAAAAGAAATCGGCGCTGAACTTTCCGCGCGCGGACATGACGTCAAATGGGCCGACGTGGCGATCGGCGGCTGTCAGGCCATCTGGATCGATCACGAACGCGGCGTCCTGCTCGGCGCCACCGACCATCGCAAGGATGGCGTCGCGCTAGGCATATAGTGACTCGTCCGGAGGCGTTGCGGCTTCCGGTTACACATCAATCGGAGCGCGGCTGTCAGCCGCGCGCGATGACCGCGATCATGTGCTGCCGTACTTCATGAAGAAGCACCTCCTTTCGCCTGAAAGGTTGTGGCATCGCCAGGTTCTGCCGTCTTCGCTGGGCGTTGCCTGTTCGAACGGAACCAGCTCCTTGAATCGCGTCAGCCAGATTCCGTCGGGCCTGACCTGAACCTCGTCGGAACTGAGTTGTTCGCAATCGCTGGGTCCGCAGCAGTGGACACCGTCGGTGCCTTTGTAGGAGCCTTCGGCTATCCAGTTCGGCTTGCCGTCCGCGTCATGCGCGAAGCAGACGCGGCTGGCCAACAGAGCCGCTGTCAGAAACAAGAAAATGACTGATCGCATCACATCACCTCCTTGAGGAAATGCGAAGCATCAATCGTGCCAAACTCCGCCGTGTTCCGCGCTGGGCGGCATGTCTGCGTTGCGAAGTCCGGCGTGACGACTCAGTTTTGCAATACGCGTCCGGGGCCGGATCTCACATCCCGCCGTTCACCAGTTTCGGCAAATCCGCCAGCGCGGCAATGTGATGGTCGGGTTCCCAGCCGAACTCATCCATCTGCATGCGGAGCGCCTTGAACATCGACAGCGGGCGCACGCGGTCGGTCCTGTCGAATTCGGCGGCCATCGCCTGCGGTGTAACCCGCTCAATCCACGCCACGTTCAGGCCAAAGGCCTTGGCGCCGCAGGCGTCGAACGGATTGGAAGACACGAACAGAACGTCTTGCGGTTTCACGCCGAGGGCCTGCTCGATGAGCTCGTAGGTTCGCGGCGACGGCTTGAAGATCTTCGTCGAGTCGATGCTGATGGTGGCGTCGAGGATCGTATCGAGGCCTGTGTTGCGCACCAGTGCATTCAGCATTTCGGTGCTGCCGTTCGACAGAATAGCGAGCTTGCAATCTTTCAGTCCTGCGAGTGCGGTCTTCGCATCGGGATAAAGGTCGAGATGGACGTATTTCTCCATGATGCGCTCGAACACGGCTGTATCGAATGCGAGCCCGAGGGCCTTCAGCGTGAAGACCAGTGACTCCCGCGTGATCACGGAGAAGTCTTCGTAGCGTCCCATCAGCGAGCGAAGCCAGGTGTACTCGAGCTGCTTCAGGCGCCAGATCTGGCTGATGAGTTCGCCGTAACCGGGAAACGCCTCATCGGTGACGGCAGCGACCGATTGCACGTCGTAGAGCGTGCCGTAAGCATCGAATACAACAGCCTTGATCGTCATCTGCGCTTCCTTCAGGGTGGGATGGCCAGAAAGAATAAAAACAAAGCATCAGGGAGGTAACATGAATCGACGCGAGATTCTGAAGGCGGCGGCGGTCTTGCCGTTGTCACAGGTTGCATTGCACACGCTACCCGGCAACGCCAATGCGCAGGCGGCATGGCCGTCGCGCAACATCACCATGATCGTTCCTTTTCCCGCCGGCGGGCAGGCGGATCTTGCCGCGCGTCCGGTGGCGCTGGCGCTGGAGCGCATCCTCGGCAAGCCCGTGATCGTGGACAATCGCGCAGGTGGCGGTGGTGGTTCGGTGGGCAACGCCGCGGCTGCGCGGGCGGAGCCTGACGGCTATACCCTCCTGATGACGTTGTCGTCTCTGGCGGTATTGCCCGAGGCGGACCGGCTGTTCGATCGCCCGGTCGCGTATGAAATGTCGCAGTTCGCGCCGGTTGCGCGAGTGCTCGCCGATCCGACCATGCTCGCGGTGCCGGCGTCCGCGCCATGGAAAACCGTGAAGGATTTTGTCGAGGACGCGAAGGCGCGCCCGGGCCAGATTCCTTACGGCTCATCCGGGCCCTACGGCACCTTGCATATCGCGATGGAAATGTTCGCAGCCAGCGCCGGTATCAAATTGCTTCATGTGCCGTTTCGCGGCGCGGGCCCTGCGCTCACCGGCTTGCTCACCGGCACCGTACAGGCCGTGGCGTCCGCTCCGGGCACGCTGCGCGCGCAGGTCGATGACGGCAAGATGCGCGTTCTCGCCGGATGGGGCGCGCAGCGCGTCGCGAGTTTCCCGGATGTGCCGACGTTTCAGGAACTCGGCTACAAGGATGTCGAGTTCTATATCTGGGCCGGATTGTTCGCGCAGACGGCGCTGCCCGCGCCAATCATGACGCGGTTGCGTGCGGCGATGGGCGAGGCGGTGCGTGCGCCAGAAGTGATGAAAACTTTCGAGACCGCGGGCAGCCCGGTCGCCTACCTGGATGCGCCGGACTTCGCGAAGTTCGTCGAGGCCGACAGCACGCGCCTCATCGCAGCGGTGAAGAAAATCGGCAAGGTGGAGTAACTCAACCCGCATCTACCGGAAGTTCGCTCACATCGACCCATTCGGCGCGGGTCAGTTCGGCCATGCGTGCGGGTGAAATTCTGACCGCGCTGTTGATCGAGCCCGCGGCGGGCACGACCTCGCGGAACGCTTTCAGCGACACGTCGCAATACACCGGCAGCGGCGTCTTCAATCCGAACGGACAGATGCCGCCGACCGGATGGCCGGTGGCGTCGAGCGCCTCCTCGGCGTTGAGCATCCGCGGCTTGCCGCCGAACGCCGCGCGCGCCTTCTTGTTGTCGAGTCTGGCGGTGCCGCAAGTCACGACCAGCAGCACGCGGTCGCCGACGCGCAGGGACAAGGTCTTGGCGATTTCCGCTGGCGTGACATCAAAGGCTTCCGCCGCCAGTACCACGGTTGCGGAACTCTTTTCAGATTCAATAACGGAAATGTCAGGCGCATTTTCCGCGAAAAACGCGCGAACCGATTCGACGCTCATGCTGTGGCCTATCCGGAAATCTGTGCCGGGCAGTTGCACGGCTCTCACGTCCGCGAAGGACGTATCATGGCCCAGGCCCCGCGCAAACCGGGGACAGATGCAATGTGTTGTGGGCGGGAAGAATGCGACTATCCGTTCGCCGCGGTCTGCGTGCGGATGTCCTGAGCCGTGCGCTTGAGCGCCACCAGAAACTTCTTTTTCGCCTCGGCTTCGCTGATGGTGCCGGAAATCGTGTTGATGCTGACGGCGGCCACCACCGCTCCAGCCTGATCGCGCACCGGCACGGCGATGCCGCAGATCGCGGGATCGAGTTCGCCGTCGATCCATGCATAACCCTGCTCCGCCACCCGCGTGAGTTCTTCGCCAAGCTTGACCGGGCTTGTCACGGTGCGCGGCGTGATCTGCTTGTACTCGATGGCGGCGAGGGCCTCTGCGCGCTGATCGGGCGGCAGAGCTGCGAGCAACACACGGCCGAGCGAAATCACATGCGCGGGCAGGCGGCTGCCGATGCCGAGATTGGCGGAGAGGATGCGCCGCGCCGGCAACCGCAGCGCATAGACGATCTCGGTTTCGTCCAGTACAGCCAGCGCGCAGGACTCGCCGATCTCGTTGCGCAGGTCTTCGAGCGCGCGCTGTGCATAGCCCCAATAGGGCAGCGCGTTGAGGTACGACAATCCAAGACCAAGCGCGCGCGGACGCAGGCTGAAATAGCGGCCGTCGGCCTCGCAGTATTTTAGCGCCACCAGCGTGGACAGAATGCGCCGGGCGGTTGCCCGGGTCAGACCGGCAGACACTGCGGCCTCAGAGAGCGTGTGCCGTCCCGGCGGGCGACCCAGCGCCTCAACGATGGAAAACCCGCGTGCGATGGCACGGACAAAACTGTCGCTGTCCTTCGACATTCAAATTCCTCTCTTTCGCGGCTTGCCAGGTCGGGAGAACCGAGCCATATTGTTCGTGTGATGATAATATAGTTCGTCAGACGAACAATATGTGAGAGAAACAGATGGCGCAAGTGCAAGCACAGGCTTTCGAGACTGATTTCTGGAAAGATGAAAATCTGCGGAAAGTCTGGGACGAAATCGTCCCCGGCGCGCCGCGCAAGACGATTCCCTACACGGTGACCAAGGAAGCCATCGCGCTCCTGTGCCGCGCGGTCGGCGAAACCAACCCGCTCTATCTGGACGAGGCCTATGCGAAGACGACGCGGTACGGCGGCATCATTGCCCCGCCGTCGATTCACATCCTGCTGATGTTCTCCTGCACGCCGGCAGACGACTGGATGCGCTCACCCGGAACGGTCAACGCCGGCCAGTCGTGGAGCTACAACAAGCCGGCCCGGCCCGGCGACACCATCACGCTGCAGGCCCGCGCACTGGACAAGTTCATCAAGCGCGAACGGCTGTTCGTGGTGCACGACAATGTCTTCTTCAATCAGCACGGCGACGTGATCTGTTCTGGCCGCGGCCAGACCATCCGGCCGATGTAACGCGAACGCGAGGAATTCAGACATGACGACGACATTTGAAAATCTTACCGTCGGCGACACCATCGACGGTCCGAAGTTCGCGGTTTCGCGCGAATCGATCCGTCTCTTCTGCGACGCATCGCTGGATTACAATCCGTTGCATCTCGACGACAACTACATGAAGGGTGACTTCGGCAAGACCAACTTCGGCGGCATCATCATGCACGGCATGAACAACTTCGGGCTGATCACCCGGATGCTGACGGACTGGGCCTATCCCGCGGGCGCCGAGCATCGCCGCCTCGAAACCCGCTGGGTCAAGCCGGTCAAGCCGGGCGACGTGATCCAGCCGGTCGGCATCATCAAGGCCAAGCAGGTCACGAAGAATTCGCGCTTCGTGCTGATCGACGTGCTGGTGCGTAACCAGAACGACGAGAAGGTCGCCGTGGGCGAGGCCATGGTCGAGTTTCCGGTCGCACTGTCGGCTGCGGCCTGAGAACGGCGGAGCGCGCGGTGACCATCGCGATCGTGGGCGCAGGGGTTGGCGGACTGACGGCGGCATTGAGCCTTCATGCCGCCGGCCGCAACGATGTGCTTGTGCTCGAGGCGGCGCGCGAGATTCGCGATGTCGGCGTCGGCATCAACCTGCCGCCACATGCGGTTCGCGAATTGAGCGAGCTTGGCCTCGGCGATGCGCTGGACAAAGCCGGCGTTCCGACCAAGGAGCTCGCGTATTACGATCCGACGGGCCAACTGATCTGGGCGGAGCCGCGCGGGCTCGACGCGGGTTACAAGTGGCCGCAATATTCCATCCATCGCGGCACATTGCAGCGGCTGCTCGTCGATGCCGTACAGCAGCGTCTCGGACAATCGGCGATCAAGATCGCGCAGCGCGTGACCGGTGTGAATCCCGGTCCCGACAACAAGGTCGTGATCGCCGCCATCGATCAGACCACGGATCGCCCGGTCTCCTACACCGCTGACGTCGTGATCGCCGCCGATGGCATTCGCTCGCCGGTGCGCGACAGCCTGTATGGCTCTGCGACGCCCCTCGCGTCGAACGGGTGGGTGATGTATCGCGGCGTTACCAAATCCGCTCCATTCCTGAGCGGGCGCTCGATGGTCATCATCGGCGACGAGACCCAGCGGGTCGTGGTCTATCCGATCGCGGATGGTGTGCTCAACTGGCTGCTGGTGCGTCCGAAGGACTTGCCGGAAGCCGAAGCCGAACTCGGCAACTGGAATGTTCCGGTGCCGACCAGCGCCATTGCCGCGTTCGTGAAAGATTATCGGTTCGACTGGCTCGATGTTCATGCGCTGGTCGCGTCGGCCTCGGAAGCTTACGCGTATCCGATGGCTGACATCGATCCTCTGCCGCGCTGGGTGTTCGAGCGTTGCGCGCTGCTCGGGGATGCTGCTCACGCGATGTATCCGTTCGGCTCGAATGGCGCGTCGCAGGCGATCCTCGACGCGCGCGTGCTGGCTTATGAACTGGCGAACGCTGCGAGCATTGATGACGGGCTACGCGCCTATGAGGCAAGCCGGCGGCCTGTCGCCAGCGAAGTGCAACTGGCGAACCGGCGGCAGGCCGGCGACGTCATGGCGCGGGTCAGTGCGATGGCGCGCAGTGGCGCTGTGGGCGATGCTGCGACCGAGTTGCAGGATGTCGAGCGCCGCTACAAGCAACTTGCGGGCTTCGATGTCGAAGCCTTGAACAGCAGGAAATCCTGGAGCGTATCGGGAGCCCTGCAATACAAAAGCTAGCAACAACCGGATATCGCCAACGCAAAATCCGGATCAGATCTAAAGGGAGACGAGTATGACGTGGTTTACAGCCGCATTGCGTCACGGAGCTGTTGCGGCGGCGCTGATCGTCGCGACATCGCAATTGGCCAAGGCTCAGGACACGTATCCTTCGCGGCCAATCAAGCTTCTTGTCGGCTTCGCTGCGGGTGGCGCGACCGACACCACGTTCCGGAAGCTCGGCGAATTGGCCTCCAAGCAACTCGGCCAGCCCATCATCATCGAGAACAGGCCAGGCGCGGGCGCAACGCTGGCGCCGTCCACAATGGCGAAGACCGAAGCGCCGGACGGTTACACCATCGCTGCCGCGACCGCGGGCCTGCTGCGTTATCCTTACATGCAGAAAGTGGACTGGGATCCGATCAAGGATTTTACCTGGATCACAGGTCTGGGCGGCTACACGTTCGTTCTTGCGGTGAATGCGGACTCACCGTTCAAGACCACCGCTGATCTGGTTGCCTACGCCAAGAAAAATCCTGACAGCCTGACCGTCGCCACCGCAGGCGCCGGCACCACGATGCATCTTCTGGCCGAGGCGCTCGCCGGCATGGCCGACGTGAAGATCACGCATGTCGGATACAAAGGCAGCAGCGAAGCCGTCACGGCTATTCTCGGTGGTCACACCATGGCGACGGTGGATGCCATCGGCACCATTCTTCCCTACGTCGAGTCGGGCAAGATGCGGGTGCTGTTGTCGTTCGATCCGCAGCCGGTGGCATCGCTGCCCGGCGCGCCGACAGCCAAAAGCCTCGGCTACGATCTCGTTTACCCGGCGCCATATGGACTGGTGGGACCGAAGGGAATGCAGCCCGCGGTTGTCGACAAACTGTATCAGGCGTTCAAGTCGGCGGCCGACAGCGACGAATACAAGAAGCTGCTGGTGACCCTGGGGCAGACCCAGTGGCAGAAGCCGCCCGTCGAGTACCAGCAATGGGCCGGCGAGTTCTATCGCTCCGAACGTTCGCTGGTCGAGCGCGCGAAATTGCTGCGTCAGCCCTGATTCACCAACGGACACTTTCTGCTGGCGTGTAAAATCGCCGCCATACAAACCAAGTCAGGTACCTCATGAAGAAAATGCTCGCTGTCATCTGCTCCGTATTCCTGCTTGCCGGGACGGCTGGTCATGTTTCAGCCACCGAGAAGCTTGCGGTTAACAATGTGAAGATCATCGTGCCGTTCCCCGCGGGCGGCACGACGGACATTCTCGCGCGCTTCGTCGCGCAATATCTCGGCGACAAGCTCGGCGTTACGACCATCGTCGAGAACCGTGCCGGCGCCTCGGGAATTATCGGCTCGGAAATGGTGGCGAAATCACCGGCGGATGGCAGCGTGCTGCTGTTAACCGCCACGCATCACGTCATCAACCCGAGCCTCTACAAGCAACTGCCGTTCGATCCGCGCAAGGAGTTTTCTCCGGTCGCCCTCGTGGCAAGCGCACCGAATGCTCTTGTCGTTACCGCGAACTTCCCCGCCAAGACCGTCGGTGAATTGATCGCGATGGCCAAGAAAGAGCCAGGCAAGTATTCATTCGGCTCGGCCGGCATCGGCGGCGCCAATCATCTGTCGGGCGAGCTCTTCAAGCAGATGGCCGGCGTCGATATCGTGCATGTTCCCTACAAGGGCGCTGCGCCGGCGATGAACGATCTGATCGGCGGCCATATTCCGATCATGTTCGACACGCTGCCGACAGTGTTGCCCGCCGCATCCGGCGGAAACATCCGTGTGCTTGCGGTCACCAGCAAGGAGCGCGCCGCATCGCTTCCCGATGTGCCGACGCTCGATGAGGCCGGCGTAAAGGGATTCGAGGCAACGGCCTGGTTCGGCCTCTACATGCCTGCGGCGAACGACAACGCCGCCTACAAGACGCTGGTTGCTACGATGAAGGAAATTCTCGCGGCGCCCGCCACCCGCGAGAAATTCGCCGGGCAAGGCGTCGAGCCCGGCAAGCTCGCCGGTCCTGAGTTCACCAAGTTCGTCGATGCGGAAATGAACAAGTGGGCGGCGGTCGTGAAGACAGCCAACGTGCCGCAGCAATAAAGCGAGGCTCATCCATTAAAAAGCCCGCCCCGGATCAAACCGGGTGCGGGCTTTTTATTTTGATGCGGGTTGGCGTTGTCGCCGCGCTTAATCGTCCGGCGTGTTGGCGCCGCCGCGCGTGACCATGTTTCCCTTGGCCATGACATGCGGGCTCGGCCCCACCACGTCGGTCGCCAGTCCAAGCTTCTCGAACAGGCGAATGGTGAGGAACGTGGTGTCGAACTCCCACCACTTGTGGCCGTGACGCGCCGAGCGCGGGTCGGCGTGGTGATTGTTGTGCCAGCCTTCGCCATGCGCCAGCAGGCCGATGAAGACATTGTTCCGGCTGTCCTCGTCGGTCTGATAGTTGCGGTAGCCCCACAGATGGGTGACGGAGTTCACCGCCCAGGTCTGGTGCCACACGAACACCGTGCGCACGAACACGCCCCAGATCAGGATGCTCAACCCGAATTGCACCGCCTGCATCACCGTGCCGCCCAGCACGAGTTCCGCGATAAACCCGAGGCCGAAGAACACCACCCACTGCGCGACGATGATCTTGAGCTGCAGGAAGTTGCGTTCGAGCGCGACATAGAAGGGATCGCGAAGAATATCTTTTGCGTAGCGGTCGTAGATCCCGAGCCGGTTCAGCTCGGGGTTTTTCACCACCAGCCAGCCGATATGGCCCCAGAGAAAATTCACCAGCGGGCTGTGCGGATCGGGCTGCTCGTCGGCGTGCTGATGATGCCGGCGATGCACGGCGACCCAGCGGGCCGGCGTGTCCTGCACGCAGCAGACGGCGATGACGGCCAGCACATGCTCGAACCATTTCGGGCATTTGAAGCCGCGGTGGGTGAGCAGCCGGTGGTAGCAGATGTTGATGCCGAGCATTCCCGTCAGCCGCGCGGTAACGATCGCGACGATCAGGCCGGTCCAGCTGAAATACCAGGGCATGACAGCGAGCAGCGCGACGAGATGATAGGCCAGAATGGTGATTGCCACCGGCCAGTCGATCCGGCGCAGGATCACCCCGGAGGGCAGCGGCAGGCGGCCGGACATGCCGGCATTCGCAAAACCGGCGGCAGCAATGCTGACGGTCTTCGCGGCTGGCGGACGATTTGTGGTTATTTCGACGGTCAACGGTCCAAATCTGCCTTCTGAGCGCCCCGGCGCTGTGTTTAACGTATGCACCGCCGAAGAAGAAGAACCGTGGCGCAGGCGAGCCTGAATGTTGATTAGAGAGACATTTTGGCACCGGAAAGCCCAAAAACGGGTTCCGTTCGGGGCATTTTGACCCGGCGGAAGATGTCTGAATAGGCCGGGCCGGATTGACATTTATGGCTCCGATGGCATAGAAACCGCCTGTCTCGCGCGGGCCCCGGCCTGCGGGATATTGCCCATCAACCAACCGGTTCCACACTCGGCCCTGCAACGCGGCCTTCCAGAGAGCATTGTCCCATGAAGGTCCGTAATTCGCTGAAGTCCCTGCGCGGCCGTCACCGCAACAACCGTCTGGTTCGCCGCAAGGGCCGGGTTTACGTCATCAACAAGGTCCAGCGCCGCTTTAAGGCGCGCCAGGGTTGATTTCGGCCGCGCGGCTTGCTGCACGAAACTCTCTCCACATCACATTCGTTTGACGCTGCGTGCGTTTGGCGCCGCTAGTGCTTTGCACGCGGTGCTTTCCGCGTTTAGACTTTGCCCATGGCATGGCGGTCGGCAAACACGGCAGATTCGGCGCGGGCTTTTCTGAAACTCGCGATGGGTGCCGCCGTGCTTGCCGCGGTCGCCACGACGCCGGCTGCGGCCCAAGCGCCGCAGATCACGCCGCCGGGCATGCCGAAGAAGCTGCCGGAAGCCCCGACCAAGTTGCCCCGCGTCACCGGCGACAAGACCAAGAATCTCGATTTCCTGTTTGGTGCGCTGAAGGCGGCACCGGATCAGGAAAGCGCCAAGGCGGTGGAGGCGCGGATCTGGGCGCTATGGACCGCGACGCCGAGCGACACCGCCGCGCTGCTGATGTCGCGGGCAAAGACCGCGCTGGACAGCAAGGAAACCGATGTTGCGCTGAAGCTGCTCGACGCCGTCATCAAGCTGCGCCCCGACTATGTGGAGGCATGGAACCGGCGTGCGACGATCCATTACCTGCAAAACGATTACAGCCGCTCGATGGAAGACATCAGGCAGGTGCTGATTCGCGAGCCGCGCCACTTCGGCGCTTTGGCGGGTCTGGGAATGATCATGCAGGAAACCGGCGACGAGAAGCATGCGCTGGAAGCTTTCCGCAGGGCGCTTGCGATCAATCCTTATCTTGAGCGCGTTCCTGACCTTGTGAAGTCGCTGACCGAGAAGGTCGAAGGCCGCGATATTTGATTTAACCGAAAATTGTTCATCCGAACCGGTCCGTTCGTCCAAGCGAAACCTATCCACCGGTCGTTCGTAGTTTACGGCGTGCACAGATTTCCCCGGATACTTTCAATGACGGTTTTAGCTGCGGCGATTGCGCTGGCGGTCATGGCGCTGATCACGCAGGTCGGCGTCACCGCGCTCGAGCGCGCCGATCCGCCGCAAGGCAAATTCATCGACGTCAAGGGCGCACGCCTGCATGTCTTGGAACTCGGCCCGACCCACGCGAACGGTATGCCAATCGTTCTCGTTCATGGCGCGACGTCGAGCCTGGAAACGATGCGCAAGCCGCTCGGTGACAGGCTGGCGAAGGACCACCGCGTCATCCTGATCGATCGGCCCGGTCTCGGCTGGAGTACGCGGGACCGTGTCGAGGATTCGACGCCCGCCATTCAGGCCCGCATGATCGATGAGGCGCTGGGCAAGCTCGGCGTCGGTCGGGCGATCCTTGTCGGTCACTCGTGGGCCGGATCGCTGATGCCGGAAATGGCGATGGAATATCCCAAGCGTGTCGCGGGCATCGTGATGCTGTCGCCGGTGGCCTATCCGTGGCCGGGGGGCGTCGGCGCCTTCAACCAGATCGCTGCCATTCCGGTGGTCGGCCCGCTGCTTGCCTACACCATCACATTGCCGCTCGGTATGTTCCTGGTGGATGGCGGAATACAATACGTGTTCTCGCCCCAGACAGCGCCGGAGGGCTATGTCGACGCCACAGCTGTTCGGATGGTGCTGCGGCCGCGCGTCTTCCTCAACAACGCCCGGGATCTCACGACCCTGAAGGCGGAAATGGTGAAACAGTCGCCGAACTATCCGTCGATCAAAATACCCGTGACCATCGTCACCGGTGACGCCGACAGGACCGTGTCGACCGACATTCACTCGCGGCCGTTCGCGGAGGCGGTGCCCCAGACCAAGCTTGTGGTGCTGCCGAACGGCGGCCACATGCCGCAGGTCTTCGCAGCTGACCTGGTGGTGGCCGAGATCGAAGCGATGGCGGCGCGGGTGCAGGCTGCTTCATCGGCATCGGTCGCTGATACACATTGATTCATCGGCTCATCAGTGTGAGCGCCGGCCGGCAGCGGGCGTCAGTCACGCATGCGCAACATGCACATGCATCGGGATCGAAAATTTAATTTCTTTCACGATGTGCTGAGCATCACACTGCTGCCATCGAACGATGATGGACTGACGCCGTTGCTCGCGTCCTTTTCTCGCTCCAGCAGAATGAAGGTCGGAAATGACAACTACATCAAACCCAACCACGTCGAATGATGACGGCGTATTCAATAAATCTGCGGAAACGATTCCGTTTCCCGATCTCGTACGCGTCAGCGAATTGAACGGGACGGTGCTGAACGAAACTGCGAAGTTCAACGCGCAGATCAGCACCACCTTGCAGAACCTCGGCAAGGAATGGTCCGAATTCGTCGGCGCGCGGCTGCGCGAAGACGTCCAGCTGTTCCGGACGATTCACGATTGCCGTTCGTTGCAGGATTTGCAGCAGGCCTATGCCCAGTTCTGGCAGACCGCGTTCACGCAATACGGCGAAGAGGCGCAGCGGATGCTGCGGATCACGCAGGGCGCGGTGGACAATGCGACGCACGCGGCGCAGGAACTTCGCGAGACGATGACGGCGACCGACAAGGCCGCGTAAGGCTCACTTGTTGGGCGGTGTCGTTGAGCCGCTTGCCGCGTGTCAGATGTCGGCGTCGCGGTCGGGGCCGACATAGGCAATGCGGACCATGTTGGTTGTTCCCGGCGTTCCGAGCGGGACGCCGGCGACGATAATCACGCGCTGGCCAGCCTTCGCGAAACCGTCGCGGAACGCGATGCGCGCGGCGCGGTCGATCATGTCGTCCTGATCGTGGGCGTCTTCCGCGATCACGCAATGTACGCCCCAGACCAGCGCCAGCTTGCGTCCGGTGTTGACGTTCGGCGTGATGGCGACCACCGGCGGTTTCGGACGTTCGCGCGCGACGCGCAGCGCGGTCGATCCCGAACTGGTCCAGCAGATGATGGCCGACAGGTCCAGCGTTTCCGCGATCTGGCGCGCGGCGTCGGCGATGGCGTCGCCTGCAGTGGATTCGGGGTCTGGCCGCTGCGCGGCGATGACGCCGCGATAGGTCGGATCGCGTTCGCATTCCTCGCCGATGCGGTTCATGGTCAGCACCGCCTCGACCGGAAACTTGCCCGCGGCGGATTCAGCCGACAGCATGATCGCGTCGGCGCCTTCGAACACGGCGTTGGCGACGTCCGAAACCTCGGCGCGTGTCGGCACCGGTGACGAAATCATCGATTCCAGCATCTGGGTCGCGATCACGACCGGCTTGCCGGCGCGCCGCGCCATGCGCGTCATCTGCTTCTGAAGTCCCGGCACGCGCTCGGCAGGCAGTTCGACGCCGAGGTCGCCGCGCGCGACCATCAGCGCGTCGGATGCTTCCATGATTTCAGCGAGGCGGTCGATGGCCTGCGGCTTCTCGATCTTCGACATGATCGATGCGCGTCCGCGCACCAGCTTCTTGGCCTCAATCACGTCCTCGGCGCGCTGCACGAACGACAGCGCGACCCAGTCGATGCCCGTCTCAAGCGCCGCTTCGAGATCGAGGCGATCTTTTGGCGTCATCGCCGATACCGGCAGATCGGTATCGGGCAGGCTGACGCCCTTGCGGTCGGACATTTTCCCGCCGGTCACCACGCGCACGAGGGCGTGGTCGGGCGAAGTTTCTTCGGCAATCAGGCGCAGTTTGCCGTCGTCGATCAGCAACGCATGGCCCGGCCGGAGCGCTTTCAGAATTTCCGGATGGGGAAGATGGACGCGGGTCTTGTCGCCGGGTGTGGTGTCGGAATCCAGCGTGAACATCGCGCCGTTGTTGAGTTCGACAAAGCCGTTCTCGAAATTTCCAAGCCGCAGCTTCGGTCCTTGGAGGTCGACCAGAATGCCGATCGGGCGGCCATAGCTGCTTTCGACATTGCGGATCGTCGATACCAGTTCGCGCATCTTGTCATGCGGCGTATGGCTCATGTTGATGCGGAACACGTCGGCGCCTGCCTCGAACAGCTTGCGAATCGAGGCGCTGTCCGACGATGCCGGTCCCAACGTGGCGAGAATCTTGATGCGTCGCAGACGTCTCATTTTGGATTTCCCGGAGCGGCGCCGGGAAGTGCGCCGGGTTGTGCGGCCCCCGGAGCATTCGGCATGCCGGGCAGCCCGGGCGTGCGTGGATTCTGTTCATTGGATTCGGTCAATTGGACGGTCCAGGCGCGCTGTTCGCCGGTGTCCACCTCGAAATAGCCGGTGCGGTCAAACCCGCGTGCGAGGCAGTCTTCGGTGCCCTTGATGGTGAATTCCTTGTCGCGTGAACACATGAAAGCCTGCCCCGACCATTCACCGCCGCGGTCATAGTCGATGGCGTAGATATAATAGAATCGTGCGACAAGCGTTCCGCGCAGCAGGGTTTCGCAGGCGCGGGACGATACGTTCCACCAGCCCTCGGTGACCCAGCCTTCATTGTCCTTGTAGCCCAGCGCGATGCCGACCCGGCTCGACGTGTTGTTGCACAGGCGAAAATCCGCGGCGGCCGGTTCGCTCCATGCGCACAGCGTAATCAGCGCCACAAGCCCTGAGAGGGCGGCGGTGACGGTGCGGCGGGACATGGCGTGGCGGAAGTTTCGGGCTGTCATTTAATCAGGTTGCATCAACGGGTGGGTGTCACGTAACGCATTGAATATGATCGGCAAAAGTGAAGACCTTATGTTCATCCGATCAGACCTGCCGCCAGTATAGAGGCGCTTGATGGTTTCGCCAAACCACGCACGGCTGGTTAATAGCCGGGTTGCGGGAATATGTGACGGGCGAAACCGGTTTTTTCCACGATATGGAAAATGGCATCACGTGGCCCCATGTTAGATGACTGATATTGGAGCCGCCGGTAGGGCTCCTGAAACAACGGAAATTGACCATGGCGATCGACGACAAGACCCAGACCGAATTGGAAGCGGCGGTTTTCCGCCGTCTCGTCGAGCATCTGCGCGCACGGACCGATGTGCAGAATATCGACCTGATGAATCTCGCGGGCTTTTGCCGCAATTGCCTGTCGAACTGGCTGAAGGATGCCGCCGACGAAAAGGGCGTGGCGCTGACCAAGGACGAGAGCCGCGAGGCGGTCTACGGCATGCCGTACGAAACCTGGAAGGCGACACATCAGACCGAGGCGACGCCCGATCAGCAGGCCGCCATGAAGAAGAACCACGCCGGTCACTGAAACTGGCAAGTGAAATCGGCGCGCCGGCGCCGACTTTTCTTTCTCCTGTGGGTCACTGTGGATGACCGTGACTCCGCCTTGACGCGGCAGGCATCACTCTTGAGTGTGATGCTTCAATGACGTGCCCCGCACGCCTGCCAGCTTCATCTTCATAAGAGTTCAGGAGTACCCGATGGCCACCTCGGCTGCCGTGAAAGAAAACGACGATACCGCGCACAGCTTCGCGAAGGGTCAGCTGAAGGCCATCATCGAGCGCATCGAGCGGCTTGAGGAAGAAAAGAAAACCATCAGCGACGACATCAAGGACGTCTACGGCGAAGCCAAGGGCAACGGGTTCGACGTCAAGGCGCTGCGCACCATCATCCGCATGCGCAAGCAGGACGCGGACGAGCGTCAGGAACAGGAAACCATCCTGGAAACCTACATGCAGGCGCTGGGGATGCTGTGAGGCGCGACCGGCCGCGCCTTTAACGGTGAGGTTTGATTTAGCGCAGCGCGGCGGTGCGCATCGCAAACGACGTCGTCGACAGCGTCGCGATCGCCGAGCCGGTGAATTTCTCGCAAATCATGCCGAGATGCGGATCCTCTGAGAACGTCATCGCCAGCGTCGCGTTAGGCTTGGCGAAGTGGACGCGCATCACGGTCATGTCCTGATCGCCGAGGATCGAGGCCGACAGCGACGTGCTGGCGCTTGGCGCGAGGATCATTGCGCGCAGCCAGATGTCGTTGGTCTGGGTGGAGAGTTTCGTCCTGACCAGGGTCGCGCTGGTGCCCTGCTGGTTTTTGGCGACCTGTGTATCGCTTCCGTAGATATCCTTGCCGGACATGGGGTTCGGCGCGAGCGAGGCGATGCGCGGGCTACGGGGAACCGGTGCGCTGGCGGCCACGATTGGAGCGCGCTCGGGCTGCGCGACCGACGGCGCGTAGGCCAGCGCCTGCGAGACATTCTGCGGCAGGCTGGCGGTGGATTGCGGATCAGCTGCAACAATGGCGCCACGTGCCTTGAGGGCTGCCATCTGCGCCTGGGTGGCGGGCTTCGGCGCCGGCTCGTTATCCCAGAAGCCGCGGGCGTTGATGATATCGACGGGAGACTGCGGGGTATATTCGTCGGCTGGAACAGGTTTGAGCGCGGGTTGCTGCCTGGGCGGCTGAACGATCTTGGTATCGGCCGAAGCGACCTGATAGGCCGCAGCCCCCGCAGGCTTGGCGCGCGGCAGCGGCACGCGGTCGAGAACTTTCTCTGCGGCTGCGACCGTCGCCTGCGCGGCGTCCCTGGCCTTGTCGGCTGCGGCCATCGCCACCTGCTTGACCTTGCCGCCGGCAACGGCGTCGTTGCCGGTCTCTTCCTCGTCATCCGCTGACTTGTTGCGGCCGAACAGCGAGGCGAGGAAGCTGCGTGACTTCGATGGTGCCGAGACGTCCTCGCCGTTGCCGCGCTTCTGAATATCGGCGAGCGCAAGCTCATAGTTCTTCAGCGGCTTGCCATCGGTCGGCACATGCACTGTGCGGCCGTCGGGGAAGACGCGCGCGAGCTGATCGTGGGTCATGCGCGGCCAGTGGCGGATACTGCCGACGTCGAGATGTACGAACGGCGATCCGGAGGTGGGGTAGAAGCCGACGCCGCCGCGCTGCAGGCGAAGTCCGGCGAAGCGAATCTGTTCGAGCGGCACGCCGGGGATGAAGAAATCCATCGCGTGGCCCTGCATATGCTGGCTGTGGCGCGCGACCCCGGAAGAGCGGCGGCGAAGCATGGCGTTGGTTGCGGGCGAGCGGTAGGCGGAGATGATCTGGATCGGCTGTTTGCCGTCGACGTCGCGATAGACTTCCCACACGATATCGAACAGGCGGCGGTCCATCGTCGTGGAGTCCTGGCTGCGCCAGTCGCGAAGGAAGTGATTGAGTTTTTTCAGCGCGGCTTCGTCGTAACGGCCGTTGCGCTTGAAGGTGACGGTGAGGTCTTCGTCGGAATGGGTGTGGTGGAAGGAGAGGGTGCGGGTGTCGCCGTCGGCGGTCGCGTTATGGACGGAGCGGGCATTGGTCGCGATCAAAAGCAATGACGCGAGGCCGACGCGCACGCCGGTGCGCGAAAGCCATTCAACCCCATAGCTGCGTGGAAAACCGCCCGCCACTCAGAATCCCGTTCGACGCCAGTTGGTCTTGCGTCAGTTGATTTTGGTATTCTCCCGCTACCCCACGCAACGGGAGAGAATGAACGCAGTCTTAAGCGAGGACAGTTAATCGATATTTACCCGTCCCCGACTCCTGTCTCAGAGGTCTCGTTTCAGCAGTTGACCCAAGTCTTAGTTTGCCCAGTCTCAGTCGGCCCAGTCTCAGTCTGCCCAAGTCTTCAGTCTGCCCAAGTCTTAAGTTCACCCAAGCCTTTAGCCTATCCAAGAGCCGTAACCTGCCTCAAGTCTGTCACGGGCTCGTGAAGCTAAAGTATGCCCCCCGGAGTATGGCAAAAAAGGGCCGGTAGGCCGATCCGGGCCGGAATGGTTTCGGCGCAATGGTTAACAAAAAGGGCCCCGCAGCAGCGGAGCCCTTAAAGCTGTGGAAATCGAGGAAAGTCGGCCGTTTTTCGATCGAACGGGCCGAAATCGCTGGCTCAGCGAACCACCCGGCGCTGACCCCGAACCGGAGCGGGCGGTGGGGTCGGCGGTCCAAACAGCCGTTCGAAGAAGCTGGGCCCGTTGCTGGCGTAGCTGTCACCGGGAACCCGCACATTGGTCGGACGGACGTAGTTCGGCTGGGCGTGGGAAACGGCCATTTCCATTTCCTTGCCTTCGCTGCCCTTGAGCATCGAAATCACTCTCGCATCGCGGCCGTAGATGTCCTTGCGGAATTCGAGCTTGCCCGCGTCGTCCACGAACGCCGTCTGGTAGGTGATGTTCACCGGAATCGGCGTCGGGAAATTGATGTTGATCTCGCTGCGGCCGTACATGCCTTTGATTTTTTCCGGCGTGTAGTTTTCCTTCGGCAACGCGATGCTGAGCAGGTTCGCCGCATACTGGTCGGGGTTCTGCACGCGCATGCAGCCGTGGCTGAAGGCGCGCTCTTCCTTGGCGAACAGATGCTTGTCCGGCGTGTCGTGCTGATAGACGAGGAACTTGTTCGGGAAGTTGAAGCGAATGCGGCCGAGCGCGTTGGCTTCACCCGGCGGCTGCGAAATGCGCACGCTGCCGTCGGCGGCGCGCGCGAGCTTCAGGCCCATGCGGTCGAGTACGGTCGGATCCTGCGCCAGCGCTGGCAGATATTCGTTGTAGATGATCGACGGCGGCACGTTCCACGTCGGATTGACGGTGATGAACTTCATCGTTTCCGTCAGTTCCGGCGTCGCATGCTTGCCGGGCTTGCCGACCACGACGCGTGTGGTCCAGACCTGTTTGTCGCCCTGCATCAGCTTGAGCGAGTAATCCGGGATGTTGAGGATCACGTAGGCGTTGCCGAGCGAAGCAGCGCCGAGTTCGCGTGGCAGCCAGCGCCAGCGCTCCATGTTGGCGCGGACGATGTCGATCTGGCGGTCGCTGCGAGGACCGTTGAGCGCGCGCACCGTGGCATTGTCGAGAATGCCGGTTGCCTTCAGGTCGTTGCTCGCCTGGAACTTACGCACCGCGTTCGCCACCGTCGCGTCGTAATGCGTGTCGGCGGCGTTCTCGGTGATGTTGAGTTTCGCGCGCAGCGCCGGCACGCGGGGATCTTCCGCGACGGTCGGGCTCGGGTTCTTTTTGGTCGGCTTGATGAACTTCAGCACGTCGCCTTCGGCGATATGCTTGGAGGTGTCCTCAGTCACACCGCGCAGCGATGCAAGCTTGGCTTTCAGGCCCTTGTAGCCCTTGTGCGCCGGATTGTAGCTCTCAAGCGCAGCGGAAGCGTCCTTCGCCGTCGAGACATTGATGAGGACTTCGACCGGATCGACGGGATGCTCGGGATAGGAAATGTCCGCGCTGACGCGCGACCAGTGCATCCGGCCGCTCTGGGCGTGACGCGCATAGTCGAACATGCTTTCGGTCAGCCGCAGTTCGGCCTCGGCAAGTGTGTCGGGAGAGGTCGCGTTGGCGAAATCGGGGAGCGGATAGTCGCCCGGGTTCAAGCCCTCCGCGCCGGCATCCTTGAGACGCGCGATCACGCCCTTGGCGCGTGGGGTCACCGCACCAGCCTCGCTCCAGAGCGGCGCGTAGTTGCGATCCTTGTAGAAATTCTCGACGGCGGCGCGTTCGTTCTTGCGATCGAAGTACCGGGCGCCCTTGGCGGCGATCAGATCGCGTAGCTTGTCGGCCACCGGTTGATCGGCGGCAGCGACAGCCGGAGCGGCCTTTGCGGGGTCGACCGCCGGTGCCGCTGCCGTTGCTGCCGGTGGAGTTGCCGTCGGCGCCGTTGCAGCCGGAGGAACAGTTGCCGTGGTGGTCGGTGCGGCGGCAGGGGCAGCTGGGGCCGCAGCTTCTTCCTTCTTCGGAGGCGTCGCGGTGGCTGGTGCGGTGGCCGTGGTGTCAAGTTTGAAGTCGTTCACCGTTGGCGGCGGAACGTTGGCGGGTTCGGGAAGCGGCACGGCTGCGTCGATGGCGAGATCCGCGGGGCTTTTTGCAGGGCTGGCCTGGGCAAAGGCGGCTGTCGCGGCAACGGAGAGGAAAGTGGCTGCCACGGCCATGAGGACCCGATCGAAGCCAACTGGGCCCTTGCGGTGGCCGTTCGAAACGTCATGCATTCTCGCACCCCAATTCTGGCACCCTTGTCGGGTGAAACTGCCCCGGCATGGAACAGTTCATGATGGTTTCCGTCAGAACCATTTGCACTTGTGGAAAAGCGCCGGCTTGATCGGATATTGATACGCAATCTCGCATCATCAAAACATCGCGAGACGGTACACGCGCCAGCCCCAAGCGGCCAGCCGCCGCCGGATCAACTCGAAGTCATCTCCAGCGAAATGACTTTAAATACACACGTGTTGCAACGGGTTGCGCGCATTGCCGCGCGCTTTTCCTGTGTCTGTCACCGGACCGCAACGGTTCAATGAGAGAAGCGAAAAAGCTGGGTATTCGTTCCATGCCCACGCATGATTCGCTCAGCGTGCGGGGCCGGCGGGTTCCGCATCTGAGGCGGCTGCCTCGTCCAGTTTCCGGTAGAGCGTCGAGCGGCCGATCTTCAGCCGCCGCGCCACCTCGGACATCTGCCCGCGATAATGGGAAATGGCGAAGCGGATGGTCTCGGCTTCCATTTCCTCCAGCGGCCGGACCTCGCCATCCTCGCCAAGCATGGCGAGAGCGCCATAGGTCGGCATGAATCCGGTCGTTGGGGCGGGAGCGGCGTTCGGCGCAATGGGTATCTCGGTACCCGGGATAAGATGCGTCGAGGAGGGCGGGCTTTCCAGCGTTACAGGCTCCGCCTCGAATCCGGACGAGCCCGGCGCAATCCCCGCAGTTTGCGGGAAGTCCTGCAGTCCGAGCTGGCCGCCCTCGCTCATCACCACCGCCCGGTACACCGCGTTCTCAAGCTGGCGCACATTGCCCGGCCAGTTCAGTTGCCCGAGCATCGCGATGGCTTCGCCGCTGACGCCGGTCGCGGGGCGATTTTCCTCGGCGCAGAACCGCGCCATGAAATGCCGCACCAGATGCGGAATGTCCTCGCGGCGCGCGCGCAGCGGCGGGATCGTCAGCGGCAGAACGTGCAGCCGGTAAAACAGATCCTCGCGGAATGCGCCCGCCTTCACTTGATTCAACAGGTTGCGGTTGGTCGCGGATACGATCCGCACATCGACCTTGACCGGCTTGCGGCCGCCGACGGCTTCGACCTCGCCCTGCTGCAGGGCGCGCAGCAGTTTCACCTGCGCGGCCAGCGGCAATTCGCTGATCTCGTCGAGAAACAGCGTGCCGCCATTGGCTTCGACGAACTTGCCCGCATGTCGTTCGGTCGCGCCGGTGAACGCGCCCTTCTCGTGGCCGAACAGCAGGGACTCGACAAGATTATCCGGAATGGCGCCGCAGTTGACGGTGATGAAGGGCTTGGCGCTGCGCTCGCTGGAGCCGTGGATGGCGCGCGCGATCAGCTCCTTGCCGACGCCGGATTCGCCTTCAATCAGGACAGGAATCGCCGACGCCGCGGCTTTCTTGCCCATCGCGATCACGTGGTTCATCGCCTCAGAGCGCGTGACGATGTCGGTGAAGGTGAGCTTGCCTTCGCGGCGGTGACGAATGCGTTGCAGTTCGCCTTTCAGCGCGCTGGCGTTGAGGGCGTTGCGCAGCGACACCTGCAACCGCTCGACGCCGACGGGTTTCACCACGAAGTCATGCGCGCCGGCGCGCATCGCGGAGACCACGTTGTCGATGCCGCCATGGGCGGTCTGCACGACCACCGGCAGATCGAAACCGAGATCCTTGATTTTTTCCAGCACGCCCATGCCATCGAGCCCGGGCATGACGAGATCGAGCACCATGGCGTCGATCGGTTTGGTGTCGGGATCGATCAGATGTGCGAGGGCGGCGTCGCCGCTCTCGACCGTCACAGTTTCGTAGCCGCAGCGTTGCACCATGTTCTCGACCAGACGGCGCTGAACGGCGTCGTCGTCCGCAATCAGAATGGTCGCAACCATGGCATTCCCCGCAACTCTGGACTATCTCAACAACATGTCTCGAATCGGGGCACTCTCGCCGACGCAGATTAACGACCTCTTAAGGGTTGAGATTCTGCGGGTGCCCTGTGGATAATGTCGCGTCGATAAAGCCGGTCCAGAAATCATCACGGATTGAAAAGCATGGCCTCGCGTTCCTCCTCCGCTCTCCGCAAGCCCGCAAAATCGAAGCCCGTTGCGAAGGCGAAATCGTCTCGCAAGCCGGCGTCAGGCGCTGTGGGCAAATTGCCGGAATGGAATCTCGCCGACCTTTATCCGGCGATCGATGCGCCCGAAGTCACCCGCGATCTCGATAAGCTGGACGCGGACTGCGCGGCATTCGAGAACGCCTACAAGGGCAAGATCGCGGAAGAAGCCGCAAGGCCCGAGGGCGGCGCGTGGCTGGCCGAGGCGGTCAAGAGTTATGAGGCGATCGACGATCTCGCCACGCGACTGGCTTCGTTTGCGCAGCTTGCGCATGCAGGCAACACCGTTGATCCCGCGATCTCGAAATTCTACGGCGACGTGTCTGAGCGCATTACCGCGGCCTCGACGCATCTTCTGTTCTTCGCGCTCGAACTCAACCGCGTCGATGACACCGTGATCGAGCGGGCGCTGGCTGTGCCCGCGTTGAATTACTACCGGCCGTGGATCGAGGATCTGCGCAAGGACAAGCCGTACCAGCTTGAGGATCGCGTCGAACAGCTGTTCCACGAGAAGTCCGTCAGCGGCTACGCGGCTTGGAACAGGCAATTCGACCAGACAATCTCAGGCTTGCGTTTCAAGGTCGGCGGCAAGGAGCTTGCCATCGAGCCGACGCTCACGCTGCTGCAGGATCGCGCGCCCGCCAAGCGCAAGGCGGCGGCGCAGGCGCTGGCGAAGACCTTCAAGGCGAACGAGCGCACCTTCGCGCTCATCACCAACACGCTCGCCAAGGACAAGGAAATCTCCGACCGTTGGCGCGGATTTCAGGACATCGCGGATTCGCGTCACCTCGCGAACCGGGTGGAGCGCGAAGTGGTCGATGCGCTGGTCGCATCGGTGCGCGCAGCCTATCCACGGCTCTCTCACCGCTATTACAAGATGAAGGCGCGCTGGTTCGGCAAGAAGTCGTTGGCGTTCTGGGACCGCAACGCGCCGCTGCCGTTCGCGGCAACCGGCCAGATCAGCTGGAGCGACGCGAAGAGCACCATTCTGAAAGCTTATGGCGACTTCTCGCCGCGGATGGCGGACATCGCCGAGCGTTTCTTCACCGACCGCTGGATCGACGCTCCGGTGCGCGCCGGCAAGGCGCCGGGCGCGTTCTCGCATCCCACCACGCCGTCGGCGCATCCCTACGTGCTGATGAACTACCAGGGCAAGCCGCGCGACGTGATGACGCTGGCGCATGAACTTGGCCATGGCGTGCATCAGGTGCTCGCCGCGAAGAACGGGGCGCTGATGGCGCCGACGCCGCTGACGCTGGCGGAAACCGCAAGCGTGTTCGGGGAAATGCTGACCTTCAAGCGGCTGCTGGCCCAGACCAAGAACGCCAAACAGCGTCAGGCGCTGCTTGCGGGCAAGGTCGAGGACATGATCAACACCGTGGTGCGGCAGATCGCGTTCTACTCGTTCGAACGCGCGATCCACACCGAGCGGCGCAACGGCGAACTCACCGCGCAGCGTATCGGAGAAATCTGGCTCAGCGTGCAGGGCGAAAGCCTCGGACCGGCGATCGAGATCAAGCCGGGCTACGAGACCTACTGGATGTATATTCCGCACTTCATCCATTCGCCGTTCTACGTTTATGCCTACGCATTCGGCGACTGTCTGGTGAACTCGCTTTACGCGGTTTACGAGAATGCGTCCGAGGGCTTCGCAGAGCGCTATCTCGCCATGCTGTCGGCTGGCGGAACCAGGCATTATTCCGAATTGCTGATGCCGTTCGGGCTGGATGCCAAGGACCCGAAGTTCTGGGATGGCGGCCTGTCGGTGATCGAAAGCCTGATCGCCGAACTGGAGGCGATGGGGTAGGGGCGGCGACGGGTAGGATCAAAAGCCTCGTTTGGACCCTTTCCCATTCCGCATCGTGAAAATCCCGTCCACAGGCGTTGCATGGCATGCATGAGACCGGTTTAATTAGCGCCGGGAAAAGCGGCGGACGTTGCCCTTGCACCGCAATTGGGCTAATTCGCGCTACGTTGTGAATGGTATTTTGGAGGGGGATCGATGGCTGACCATAGCGAAGTCGCTTACACGCAGGCGGATGGCATGGACTATCCGGCTCATGAGCAGACCTATGAAGCTTTTCTCGCGATGACGAAGTGGGGCACGATTTCCGTGATCGCCGTTGTCGCCTTGATGGCGATTTTTCTCACCTGATTGAATTTGGTGCTCACCGGCAGCCCTGCCGGTGATTAGGTCATGCGCGGCCGACGGCTGCGGGAGGCGTCATGAAAATTGCGATTGCCAAGGAAATCGATGCGGCCGAGCCGCGTGTTGCGGCGACGCCCGACACGGTCAAAAAATTCAAAGCGCTGGGCGTCGATATTGCCATCGAGCCGGGCGCGGGCATCAAGTCCGGATTGCTGGATGCGGATTATGAAGCCGCAGGCGCTGTCGTCAGCGCCGACGCGGTGAAGGACGCCGATATCGTCATCAAGGTGAAGCGTCCGGAGGCCTCCGAGCTTTCAAGGTACAAGAAGGGCGCGCTGGTCATCGCGATCATGGACCCCTACGGCAACGACGCCGCGCTGAAGGCGATGGCCGATGCTGGCGTGTCGGCTTTCGCGATGGAGCTGATGCCGCGCATTACCCGCGCGCAGGTGATGGACGTGCTGTCCTCGCAGGCCAATCTCGCGGGCTACCGCGCGGTGATCGAATCCGCCGAAGCTTTCGGCCGCGCCTTCCCGATGATGATGACGGCCGCCGGCACCGTGCCCGCCGCCAAGGTGTTCGTGATGGGTGTCGGCGTCGCCGGCTTGCAAGCAATCGCGACCGCGCGCCGCCTCGGTGCTGTCGTGACCGCGACCGACGTGCGCCCGGCCACTAAGGAACAGGTTGAGAGCCTTGGCGCGAAGTTTCTTGCCGTCGAAGACGAGGAATTCAAGAACGCGCAGACCGCGGGCGGCTACGCCAAGGAAATGTCGAAAGAGTATCAGGCCAAGCAGGCCGCACTTACCGCCGAGCACATCAAGAAGCAGGACATCGTCATCACCACGGCGCTGATCCCCGGTCGTCCCGCGCCGAAGCTGGTCACCGCCGAAATGGTGAAGTCGATGAAGCCGGGCTCCGTGCTGGTCGATCTCGCTGTCGAGCGCGGCGGCAACGTCGAGGGCGCGAAGGCCGACGAAGTGGCGGACATCGATGGCGTGAAGATCGTCGGCTACACCAATCTCGCGGGCAAGGTGCCGGCGTCGGCGTCGAGCCTCTATGCACGCAATCTCTTTTCATTCATCGAGACGCTGTTCGACAAGGCCACCAAGTCGCTCGCCGTGAAGTGGGACGACGATCTTGTGAAGGCGACCGCGCTGACCAGGGACGGCGCAGTCATTCATCCGAATTTTCAGCCGAAACCATAAGGAGAGCCGACATGCATGGAATTGAGGCTGTCGACCCGTTTGTGTTCCGGTTGTCGATTTTCGTTCTCGCCGTTTTCGTCGGCTACTTCGTTGTGTGGTCGGTGACGCCCGCGCTGCACACCCCGCTGATGTCGGTCACCAACGCGATTTCGTCGGTGATCGTGGTCGGTGCGCTGCTCGCGACCGGCGTCGCGCAGGTCGGCAACGACGACGGCCCGTTGTGGGCGCGTGCGTTCGGCTTCGTCGCGCTGATCTTCGCGTGCATCAATATTTTTGGCGGCTTCCTTGTCACGCAGCGCATGCTGGCGATGTACAAGAAGAAACAGAAGTGACGGGGCAGGGCACATGAACGCGAATCTCGCAGCGCTTCTCTACCTCGTCGCTGGCGTCCTTTTCATTATGTCGTTGCGCGGCCTGTCGAGCCCGGCGTCATCGCGCCAGGGCAACTTCTTCGGCATGATCGGCATGGCCATCGCCATCGTCACCACGCTCGCGGCGCATCCGCCGACGAGCGCAACCGGCTGGATCCTCATCATTCTCGGCATCGCCATCGGCGGCGGCATCGGTGCTGTGATCGCGCGCCGTGTGCCGATGACCTCGATGCCGGAACTGGTCGCAGCCTTCCACTCGCTGGTCGGCATGGCCGCGGTGCTGGTTGCCGCCGGCGCGTTCTATGCACCTGCCGCGTTCGACATCGGCACCCGCGGCAGCATCCATGCCTCGAGCCTGATCGAAATGTCGCTCGGCGTCGCCATCGGCGCGCTCACGTTCACCGGTTCGGTGATCGCGTTCCTGAAATTGAGCGGCCGCATGAGCGGCGCACCGATCATCCTGCCCGCGCGCCACATCATCAATATCGTCCTGGCGCTGGCGCTGGTGTTCTTCATCTACGGCCTCGTGGTTTCGCAGAGTTCGTTCGACTTCTGGATGATCACCATCCTCGCGCTGGTTCTGGGCGCGTTGCTGATCATCCCGATCGGCGGCGCGGACATGCCGGTCGTGATCTCGATGCTGAACTCGTATTCGGGCTGGGCGGCGGCGGGCATCGGCTTCACGCTGGGCAACTCGGCGCTGATCATCACCGGCGCGCTGGTCGGCTCGTCGGGTGCGATCCTGTCCTACATCATGTGCCACGCGATGAACCGCTCCTTCATCTCGGTCATCCTCGGCGGCTTCGGCGGCGACAGCGGCGGTCCCGCTGCAGCAGGCTCCGGCGAAGTGAAGCCGGTCAAGCTCGGCTCGGCCGACGACGCGGCCTTCATCATGAAGAACGCGCAGAAGGTCATCATCGTGCCGGGCTACGGCATGGCGGTGGCGCAGGCGCAGCACGCCCTTCGCGAAATGGCCGACACGCTGAAGAAGGAAGGCGTCGAGGTGAAGTACGCGATTCATCCGGTCGCGGGCCGTATGCCCGGCCACATGAACGTGCTGCTGGCTGAAGCCAATGTGCCTTACGACGAGGTGTTCGAGCTTGAGGACATCAACTCGGAATTCGCGCAGGCCGACGTCGCCTTCGTGATCGGCGCCAACGACGTGACCAACCCAGCGGCGGAAGAAGATCCGAAATCGCCGATCTACGGAATGCCGGTGCTGCAGGTCTGGAAGGCCGGGACCGTGATGTTCATCAAGCGCTCGCTGGCCTCCGGCTATGCCGGCGTCGACAACCCGCTGTTCTATCGTGACAACACGATGATGCTGCTCGGTGACGCCAAGAAGATGACGGAAAATATCGTCAAGGCGATGTAGGCGGCCCGGTCAAATTTGCAAAGATGTAAGGCCGTGCATTCGTTTTGCACGGCCTTCGTCTTTTCAGGCCCTCGGCAGTCGGTATATGGCGCAGAGCTTGTTGCCATCCGGGTCGCGCAGATAGGCGATATACATTTTGAGGTCACCCATACCCCGGATGCCCGGTGGATCTTCGCATGTCGTGCCGCCGTTCGCGACACCGGTCGCATGCCAGGCATCGGCGTCTTCCGGCGAGGCCGCCACAAAGCCGATGGTGCCGCCATTGGCCGGGGTGGCGGGTTTGCCGTCGATCGGTTTGGACACGGAAAACGTCCCGGTTTTGGTACGATAAAAAATGCGGTGCCGATCGACAACTCCCGGTGGAATTCCGAGCTTGCCCAGCAACTGGTCGTAAAAGGACTTGGCTTTGTCGAGATCGTTCGTCCCGATCATGATGTGAGAGAACATTTTTTCGTTTCCTTCCCAAAATAGTCTTTTTTGGTTAGGGCATGCCGCTCCGGAGTGCAAATCTTCTGTGTGCGGGTCCTATGCCTTTTGCCATCGTGCCGCTAGTGTCCGGGTCATGAGCGCACATACACAAATTCCACGGTCGGCATGGCTCTTTCCCCTGCTGGCCGTTTTGCTTTTTGCATCGACGTCGATCCCCGGCATCGGCTTCAGCCATACGGCGACCGGCTATTTCTTTGCCGCCGGCCTGCTGGTCATCCTGTTCGGAACCGTGTTCGCTGCGGTTCATCATGCCGAGGTGATCGCGCACAGGATCGGGGAGCCTTACGGCACACTGGTTCTCACGCTTGCGGTGACCATCATCGAAGTCGCGATGATCGCCAGCATCATGCTCGGCGAAAAGGCGGTGCCGACGCTGGCCCGCGATACGGTGTTCGCGGTGGTCATGATCGTCTGCAACGGCCTGATCGGCTGGGCGATCCTGGCTGGCGGCGTGCGTTTCCGGGAGCAGGAATTCCAGATTACCGGCGTGAAAGTCTATCTCTGTGTCCTGATCGTGATCTCGACCATTACGCTGGTCCTGCCGAACTACACCTCGACCACGCCGGGGCCGGTGTTCGCCTCAAGCCAGCTTATCTTCATCGGTATCGCGACGCTGCTGCTATATTGCGTGTTCGTATACACCCAGACCGTCCTGCATCGCGATTATTTCATCGTCCAAAGCGACGACGACGGTGGTGACCATGCCGTGGCGTCCGGCCGGGTCATGACGATCAGCACGGGGCTGCTGCTGCTCTCGCTCGTGGCGGTGGTCCTGCTGGCAAAGAAATTCTCGCTTGTCGTGGATGCTGGCGCGGCCGCCATCGGCGCGCCGCCGGCTTTCGCGGGTGTCGTGGTCGCGCTGCTCATCCTGTTGCCGGAAAGCGTCGCGGCGTTGTCCGCGGCCCGCAACAACGACTTGCAAAAGAGCATCAATCTGGCGCTCGGCTCCTCGCTCGCGACGATCGGCCTGACGGTGCCTGTGGTCGCCGTGGCGGCTTACGTGCTCAAGGAAACGCTGGTTCTGGGGCTTGAGCCGCGCGACATGGTGCTGCTCGCGATGACGCTGCTGGTCAGCATGATGACCTTTGCCACGGGCCGGACGAACGTGCTGTTCGGCTTCGTGCATCTCCTGATTTTCGCGGTCTACCTTTTCTTCGTGCTCGTACCCTAATTTCGGCTGGCGGCTACTGATACGCTGCGACGATGTCGGTGATGGCGCGCTCGAGTTGCTTTGCGGTCGAGCACTGGCGCACGAGGCCGCAATAGGTGGCGTAGCGTGGCATTTCGGAATCGCCCCAGCCCCACGCCATGCGGCCTTCGGGATTGAGCCACACCAGCCGTTTGGATCGCTCGGAGATGCGGCGCAGGATGTCGGCGCGGGGATCGAGATTGTTGGTGCGCGCGTCGCCAAGCACGATCACGGTGGTTTGCGGCGTCACGGCGCTTAGACACAGCTTCTCGAAGTCGGCGAGGGATTTGCCGTAGTCGGACGAGCCGAAGCCGACCTTGGACATGATCTCCTTCATGGCCTGTTCGGGTTCATGCTGCTCAAGCAGATCGCTGACCTCGATCAGGTGGCTGGAGAAGGCGAACGAGCGCACGTCAGAAACAACCTCGTGCAGGTTGTAGATCAGCAGCAGGAAGAAATCCGAGACCTTGGCGACCGAGCCGCTGACGTCGCAGATGGCGATGATCTTCGGCTTGTCGCGATGACGGCGTTTCCATGTGGTGAGAAACGGCACGCCGCCCCACGCTGCATTGCGCCGGATCGTGCGGCGCACGTCGAGATGGCCGCGGCGCTGGCGTTTGCGCGGCTTGCTGTAACGCTCGCGCAGCCGGCGAGCGATCCGGCGGATCAGCGCCCGCATCTGCTCCATCTGGCGCGGCTCGATCCGCGACATCGGCGCGTTGCGCAGGATTTCATTGCGCAGGTTCTCGCTTTCCTCGCGGCCGTACAGCAGCAGGGCCTGCGAGACGGTGTCGCGCACGGTGTCGCGCAATGCCTCGGTGGCAGCGGCAAGCCACTCCGCATCTGCCGGACTGGTTGCGGCCAGCCCGTCGAGATCGTCCCGCAAGCGTTCGATGCCGAGTTCGTTGAGGATCTTGCTCGAATAGATGCCGCGCTGGGTGAAGAAGCGGATGTCCGATAATCCTGCCGCCGCCGAAGCATTGGCCATCGCGGCTGCCATGGCATTGCGGTCCTGCGACATCAGCATCTGGGCAAGAGGACCGAGGCCCGACGGCGGAGATTGCGCGTCGCCGTCTTGCGGCGTCTGGCCGGCAGGCTGTTCGCTGCTCTCGCCGTCCTGTGCCGCCGGTCCCGCCATTTCGGGTTGCTGAAAGAACAGGTCGAAACACTGGCTGAGCGACTGCTTGTCTTCCGGGCTCTTGGCGAGGGTCAGCAGAAACGTGTCGCGCAAAATCCCGCGGTCGGCAAAGCCGATGTCGGCGACCGCTCTCATGGCATCGATGCTTTCGGAGGGCGAGATTCTCACCCCGGCCCCGCGGGCCGCCCGGAAGAAGCGATGCAGGTTCTCTCTCATCCCGCCTGACCGAAGACGTTATCCCGGCGCGTCTTGCCGATGAAGGTGGTGACCTGGGGCATCGTGGTCTCGATGTCGGCTTCATACTTGAGCAGGACGTTGAGCGTGTCCTTGACCATCTGGTGATCCAGTTCTCTGGCCTCCAGAAGAACAAGAACGCGCGCCCAGTCGATGGTTTCCGAAACCGACGGCAATTTCTTCAGGTCCAGCGTCCGGACGTCGTTGATGAAGCTGACAATCTGCCGCCGCAGCGACTGCGAAATGCCGGGCACACGGCTTTCCACGATGCGTTCCTCAAGCCGCTGTTCGGGAAACCCGATATGCAGATGCAGGCAGCGCCGTTTCAGTGCGTCGCCAAGATCGCGCTCGCTGTTGGAGGTCAGGATCACCGTCGGAGGTGAAATCGCGGCGATGGTGCCGAGTTCGGGCAGCGTCACTTGAAAGTCGGACAGGATCTCGAGCAGCAGCGACTCGAACTCCGCATCGGATTTGTCGATTTCGTCGATCAGAAGGACGCAGCCTTTCGGCTGTTCGAGCGCCTGCAACAGCGGCCGCGGCTCGACGAATTCCTTCGAGAAGAACACGTCGCCAAAGTCATGCAGCTTGTTCAGCGCGGCCGGAAGTGTTTCCGCGTCGCCCAACACTTCGCCGAGCTTGTCTTTCAGGATCTGCGTGTAGAGCAACTGCTTGGCGTATTTCCACTCGTAGAGCGCCTTGGCTTCGTCGAGGCCTTCATAGCATTGCAGGCGGATCAGCTTGAGGCCGCGCCACGCCGCGATGGCCTTGGCGAGTTCGGTCTTGCCGACGCCGGCTGGGCCTTCCACGAGAATGGGCTTTTCGATCCGCTCCGCCAGATAGACCGCGGTCGCGATCTGGCGATTGGCTATGTAGCCTGCGGAGGCCAGACCCTGTTCGACGGCGTCGATGGAGGCGGTCGGCTGATATTCGGTCACGATCGTGAACTCCAGAAGGGGGGCGCGTGCCGCCCGGGAACTCTCATCTTGCTACGATGCTACCGGGCTTTCGTCCATATCGGCCCCGCTATGCATCCGTGCCGGCTGAACCGCTGTGCGAAATTATGGCACGAGCCGAGGTTTTCTCGCGTTGCTGTGACGTCAATGCGTCTTGCCTGTTTGGAACTCTGACTGTAATTCTGACTGTGATCGTGGCTGCTCGCCATGACGGAGTGCCGGTTCCGGATGCTAACGCAATTGACCAAGGTTATGAGGGAAAGGGCTGCGCGCATTCTCGTCGCGCTCTATGCCTTTTGCCTTGCGGTGCCGGTTGGATTCGCGTTTGCAGACAGCGCCTTGGCGCACTGCCTGCCAAGTCCAACGCAGGTCCAGCATGTGGGACACGCGCACGATGAAGCCGCTCATGTTCATCAGGGCATGACGCATGGGGATCACGATCATCGGGTATCAGCGAATGCCGAATCGGCAGATGCGATGAACAATCATGCCGGAATGACTGATTCCGGCGGCAAGTCGACTGCACCCGCATGCTGCGGTGTGATGTGCCTCAACGCGCTTCCGGCCAGCATGTTTGAGTTGACGCTTCGAACGATGACTCACGCATCGGTTGCCGCGTCTTCTGACGCCGGAATTTCCGGCGAAGCCCCCGACCTCCTTTATCGCCCCCCAATCATCCTCCTGTCGATCTGATCGCCGGTGTCGCGACTGAATAGTCGCGCGCCTTCGAAGCCGTTTGACATTCGAGGATATGATGCTCGCGCAAGATCTTGCGAGGCTCGCTGCCGTTGACCCGGTGGCGAAGACACTCGTGCCGCTGCCCTTCAAAACATTATTCCTATCGCTTGTCCTGCTGTTTCTCGCGGGCTGTGCCACCAAGCCTTCCGCGTCGGCAGGGCCTGACCCGTCCGACCCGGGCGCGCGGACATCGCGCGCTGAATACAGCTCCACGCTCGGGCGCTACAGGTCTCAAAGACCGGTGGCTCCTGCCGCCTGGAAGAAACAGAACGAGCAGGTCGCGCCCGCTCCGAAATCCAGCGAGTAGGTGCAACATGCCAGCTCAGGATTTCAGGACTTTTACTGCGCGCAGCGTCGGCCGTTGGATGATGGCAAGCGCCGCCCTTCTTTTGTCGGGCTGTGCATCGTTCTCGCCGGACGGCGGGATGGGTGTTGTGACGGCGACAGTCTCGCGCGACCTCGGCAAGGAGGCTGTCGCACAGCGCACGCCGGACGAAGCTGCTGCTGCCCGCAGCACAACCGCGCGGCTGCTCTCGAAGCCATTGTCGGCAGATGCCGCGGTTCAGATCGCGCTCTTCAACAATCGCGGGCTGCAAGCTGCTTACAACGAACTCGCAATTGCGGAAGCGCAGGCGGTGGAGGGAAGCCTTCCGCCGAATCCGGCAATTTCACTGTCGCGGATTGCGGGATCAGTCGAAGTCGAAGTCGAGCGCAAGATCGTCGCCAACGTGCTGGCGCTCGCAACGTTGCCGGTTCGTTCGGAAATCGCAGCGGCTCGCTTCCGGCAGGCACAAACCATCGCGCTGAGCGAAACGTTGCGGATCGCAGCAGATACGCGCCGCGCCTACTACCGTGCTGTTGCGGCGCGTGAACTCGCGGGCTTTCTTGCACAGGCCCAGACCGGCGCTGAAACGGCGGCGAAGTTCGCTACCCGTCTCGGCGAGACTGGCGGCATGAACAAGCTGGATCAGGCGCGCGAGCAGGTGTTCTACGCCGACCTCACGGCGCAACTCGCTGCCACACGTCAGCGCGCCGCCAGTGAGCGTGAAGCACTGATCCGCGGCATGGGGTTGTGGGGCAACGATCTGGCGTTTCGGATGAGCACTGCACTGCCGCCGTTGCCATCGCGGCCGCAATCGCTGCCGGGCATCGAGACCGAGGCGGTTCGCCGTCACGTCGATCTCCAGATCGGGCGGATCGAACTCGATGCGCTGGCAAAATCCTACGGGCTGACGCAGGCGACCCGCTTCATTAACGTGCTGGATGCGGGGTTTGCGGGAAAGACCATCCGGGACAAGGCAACCGGTGAGAAGGCCCGCGAGCGCGGGTTTGACGTTGAACTTCAGGTTCCGATTTTCGATTTCGGCGAGGTTCGCGTCAGGGAAGCCGAAGCGACCTACATGCACGCGGTCAACCGCCTGATGGAACGCGCGGTCAATGTCCGGTCCGAAGCCCGCGACGCGTATAGCACCTACAGATCGGCATATGACATTGCCGCGCATTATCAGCGTGAGATCTTGCCGTTGCGCAAGATCATCTCCGACGAAACCCTGCTTCGCTACAACGGAATGCTGATCGACGTGTTCTCGCTGCTGGCGGAAGCGCGTCAGCGTATCGCCGCAACGACTGCGGCGATCGAGGCGAAGCGGGATTTCTGGCTGGCCACGACAAATCTGAACACCGCGGTGATGGGCGGAGGTGCTCCCGGACGCAGCGAATCTGCTCGCGTTATGTCCGGCGCATCCGCCGACGCACCTCATTGAATGGAGAACGACCAATGATTTCTCGCAGAGCAGTTCTTGGATCTGCTGCGGTGCTCGCCGGTGCCAGTGCCGTCAGCGGCCGCGTCCAGGCGGCAAGTATTCCCGAAGCCGCAACTTCAACCGCGACGACTATGCAGCCCCCGCTGTTTCCGACGACCGGTCCGGACTATCAGCCCGTCGTCACACTTAACGGCTGGACGCTGCCCTGGCGCATGAACGGCGACTGGAAGGAATTTCATCTCGTCGCCGAACCCGTGGTCCGCGAGTTCGCACCGGGCATGGTCGCGCATTTGTGGGGCTATAACGGCCAGTCGCCCGGCCCCACGATTGAAGCCGTCGAGGGCGACAAGGTCCGCATCTTCGTCACCAACAAGCTGCCGGAACACACCACCATCCATTGGCATGGAATTCTGCTCCCGAGCGGCATGGATGGTGTGACAGGTCTCACGCAACCAGCGATCGGAGTCGGAAAGACCTTCGTCTACGAGTTCGTGCTGACGAAAAGCGGCACCTTCATGTACCACCCGCATGCCGACGAAATGGTCCAGATGGCGATGGGCATGATGGGTTTCTTCGTGGTGCATCCGAAGGATCCGGCCTTCCGGCGCGTGGACCGGGATTTCGTGTTTCTGATGTCGGCCTACGACATCGAGCCCGGCAGCTATTTGCCGAAAGTTGCGGAGATGACCAACTTCAACATGTGGACTTGGAATAGCCGGGTCTTTCCCGGCATCGATCACATCGTCGCGAGCAAGGGAGACAAGGTCCGCATCCGGTTCGGCAATCTGACAATGACGAACCATCCGATTCACATGCATGGCTATGACTTCAAGGTCTCCTGCACGGATGGCGGCTGGGTGCCGGAGGCTGCGGCATGGCCAGAGGTTACGGTCGACTGCGCCGTCGGTCAGATGCGCGCCTTTGATTTCGTCGCCGACAACCCCGGCGACTGGGCGATTCACTGCCACAAGTCGCATCACACCATGAACGCCATGGGTCACGACCTCCGCAACTTCGTCGGAATGAAAAAGAGCGATCTGGTCAAGTCCGTGCGCAAGCTGGTGCCGGATTACATGCCGATGGGCAACGCCGGCATGGCCGATATGGGGGAGATGGAGATGCCGTTGCCGGACAACACACTACCGATGATGACCGGCTTCGCTCAATTCGGCGCGGTCGAGATGGGCGGCATGTTCTCGGTCGTCAAGGTGCGCGAGGGGCTGGCATCCGGCGACTACAAGGATCCGGGCTGGTTCAAGCACCCGGAAGGGACGGTCGCCTTCGAGTGGAAGGGTGAACCGAAGAAGGTCGAACGCGAGCCTCCCGCCGCGTTGGACAAGAAGAACGCTGTCGAGTTCGACGTCGTGAAACCCGGCAAAAAATCCCCCCATCGCAATCATTGAGAAGGATTTCTACATGCAACTACGCCTCCTTGCGGCTGCGCTTGCAACTCTCTCTCTGTCCACGCCAGCGCTGGCGGACCCTGGTCATTCCCACGGGGATGACCGCGCCTATGGCGTGCCCGGCGATCCCAAGAAGCCGGCACGTACCATCCAGGTCAACATGCGTGAAACGGACGGGAAAATGTTGTTCGTCCCGAACCGGATCGAGATTCGAAAGGGCGAACAGATCAAGTTCGCCATCCGCAACAGCGGCGAACTCGATCATGAACTTGTCGTCGGCACGCTCGACGAAAATCTCAAACACATGGCCGAGATGATGAAGAATCCGGACATGGAGCATGACGATCCGAATGCCAAGCGCCTGGCGCCGAGCAAGACCGGCTCCATCCTCTGGAAATTCACCAAGGCCGGGGAGTTCGACTTCTCCTGCCTTATCCCCGGTCACCGGGAAGCCGGCATGTCCGGCACAATCATCGTGAAATGAGCCGTTCCCGCGGATGCCCTCAGGCTCGCCTCGTGGCGGGACCGCGTTTTTTGGAAATGATCTTCAGTCAAAAGTGAAAAGGAAAGGAACATGCGGAAACTTATTCTTGCGACGTCCTGCGTCATGGCGTTGTCGGCCCTTCTGCCCGTGACGCATGCGCATGCGCAGGCGCTGCCGGTCAAAGGAACCGTCACTAAGATCGACGAGGCGGCGGGGAAAATGACCATCAAGCACGGCCCCATCGAGAAAATGGATATGGAGGGGATGACCATGGTTTTCCGAGCCAAAACCCCGGAGATGCTGAAGCGGGTCAAGGTCGGCGACAATGTCAGGTTCGACGTCGACAAGGTTAATGGGCAGATGACTTTGACCGGAATCGAGAAGGCCAAGTAGCGGCAACGCCGGGAGGCCGGGTAACGCTAGAAGTCTCCTGACAAAGCCGTTACCCGGCGTTTTTCCAGCAGTTGCCACCGATCTGTCGCAGTTGATCCCTCAATCGGCCCTAAAGTTCCCGCATGCAACGTCGTGCGGGGAGTTGCAATGATCAAGAAGCTGTTCTCGAAGTACTTTTTAGAGGTTGTCCCGTCGATCGTGGCGACGGTGGTTGGTGCGTACATCGTCACGCACTACATCAACGCCAAGTCGGATGCGGACAAGCCGAAGGCTGCGATTGCGGCCCCCCAGACGCTGAAGGCCGACGATTCCGGCGACAAGGCCGCGAAAGCCGAAAGCGCAAAAGCCGAAGCCGCCAGGCTGAAAGCCGAAAAGCTGGCCCTCGAAAAGGCCGCGGCGGAGCGGGCTGCTGCTGATCGGGCGGAGAACGCCAGGAAGGCCGCCGAGAAACTTGCGGCTGACAAGGCTGCCGTTGAGAAAGCCGCCGCCGAAAGAAACATGGCCGAGAAGGCCGCCAGCGAGAAGGCTGCTGCCGAGAAGCGGGAGCGGGCGACCGCGAAGGCTGCACCGGTTGTGCCGCCATCGTCCGAAGCCAATGCCACTCCCGACGACAAGCGCGATGCCAATGATCTGGCGCGGGCCGCGATCGAGCGGCTGCGCAAGGCGACCCCGCCATCGTCCGAGCCTCGTGCGTCCGAAGCCGCGAGCGCCGAAGAGCCGGCAAAGCGCGAGTCTGAGCGCGCCAAGGTCAACAGTGTCGTTTACGCGCCCGCAGCCGTGCCGCCGCCGCCGGCGCTCCAGCCCTTGCCGCCCGCGGTGAGCGTCGCGCCGCAGCCGAGCGAAGCCGCGATCACCGCACCACCGGCGCCATTTCCGACGCCCACGGATTCATCCGAGGTCAGCGTCAACGATCCGTCACGTCCAATGCCGCCGGGCGAAATCCCGCCGCGCGACATTCGTATCCACGAGCGCGGCCGCTCCGTTGCCGAGGGTGTCGTCTCGGCGGCGAGGTCGGTGTTTCAGGCCGTATTGCCGGAACGTAATTAAGTTTCTGATTTTTTGAGGCGCTTCGCGCTCTTCGACTTGGCGGCTTTGCTATCCGTGTTTGCGGCTTCCACGTCGACAATATCCAGAAATTCCCTGACTGTGCTGACCGCGCCCGGGCTGGTCGCGAGATAGCCCGGAAGCTCGGCGATTGCATCGTGAAACGCGCTGCCGTTCATGATGTCCAGCACCCGGCGCATCGGTTCGGTTTCGAGAAACGCGCGGCGGCACACGAAGAAGTAATCCTCCGTCAGCAGCCGGACGAAATCGAGCCCGAACTGCCGCGCGGCCGCCTCGACGCCGAATGCCGCATCGGCCATGCCGCTGGCAACATAGGCCGCGACGGCGGCGTGGGTGAATTCCATCTGCTGCGCGCCGTTGATCTGCGTTTCGTCGATCTTGTGCTGCGCCAGCAACTGATCGAACAGCGTGCGCGTTCCTGAATCATGGTCGCGGTTGACGAAACGCGCCTTGCGCGCGACGAGATCCTCCAGCGATCCGATGCCGAGCGGATTGCCGGGTTTCACCATCAGCCCCATTTCGCGCGTCACGAAACTGATGACGCGATCCTCGCGCGGATCGAGCCACTCCCTGCAAGCCTGGATGCTTTGCGCGCGCAGTTCGCCGCGCGGAACATGAACGCCGGAGAGATCGCACGCGCCCTGCGCCAGCGAGACCAGCGAATTCTGATTGCTGACGTAACGCAGATCGACGCCGATGCCGGGTTCGCGGTCGAGCAACTCGCGCAGCTTTGAAACCGCGAAACCGTGGCTGGCATGAACGCGGATCACGTTCGGGCGTTGATGCAGGAACGGCTTGATCTCGGTGGCAAGTTCCTGCGCGAGGTTTTCGAGTTGCGGGCCGAGACGGGCTTGCATCCGCTGCCCGGCCCATACCAGTTTCTCGCCGAACGCTGTCAGCGTCGTGCCCTTGCCGCGGTGGGTCTCGACCACCGGAACGCCAAAAAAGTCGGACCATTGCTCGACGAGATTCCAGACGTGCCGATAAGAGAGATTGGCATGTTCCGCGGCGCTGGCGAGTTTTCCGGTTTTACGGATCTCATTGAGGATCGTCAGCATGACGATCACGCTGTGGCGGCTGCCTTCCTTGTGGAAGCGCCAGATCGGCTCGATCTCAATATGCATCGCTGTTCCACTCATCTATGAAACCGATTTCATATGATCGGATCTCATAAGCACATCATGTCATATTTACTAAGGCATATTCAATGCACAAATTAAGAAGAACAATAGGAGATATATGATGTCGATTGCATATGACTATTCTCGCGACACATCGCACGATGCCCCCGTCGTTCTCCGAAAGCAGCTTCTGATCGACGGTCAGCATGTCGAATCGGTCTCAGGGCGCACCTTCGACACGCTCAATCCTGCAACCGGGCAGGTCATCGCAACCATCGCGGAGGGCAACGAGGCCGATGTCGAGCGCGCCGTCGCCGCCGCCCGCCGCGCCTTCGAGGGCCCCTGGAGCACCATGCGCGCCGCCGAGCGCGGCCACATCCTGTTCAGGCTCGCCGAGCTGATCAAACAGCACAGCGATGAACTGGCCGAACTGGAAAGCCGCGACGCCGGCAAGCCGATTTCGGCCGTGCTGCGGCAGGACCTTCCCGCCGCTATCGATACACTGACCTATTACGCCGGTTGGGCGGACAAGATTCACGGCGACGTGGTCTCGACGCGCAGCGATGCGCTGACCTACACGGTGCGCGAACCGGTCGGCGTGGTTGCCGTAATCGTGCCGTGGAATTTCCCGCTGATGATCGGCATGTGGAAGCTGGCGCCTGCGCTGGCCTGCGGCTGCACTATCGTCATGAAGCCGGCTGAGCTGACCTCGTTGTCCGCGCTGCGCATCGGCGAACTCGCGCTCGAAGCGGGCCTGCCGCCGGGTGTGCTCAACATCGTGCCGGGTCCCGGCCGCGTGGTCGGCGACGCACTGGTCAATCATCCCGGCGTGGACAAGGTGACGTTCACCGGATCACCCGGCGTGGGCCGTGGAATTCTTCGTGGCGCCGCCGGCAACTTCAAGCGTGTGTCGCTGGAACTCGGCGGCAAGTCCGCCAATGTCATTTTTGATGACGCCGATCTCGATGCCGCGACCAAGGCGGCGGCGGCGGGCATCTTCTTCAATGCCGGGCAGGTGTGCTCGGCGGGCTCGCGCGTACTTGCGCATGAGAAGGTCTACGACGAAGTGGTCGAGCGGCTCGCCATGCGCGCCAGGGCGCTGCGCATCGGCGATACCGCTGACAAGGCGACTGCGCTGGGCCCTGTGATTTCCGAAAAGCAGATGAAGTCGATCCTCGACTATATCGATGTCGGCCAGAAGGAGGGCGCGACGCTCGTGACCGGCGGGCAGCATGTCGGCGATCACGGCTACTACATCAGCCCGGCGGTGTTCGCGAACGTCAAACACGAGATGCGGATTTCGCAGGAGGAAATCTTCGGACCCGTGGTCAGTGTCATCAAGTTCAAGGATGAGGCCGACGCTGTGCGGATCGCCAACGGCACCGCGTTCAGCCTGGCCGCCGGTGTGTGGAGCCGCGACATCGGCCGCGTGCAGCGCTTCGCCAAGAAGGTGAGGGCCGGCACGGTCTGGATCAACACCTATGGCTATACCGACGTGCGGCTGCCGTGGGGCGGCGCGGGTGATTCGGGTTTCGGCCGTGAACACGGCACCGAGGCGCTGGCGAACTTCACCGAGCCGAAAGCGGTGTGGATGAACCTCAACGTTTGAGTCTCGTCTCCTCCCGAGAAAGCTCAAACAAAAACGCGGGCCGCAAGGCCCGCGTTTTCATATTCAAAACTGTTGAGATCGCTTAGCGCGGTCCGCGCGGACCTGCACCAGCGCCACCACGGCCGCCGGCAGCGCCACGCTCTGCGCCCGGACCAGCGCCGAACACCGGCTTCGGCTTCATCGGCAGCAGGCCTTCACGCTGCAACTTCTTGCGCGCGAGCTTGCGGGCGCGACGAACGGCTTCAGCCTTTTCGCGGGCCTTCTTCTCGGATGGCTTTTCGTAATGGCCGCGGAGCTTCATCTCGCGGAAAATGCCCTCGCGCTGCATCTTTTTCTTCAGCGCCTTGAGAGCCTGGTCGACATTGTTATCGCGAACGAGAACCTGCACGCGGCATCCTCTTTGGTTTCAATCAGGAAAATCAGGAGACGACGAAGGGCCGACTAAAGGCCACGCCCTTCTCATCGAAGGCGCGGATGTACCAGATCAAACCGGGAATGTCCACCTGTGGATGGTCATTTTCGGGGGCCTGAATGTCACGAATCCGGGGCAAATTAGACCGGTCGGGCTGGCGATTCGGGGGAATTTCAGGAAGGCTTAAGACCCCGGTTTCTACGGTTCCCGCACTGAGGTGATCCAACACCACGATTCAGGGGAGACGTAACATGAATACGAAGAAATACGCCGCCGAGGTCATCGGCACCTTCTGGCTCACATTTGCGGGTTGCGGCAGCGCGGTCCTCGCCGCGGCTTTTCCGCAGGTGGGCATCGGCCTGCTCGGGGTCTCGTTTGCCTTCGGCCTGAGCGTCGTCACCATGGCGTATGCCATCGGCCATATTTCGGGGTGCCATCTTAACCCGGCCGTGACGGTCGGGCTCGCTGCCGGCGGGCGCTTTCCGGCGGGTCAGGTTATTCCCTACATTATCGCGCAGGTCATCGGCGCGATCCTGGGCGCCGGCGTACTTTACATGATCGCCAGCGGCAAGGCCGGTTTCGATCTCGCGGGCGGCTTCGCCTCCAATGGCTACGCGGACCATTCGCCGGGCAAATACAGCCTGCTGGCGGGCTTCGTCTCTGAAGTGGCGATGACGGCGATGTTCCTGTTCATCATCATGGGAGCGACCCACGGCAAGGCGCCGGCCGGCTTCGCGCCGTTGGCGATCGGCCTTGCGCTGGTGATGATCCATCTCGTCAGCATTCCCGTCACCAACACGTCGGTGAACCCGGCGCGCAGCACCGGTCCCGCCCTGTTCGTCGGCGGCTGGGCCATTCAGCAGCTCTGGCTGTTCTGGGTCGCGCCGCTGATCGGCGGCGTCATCGGCGGGGTGGTCTATCGCTGGCTGAGCGATGAGCCGGAAGGCATCGTCGCCGGCAAGTGACATCTGATTTTCAGGCAACGACGCAAGGCTGTCGCGAGTGATCGCGGCAGCCTTTTACTTTTGCGGAGCCTTGACCTCGGTCACATGACCCATCTTGCGCCCCGGGCGTGGAGCGCCCTTGCCGTACAGATGCACGGTGGCGCCGGGAACCGGCAGCCATTTGCCGTAGTCGAGGATGTCGTCGCCGATCAGGTTGGTCATGGTGACGTCGCCGTGCCGGACCGGATGAGCGAGCGGCCAGCCGGCAATGGCGCGGATGTGCTGCTCGAACTGCGACACCGACGCCCCGTCCAGCGTCCAGTGGCCGGAGTTATGAACGCGCGGCGCAATCTCGTTGACCATCAGGCCCGGTCCATCCTTGCCGGGCACCACAAACATCTCCACCGCCAGCACGCCGACATAATCCAGCGCGGTCGCGATCTTCTCGGCAATCGCGCGAGCCTGTGCCGCGACGTCGTCGGAGATGCGCGCCGGCGCGTAGGAGAATTTCAGGATGTGGTCGCGATGTTCGTTTTCGGTGACGTCGTAGCAGACGACCTCGCCGCTGGCGCTGCGTGCGGCGACCACGGAGATTTCGCGCTCGAACGGCACGAAGGCCTCGAGAATGGCTGAGCGGGTCTCCAGATCGGCCCACACGGTTTCCGGGTCGTCGCCCTCCCTGACCACGACCTGACCCTTGCCGTCGTAACCGAAACGCCGGGTCTTGAGCACGGCGGGCAGCCCGATCCGGGCGATGGCGGCTTTCAGTCCCTGCGCGGAGGAGACATCGGCATAGGCTGCGGTGGCGATGCCGAGCTTGCTCACGAAATTCTTTTCCGCGAAGCGGTCCTGCACGGTTTCCAGCACCTTCGGATCCGGCAGCACCGGGCGGCGAGCCGACAGGATCATCGCCGTCGAGGAAGGAATGTTCTCGAACTCGTAGGTAATGACATCGACATCGGAGGCGAACAGTTCGAGCGCTTCGACATCGGCGTATTCCGCGCAGGTCGCGTTCTGCACCACGTCGAAGGCGGGTGAGTCCGGATCGGGCGAAAACACCTGCGACCGCAGGCCAAGACGCGCGGCGGCCTGCGCAAGCATTCTGCCCAATTGCCCGCCGCCGAGAATTCCGATGGTGTCGCCTGGTTTCAGCGTCACCCGACTTGAAGATGTCACTTAGATTCGTCCTCTGGGCGCTCGCTCACCGCCTCGGTCTGTTGCTTGCGCCATGTCGCAAGCCGGCTTGCAAGACCGGCGTCATTGAGTGCCAGCACGCTTGCAGCGAGTAGAGCCGCATTGATAGCGCCGGCTTTTCCGATCGCCAAGGTGCCGACCGGAATTCCTGCAGGCATTTGCACAATCGAATAAAGCGAATCGATGCCTGACAACGCCTTGGATTCTATCGGCACGCCGAACACCGGAAGTTCCGTCAGCGAGGCCGCCATGCCGGGCAGATGGGCTGCACCCCCGGCGCCCGCGATAATGACCCTGAAACCGGCCGCCTTGGCCCCCTTGGCGAAGCTGTAGAGCCGCTCGGGAGTGCGGTGCGCAGAGACGATCCGTGCCTCGTGCGAGATGCCGAGCGCGGTCAGGGTCTCTGCGGCATAGCGCATGGTGGCCCAGTCGGACTGGCTTCCCATGATGATGGCGACGGGGGCGGTCATGCGGAATCTTCAAAAAAGAGCAGAAAAAGAGGGCGGATTATAGGGTTACGCCCCTGCGTGGCAAGCTAACGCGAATCCGTTATCCTTTCATGGTCAATGGCCGTGCCGGTCAAGCGGATTAGGGGCGGAAACGTGAAGAAAGCGCGCGGCAAAATGGCATCACGGCGTCCGGCGGCAAAGGCGCCGTCCGGGCGCGCCGCCCCGGGCCGAAGCGCGTCCGCCGCCAAAGCCGCCCCGGCAAAACCCAAGCGCAAGCCGGCGGCTGTTTCCCTTGCAAGGGCCAAACGCCAAGTCTCGGCTTTGAAAGCGGAACTCGCGGCCGCCCAGGCCCGGATCGACGAACTTCAGGCCTGGGCCGATACCGATTTCCTTCTGAACATCTACAACCGACGCGGCTTCGAGCGCGAACTCGACCGCTCGGTCGCCTACATCCGGCGCTACAAGGCGACGGGCGCGCTGATCGTTCTCGACGTCGATCGCCTCAAACCGATCAACGACACGTTCGGGCACGCGGCGGGCGACGTGGTGCTGAAGGGCGTGGTGGCGGTGCTGATGCGGCATGTCCGTTCATCGGACGTGGTGGGGCGGCTCGGCGGCGACGAATTCGGGCTGCTGCTCTGGAATCTGACGGAAGCCGATGCGCTGGCGAAGGCGGCGGCGCTGGAAGACGCCATCGACCGACTGACGTTTGTTTTCAGGGGACGTCCCGTGGTCGCGGGCGCGTCGGCCGGCATAGCGCTGGTCGGTGCGGCGGATGATGCGGCGCGTGTCATGGAGACGGCGGACCGCGCGATGTACGCACGGAAGGCGGCGCGCCGTCTTGTCGCAGGGTCTCGTGCAACAGGTTCTCTTGCCGCGGATTTGCGCGGCGGTTCGCCGATCAAGCTCAGGCGATAATGTCAGGCGTGATCTGGTCTTCGACGAACGCGATACGATCGCGCAATTGCAGCTTGCGTTTTTTCAAACGCTGCAACCGCAACAGGTCCGGCGCCGGCGATTGATGCAGCGCCTCGATGGCGGCATCGAGGTCGCGGTGCTCCTGCTGCAATCGCGCCAGTTCCAGAGCGAATTCGTTGTTGTCCTGCTCTGCCATGACTTTAGGTGATCAGACTTTCGATAATCGATTGGGTCAGACTTTCAGCAAGTCTTACCGGATGTTCCCTGCGGGATCGTCATTGCAGAAAATCCTTACCAGTTCTAGCGGACGGTATCGCGCGGCGGGTTCCCTCACAATTCGTTTCCTCTGATAAAAAATATCAGACGGCCGCGTTCATTCCGATGTCGACAGATGCCCTCACTCATGTAGACTTACTTGTCCAGATCCGATCTGAGGTCCACTTACGAAGGAGACTTCTTATGGCGATTCAGGCGCATCTCGTTGAACTGGAACGAAAACACGAAGTTCTGGAAAACGAATTGCACGATGCTCTCCAGCATCTTTCCACCGACGACCTCCAGATTATCGAGTTAAAGCGCCGTAAGCTGGTGCTCAAGGACGAGATCCACCGACTGAAGTTCGCCACCGTCCACTAACGGCTCCCGGAAAAGACGCTTCCCCGGAAATCCGCGCCATTATCAACATGATATTCGTAGCGGCTACGCCTGTGGTGCATCGTTCGCTTGCGCAGTTGCCGCCGCGGGTTCCGCTATTTCCGGATTTCGATGCGATGGGCCACATCGTCAGCGATGGCGAGCGATGACGTCAGGCCGGGCGATTCAATTCCGAACAGGTTGATCAGCCCGGCGACGCCGTGTTCCTGCGGTCCCTGGATTACGAAATCCTGCCGGGCGACCGCCGGAGGCACGATCTTCGGGCGAATTCCGGAGTAACTCGGCGTCAGCGCGCCATCGGGAAGCGTCGGCCAGTAACGGCGGATCGCCGGATAAAAACGCTCCGCCCGGGCGGGATCGACCGCGTAGTCGATCTCGTCGATCCATTCCACGTCGGGCCCGAATTTCGCCTGCCCGCCGAGATCGATGGTCAGGTGGACACCGAGCCCGCCGGGTTCCGGCACCGGATAGATCAGCCGTTCGAACGGCGCGCGCGCGCTGCAGCTGAAATAATTTCCCTTGGCATAGTACGCCGTCGGAATCCGGTCGGCCGGCATCCCGTCGATGACGCGGGCAATCGCGGGCGCTGCGAGCCCGGCCGAATTCACCAGCACGCGGCATTGCAGGGTCATCGGGCTGTCGCCGCCGATCTCGACCTCGAAGCCTTCAGGCACCGCCTTCGAGCGCTTGAGCGGCGCATGAAACGCAAGCGCGCCGCCCGCGTCTTCGATCTCGCCGCGCAGCGCGAGCATGAAGGCGTGACTGTCGACGATGCCGGTGGAGGGCGACAGCAGTGCGCCGGTGCAGTTCAGGGCAGGTTCGAGGGCGCGCGCGTCAGCGCCGGACAGCATTTGCAGATCGTCGACGCCGTTGGTTTCCGCATGTGACCTGATCGAGGTCAGCTTGGCGTTCTCATTCTCGACGGTGGCGACGATCAGCTTGCCGCAACGGCGATGCGGAACGCCGTGGTCTTCGCAATACCGGTAGAGCGCATGCTTTCCGGCGACGCACATGCGCGCCATCAGACTTCCCGCCGGATAGTAGATTCCGGCGTGGATCACCTCGCTGTTGCGCGAAGACGTCCCGGTGCCGATGTCTCCGGCGGCCTCGACGACGACGACCTCAAGGCCGGCCTGCGCCAGCCGGCGTGCAGCGGCAAGACCGACGACGCCCGCGCCGACGACAATGCACTCAACCCTGTCCATCGATGGTCCGCTTTGCCCAATGAATCTGATTCATGCTCACTTTATGTACAGCGCGCGGGACCGCGATCACTCCAGGGACTTGCTGCGTTAGGACTTGGTTAAGCATAGACGGCCATTTGCCCGCATTTAAGTCACAATCTGCGGGGCGGGGAGTACGCGTTTACCCGATTCAAAGGGGTACAACCAGAGAGTGTCCGCGAAGAATTCCGCGGAATGGTAATGACCTGCTGGCAGAAGCAAGCACGAGCGACCGCAGTGAGCCCGGCGTGGGCCGCTGTGTGCCTGTGCGTCCTGATTTCGACGTGCGAGAACGCTTGGGCGCAGATTGTCGCCAATCCCGACGGCTCATTTTCGGCCATGTCGATGGAAAGCGCGCGCACCGCCATCGTATGGCAGGTGCTGATCGGCGGCTTCGTGATCGTTGCGTTCCTCGCCGCGGTCATCCTGTGGGTGACGACCGCGTTGCGACGGGCGCGCCACGCCAATATCCGCCGCGCCGCCTTTGTCTCCAGCGCCCTGAACAATCTGACCCAAGGCATTGTGATGCTTGATGCGCACAAGCGCGTCGTGTTTTGCAATGACCATTACCTGAAGATCTATGGCCTCGATCGCTTCGATCTATTCCCCGGAATGACCGGCCCCGATCTTCTGGATTTGCGAAAGCAGCGCGGGACGTTCGACGGTCTGTTGGACATTTATTATCGCAACGTCGAACATCCAGAGGGTCACATCTGCGAACTTTCGGATGGCCGCTCGATCGTCGTCAGGCATCGCAAACTGGCCAATGGCGGAACGGTATCGACGCACGAGGATTGCACGACGCAGCGCAAGCTCGCCAAGGAACTTGCAAAGAACAAGAACTTCCTCGAATCCGTGATCGATAACATTCCGGTCTGCGTCGCAGCGAAAACCATCGATGACGGCAGGTATATTCTCGCCAATCGGGCGTTCGAGCAATTCGCCGGCATGAGCCGCGACCAGATCATCGGCAATACGGCGGCCAGCGTTTATGTCCCGGAAGCGGCCCAGGCCGTTGTCGAGGCCGATCAGGCAGCCGTCGCCTCGTTATCGAGTCAAACGCGCACCGAACTGTCGATTCAGCACCGCGGCGGCAAGCGTCTTGTGGCGTGTAACCGCGTGATCGCACGCAATGAGAAGAACGAGCCCGAGTTCCTCGTCTCATTGTTCGAGGATGTCACCGAGCGGCGGTCTCTCTCGCGCGAGATTCAGAGCGCCAAGCAATTCCTTGAATTGGTCGTCGACAACGTTCCGGTCGCGCTCGTCGTCAAGCGGCTGAGCGACGGCCAGTATGTTCTCGCCAACCGCAGCGCCGAGGCGACGCTGAGCGTCCGCCGCGAAGACGTGATCGGCCGCAAGCTCGAGGACATCTACAATCCGACCGACGCGAAATTCATCCTCAAGCGTGACGAGGACGCCGTCCGCAAGAAGGGCATCGTCACTGAAGAGCATCCGATCCAGACGGAAAACGGACTGCGGCTGTTCCTGACGCGGCGCGTCACGGTTCTCGACGAGAACGGCGAGCCGCAATATCTCATCAAGACCAACGAAGACATCACCGATCGCCGTGAAACCGAATCGCGCATGGCCCACATGGCCTATCACGATTCACTGACGGACCTGCCGAACCGCGCGGCCTTCCTGCTGGCGTTGTCGCAGATGATCGAGGCCTGCAAGGACACCACCGAGGAATTCGCGGTCCTCTCGATCGACCTCGATCGGCTGAAGGAAATCAACGACGTGTTCGGCCACGAGGTCGGCGACAAGCTGCTGATCGAGGTATCGCGCCGGATCGAGAAGGCCGTCCAGGGCGGAGTTGTTGCACGTCTGAGCGGCGACGAATTCGGATTGATCATCGACGGTGCGCAGCCGGAAGCTGCGCTAAACCTCGCAAACCGCCTGCTGGAAACGATGCGCGAGGAAATCGTGATCGATGGCCGCTCGCTTCGTATGGGGCTGACGACCGGCATTTCCATTTTCCCGCGTAACGGCGGCACCGCCGAAGAACTTCTTGCCAATGCCGACGCTGCGCTGTTCCGCGCCAAGGCAAAGTCGCGCGGCTCCGTCAGCTTCTATGCCGCGGAAATGGACCAGCAGGTGCGCGACCGCCGCGCGCTGCATCAGGATCTGTCGACCGCGATCCGAAACGGCGAATTGTCGCTGCACTATCAGCCGCAGGCGCGCGCGCGCCACAAGATCGTCACCGATCATGTTCTCGGCTTTGAAGCGCTGGCGCGATGGGTTCATCCCGTGCGCGGCTTCGTGCCGCCCAGCGAATTCATCCCGCTGGCGGAAGAGAGTGGCCTGATCGTCGAAATGGGTGAGTGGATTTTGCGTGAGGCCTGCCGCGAGGCGGCGTCCTGGCCGAAGGATCTGCAGATCGCGGTCAATCTGTCGCCCGCGCAATTCATGCACGGCGATCTGGTCGGTCTGGTCCATTCGATCCTGCTCGAGACCGGTCTCGCGCCCGGACGGCTGGAACTCGAAATCACCGAAGGCGTGCTGATCGAGGACTTCGACCGCGGGCTGTCGCTGCTGCGGCGGCTGAAGGCGCTCGGCGTGCGGATCGCGATGGACGATTTCGGCAGCGGCTATTCATCGCTGACCTATCTGCAGTCGTTCCCGTTCGACAAGATCAAGATCGACCGCGCCTTCGTGATGAATCTCGGGCGCAACACGCAGTCCGCGGCCATTATCCGCGCCATGATCGGGCTCGGCCACGGCCTCAACATTTCCATCGTCGCCGAAGGCGTCGAGACGCAGGAACAACTGTCCTTCCTCGCGGACGAGGCCTGCGATCAGGTACAGGGTTATTTCCTCGGCAAGCCTGCGCCGATGGCGGACTACGCGGAATGGATCGGTCGCGAAAAGACCGTCTCGCTCGTGACAAAAATACCGCGCATGGTCGGCTGACGCGATTGCCCTTCAAACCTGCAAGGCTTGACTCGCGACGATGACCGTCGGAGATCATCGCGGTATGGCTGATGTCGACATCGCGATTATCGGGGGCGGCCTCAACGGCGTCTGTATTGCGCGCGATGCCGCCGGGCGCGGGCTGCGGGTCGCGCTGTTCGAGCAGAACGATCTCGGTGGTGGCGCGGCGGCGGCGGCTCCGCACCTGATGCACGGCAATTTCATCGATCTCGAGCGGGGACATGCGTTGCGGGTTCGCCGTGCGCTGGCCGAACGGGACACCGCGCTGCGCGCAGCACCTCATCTGGTGCGCCCTGTTCGCTTTGTCCTGCCGGTCCATGCTGACGAGAGGCCGCCGGCCATACTGCGCGCGGGCCTTCATGTTTACGATCAGCTCGCGCCGCGAAGCGGCCTGCCGCGATCCGAGGCGCTCGACCTGACGATTCACACCGCCGGTCATCCGCTCAAGCGCTCGCTCGGGCTGGCGCTGGCCTGGTCCGATTGCACCGTGGATGAATCGCGGCTTGTCATGCTGAACGCCGTCGACGCCGCCGCCCGAGGCGCCGCGATCCTGACCGGCGCGCGCTGCGTGTGGGCGGATCGCTCGGACGTCTGGAAACTCACTGTCGTCAATCGCGGCCGGCGTGAGACCGTTATCGCACGGGCGCTGGTGAATGCGAGCGGTGCATGGACGCGCGCCGTGGCTGAAACCGTCTTGCATTTGCCTGCCGTTCAAGCGAGCTTCGCGAAAGTCAGCCAGATCGTCGTGAAGCGGATGTTCGATCGTGACGATGTCCACGTTCTCCAGAACGGCGGCCGCCAGATGATTTACGCCGTTCCGTATCACCGTGACTTCACCTTGATCGGCACATCCGAGCGGAGCCTCACCGGCGATCCGGCGGTCCTGTCGGCGGGCGCTGACGACATCGCCGACCTCTGCACGGCGGCCAGCCGCTATTTTCGTGAACCGGTCGAGCCCGCCCATGCCCTCTACGCGATGGCCGGCGGTCATGTGACGGGCAGTCCCGATGGCTTCATGAAACTCGACCGCAAGTCCGGCAAGGCGCCGCTGTTGACCGTGACCGGCGGCGTCACCACCCTTGCGCGCCGTCGTGCGGAAATTGCGTTGGCGCGGCTGACACCGGCGTTCAAGCCATCGCCGATGCGGCCCTGGACCGCAACCGCGCCGCTGCCGGGCGGCGATTTCGAATTCGATACGCTGGACGATCAGGTCGAAAGCATCCGGAAGCGCTGGCCGTTTCTTGGCGAGCGTCATGCACGACGGCTGGTGGAAGCCTACGGCACGCAAGCCGATCGGATTCTGGGTGCGGCAAAAAGCATGGATGACCTTGGTCCCCGGTTCGGCGATGACCTCACCGGCTCGGAGGTGCGTTATCTCATGACGACGGAATTTGCCCGCTTCGCCGACGACATTTTATGGCGGCGCTCGAAACTCGGTCTCACGATGCCGCGGCAGGATCGCGCTGCGCTCGACACCTTCATGGCTGCGGCATGACTGTCGGCGCGGATCGAAAGCCCTTGCTGCGGATCGCATCGGTGGTGAAACGCTTCGGCGGCTTCACGGCGGTGGACGATCTGTCGCTCGACATCGCAGCCGGTGAATTCTTCGCGCTGCTGGGCCCATCAGGCTGCGGCAAGACCACGCTGCTGCGGATGCTGGCCGGGTTCGAGACGCCTGATGCCGGCGCGATCCATCTCGATGGCGAGGACATCGCGCACGTGCTGCCGCACAAGCGTCCCGTCAACATGATGTTCCAGAGCTACGCGCTGTTTCCGCACCTCACCGTCGAGGGCAACATCGCGTTCGGTCTCAAGCGGGCAGGGCTGCCGAAGGACGAAATTGCGGCGCGGGTCACGGAAATGGTTGGGCTGGTGCGCCTTGAAGGCTTGCAAGCGCGGCGTCCCGATCAACTGTCCGGCGGGCAACGACAGCGGGTGGCGCTGGCGCGCTCGCTGGCGCGGCGTCCGCAGGTGCTGCTGCTCGACGAGCCGCTTGCCGCGCTCGACAAGAAATTGCGCGAGAGCACGCAGGCCGAGTTGATGGAGGTGCAGCGCCGCCTCGGCATGACCTTCATCATCGTCACCCACGATCAGGAAGAAGCGATGACGGTCGCTGACCGCATCGGCGTGATGGACAAGGGCCGCCTTGTGCAGGTTGCACCGCCGCGTCAGCTTTATGAAGCACCGAATTCGCGCTGGATCGCGGGCTTCGTCGGCGACATCAATCTGATTGAAGGCCGCGTGAGTGCGATTCACCGCGAGCTCGATCGCGCGGTTGTCGCAACCGCTGAGGCGGGAACGATCGTTGTCGGTCGCACCCAGGCCGTCAGCGTGGGGGATGCGGTGTGTCTTGCGATTCGCCCGGAAAAAATAGCGCTCACAGGCGGCGATGGGGGAGGTGCAGGCGCGGGAAACTCGTTCGCGGGTGTGTTGACCGACGTCAATTATATCGGGGGAATTTCGATCTACCGCATCAGGCTTGATGGCGGCGTGACCCTCAAGGTTTCACGCGCCAACGCAACCCGGGCGGCGGTCGACGGCTTTGCGGCTGGACAGCGGGTGAGCCTGTCGTTCGCGCCCGACGATGTCGTGGTGCTGGACCGATGAGCGCGCGCCGCATTTTCACCCGTCCGGCGCGGCTCGCGGCGCTCGCGCCATATTTCTGGATGGCGCTGTTCTTTCTGGTGCCGTTCGGCTTCGTGCTGAAGATCGCGTTGTCGCAGACCGCCATCGCGCAGCCGCCTTACGTGCCCGTGTTCGATCTTGCGGCCGGCTGGGAGACGTTCAAGGCCGGACTGTCCGCGCTGTCTTTCGAAAACTTCAAACTGCTGGCGGCGGACGATCTCTATATTTTCTCTTATGTCCGCAGTCTTGTGGTGGCGATCACCTCGACCGCCATTCTGCTGCTGATCGGCTATCCGGTCGCCTACGGCATGTCGCGGCTGCCGCAACGATGGCAGCCGGTGGCGATGATGCTGGTGATCGTGCCGTTCTGGACCTCGTTCCTCATTCGTATCTATGCGTGGATCAACGTGCTCCAGCACGACGGCCTGCTCAACAAGGCGCTGCTTGCGCTGGGCGTCATCGACAAGCCGCTGGTGTGGCTCTCCACCGACACCGCGATGTATCTCGGCATGGTCTACTCATACTTTCCGTTCATGATCCTGCCGCTCTACGCGACGCTGTCGAAGATGGACGACACGCTGCTGGAAGCCGCCGCCGATCTCGGCTGCTCGCGCATCAAGGCGTTCTGGCTGGTGACGCTTCCGCTGTCGCTGCCGGGGATCGGCGCGGGCGTGCTGTTGTGCTTCATTCCCATCGTCGGCGAATTCGTGATTCCGGATCTGCTGGCGGGGTCCGACCGCATGATGATCGGCCAGACGCTGTGGCTGGAGTTCTTCACCAACAAGGACTGGCCGGTAGCCTCCGCCATCGCCATCGTGCTGCTGGCGGTCCTGCTGGTGCCGCTCTTGATCTACGAGAAACTGCAGCGCCGCCATCTGGAGGCGCAGTGATGGCCATTCGTCAGGCACGCCTTTCGACTTTCAACATGGCGTCGGTCGCGCTGGGTTTGGCGTTTCTCTACCTGCCGATTGCGATCCTCGTGATCTATTCGTTCAACGCCTCGCGTCTGGTGACGGTGTGGGGCGGCTGGTCGCTGCGCTGGTACACCGAGTTCTTCAACGACGAGGCGATGCTGTCGGCAGCCTGGATGAGCCTGCGCGTGGCGTTCTGTTCGGCGACGGCGGCAACAGTGCTTGGCACGCTGGCGGCGGTTGCGCTCTCGCGCGGCGAACGCTTCAGGGGCCGCACGCTGTTTTCCGGAATGCTCTATGCGCCGCTGGTCATGCCGGAAGTCATCACCGGGCTTTCGTTGCTGCTGCTGTTCGTCGCGCTCGACGCCGGACGAGGCTTCTGGACCGTGACCATCGCGCACACCACGCTGACCATGTGCTTCGTCGCGGTGGTGGTGCAGTCGCGACTGGGCGCGCTCGACCGCAGCCTCGAAGAAGCCGCGATGGATCTCGGATGCTCGCCGGTGCAGGCGTTCACCGCGGTGACGCTGCCGCTGATCCTGCCGTCGATTGCGGCGGGCTGGATGCTGGCCTTCACGCTGTCGCTCGATGACCTGGTGATTGCGAGCTTCACCACCGGACCGGGCTCGGCGACGCTGCCGATCCGGATCTATTCGGAGGTGCGCCTTGGCGTGAAGCCGGAGATCAACGCGATTTGCACGCTTGTGATCGGAGCGGTCGCGCTGGTGATTATTGCTGCGTCGCTGGCGTCCAAGCTCACGAGCGAGCAGGGCGAAAGCGCAGCGCCGCTTTAGTCTGCTCTTGCTGGCGCGGAATCCGCGGCGGCCGGGGGAGATGCAACCGCAGGCGCTTCGGCAGGTGGTGCTGATGCGCTGGGCGCAGTATCAGCCGAAGAAGGAGCGGGCGTCGGTGTCTCTGCGACCGGCACCGGCGTTGCCGCAGGAGCAGCCGGGGCAACGGGCGCGGGCAGCACGGGCTGCGGGATCGCCGCTTGCGGCTGCGCGGGAGGTGCTGCGGGCGCTTTCCGGCCGCCGGTGAAGCGGTCGATCACAGATTTCACCGCGTCGCGCGTCTTGCGGTCCTTCAAGGAGTCAAGCAGCGGCGCGGACGCGGGCGAACGGCGGATCAGCGAATCCGAATCCGGGAAAATCAGCGGATCATCCCACGGGCCCTGCACCACGAACGGCAATTGAAACGCCGGCGGTGCATCGCTCGCAGCGATCAGGCTGGCAACGCCTTTCAGATCGTACTCGCGCGACGGCACCGACGCCGTGCCCGTGAGCATCACGCGGGTGGTCTGTCCCACGAGTTGCGCATCCTCGGCGGTCGCGACGCCGTCCTTGAAGCGGATGGCGATGTCGAGCGAATCGAATGGCGTCGAACCGTTGCGGAAGTTGCCTGCGCCGGACAGGGGCCGGCGCTCCAGCCGCTTCAACAGTTGTTCGACATTGAGCCCGCCGATCGCGCCGTCGTGACCCGTCAATGTTGCCGTGCCGTCGAGCGACTGCGCCAGCGCGAACGGACTGGCGCCGGTGGCTTCCAGCGCGAAATTGAGATTGCCGCGTCCGCTCAGCCTGCCGATACCGAACAGTTCGCTGGCGGTGCTTGCAAGATCGACATCGGTAAACTGGAATTGCGCCTTCACGTCGGCGTCGGTGTCGATCCTTGCGATCCCGAGCGATCCCTTGAGGATACCGCCGTAGATCTGCGCTTCGCCGATGCTGAGCGCCAGCGTGCCGTTGCGCAGGTTGGCACCGAGTGCGGTGCGCCCGAGTTTGGAAGGTCCGATGGTCACCTTTGCAGCCGACAGGCGCATGTCGAGATCGGTGGCGGACAGTCCGCGCAGGTCGAACAACTGCCGGTTCCAGTCGCGCGCGCCGCTGGCAAGCAGGCGAACGGTGTCGATGTAAGGTGTAAAGTCGAGCGCGTCGGCGGCAAGCGTGGCCTGCACGGTCTGCCGGTCATTGTTGCTGTAGGTGATGACGCCCTCGGCGGTGTTGCCGTCGAGTTCGAGATTGACGTTGGTCAGTGCAATCGATTCACCCACGACGTTGGTGCGGGCCTTGAGCGAAAACCGTCCCAGACCGCCGGTGCCGGGTGTGGCCTGTCCGGCCCAGCGCAGCGCATTGCGCAGCGACGGGCTGTCGGCGGTCACAGTGCCTTCCATCAGCAGGCTGGTGCGGTTGGCGATTGCACCGTCGAATGCGAATTTCAGCGGCGCGCCTGCGATCCGGACCTTGATGCCGGAGCGATCGCCGGACAAGGCTGCGCCGAAATCGGCGATGCTGAGGCTGCCGTCTATGCGTTCGCCGCGCCAGTCGAACTCGCCGGTGGCGGCAAAGGAGCGCGAGATCGACGGCCACGCCAGCGACAGGTCGATGCCGCTGACGGTTTCGTTCAAATCACGCGCTTCGTTCACGTAATTGAGGACGCCGTCCTTGATGCGGATTTCGGAGAACGACACCGGGCTGTCGATGCCGGGCTTCATGGTGCGGGCGAGTGTCTCGACGATGGCGGTCCAATTGCTGCCGCCCTCGGCAGTGCGCCTCACATTGATGCGCGGATGCTGCAGCATCACGTCGGCGATCTCGTAGCGCCGCATCAACAGCGGCAGCAGGCGCAGGTGGGCGGTCAGTTCAGCGACGGTCAACGGCTCGTCGACGCTGCCGCGCGAACCGGAGCCCTTCAGCCCGACATCGCGCAGCGTGACGGAACTGCCGGGGAATACCGAGATACTGACATTGCCGTTGACCTTGAGATCGAGGCCGGTGGCGGCGCGAATCTGCTGTTCGACGGACAGCCGCACGGCATTCTGGTCGATCATCCACGAAATGGCGATCAAGCCGATCAGCGCGGCGGCGAGCAATGCCGCAATGGGCATCCCCAGGCGCTTTATCCCTTGGGCCATCGTCAATGAGTTCATCCGGTAAGGTTGCGGTGGAAATGTTGGCGGGTGTCCCGCCGCAGCGCAGGCCGCAACTTGATTGCTTTTCTTGACGCTTTCAAGGCCATCTGCGGCCCTATTGACGCATCTGCGCACCTTCGGGAGAGCGGGAATGGCGCCGCGATTGACGTCTCTTGAAGATTTCGCCTAATAATCGCCCCAAGCAGTCGCCTCCAGGTCTCCCGGATCCGAAGTTCGCTTCTTTGGGCCGCCACTTTTCCTCCATCAGGTTGCATCCCCATGAACAAGGTTTATCCCGACGCGAAATCCGCGCTCGATGGCGTTCTCAAAGACGGCATGATGATCATGTCGGGCGGCTTCGGCCTATGTGGCATCGCAGAGGTGCTGTCGGACGCGCTGCGCGAGTCCGGGGTGAAGAACCTGACGGTTGTCTCCAACAACGCCGGCGTCGATGGCATTGGCCTCAGCCGCCTGCTGGAAACCCGCCAGATCAAGAAAATGATCTCGTCCTATGTCGGCGAGAACAAGCTGTTCGCGCAGCAGTATCTCGCGGGCGAACTCGAACTGGAATTCAATCCGCAGGGCACGCTGGCTGAGCGCATTCGCGCCGGCGGCGCGGGCATTCCGGCGTTCTTCACCAAGACCGGTGTCGGCACGCTGATTGCGGAAGGCAAGGAAGTGCGCGAGTTCAACGGCGAGAAGTACATCATGGAGACCGGCCTTGTCGCCGATCTCGCCATCGTCCACGCCTGGAAGGGCGATACCGCGGGCAACCTCGTGTACCGCAAGACCGCGCGCAACTTTAACCCGATGATGGCGACCGCCGCGAAGGTCACCGTCGCGGAAGTCGAGCATCTGGTGCCTGCGGGCGAGATCGATCCCGATCACATCCACACCCCCGGCATTTTCGTGAAGCGCATCATTGCGGTCGATCCGAAGCTGAAGCGGATCGAACAGCGCACCCTGCGCAAGCGCGCGTAAACAGACCCTTCAAAGGAGAGTCCCATGGCCTGGACCCGTGAACAGATGGCAGCCCGTGCCGCGAAGGAATTGCGCGACGGCTATTACGTCAATCTTGGCATTGGCATTCCGACGCTGGTTTCCAACTTCATTCCCGAGGGCGTCGACGTCGCGCTGCAGAGCGAGAACGGCATGCTCGGCATGGGTCCGTTTCCGTATGAGGGCGAGGAAGATCCCGACCTCATCAACGCCGGCAAGCAGACGGTCACCGAACTTCCCGAAACCAGCTATTTCTCCAGCGCGGACTCGTTCGCGATGGTGCGCGGCGGTCACATCGATCTGTCGATCCTCGGCGCGATGCAGGTGGCCGAGAACGGCGATCTCGCCAACTGGATGATCCCGGGCAAGATGGTCAAGGGCATGGGCGGCGCAATGGATCTCGTCGCCGGCGTCAAGCGCGTGGTCGTGGTGATGGAACATTCCGCCAAGGATGGCCCGAAGCTGCTGCACCGCTGCAACCTGCCGCTGACCGGCGAGCGCGTGGTGGACATGGTCGTCACCGATCTTGCCGTGTTCACCATCGACAAGCACGGCAAGGACGGCATGGCGCTGATCGAACTCGCCGATGGCGTCACGCTCGACGAAGTAAAGTCCAAGACCGAGGCCAGCTTCCGCGTCGCGCTGAAGAACGCCTGAGTGATTTAACGCTATCGCCGGCCGAGAAAGCCGGGATTTTGCGCGGACGGCAATAACGAACGCATGTCGTTGCCGAAGGTCGCAGACGGCTGCACGTAACCGGCTGAAAGCGACAGGCTGAGGTTCGAAGTCGGTTTGAATTCGACTCCGGCGTTGATGCTTGTGGCAAGCGTGCTGCTCCGCTCGAAGCCAGGCGTGACGAGCGATGTAAATACGTCCGGCGTCGTTCGAAGCGAACTGACGCCTCCGAAGAGTGTGACCGGCGTGTCGCCGAGGCTCTTGAAGCTGTAGGCGTATTGCGCGCCGTCGGACGACAACCCGCTGCCGCCGGCAAATGCGCTCGCGCCAAAGCCGCCGGTGAATGAATTTGCCGGCATGCTGTAACTGCTGAACGAAAAGCCCTTGCGGAAGCCGTCCTCGTCCGGCGTACTTCCCCAATATTGCGTCGTGGTCTCGCCACCGAGTCCGAAAGGTCCACCAGGAATCCAGTACCGGATTGGCGCCACCTGGGCCTGAGCGGCAGTCGCCGTCAGATACAGCACGGCAGCGAGGGCAAGCCCCCGTTTGGCTGCGACTCGATATTTCAGAGCATTCATCATCGCGCAGCATTATAGCGTTGCGGTGAGCCCAAGCACAGCCAAAAGGAAACGGTTCCAGAGACTATCCGTTTTCGGGGACTGAGCGGTGTAACCGCCTGTTACATTGAGGCCCTTGCATTTTGTCCCGAACGTGGTCCGTATCGGACCCGAACAAGGACAACAACATGCGCGGCAGTATTGAAGACAAGGCCTTTCTGATTCTGATCGTCGTGGTGTCGTTGGCCTTCGGCTGGATTCTCACGTCGTTCTATGGAGCGATCCTTTGGGGCGTGGTCATCGCCATCATGTTCGCGCCATTGTACCGGCGGCTGCTGCGGAAGATTCCGCAGCAACCCACCCTGGCCGCATTGGCGATGATCGTGCTGGTGATCCTGATCGTGATCTTGCCGCTGACGCTGATCGCGGCGTCGCTGACTCAGCAGGCGGCTGTCGTGTTCGGGAAGGTGCAGTCCGGTGAACTCGACTTCGTCAAGCTGTTTCAGCAGATCCTCGACGCGTTGCCGCAATGGGCGACCGGCGTGCTCGACCGTTTCGGCATCGCCAGCCTTGGCGGAATGCAGGAGAAAATCTCCGCCGGTCTGCTCAAGGGCAGCCAGCAGATCGCAGCCCAGGCATTGAACATCGGCCAGAGCACATTCGACTTCATCCTCAACGCCACCATCATGCTTTATCTGCTGTTCTTCCTGTTCCGTGACGGCAACACGCTGTCGCGGCGGATCAAGGACGCCATTCCGTTGCGCGCCGAACTACGCGATGCGCTGCTGGAGAAATTCACCGTCGTGATCCGCGCCACGGTGAAGGGCAGTCTTCTGGTTGCCCTGGCGCAGGGCGCGCTTGGCGGCGTGATCTTCTGGTTGCTCGGCATCCATGCGGCGTTGCTATGGGCGGTGCTGATGGCGTTCCTGTCGCTACTGCCGGCCGTCGGCGCAGGGCTGGTCTGGATGCCGGTCGCGCTCTATCTGCTGGCGACGGGCTCGTTCGTACAAGGCACGATCCTGATCGCCTATGGCTTTCTGGTCATCGGCCTCGTCGACAACCTGCTGCGCCCGATGCTGGTGGGCAAGGACACCAAGCTGCCGGACTATGTGGTGCTGATCTCGACGCTGGGCGGCATCGAAGCCTTCGGACTCAACGGCTTTGTCATTGGCCCGGTCATCGCCGCGATGTTCATCGCGGTGTGGGATATTCTTTCGACATCGCGAAAGACCGATCAGGCCGATGCGATCTGATCGTCTCTGGCGGTCTTACGCGGGTCCCTGCGGAATATCGGAGAACCGGGTCAGCCACGCCACCGGCCCGATGCTGGCCGCGACGATCAGCAGGGCGGCGAGTGCGCCGTCCTCGAAGCTGCCGCGGCTGGCATACTGATAGATCGAGGTCGCCAGCGTCTCCACATTGAGCGGGCGCAGCAGCAGCGTCGCCGGCAATTCCTTCAGGCAATCGACGAACACGACGATCGCCGCACCCAGCAAAGCCGGACGCAGCAGCGGCAGGTGGATGCGTTTCACTGCGGTCATGTCGCTCGCGCCGGCGCTGCGCGCGCTGTCGTCATAGTCGCGGGGAATCCGCTCGAAGCCCGCACGAATGAAGCCCGTCGGCACCGCGAGAAAGCGAATGACATAGGCGCTCACCACCGCCGCACCCGAGCCCATCAGGACGAGACCGGGCAATGCCAATCCGAGCCAGGCGGCAAGCGTGTTCAGTGCGTTGTCGATGGTCAGCACCGGCGTGAGCAGGCCGAGCGCCAGCACCAGCCCGGGCAGCGCGTAGCCCGTGTGCGCGATATTGGCGACGAACGACCGCCACGCACTCGGACGCCAGCGCGTTGCAAGGATCGTCGCGAAACCGAGCGCCAGCGCGACGAGCGTGGCGAGCGCCGCGAAGGTGACCGAGTTGAGCGCATCGCGCCAGATCGCGGCATCGACGGTCAGCAGCGAACGGCGCACGCTTTGATGCAGAAGAAACAGCAGCGGGATGACGAAGCCGAACAGCACCGGCAGGGCGCAGGCGGCGCACGCCAGCCAGGCCTTGATTCCGCCCAGTGTCGTGCGGGCCGTCAGCCGCGGGCTTTCCGAGGAAAATTCGGTGACGGCGTTGCGGCGTCCATAGCGCTCCAGCGCGATCAGTCCGGCGACGATGACCAGCACGAGACATGACAACTGCGCCGCGCCGGCCAGGCTGCCGCGGTTGAGCCATGTCGTGAAGATCGACACGGTGAGAGTACGCACGCCGAGATATTCGCTGGCGCCGATGTCGTTCAGCGTTTCCAGCGCGACAAGAGCGAGACCGATGGCCAGCGCCGGACGCGCCATCGGCAGCGAGATGCGCCGGAACACATTCCAGCGGCTCGCGCCCAGCGTTCGTGCGGCTTCGGCGAATTCCGCGCTCTGCAACTGGAACGTCGCGCGCGCGGAGAGATAAACATAGGGATAAAGCACGATGCCGATGATGATGATCGCGCCGGGCAGCGAGCGGAGATTTGGCAGCAGCGTCAGCGCATCGCGCGGCGGAAGCCACAGCGTCAGCGTGCGATGTACGAGGCCGAGGGGCTCGAACAGGTCGACGTAGACATACGCTGCGATGTAGGTCGGGATCGCAAGCGGCAGCGGCAGCAGCCAGAGCATCAATCCGCGACCGGGAAAGTCATGCAGCGAAATCAGCCATGCGGTTCCAGCGCCCGCGGCCAATGCAACCAGACCGACGCCGAACAGCAGGAGGGCTGTGTCGCGCAGCGCCAGCGGCAGCACGTAGTCGATCAGATGTTGCCAGAGGCCGGGGGCCGGCTGTGCTGCGAGCACCACAATGGCGATCACCGGCAGCGCGACCAGCGCCGCGGTGAAGACCGCGAGCGCCGAGACGGCAGGTTGTGCGACGCGCGCGGCGGTCACGTTGAGAACAATCGCCGCGCGTTACGCGTCAATTGTCAAAGCCCACCTTGTCGACCAGCGTCGAGGCGGCCTTGCGGCTGGCGGCGATCTTCGCAATCGGCAAGGTGTCGGCGTTCAGTTTGCCGTAACCGGCGATGGTCGGATTGATCGCGACGCCGGCGCGAACTGGATACTCGTAGTTGGCGTCGGCATAGATCTTCTGGGCCTGTTCACCGGCAAGCCACTCGATCAGCTTGACGCCGTTGGCGCGGTTCGGCGCGTTCTTCGCCAGCAGCACGCCCGACAGGTTCACGTGGGTGCCGCCGCCCGCGAATGTCGGCAGGATCACCTTGGTCGCTTCGGCCCAAGGCTTCTTGTCCGGGTCCTTGTCCATCATGAGCGCCCAGTAATAGGTGTTGCCGATGCCGAGGTCGCATTTGCCGGCGGCCACGTCGCGCGCGGTTTCGCGGTCGCCGCCCGACGGCTTCTGCGCGAGATTGGCTTTCACGCCGCGCAGCCATTCCTCGGCCTTGGCCTCGCCGTGATGGGCGACGTAGGCCGCGAACAGCGCGTTATTGTAGATGTGCTGGCCGGAGCGGATGCAGATCTTGCCCTTCCATTTCGGATCGGCGAGTTCTTCGTAGGTGATGGCATCCTGCTTCACGCGATCCTTCGAGGCGTAGATCACGCGCGCGCGCATCGAGATGCCGGCCCAGTGACCGTCCGGATCGCGATATTGCGCCGGCACGATCTTGTCGAGCGCCTCTGACTTGATCGGCTGGGTCACGCCAGCCTGCACGGCTTCGTCGATGCGGCCGATGTCCACCGTCAGCAGCACGTCGGCGGGGCTGTTGGCGCCTTCGGCCTTCATGCGCTGTTCGAGACCGGAACTCGCGGAGACGACGTTGACCTTGATGCCGGTGTCCTTGGTGAAGGCGTCGAACAGCGGCTGCACCAGCTTGGTCTCGCGATAGGTGTAGACGTTGACCTCGCCGGACTGGGCGAATGCGGCAGTATTCAAGATCATCGCTGCTGCGAGGGCGGTAGCGGCGAGAAGGCAGGATCGTGACATAGTGAAACTCCGGCGGAGTGGATGAGCGGCGCGGCGCTGGTTCACAACGCGCGTCGGTGCCGGCTTCTGTAGCGCAGGGGGCGGCTACATTCACGCGTCGCTATGTCGCGAGTTCTCTGATTTAGAGAGATTCCAGATTGAACCTAGGCAATCGCGCTGGCGTGCGAGAACACGATCTCGATCAGCGTGCCTGAATGCGGCGCGGTCTTGATGTGGAATTGTGCGCGGTTGGCTTCCACCAGCGCCTTGGTCAATGACAGGTTGACCACTGAGCCATCGGCGGTCTGGTCGGAAGCGCCCTGCGTGCGGAACGGCGCCATCGCGGCGGCGATCTCGTTATCGTTCAGGCCGGGGCCGGTATCGCGGACCCGCAGCACGATATCGCCGAAGTCGGTGGTGGCGGTCGAGACGATGACCTGTCCACCGGCGTTCGCAAGGTGGATCGAATTGCCGATCAGGTTCAGCGCGATCTGGCGCAGGGCGCGCGCGTCGGCCTTGATCGTCGGCAGCGCATGAGCAAGCGACGTGCGGATGATGATGCGCTCCCGGTTGGCCTGCGGCTGCATCACCGCGACGCATTGCTCGACCGTGCTGTTGAGGTCCTGGCTCGCGAACGACAATTCCATCTTCCCGGATTCGATACGCGACAGGTCGAGCAGATCGTCGATGATCGCCATCACGCGCTGGCCCGAGGCGCGGATGTCCTTCATGTATTCGACATAGCGCTCGTTGCCGAGCGCGCCGAAACGCTCCTCGATCATCACGTCGGAGAAGCCGATAATGGCGTTGAGCGGCATCCGGACCTCGTGGCTGATGCGCCCGAGAATATCCGCCTTTGCACCCGATGCACGCTCGGCCTGCCGCCGGGCCTGCATCAATTCGCTTTCGTTCTTTTTCGCCTGCGACAGGTCGCGGAAGATCGCAAAGAAGCGTGTGCTGTCCGGCCGCGTCCGGCCCAGCGTCATCGACAGCGGAATGATGCCGCCGTCGCGCACGCGGCCCAGCATGTCGCGGCCGTGCTCGAGCAGGCTCGCGACGCTGGTGGTCTTGACGCTCTCGAAATAATCCAGCACGGCGCGCTGGCTTTCCGGCGCGAACAGATCGGTCAGGCCGAGTGCGGCGATCTCGGTGTCGGTACGGCCGAACAACGCTTCGGCGCTGCGGTTGCAGGACATCAAGCGGCCTTCGCCGTCGAAGATCACGATGCCTTCGGCCGTGGTGTCGAGAATGGTGGCGAGTTCTTCGGCCTGCGTGGTGTCGTCGCTCGTCGCCACAACCGGCGCAATTGCGGCAGGGACCACAGGTTCGGCGCGCGGTTCGGATCGTGAGCCCGAGAAAATGAGCGCATGAGCGGGCTCGCCGTCCCAGGTGATTGCGAACAGCCGCGCATCGGCGGGCTGGCCCTTGTCGGGCCCGCTCTCGGTGGTCGCCGCGATCACGACAGGCGTGCCGGTTTCCGATGTGCTGCTGGCGGAGCCAGCGCCGGCCTCTACCGTCAGCGCATCGAGGCCGCCGGCTTCGGCGAGCGTATGCAGGCTGTCGTATCCGGTCGAACTCAAAAACGCGGCGTTGGCGTAGATCAGCCGGTCGAGCCGGTAGACCAGCACGCCGACGGGGAGCCGATCGAGCAGTTGCGAGTCCTGCGCGGAGTGCGCGCGGGGCGGGGGAGCTTCGCGTTGCAGAAACGCGGGAGGATGTTCGAACGCGGGCGCTTCGGGAACGTGTTCGACCTTCGGCGGCTCTTGATCCGCATCGGCAAACAGGTCGGTCACGGAGGCTTCGCTGTCGCCGCCGTTGTCGAGGCGCGCCGACAGCCGCCGCGCCAATTCGTCGAAAGCATTGCTCTCGACCGGCGTCAGCGCAGGCGCTTTCGGCTCGGTGACCGGGAAGGGCACGACGTTCTGCGGAGTATCCACGGCTGGCTTCGATTCTGTTTCGGGGAAATGGTTGTCCTGAAAATTGTCGTCCCGGGAATTGTCTTTTGAAAAATTGTCTTTCGGGAAGTTGTCCTGCGTGCTGCCCACAAACCTGTCGTCAGAGGGAACAGGCTTATCCTGCTGGTCGTTTCGGTGGGCCTGCGGCAGATCGTCTTGCAAATCGTCCTGTGCCGCCGCGTCTTCGGACGGCGGAGCTGCGAGCGGCATCGTTTCATGCAGCACGTCATCGCGGCGTTGTGCGGCCAGCCGCGCCATGCCTTCGATGTCGCGGCAGATACCGAAACCGCGATAGCCGGCGAAAAGCCCGCTGCCGTCGTGGATCGGCAATCCGGACAATTCCACCGGCAACCTTGCGCCATCGCCGTCGGCGGGCCAGTCCACGACAATTCCGCTCCAGGTTTCGCGGGTCGCGACCGCGGCGGCGACGCGGCCTTCGGGGTCGAGCCCGAGTGCGGTGGAGATGTCGCTCCACAGCCGTCCAAACGCGGCGGCGGTGCGCGTGCCGATCAGGCGGCTGAATTCATCGGAGCCGAGCGAGAAGCGGCCGTCGGGGTCCATCTGCCACATGAAGCGCAGCGGTTGCTGCCGCGCCGGCAATGATGGGTTATCTGTTTCGGTCAGCGTACCCGAGGCGTGACCGGCGGCGCTGGTTTTAGTGAAGGGTTTTTGCTGCTCGTCGCCGATGTAGACTCGCGTGATGTGGTCAGTCGAAGTTTTTTCCTGACGCGCTTCATAAGGCGTTTCTTGCGTGGCCGGTTCGTCGAACACGGATTCGAAAACATCGGCAGGCACAACATCGGCAGGCGTCGCGTCGGCGGATGGCGCGCGCGCTGCCTCATCGCGTGAAACATCGTCGTGTGAAACGTTCGCTGCGGGTTGTTCCGCCGATACGGCCTGAATGGGCTCAACGGCCGGAGCCGCTTCGACAGCCGGAGCGATAACCACAGGCACCGGTTTCATGACTTGCTTCGGCAGGACTGCCGCGCCGATCAAGGCCACCAGCGCGGTGTCCTGCCCGCGTCCGACCCGGTGCACGGTGACGCAGCCGATATCCATTTGCAGAGTGGACTGGCCGTCGCGCAGCACCGCGGCGCGCGCGTCATCGAATCCGGGGCCGGTGAGATCGTTGAATACACCGGCGAAACTTTTCGCGGGCTCGTTCGCGCCGGCCAGCGAGCCCGCCGGGGTAAAAGCGAGGGCAGGCACGGTGACACTGTCGATGAGATGCGCGAGCCGTTCGGTGAGCGGCATCGGACGTCCGACCATCTCGGTCGCGGCGATCAGGATTCCGGCCGTGCTGTCCGCGAAGGTCAGGCGTGCGCACGAACATGTCAGCAGGCGGCCGAGCGGCGCGCCGAAGCCGCGCAGCCGTTCGAGCCGTGGCGCGCCGGACGGCGACAGCCGCGTCGCCAGTTGCGCAGCCTGACGGCGATGTGGGTCCGCGGGGCCGATGATTTTTTCCGCGAGCATCGCCGCGTTGCGCGCGCCGAACAGATGCGCGCCGGCCGTATTGGCCCAGAGAATGCGTGCGCCGTCGAGCGACCAGACCCACGCAGGCGCGCTGCCTGTCGCAAGAACCGCAAGCCGCGGATCGCGAATACCATGGAGCTGGAAGTCGGCTTCGCTCATGTTGGACAAACCGGCAATGGGCCTGCGTCTCTCGCTTTCACGGCGCCTGATCGCGGCGCCTGGGGATCGGATAGGCTTAACAAATGATTAGTATGGTGCTGTTGCCGCAAGGTCCACGGTTACGGAGCGACACTAGCCGCCGAAACCCGCGATAACGTTAATTCCCTCGCAAATGGGCGTGCCGAAAAATGATGCGGACTTGCGAACCACCGCACTGGCGCGTCGACCCCCGCTGCCGCCCGAGCGTTAGTGGGGTGTTGCAAAAGATATTCAAACGGTCACGATGGGCTGACGGGAACTGTCGTTGCGCTGCGTCATATGCACGATATCGCCTGGCGATAGTTTGCGGACGGCGGGCCGACTCAAATGGTTCCGATCGATACAAACAGGAGGGTGCGACATGTCAGCCGATCGTTTCGAAATTCCGAAAGAAATGCGCTCGATGGCGGAAGCCAGCCTTGATCAGGCGCGCAAGGCATTCGAATCCTTCATCAGCAGCGCGCAGCAGACTGCGGCAGCATTCGGCGGCGGGTCGTTCGGCGGGCCGGGTGAGGCCGCCAAGGAGATCAGCGCCAAGGCGATCGCCTTCGCCGAAAAGAACGTACAGTCCTCGCTGACCTATGCGCAGCAGCTGATCCACGCCAAGGATCTGACCGAGGTGATGCGCCTTCACACCGAATATGTGCAGGGCCAGATGCGAGCACTTGCGGAGCAGGCCAGCGAAATGGGCCAGACCGTGACCCGCGCTGCGATGGACGCCGCCAAGCCCAAATCCTGAAGTCCTGACGAACACTCCCGGACAACCGGGATCATCGGCCCAGACGATCCGGCGCGCTCCGCCGGGTCGATCGCTGGCCGCGAGCGGGGCCCTGCGGCATTTTGTGTTGCAATGCACAATATCTTCCATATAGTGCCGAATAGAAACTGACGCGCGCTGGTTTAGCCGGCGGCAGTTGCGCCGTTCGCCCCGGTCGGCGGTTTCGAATTCCAGCACAAGGAAGTTGCCTGATGAGCGCGAACGATCCGTTTTCATTTTCGAATGTCACCCCGTTCCAGGTTCCGGAGCAGGTTCGCGCGTTCGCCGAGCAGGGCGTTTCGCAGGCCCGTGACGGCTATCAGAAGCTCAAGGAAGCCGCGGAAACCAACAATGGAGCCTTGGAGGCTGTCTACGCATCGGCCACCAGGGGCGCCGGCGACTTCACCGCGAAGGTGATCGACATCGCCAAGACCAACACCGAGTCGGCCTTCGATTTTGCCCAGAACCTGCTCGGCGTGAAGTCGTTGCCGGAGGCCTTCGAACTGGTGAACAGCCATGCCCGCAAGCAGTTCGAAGTCCTGACCGCACAGTCGAAGGATCTTGCCGCGCTGGGCCAGAAGGTGGCGACCGACACCGTCGAGCCGATTTCGGCAGGTGCTGCGAAGGTCTTCAAAACCGGCGTCTGAAGGCGGCGAATGAACCTTTCCCGCTCCGGAGGCCACCACTATCGGGGCTGTTCACGGCGAGGTCCGGACCAGCCAAAGCGTCTTGCCAAAGTGCAGCGTTGCACCTAGTTTCCCGCGAAATCGCCGCCCCCGGCGGGGCCGCCTGAACGCGGCCGGTCGATTGAAAATGCAGTTGTAGCTCAGCTGGTTAGAGCGCCGGATTGTGGATCCGGAGGTCGGTGGTTCGATCCCACCCAACTGTACCACTTACCCGTCCCCAACTTTTGAAGCCGTCAGGCGGACTGCGCCAGCAGGACGGGAATATCGTCGCCCGTCGCGAGCGGCTCACCCGCATGGGTCAGCGTCGCGAAAGTCCCGATCGGGGCGGGGCGTCCCACCAGATAACCCTGAACCTCGTTACAGAGCTCGGCCTGCAGGAAGGCCAGTTCCGCCGGCGTTTCGACGCCTTCCGCCAGCACCGGCAAGCCGAGACCGCGGCCCAGTCCCAGCACCGCGCGCACGATGGTTGCGGCCTGTTCGTTGGTGTTGACCGATTTGATGAACGAGCCGTCGATCTTGATCTTGTCGAACGGAAAGGCGCGCAAGTTCGAGAGCGAGGAGTATCCGGTACCGAAATCGTCCATCGCGATATGCACGCCGAGCGCCTTGATACGCCGCAGTGTGTTGAGCGCGCGGTTGAGATCGCGCACCAGCGCAGTCTCCGTGATTTCGAGTTCAAGCCGGTCCGCCGGAAGACCGGTTTCCAGCAGCACCTCATGCACCAGCTGGACGAAGTTTTCGCTGTAGATCTGCACGGCGGAAACGTTGACGGCAATCGTCAGAGCCTGCGGCCAGCTCGCCGCTTGCTTGCAGGCCTCGCGCAAGACCCATTCGCCGATGGCGAGAATGGCGCCGGTTTCCTCGGCGATCGGAATGAAGACGGCCGGAGAAATCGAACCGCGCGTCTTGTGATTCCAGCGCAGCAGCGCTTCGAAACCGACGACGCGCCTCGTCCGGATGTCTTCCTGCGGCTGATAGACAAGATGGAGTTCGCCACGACCCACAGCCTGACGCAGATCGTGCTCCAGCACCCTGCGGTCGTGCACCTCCGCTCCCATCTTCGCCTCGAAGAAACGGCAGGTGGCCCGGCCTTCCATCTTGGCGCGATAGAGCGCGGTGTCGGCGTGGGTGAGCAGCGCCTCGCGATTGTCGGCATCGTCCGGGCAGATCGCGATGCCGATGCTGCAGGAGGTCACTTTATCGCTGTCGGGTTTGTCACCGTCGGGTCGCAACGCATTGAGAATTTTTTCGGCCAGCCGCTCCGCCGCCGCGGGGCTGGCAAGTTCCGGAATGAGAACCGCGAATTCGTCGCCGCCAAGGCGCGCGACCATGCAGTCCTTATCGAGAATCGCGGTGATGCGCGAGGCGACGGTCTGAAGAACCCTGTCGCCGGCGGCATGTCCGAACAGGTCGTTGATTTCCTTGAACCGGTCGAGGTCGAAGCACAGCACGGCGCACTTCTTCCCGTTATTCATCGAGGCTGCGATTTCCTGATCAAGCCGCGCATGGAACGTGCCGCGGTTCGGCAACGACGTCAGCGCGTCATGATGTGCGAGATAGTGGATATGCTGTTCGGCCTTCTTGCGGGCCTGCAGATTGCGGATGGCGATGACGTGATGTGCGTGCCCGGCAAAATCGATCGGGCGCAGGATCAATTCGACCGGAATCATCGATCCGTCGACATGACGCAGTTCGGCTTCAACGAGCTGGTTCGGTGTGGCGAGCAGTCGTGCGCGCACGTTTGCATCCGGAATGTAGATGTCCAGCTTTGCGCCGATCAGTTTTTCGGACGTCGACCCAACGAGCTTCGCAAAGCTGGTGTTCGCGGTGACGGCAACATCGCCGTCGCAAACAAGCAGGCCTTCGACCGCGGCGTCGGCGAGGCCGCGCATCCGGTCGGCCTCAAGCATGGACCGCCGCTGATCGCGAATATCGAGCGCGATGGCTGCGAGCGCCAGCAGAATGATGGTGAAACTCGCCACGGCCACGGCTACCGCAAGCCATTCCGCGGGCACAGCCGATTCCGAAACAATGCGCGTGGAATCCGGGATGATCGATACCGCGCCCATCGCGGTGAAATGATGGCTACAGATCGCAAGCGTCAGGAGCAGCGCGCCGGTAATTTTCCAGCGTTCGGATGTGCCGTGCAGGCCCGCCGGCAACGCGGCTGCGCCGATTGCCATGCCGAGCAGGATGGACGCCGCGACAAGTGTCGAATCCCAGAGGATCGTTCCGGCGATCTCAAACGCGGCCATGCCGAGATAATGCATCGCGGCGATGCCGCCGCCGACGATCGCACCGCCGATCCAGGGACCGGCACGCCAGCGCACCGGCATTGAAAGCGCCAGTCCGGTCGCGGTGAGCAGGATAGCCGCCGCCAGCGACAGGGCGGTCAGTGCGATGTTGTAAGCGCTCGGAATTCCCGGCGTGAACGCCAGCATGGCAATGAAGTGCGTCGCCCAAATGCCGAACCCGGTCGAGATCGCGGACACGGCGAGCCAGACGTGGCGCATCTGGCCGGACGCGCTGCGGGCATGTCGAAGCAGATTGATTGCGGAAAACGATGCCAGGGCGCAGATGACCGCCGCCAATCCAACGAGCCACAAATCATGGGCGGTGGCGATACAATTATAGATCTTGAACATCGAACGTCCTGCAACGTGAGAACAACGCAACTGCCGGGACGTAGGGGGAATTGCGTAAGAACACGTAAATTCGCCGGTGCATATTCGACGCAAGGGCCGGCCGGCGCATGTGATCGATCGATAAATGGACCGTTCGCGTGGCGAACATGACACGAAAGCGCTGTGCCGCAGCGACTTCTTCAAGCGCGACTCATTCGCTGCACAAGGCTAATGCGCAATCAACCATGTCGCGAAGTGGCGATCCCCGGAGCGCTCGTTCTAACGGTCGGCGCGGCTGACCACATCCATCAGTTCGGCGATCTTGCGGCGCTGATCGGCCTTGTCACCGGACGTGATCGCATGTTCGACGCAATGCGCGACGTGGTCGCGCAGCACTTCCTCCTCGACCCGCCGCAGCGCCGCGCGCGCCGCCGCGATCTGCGTGACGATGTCGATGCAGTAGCGGTCGTCCTCCACCATGCCCGCGAGCCCGCGAACCTGGCCTTCGATCCGTTTCAGCCTTTTCAGGCACGACGACTTGATTTCCTGGCGCATGGAGATCTATATACCCCCCTAGGGTATCTAAATCAAGAAGGATGTAAGTGATGGCAGCCGGACACGAACACGGGAAAGAATGCTGCGGCGGGCATGGTCATCATGCTCACGCCCAGCATGGCGCGCACGATCATGGACCGCATGGCGCGGTCCGCGTCCTCGATCCCGTCTGCGGCATGACCGTGGATCCTGCGAGGGCGAAACATCGCTTCGCGCACAAGGGACAGGACTATTTCTTCTGTTCGGATCGCTGCCGCACGCGCTTCGAGGCCGAGCCGGAGAAGTTTCTGGCGCCGAAATCATCCGCGCCTGAAGAGACATTGCCCGAAGGCACGATCTACACCTGCCCGATGCATCCCGAAGTGCGTCAGGTCGGACCGGGAAGCTGCCCGATCTGCGGCATGGCGCTCGAGCCCGAAACGGTGTCGCTGGACGATGCGCCGGATCCTGAACTGATCGACATGACGCGGCGGTTCTGGATCGCGCTGGCCCTGACGCTGCCGGTGTTTGTCCTCGACATGACCGCGCATCTTGGCGGCGTGCATCTGCTGCCCGGACAAACGTCAAACTGGCTGTCGTTCGCGCTGGCGACGCCGGTGGTGCTGTGGGCGGGCTGGCCGTTCTTCGCGCGCGGCTGGCAATCCATCAAAACGCGCAACCTCAACATGTTCACGCTGATCGCCATGGGCACCGGCGTCGCCTATGTCTACAGCGTTGTCGCGACGCTGGCGCCGCAGGCCTTTCCGCAGGCCTTCCGCGACATGCACGGCGCCGTTGCGGTCTATTTCGAAGCCGCCGCCGTCATCACGGTGCTGGTGCTGCTGGGACAGGTGCTCGAATTGCGCGCCCGCGCGCAAACTTCAGGTGCTATCCGTGCGCTGCTCGGTCTCGCGCCGACAACCGCGCGGCGCATTTTGCCGAACGGCGACGAGGACATCGCCATCGATGCCATCGCGGTCGGCGATCTGCTGCGCGTGCGTCCCGGCGAAAAGATTCCAATCGACGGAGCCGTCACCGAAGGGGCGTCGCTGGTCGATGAATCCCTTGTGACCGGCGAGGCGATGCCGGTGAAAAAGAGCGAAGGCGCACTGGTGATCGGCGGCACGGTCAACCAGAGCGGAGGGCTTGTGATCCGCGCCGAAAAGATCGGCCGCGACACCATGCTGGCGCGCATTGTCGATCTGGTGGCGCGGGCGCAGCGCTCGCGCGCGCCGGTGCAGCGTCTGGCGGATCAGGTCGCGGGCTGGTTCGTGCCGGTGGTGATCGCGGTCGCGCTCGCGGCCTTCGCAGCCTGGGCTGTCTTTGGCCCCGAGCCGCGCTTCACCTACGCGCTGGTCGCGGCGGTCACGGTGCTCATCATCGCCTGTCCCTGCGCGCTCGGGCTTGCGACGCCAATGTCGATCATGGTCGGCGTCGGCCGCGGCGCGCGTTCCGGCATCCTCATTCGTGATGCCGAGGCGCTGGAGCGGATGGAGAAGGTCGACACGCTGGTGATCGACAAGACCGGGACGCTGACAGAAGGAAAACCGAAAGTCGTCGCCATCATGGTTGCCGCTGGATTTAGCCGCGACCAACTGCTGCGGCTGGCCGCGAGCGTCGAGCGTGGCAGCGAACATCCGCTGGCCTTTGCGATCCTGAACGCGGCGAAGGAGGAAGGCGCCGAGCTTCACGACGTTCAGAATTTCGCCTCGCCCGCCGGCAAGGGCGCGAGCGGCACGGTCGATGGTCGTCATGTTGTGCTCGGCAACGCCGCGATCATGCAGCAGTCGAATATCGATACAACGGCGCTTGAAAGTGACGCACGCGCGCAGCGCGAGCGCGGCGCGACCGCGATCTATGTGGCGGTGGACGGCCGCGCCGCCGGCGTCATCGCCGTTGCCGATCCGATCAAGCCGAGCGCCGAGGGCGCGCTGAAGCAATTGCGCGACGATGGACTCCGTATCGTCATGCTGACCGGCGACAACCTCACCACCGCGCAGGCGGTCGCGAACACGCTTGGTATCGGCGAGGTCGAAGCCGACGTCCTGCCCGAACGGAAAAGCGACGTGGTGACGCGGCTGCGGGCCGAGGGGCGCGTGGTGGCGATGGCGGGCGATGGCATCAACGATGCGCCGGCGCTGGCCGCCGCCGATGTGGGCATCGCCATGGGGGGCGGCACGGATGTCGCGATCGAAAGCTCAGGGATCACGCTGCTGCGCGGCGATCTGATGGGCCTGGTGGAAGCGCGGCGGCTGTCGCGGGCGACGATGCGCAACATCCGGCAAAATCTCGCGTTCGCGTTTCTCTATAACGCGGCGGGCGTTCCGGTGGCGGCGGGTGTGCTCTATCCGGTGTTCGGAATTTTGCTGTCGCCGATGCTGGGCGCGGCCGCGATGGCGCTGTCGTCGGTCAGCGTGATCGGCAATGCATTGCGGCTGTCGCGGACGAAACTTCATTCGTAACCGCGATCAGGCGGTGCGCGATCGCCATGAAACTGCACAGAAAAAAAGCCGGGCTCAAGAGCCCGGCTTGTTTAGTTTTTGGCCACGTGAGGCCGACACAATCACCTTCCAAGAGGGATAACCGAATGCACGCGCCGCTGGAGGAGGGGGACAGTGTGCAACGCGTTCATTCAGTGTGAGGAGAGTATGGGCTCCGACTTCCCATGCGGACAACTCCGATCCCGGCATGTCAGTCATGCTCAGAGTGCGGGCTCAAACGCTCGTTTGAACTGTCGTGATGACCCGGTTCTAGGGCAAACGCCGGATACTGTTCCTAGCCAGGCCAGCGCTGCGCCTTGCTCACGATGAAGTCGCGGAATACCTGCACGCGCGCCACCGACTTCAATTCTTCGGGATAGACAAAATACGTATCCAATTGAATCGAGTCGGATTCCTGGAAGAGTTGCACGAGCCGGTTGGTATCCTCGACCAGATAGTCCGGGAGTGCCGCGATCCCTAGGCCCTGCTGACACGCCCGCACCAGACCGAGGATGTTGTTGACCCGGAACACCGCCTCGCGCGGGCCCGAGCCGTTGCGGTTGGCTTCGACCAGCCAATTCCGGTTCTGCAAATGCTGCGGCACGTTCTGGTCGCTGAGCACAATGATGCGATGCGCGTCCAGTTCATCCAGCGTGCGCGGCGTGCCGTGGCGCTTGACGTATTCCGGCGAGCAGTAGGCGTGAAAGCCCATCGAGAACAGCTTGCGCTGGATCAGGTCCGGCTGGGTCGGCTTGCGGGTGCGGATCGCCACGTCGGCTTCACGCATCGACAGGTCGAGTTCCTCGTCGGTGACGATCAGCGCAATGCGGATCTCGGGATAAAGCGCGGTGAACTCGCCGAGCCGGGGGATCAGCCAGTTGATGCCGACGCCGGGCGTCGTGGTGACCTTGAGATCGCCGCTCGGCCGTTCGCGGCTGTCGGTGAGCTTGGCGCGCGCCGCCTGCAACTGCATGAAGACATCGTGCGCGGTACGAAACAGCAGATCGCCTTGTTCGGTCAGGATCAGTCCGCGCGCATGGCGATGAAACAGCGAGACCGACAGCTCCTGCTCGAGCGCGCTGACCTGACGGGACACCGCCGACTGCGACAGCCCAAGCTGCTCGCCGGCATGTGTGAAGCTGCCCGCTTCCGCAGCAGCGTGAAAGACCTTCAGCTTGTCCCAATCCATATCGCTCAATCCATCGCGTGTTCGTGGCATGATTACTCCGCCGCTGCGCGTTCTGTGGCGCGGTGAGCAAGGAAGCGTTCCGCTTCCAGCGCCGCCATACAGCCGAGGCCGGCGGCCGTGACGGCCTGCCGGTAGGTTTCGTCGGCAACGTCGCCTGCCGCGAAGACGCCGGGCACCGAGGTCGCGGTGGAATGCGGTGCGATCTCGACATAACCGGACGGTTTGAGTTTCAACTGGCCTGTCACGAGTTCGGTCGCCGGTGCGTGACCGATGGCGATGAAGACGCCGTCGGCGGCGTGCTCGGTGACTGCGCCGCTCTTGAGATTTTTCAGGCGAACATGCGTGACCTTGGAAGGATTTTCCGAACCGCGGATCTCATCCACCTCGCTGTCCCAGATCACGGCGATCTTGGGATGCTTGAACAGGCGGTCCTGCAGGATGCGCTCGGCACGCAGGCTGTCGCGGCGATGCACCAGCGTCACCTTCGAGGCGAAGTTGGTCAGGAACAGCGCTTCCTCCACGGCGGTGTTGCCGCCGCCGATCACGAACACTTCCTTGCCGCGATAAAAGAAGCCGTCGCACGTGGCGCAGGCAGAAACGCCGAAGCCCTTGAATTTTTCTTCCGAGGGAATGCCGAGCCAGCGCGCCTGCGCGCCAGTGGACAGGATCACGGAGTCAGCCAGATAGACGTCGCCGCTGTCGGTGGTGATCCGGAACGGGCGCTGGTTCAGTTCGAGCTTGTTGACGTGGTCGGTGACGATCTTGGTGCCGACATGCGCCGCCTGCTTCTCCATCTGCTCCATCAGCCAGGGACCCTGGATGACGTCGGCGAAGCCCGGATAGTTTTCGACATCGGTGGTGATGGTGAGCTGGCCGCCGGGCTGGATGCCCTGGATCAGGACCGGCTCAAGCATGGCCCGCGCAGCGTAGATGGCAGCGGTGTAGCCTGCGGGTCCGGACCCGATGATGACGACCTTGGCATGAATAGGAGCGGCCATAACGCGACCCTCAGTAGCTTTGTTGCATGGAATGGTCAGCGAAGAGGCGGTAAATGCCCGCAAAGACATCGCTGCGGCGTCAAAAGTGTCACTTCTGAATGTAGGCTATCCAGCGAGCCATGCAAGATATGCAACCCATATCCTGAAATTTTCCCCAGCTCGTCACGAGATAGCAACTCGCGAAATAAAATTGCGCGAAACGATGTTGCTGGTTAGAACTATGCCGGAATCGGCCGGGATGGGTCCGGCCGCCCTGAAATTGGGAACACGCGTGTCAAAGAGCCTCGACGAAATCGATCTGAAAATCCTCAGTGAAATTCAGGCCGACGGCCGGATCACCAATGTGGAACTGGCCAAGCGGGTCGGTATCTCACCGCCGCCGTGCCTGCGCCGGGTCCGGACACTGGAGGAGGAGGGCTACATCCGCGGCTATCGCGGATTGCTCGATCCGCCGTCGCTGGGCTTCGACGTGACCGTGTTCGCCTCCGTCCACCTGTCGAGCCAGGCCGACGCCGACCTGCGCGCGTTCGAGGAATTCGTCCGTGACGAGCCGCTGGTGCGCGAATGCTGGATGCTGTCGGGCGACGTCGATTTCATTCTCAAATGCGTCGCGCCCGACATGGCGACCTTTCAAGCCTTCGTCTCGCATCTCACCGCAGCACCCCACGTGCGCAACGTGCGCACCTCGCTGGTTCTGCACAATTCCAAGGATGCGCCGGACGTGCCGCTTGAGCTGAAAGTGCCGCACGGCTGAGGACATAGCGTTTGTGCATGGTGCCCCAACGGCACACAGGCGTTTTCCTCTGCGATACAACCCTCTACAAGCGGCTTGCCGGGCGCTTCCCTCGCGCCCACTTGCGTGAAGGGGGCTAACGTTGACTCTGTTTCAGGTCGTCGTGCTGACGGTGGCGGGATTTGTCGCGGGCACAATGAACGCCATTGCCGGCGGCGGCACGTTCGTGACGTTCGCTGCGCTCGTTGTCAGCGGGCTGCCGACGCTCGACGCCAACGCCACCAGCGCCGTGGCGCTGACTCCCGCCAATCTCGCCAGTGTCGCGGCCTATCGCTCCGAGGTGCGAACGCACTTCCGCGAGATGCTTCCGTTCGCGATCATCGGACTGGTCGGCGGCGGCGCCGGCGCATTGCTGCTGATCTGGCTCGGCGACGGCGGCTTCCGCCCGATGGTGCCGTGGCTGCTGCTGCTGGCCACTTTGCTGTTCGCGTTCAGCAACCAGATTCGTGCCTTTGTTGAACCATGGTCGCGCGGACAGCATGCAGGTGCGCGGATTGCCGCCTACGGGTTCATGATGTTGGTGGCGATCTATGGCGGGTTCTTCGGAGCCGGCACGGGCATCATGATGCTCGCGGCACTGGCCATCCTCGAAAGCGGCAATTTTCACAAGGCCAACGCGACCAAGATTGTTGTCGCGTTTCTGATTCAGGTCATGTCGGCGGCATTGCTGATCGCCGGCGGTCTGGTGCACTGGCCGCACGCGCTGGTGACGATCGCAGCTTCCGCCTTCGGCGGATATTACGGCGTTAGCCTCGCGCGCATTGTGCCGGAAAAAATAATCCGCGCCGCGGTGGTGACCATCGGCGCGGGTTTAACGATTGTATTCTTCCTGAAGTGACGCTTACGCCTTCTTGCGCATCGACGCGTCGAGGCTCCATGGGCCGGGACCGGCGGCCGCAAGATAGAGGCAGGCGAAGCAGAACAGGATCGCTGCGGTGCCGCCGTTGAGCAGCGGCAGGAACACCGCGTTGCCGCCCTTGAACATGTGCCCGATGAAATAGGCGAAGGCCATCTGGCCGGCGAGAATGAACGCCGCGAAGCGCGTGAACAATCCGACCATCAGCAGCGCGCCCAGAACAAGTTCGATCGTTCCCGCAACCACGATGAGCGGCGGAATGTTGGCGAAGTACGGCAGCACGGGAAACTTGAAGATCTTGGCCACGCCGTACTGAAACAACAGCAGGCCGGTGATGATACGAAACAGGCTCAGAAGCTGAGGCCGGTAAGGCGCCAGGAAGTTCTCGTATTGCATATGACATCCCCCATTTGAAACACGCGATTTGATAACGCGCCGGTCGGGGAAGCAATAGTGCTGCTGCCCGGAAATCAGATGACGATTTCGTGGGCGCGGCTGGAATAATTCAGAGAAGGCACTGTTGCCGCTGTGCGCCGGTTTCCCGGCGGATACCGGGGGTCACTTGGTCTGCGGTTCGCTCTGCGGAACATCGGCCGCGATGCAGCGGATCGCCTTGGGCTGACAGGCAAAGCCGATGTTCGAGCAGGTCGGCGCTTCGCCCTTGGCGCCGCGCGTGCAGTTCACGCAGTCATCGGTCCAGCGTGAGCAGTTCGGCTGGTTGACGTGAACCGACAACTCCCTTGGCTTGACGGGCGGCGGGATTGCAATTTCCGCGGCCCGCGCGCCGGTGGCAGCGAGCAAGGCCGCTGCAATCGCTGCCGTGAAAAAGGATCGCCGCATGACCGAAACCATCTCCGCCGGGAGAATGGCTCCGGCGCATATCCATCATAAAAGAAAATGGCCGGGAAATCCCGGCCATTTCATGGAATTACTTTCTTGAGAAGCTGGCCCGCTTACTTCCAGTCCACCTTGGTGATCTCGTAAGCCTTGGCGCCGCCGGGAGCGACGACTTCGACGGACGCGCCCTTCTTCTTGCCGATCAGTGCGCGCGCAAGCGGCGACGTGATCGAGATGCGGCCCTTCTTGGCGTCGGCCTCGGGCTCGCCGACGATCTGCCAGACAGCCTTCTTCTCGGTGTCTTCATCGATCAGCGTGACGGTGGCGCCGAACATGATGGTGTCGCCGGAAAGCTTCGAGACGTCGATGATGTCCGCGCGCGCGAGCTTGTCCTCGATCTCCGCGATACGGCCCTCGTTGTGCGACTGGGCTTCCTTCGCGGCGTGATACTCGGCGTTCTCCGACAGGTCGCCATGCGCGCGCGCTTCGGCGATCTGCTCGACGATGCGCGGACGGTCCACCGACTGGCGCTGCTTCAATTCAACTTCCAGGGCGGCGTAGCCCCCCTGGGTCATGGGTACCTTTTCAACCATATCGTCGTCCTTAGAATCCCGTGCGGCGAACACTGTCCGTACGAAACGTTTTGTTTGAACCCGTCGGCTTCTGGCTGCCGCGGGGAACGAAAGAGAACATCATCGCGGCCGGACGGTTCCCGCCGCAAGTCCCACTTTAATATGTCGGACGTGGTGGCCGACTTAACAATTCAGAGATCGGAGAAATAACCTTGCAGGGTACGAACCTCGAGGTCCCCGCCCAGATAGGCCCGGATGCCCTGTGCGGCTGCCAGCGCACCCGAAAGAGTGGTGTAATATGGCACTTTATGCAAGAGGGCAGCGCGCCGCAGCGAACGGCTGTCGGCGAGCGCCTGCGGGCCTTCGGTGGTATTGAAAACCAGTTGCACCTCGCCATTGGTGATGGCGTCCACGATATGCGGCCGGCCTTCCAGCACCTTGTTGATCTTTTCGGCGGGAACGCCGCTTTCGACGAGAAAGCGCTGGGTGCCTGACGTGGCGATTACCTTGAAGCCGACCGCAGCGAGTTGTTTCACGGCGTCGAGAATGCGCGCCTTGTCGTTTTCACGCACCGACACGAACACGGTTCCCTTGCGGGGAACGCGCGTGCCGCCGCCGAGCTGGCTCTTGGCGAATGCGACTGCGAACGAGCGATCGATGCCCATGATCTCGCCGGTCGATTTCATTTCCGGACCGAGCACGGTATCGACGCCGGGGAAGCGCGCGAACGGGAACACCGATTCCTTGACGCCGACATGGCCGAGCTTGCGCGGCTTCAGCTTGAAGTCCGCGAGCTTCTCACCTGCCATGATGCGCGCGGCGATCTTCGCGACCGGAATGCCGACCACCTTGGCGACGAACGGCACCGTGCGCGAGGCGCGCGGATTGACTTCCAGCACGTAGATGTCGCCATCCTTGATGGCGTACTGCACGTTCATCAGGCCGACCACGTCGAGGCCGAGCGCGAGTTCGCGGGTCTGGCGTTCGAGTTCGGCGATCACCGAAGGTTCGAGCGAATGCGGCGGCAGCGAACAGGCCGAGTCGCCGGAGTGAATGCCGGCCTCTTCGATGTGCTCCATGATGCCGACGACGAACGTATCTTTTCCGTCGCACAGGCAGTCGACGTCGACTTCGGTGGCGTCGGACAGGTAGCGGTCGAACAGCAGCGGGTTCTTGCCGAGCACCGTGTTGATTTGGCCGGTCTTGTCGTTCGGATAGCGCGCCTTGACGTCGGCCGGCACCAGTCCCGGCAGCGTGTCGAGCAGGTAATCGCCGAGCTGCGACTCCTCGCGGATGATCTGCATGGCGCGGCCGCCGAGCACGTAGGACGGTCGAACCACAAGCGGCAGACCGAGGTCGGCGGCGACAAGACGGGCCTGCTCCACCGAATAGGCGATGCCGTTCTTCGGCTGCTTCAGGCGCAGCTTGTCCAGCACGCGCTTGAAGCGGTCGCGGTCTTCCGAAAGGTCGATGGCATCAGGCGACGTTCCGAGGATCGGCACATCGGCATCTTCCAGCGCGCGCGCGAGCTTCAGCGGCGTCTGGCCGCCGAACTGCACGATCACGCCGTGAAGCTTGCCGTTGGTACGCTCGGTATCGATGATCTCCAGCACGTCCTCGGCGGTGAGCGGCTCGAAGTACAGGCGATCCGCGGTGTCGTAGTCGGTCGACACCGTTTCGGGATTGCAGTTGACCATGATGGTCTCGTAGCCGGCGTCATGCAGCGCGAAGCACGCATGGCAACAGCAGTAGTCGAACTCGATGCCCTGGCCGATGCGGTTGGGACCGCCGCCGAGGATGATGACCTTGTTCTTGTCGGACGGGGCGCTTTCGTCGGCCATCGCGCCTGCGAACGGCGCTTCGTAGGTCGAATACATATAGGCGGTGGGAGAGGCGAATTCGGCGGCGCAGGTGTCGATGCGTTTGAACACCGGGCGCACGTTGAGCGCGCGGCGCGCGGCTTTCACCTCGGCTTCGGTCTGGCCGGCAAGCACCGCGAGGCGTGCGTCGGAGAAACCCATCGCCTTCAAGGTGCGCATGCTATGGGCGTTGCCCGGCAGGCCGTGCGCCTTGATCTTGGCTTCCATCTCCACGATGCCGCGCATCTCGGCGAGGAACCACGGATCGATCTTGCACGAGGTGAAGATTTCCTCGTCGGTCCAGCCGAGCCGCATGGCCTGCGCGACCTGCAACAGGCGGTCGGGCGTCGGCGTACCAAGAGCGGCGCGCACCGCGTTCTTGTCGTCGCTCTGGCCGAGGCCTTCGATCTCGATTTCATCCAGACCCGTGAGGCCGGTTTCCAGCCCGCGCAGCGCCTTCTGCAAAGATTCCTGGAAGGTGCGGCCGATCGCCATCACTTCGCCGACCGACTTCATCGAGGTGGTCAGCGTGGTGGATGCGCCGGGGAATTTCTCGAACGCGAAACGCGGGATCTTGGTGACCACGTAATCGATGGTCGGCTCGAACGACGCCGGCGTAGCACCCCCGGTGATGTCGTTGGCGATTTCATCCAGCGTGTAGCCGACGGCGAGCTTGGCTGCGACCTTGGCAATCGGAAAGCCGGTGGCTTTCGACGCCAGCGCCGAGGAGCGCGACACGCGCGGATTCATTTCGATGACGACCATGCGGCCGTCGGCCGGGTTGACGCCGAACTGCACGTTCGAGCCGCCGGTTTCCACGCCGATCTCGCGCAGCACCGCCAGCGAGGCGTCGCGCATGATCTGGTATTCCTTGTCGGTCAGCGTCAGGGCAGGGGCGACGGTAATGGAGTCGCCGGTATGCACGCCCATCGGATCGAGATTCTCGATCGAGCAGACGATGATGCAGTTGTCCGCCTTGTCGCGGACGACCTCCATCTCGAATTCCTTCCAGCCGAGCACCGACTCTTCGATCAGCACTTCGTTGGTCGGCGAGGCGTCGAGGCCGCGCTCGATGATGTCGAGAAATTCCTCGCGATTGTAGGCGATGCCGCCGCCGGTGCCGCCCATCGTGAAGGACGGACGGATGATAGCAGGCAGGCCGATCTCGGAGAGCGCCATCAGCGCCTGGCCGAGCGCATGTTCCTGATAGCGTTTGCGCCGGTCGCCTTCATGGAGCAACCATTGGCGCTCGTGCTCGGCCAGCGCCTCGCCGGAGAGCTTTTCCTTCTCGGCGAGATATTTGTCGCGATACTGCTTCTTCAGGTCTGATGCGTTGGCGAGCCGCGATTTCGGCGTCTCGAGGCCGATCTTGGTCATGGCCTCGCGGAAAAGCTGACGGTCTTCCGCCTTGTCGATGGCGTCGGCGGTGGCGCCGATCATCTCGACATCGAATTTCTCCAGCGTACCCATACGGCGCAGCGACAGCGCGCAGTTCAGCGCGGTCTGGCCGCCCATGGTCGGCAGCAGCGCGAAGCCGCCGGGCAGGACGTGGCGTTCCTTTTCGATGATCTTGGCGACTATTTCCGGCGTGATCGGCTCGATATAGGTCGCATCCGCCAATTCCGGGTCCGTCATGATGGTGGCCGGATTGGAATTGACCAGAACGATGCGATAGCCCTCCTCGCGGAGGGTTTTCACGGCCTGGGTGCCGGAATAATCGAATTCACAGGCCTGACCGATCACGATGGGGCCAGCGCCGATGATGAGGATCGTCGAGATATCGGTTCTTTTAGGCATTAAGTCTCACGGGCAGGAAACTGGGCATAAAAAAAGGGCGCGCGTCCGCGCGTCCTTTGAACCCAGCGCTTGGGGTTAGCCATGCGCGCGGGCTGTCTTTAGACCAGATTCCTGAGCGGTGAAAGACCTTAAAAGCCGCGATCAACCGGCAATTTCATGCAGGTTATCGGCTGCAACCCGATGCCGGGGAGATTGAAGGGAGATTGGAGGTCCGGCCTGGATTTGAACCAGGATAAAAAGCCTTGCACAGCTCCCGCGTCGACTTCCGCCACCGGACCATGAACGAATCTACCGTGCGACGCTGCGGTCCACCATCCTGAACGGCTTTTAGAGTTAAAACTTGCTTGCGGATCTGCCTTAATTAGGCGGTGTCAGGTTCGGGGTTTGGCTACGAAGGTCATGCGCGCGGGATTGTAGCCGACGTTGGTTTTGGCGCGCGTCGCGGAAAAACCTGCCGCCGTCAGCTTCGCGATCGCGTCGGCTTCGCTGTAGCGCTGCAACCCGATGCTCTGGCGCAACTGCCAGTAATCCGACAGCGCAGTGCGCGCCAGACCCCACAGTGCGTCGGTCAGGAAGCCGTTCTTGGCCGCGAGCCTGAGCAGCGCGATCACGTCGGTCACGGCGCCGACCTCGGGCCGCAGGATATCGCCGAGCACGAGCTGGCCGCCGGGCTTCAGCACGCGCCGCATCAGGCCGAGGGCGCGGTCCAGTTCGGCCGGTGTCATGTACTGGGCGACCGAAATCATCACGGCGAGATCGACCGAGGCGTTCGGCAATTGCGCAAGGTCATCGAGCGAGCGGACGGCGATTTTCGGGTTCGGGCCGAAGCGGGCGGTCAGGCGTCCGCGCACGCCGGGCGCAGGCTCGGCGAGAATGAGTTCGCGGCAGGACGCTGCGACCTGCGCTGCGGACAAGGCCTCGCCGCAGGAATAGTCGAGCACCACGGCGTCCGGCGATGGGACATATGCCAGAATGTCGTTCGCGATCACGCGAAAATGCACGTCGCGATGCAGCTTGTTGACGTAAATCGTGTGCGTTGAATCGTAGTAGTCGATCCAGTCGTCCATCGGCTTGTCCGGATTGGGCACGTCCCGAAAGTGAACTTAACTCCGGGGAGAAAATCGTGCCTTCAGGTCAGGGTTCCCGCATGGAACCGGCGGGGGGTAGGATGCGTTAGATGGTCTGGCGAACGAAGTCCACTCGCCGGTCCAGTTCTCTCGTCACCCTCGTAACAGGAAGGCTCGCCGTGAGTAAAACCAAGAATTCCGTAAAGGCTGATCTCGATACACCGACCGACCTCGACAGCGCCGATGTCACCAAGGTCTCGGCCGCGCTCAACACGCTTCTGGCGGATGCCTTTGCCCTCTACCTGAAGACCAAGAATTTCCACTGGCATATCAGTGGCCGCCATTTCCGCGACTACCACCTTCTGCTCGACGAGCAGTCCGACCAGATTTTCGCTACCACCGACCAGTTGGCTGAACGGGTCCGCAAGATCGGCGGCACGACCATCCGCTCCATCGGCCAGATCGCGAAGCTCCAGACCATCAAGGACAATGACGAGAAGTTCGTGCCGCCGCGCGAGATGCTTCGCGAATTGATGGAAGACAACAAGAAGGTCGCCGCGGCCATGCGCAAGGCGCACAAGGTTTGCGACGATGCCGACGACGTCGCGTCCGCCAGCATCCTCGAGAACTTCATCGACGAGACCGAGCGGCGGACCTGGTTCCTGTTCGAGGCGACCCGCCAGGAGGGCGGCAACGAGGCGTAAAGGCACGATCCCGACCCGAAGGGCCGCGTTAGCGCAAAGTGGAAACCGGTTTTCGGATCAGATCATACCCGGGTAAGAGTTACGCTTTCATCTCGACGATATGGCAAGTTGTTGTGCCGTGCGCCAGCAACTTGCCCGCGGAATCGAACAAACGTCCTTCCGACATGCCCGCCTGACGGCCGGTGTGGATGACGCGGCCTTCGCCGCGCACCAGCCCGGTTTTCGGCGACATCGGCCTCATGAAGTTGATCTTGTATTCGAGCGTCACCACGCCCTGACCCGGCTTCAGCGCGGAATGGATCGCGCCGCCCATGCAGGTGTCGAGCAGCACGGCGGCGTAGCCTCCATGCGTGATCCCCATCGGATTATTGTGTTCGGCCTTCGGCGTCGCGGTCAGCACGATATGGCCGGGCTCGACCTCGACGATCTCGATGCCGAACAGTTGCGCCATCGGCGGCGGCGACACCGTGCCGTTCTTGATGCCGTTGAAGAAATCAAAGCCTGAAATCGGCGGGGAGGTCATCGGATCGTGCTCGTGGCTATTAGATGATGATTATCATTTAAACCTAGAAGTTTCGTCCCGCGCGCGCAAGTGCGGTTGCCGTCCATGGCGGCGTGGAGTTTGTCATCTGTCCACGTCCGCCCAGCGATAGCGAGACCCATAATCGCCGTGTTGCTTTCGGCCCGCTGGCGTTAGAATAGTTTCCGACGATGGGTGAGTGAGTATGGGTCCCCGCTTTCGCGGGGACGACACAACGGGGCGCTGACTTGCACGCTTTTGAATGGTTCATCGGCCTGATGCTCGGCGCCATGCTGCTGTCGGCGCTGGCGCGACGGCTTGGCGTGCCCTATCCGACGTTTCTCGCGCTTGGCGGCATCGGCATTGCATTTCTGCCCAATTCGCCGAACTGGACGCTGGAGCCTGACCTGGCGCTGGCGCTGTTCGTGGCGCCGGTGCTGCTCGACGCCGCGTTCGACACCTCGATGCGCGACCTGCGCGACAACTGGCTTCCGGTCACGATGCTGGTGCTGGCGGCGGTCGGGGTCACCACGGCGACAGTCGCGTTCGTCGCGCACTGGCTGATGCCGGCAATGCCATGGGCCGCGGCGATTGCGCTCGGCGCCATCGTCGCGCCGCCGGATGCCGCCGCCGCCACCGCGATCCTGCGCAGCGTCAAGCTGCCGTATCGCACCCTGAAAATTCTCGAAGGCGAAAGTCTGCTCAACGACGCCAGCGCGCTGCTGATCTATCGCGTCGCAGTCGGCGCGGCGCTCGCCTCGTCGCTGAGCGCAAGCCACCTCGTGCCTTCGCTGGCTGTCGCGATCATCGGCAGCCTTGTCGCGGGATACATCCTCGCGCGGCTCTCGATGCTGGTCACTGCACGCATCAGGGACGTGCCGACAACCATCATCATGCAGTTCGCCGGCACCTTCACCGTGTGGATTGCCGCCGAGAAACTCGATCTCTCCGGCATTCTCACCATCGTTGTCTATGCGGTCACGCTCGCCCGCAACGTTCCAGCCTATACGCCCGCGCGGCTGCGCGTGCCGTCCTATGCCGTGTGGGAGACGATGGTCTTTCTGCTCAACGTCATGGCGTTCGTGCTGATCGGGATGCAGTTGCGGCCGATCTGGGAAAATCTCGATAGCACGGTCCGGCAGAACTACGTTCTCGTTGCGGCCAGCGTGCTGGCCGCCGTGATCCTGACCCGGATCGTCTGGGTGATGAGCTACTACACGGTGATGCGGGCCATCGTCGCGCGGTTCGGGCTCAAGCCCCATCGCGCCTCGCTCAGTCCGCCGAGCATGAAGGGTGGTGTGCTGGTTTCATGGTGCGGGATGCGCGGCATTGTCACGCTTGCCGCGGCCTTTGCCTTGCCGGAGGGATTTCCCTATCGCGATCTGATCCTGCTCACGGCATTCGGAGTGGTGCTGGGCACGCTTGTGATTCAGGGCCTGACGCTGCGCCCGCTGGTGGCATGGCTTGCGCTCGATGATGGCGATCCGGTGGGTCACGAGGTGGGATGGGCGCGCCGCGCCGCGTTCCATGCGGCGCTCGAGTCCTTCGACGGCAACACGTCCGCCGAGGCGGAACTGCTGCGGCTCGAATATCGGCAAATGCTCGAACAATCGGAGAGCAATCCGGACGGCCTGACGTCGAGCGAGCTTCCGGCGGATCCGCTGCGGCGTCAGGCGATCACGGCTGCACGGCGGGTGCTGTTCGAGATGCGCGACTCAGGCGAGATCGGCGACGACGCATTTCATCGGCTGGAAGAGGAATTCGACTGGGCCGAACTGAGCGCGGCCAAGTCGTAAATCACGCCCGCTTTTTCTCGCGCATCAGGTCCGCGAACCGCTTGAACAGATAGTGCGAGTCACGCGGGCCAGGTGATGCTTCCGGGTGATACTGCACCGAGAACACCGGCTTGTCGGCCAGCGCGATGCCGCAGTTCGAGTCGTCGAACAGCGAGATATGCGTCTGCGTGACATTCTTCGGCAGCGTGGTCTTGTCGACCGCGAATCCGTGGTTCATCGACGTGATCTCGACCTTGCCGGTGGTGAGGTCTTTCACCGGATGGTTGGCGCCGTGATGGCCCTGATGCATCTTCACGGTCTTGCCGCCGAGAGCGAGGCCGAGCATCTGGTGGCCGAGGCAGATCCCGAAGGTCGGCGTGCCGGATGCGATGACTTTCTGGATCACGGGCACGGCGTATTTGCCGGTTTCCGCCGGATCGCCGGGGCCGTTCGACAGGAACACGCCATCCGGCTTCATCGCCAGGATATCTTCGGCGGATGTTTTCGCGGTCACGACCGTGACCTTGCAGCCTTCGCCCGCGAGCAGGCGCAGGATGTTGCGCTTGATGCCGTAATCGATGGCGACAACATTGAACTCAGGCTTGTCGAGCTTGCCGAAACCTTTTTCCCATTCCCACGGCGTTTCGTCCCAGGTGAAGCGCTGCGCGCTGGTCACCATCGGCACGAGGTCCATGCCCTCGAGGCCGGGCCATTCGCGGGCTTCTTCCTTGAGGCCGTGCAGATCGAACTTGCCGTCCTTGGCGTGCGCCAGCACGGCGTTGGGCATTCCCTTGCTGCGGATCAGCGCGGTCAGCGCGCGTGTGTCGATACCCGAGATGCCGATGATGCCGCGCGCCTTCAGCCACGCATCGAGATGCTTGACGGAACGGTAGTTCGACGGGTCGGTGATCGCCGCGCGCAGGATCACGCCGCGTGCGCCCGGCGTCGCCGCCATGTTCACCGTCTCGATGTCTTCGTCGTTGGTGCCGACATTTCCGATGTGGGGAAATGTGAAGGTGATGAGCTGCCCGGCATAGGACGGATCGGTGAGGATTTCCTCATATCCGGTCATCGCCGTGTTGAAGCAGACTTCGCCGACTGCATGGCCTTCCGCGCCGAGGCCGGAGCCCTCAAGCACGGTGCCGTCGGCAAGCACGAGGAGCGCGGTCGACTTGAGGTCCGGCCAGGCTGAGGAATTGTCTGATGTCGTCATAAGCGCATCACATAACCCCTGCGCCGCGGCGCGTCAAAGGAAGAAAACCCCGATTCACATGCAGTTTCCGCATATTTGACAGACCGCATGAGCCCCCTAATCTGCGTGAAGCGGTCGTGCCAAGAGCCGTATCAGGCAGGAGACAGGATTCATGAGTTCAATCCACGGCGTGCCGGATACGCGCGCGCTCCATTCGGGCGGAACGATCGGTAATCTGATCGTCAATGCGGTGGCGCGGTTCGGCGATTTACCGGCCATGGCCGACGGCAAGGTGCGATGGAACTACCGTGAATTCGGTGACACGGTCGGCCGTTTCATCAGCCTGTTCCGCTCGCTCGGCCTGAAGAAGGGCAGCGCGCTGTCGATTCTGGCCAGCAACCGCGCCGAATCCTGGGCCGCGATCTGCGCCGCACTGGTGATGGGCGTGCGCTACACGCCGCTGCATCCGATGGCGGCGGAGGACGACCACGCCTTTATTATTGAAGATGCCGAGATCGATCTCCTGATCGTGGAAGGCGCGAAGTTCGGCCCGCGCGGCCTTGCGATCAAAAGCCGCGTGCCTTCGCTCAAAAATATCTATTCGCTGGGGCCGATGGACGGCGTGCGCGACGTGCTGCCGGATCTCGCCAAGGCCGAACCCGCCCCGCTGGTCGACGAAAGCTCGTCTCACGAGATCGCGTTTCTGGCCTATACCGGCGGCACCACCGGCCGCTCCAAGGGCGTGATGCTGTCGCACCGCTCATTGGTGACGATGACGCTGCTGCTGTATTCGGATTGGGACTGGCCGGAGCAGATCCGCTTTCTGGCCGCGACCCCGATCAGCCATGCCGCCGGTGTCACGCTGTTTCCGGTGATGATGCGCGGCGGGTTGATGCGGCTGGTGCAGGGCTTCGAACCGGAAGTTTATGCTGGCGTCGTCGCTGCCGAAAAAATCAACGCGACCTTCCTCGTGCCGACGCTGATCTATGCGCTGATCGACAACGAGGACTTGCGCAAGCGTCACGACATGTCGTCGCTGGAGATGATCGTCTATGGCGCGGCGCCGATGTCGCCGGATCGCCTGATGGAAGGCATGAAAATCTTCGGCAAGGTGTTCGTGCAGTTGTACGGCCAGACCGAAGCGCCGCAGGTCATTACGTCGATGCGCAAGATCGATCATGACGAGACCAAGCCCGGACGGCTCGGCTCCTGCGGTCGCGCCAGCCCCTTTGTGGATGTGAAATTGTTCGACGCGGACATGAGGGAAGTGGGCATCGGCGAGCCCGGCGAAATCTGTGTCCGCGGGCCGCTGGTGATGGACGGCTACTGGAAGCGCCCGGACGCCAACGCTGAAACGCTAAGAGGCGGCTGGCTGCACACCGGCGACGTCGCGGTGAAGGATGCCGAGGGCTATTACTATATCGTCGACCGCACCAAGGACATGATCATCTCCGGCGGCTTTAATATCTATCCGCGCGAGGTCGAGGACGCACTGATGTCGCATCACGCGGTGGCGTCTGCCGCCGTGATCGGCATTCCCGACGACAAGTGGGGCGAGGCGGTGAAAGCCTTCGTGGTGCTCAAGACCGGCGCGAACAACGACGCGAAGGAATTGCAGGCGCACGTCAAGGACAAGCGCGGTGCGCCGTGGTCGCCGAAGACCATCGATTTCGTCGAGGTCATTCCCGTGACCGGACTTGGCAAGATCGACCGCAAGGCGCTGCGCGCACCTTATTGGGAAGGCCGCAAGCGCGGCGTGGCGTAGGTCCAGGAGTGTCACATGCCGAATTCACTTCCCGTCGTGCTGGTCCCCGGTCTCGCCTGCTCGCCGCGCATTTACGCGCCGCAGGTTCCTGAGCTGTGGCGCGTGAGTTCGGTGGTGCACGCCAACCAGGCCCGTGGCGGCGACATGGCGGCGATCGCGCGGCGCATTCTCGCCGAAGCGCCGTTGCGCTTTGCGCTCGCGGGTCACTCGATGGGCGGTTACATCGTGCTCGAAATGTTTCGCCAGGCGCCCGAGCGGATCGCGCGGCTGGCCTTGCTGAATACGTCGGCGCGGCCGGAAACGCCGGAGGCCGCCGAGCGCCGCCGCGGCTGGATCGCCGAGGTCAAGGCCGGCGGATACCGCGCGGTGATGGACCGGTTGTTCGAGAAGTTCGTGCATCCGGCGCTGGCGCGCGACGCGCATCTGCACAGGATCGTGCTCGATATGGCCGATGACGTCGGACCCGATGCATTCGTCTGGCAGCTCGAAGCCATCATGACGCGGGCGGATTCCCGGCCGACGCTGGCGCAGATCAAGTGTCCGACGCTGGTCCTGACCAGCGACACCGACAACATGGTGCCGAACGAGATGTCCACCGAGATCGCCAACGGCATCGCGGGCGCGAAGCTGGTCACGATCCCCGATTGCGGCCATCTCCCGCAGCTGGAGAAGCCGCAGGCGGTGACCGAAGCATTGCTCGACTGGCTGGAGATGTAGCCGTGTCGGTTGTGCGGGCGCGCAAAACCCCCTAAATCAACGGCAATCCGATTTGCCGCGAGGGAGACACCGATGCTGCGCGATGACATCAACAACGCCGTCAAGGATGCCATGAAGGCGAAGGACGAGCGCAAGCTTTCGACGCTGCGCATGGTCAACTCGACGCTGAAGAACTCGGACATCGAGGCACGCGGGCAGGGCAAGCCGCCGCTGAGCGACGAGGACATTCTCGGGGTGCTGCAAAAGATGATCAAGCAGCGTCAGGAATCCGTCGAGCTTTACGACAAGGGCGGCCGTCCGGAACTCGCGGCGCAGGAGCGCGAGGAAATCGCGGTCATCGCCGCCTATCTGCCGAAGCAGATGTCGGACGACGAGGTGAAAGCCGCGATCGCCGCGGCCGTGTCCGAGACGGGCGCCGCCAGCATGAAGGACATGGGCAAGGTGATCGCCGCACTGAAGGCGAAGTACGCGGGCCAGATGGATTTCGGCAAGGCCAGCGGACTGGTGAAGGCTGCGCTGGCGGGGTAATGCGTCGCGATCAATCGGGAGACGTGCCCATGCTCACCGAAACCGACAGCTACGACGATCTCACTAAAAACTTCCGCTGGGACATCCCGGCGCAATTCAACATCGCGACGGCCGCATGCGACCGTCACGCCGATGGCTCCGACAGGCTGGCGCTGATCTATGCCGATGAAGACGGCGGCACGCAGCGGCTGTCGTTCGACGAGATGAGCGCGCTGTCGAAGCGGTTCGCCAATGTGCTGAGGGCGGATGGCATCGTGCGCGGCGACCGCGTCGCGGTGTTTCTGTCGCAATCGGTGGAATTGCCGATCGCGCATCTGGCCGCGTTCCGCTCCGGCTGCGTGTCGGTCCCGCTGTTCACGCTGTTCGGCGAGGACGCGCTGGAATTCCGGCTCTCCAACAGCGGCGCGAAGGCTGTCATTACGGACGCGGGCGGCTTCGAGAAGCTGTCGAAGATCCGCGAGCGGCTGCCGCATCTGCAAGACATCTACGTCACCGACGGCGCGATCCATGCGGGCGCGCGGTCGTTCTGGCAATCCATCGAGGATGCCTCCGAGGATTTCGAGACCGTCGATACCGGCGCGGACGATCCCGCGATCATCATTTACACCTCCGGCACCACCGGAAATCCCAAGGGCGCGCTTCACGCTCATCGCGTGCTGCTCGGGCATCTGCCGAATGTCGAGATGGCGCACGATTTTTTCCCGAAGCCGGGCGACCTGATGTGGACCCCGGCGGACTGGGCCTGGATCGGCGGGCTGTTCGATGCGCTGTTTCCGGCGTGGTATCACGGCGTGCCGATGCTCGGTCATCGCGCCAAGAAGTTCGAGCCGCAGGCGGCGATGCAGCTGATGGCCGATCATGGCGTGCGCAACGTGTTCCTGCCGCCGACCGCGCTGAAGCTGATGCGGCAGGCCGGCGTCAAACATGACGGCGTGAAGCTACGCAGCATCTTCTCCGGTGGCGAGTCGCTCGGCGCCGAACTGATCGAGTGGGTGAACGCGACGTTCGGCGTCAACGTCCATGAAATCTACGGCCAGACCGAGTGCAATCTGGTGCTCGGCAACAATTCAAGACTGTTTCCGATCAAGCCGGGTTCGATGGGCAAGCCGACGCCGGGCTTCGATGTGCGTATCGTCAATGAGCGCGGCGAGGAGCAACCGCGCAACGCGCGCGGCATCGTCGGCGTGCGCGTGCCCAATCCGGTCACGATGATCGAGTACTGGAAGAACCCCGATGCGACCGCGAAGAAATACGCCGGCGGCTTTCTGCTGACCGGCGATCTCGGCGTGCAGGATGACGATGGTTATTTCTGGTACGTCAGCCGCGAGGACGACGTGATCACCAGTGCGGGCTATCGCATCGGTCCTGCGGAGATCGAACACACCTTGATGAAACATCCGGCGGTGGCGATGTCCGCCGTGGTCGGAATTCCCGATCCGATCCGCACCGAAGCGATCAAGGCCTGGATCGTGTTGCGGCCGGGCTTCACGGCAGGCGATGCGCTGGCGAAAGAGATTCAGGATTTCGTCAAGGTGCAACTCGCCGCCCACGAATATCCGCGCCACATCCAGTTCGCGGACAGCCTGCCGATGACCGCCACCGGCAAGGTGCTGCGCCGCGATTTGCGGGCGCTGGGCTAGCCCGGAATCCTGATCCCCATCTTCTTCAGCGCCGCCAGCATTCGCTGCGGCGGCTCCATCTTGATCGCCAGCGGCTTGCCGGTTTCCAGCACGCTCTTGAGGCTGGAGAGAATCGCGGGCCAGCCCGCGCGGCCGCCGGAGAGAATGTCCTCGTCGATCGGCCGGTCGTTGGCCTCGGACATCGTCAGGCGCACGGCATCGCCCGCCTGTTCGATCTCGTAGGTCACAAGTGTTTCGCCGAGCGCCTCGATGAGACCGGGCCAGTTGACGTTGAAGGTGACGATCAGCTTGCGCGGCGGATCGTAGGCGATGACCTCGCCGCTGATGTGGATCGAGCCGTCCGGCGCACGCAGCACAAACGCGCCGCCGACGCGCTCCTCGACCTCCACGCCGAAGCCGGAGAAATACTGCCGGCTGTACTCGGCCGACGTCAGCGCTTCCCACACCTTCTCGGGCGTCGAGGCAATGTAGATCGTATAGACGAGCGAGGGTTTGAACTTGCTGATGTCCACGACGGGCTCCTATGTTTCTGCGTCGCGCGCCAAATCGAAATCGAGCGGTTTGCCGGTTTCAAGGATGCTCTTGAGGCTGGACAGCACCAGAGGCCATCCGCCGGAAATGCTGGGCAGCGTCTTGCTGCCGTCCGCAAAATCCTCGTGGGTCACGGTGAGCTTGACCGCGGTGCCGTCCGGCTCGATGACGAACGTCACCCGCGACGGCTTTTCCTTGATCATTTCCGCGTCGAACACCGAATGCCAGCTGTAGGACAGTCTGCGCGGCGGATCTGATTCGAGAATGACGCATTCGTTCACCACCTTGCCATTCCTGTGCATCTGCATCGGAGAACCGATCTTCCAATCCGACGTCAGGTGGCAGCCGAACCAGTAGCTTTCCGTGAATTCCCTGTCGGTCAGGGCGTGCCAGAGTTTCTCCGGCGTGGTCTTGATGAACGTCGTGTAGACGAATTCCGGCTTACGCATCACGCTTCTCCAGTTGACGTTTTAGGTCGCTGAGCGCGGCGAGCTTGCTGCGCTCGAATTTCCTGATCCATCGTTCACCGATCTCGTGGATCGGAACGGGATTGAGGTAGTGCAGCTTCTCGCGGCCGTGCTTGAGCGACGTCACGAGATTGGCCGCTTCCAGAATGGCCAGATGTTTGGTCACGGCCTGCCGCGTCATGGCGAGGCCGTCGCAGAGTTCGAGCAACGTCTGGCCGTTGCGGGCATGAAGCCGATCCAGCAGCGACCGCCGTGACGCATCCGCCAGCGCCTTGAAGACTTCATCCATCGTTGAGATAATAGGCAACCAAATGGTTGCCTGTCAAGCGCCGCCTCAAATCGTTTGTTACGGGGATGAACCCCTTGCATTCGCGCCGCGTCTCACTCTTTGATGCCGCCGTGTGCATCGGGGACCATCATGTCGCTTGAAGTCTATCTCGCCTATGTCGCGGCCTGCATTGCGCTGGCAATCCTGCCGGGGCCGATCGTGACGCTGGTCATCGCCAACGGCCTTCGTCACGGCACGCGCGCGGCATTGACCAACATCGCCGGCGCGCAGCTCGGCCTTGTCATCATCATCGGAATCATCGCCGTCGGTCTGACAACACTGATGTCGACCATGGGCTACTGGTTCGAATGGGTGCGGTTTGCGGGCGCGGCCTATCTGGTCTGGCTCGGCGTCAAGCTGATACGGGCCCCGGCTATGCTGGACAACACCGATCAGCCGCCACCGCCGCCGCGTGGCGGATTCTTTCTTCAGGGCTTTCTGGTGCTGCTGAGCAATCCGAAGGTGCTGGTGTTCTTCGGCGCGTTCATTCCGCAGTTCGTGGACATGAAGCAGGATCACCTGCCGCAGGTGGTGTTGCTCGGCGTCACCTTCACCGTCATTGCGGCGCTGACCGACGGCGCCTATGCGGTGCTCGCCGGGCGCGCAGGCAAGATCCTTTCGGCGCAACGCGCGCGGCTGGTGTCGCGCATCTCCGGCGGCTTCATGATCGGCGGCGGTATCTGGCTCGCGCTCTCGCGTGCGAGGTAAACATGCTGCCGGATCTGCCGTGGTTCGTTTACGCGATGTTGCTGGCGCCCGTCGGCCTCATCGTGGTCGCGGCGATCTACAAATATCTCGAAGTCCGCGCCGCGAGCGACTGGCCGAGTGCGCCCGGCAAGGTTGTCGTCTCGAAATCCGAAGTGCGGAAGGTGAAGGTGATCGACAGCGACCGCGAGATCGGTCACCGCTTCGAGGAGCGCAATTTCGCGAATATCACTTACGAATATGCCGTGGCCGGGCAGACCTATCGCAACAACCGCGTCAGCATCGGTGAGGATCGCGGAAATTTCGAGGTCGCCGAAACAATCGCGCGCTATCCCGTCGGCAAGGCCGTGACGGTCTATTACAACCCGAGCAAGCGCGGCGAGGCGGTGCTTGAGCGCGACATGCCGCAAGGCATGTGGGGCTGCATCGGCTGGATGGTGGTGATTGCAGTCGGGCTGGTGTTTGGCTCGGCGATCGGTTTTCACAAGCTGACCGATTTTGTTTCGACCCAACTGCCCCGGCCCGAAATGTCGGGCATGACGGTGGCGCTTGGCGCGTTCGGCGCTGCGATCGCGCTGTTCGCGCTGGCGTTCCATCGCCGGGCCTCGCTTGCGAGAAAATGGCCTGTGGTGCAGGGGAGAATCAAGACGTCCGGTCTCGAAGAATTCCGCGCCGCGCCCGAGCAAGGCCGCACGCGCGGCACGACCCAGTTCCAGTCAAAGGTGTCGTATGCCTATCGCTACAACAACATCGACTATTCCAGCACGCAGGCGAACTACGGCGGGCAGGTGACCTCGTCATCGCGCTGGATGATGGAGCGCCTCGCGAAAAAATATCCCGACGGCAAAATCGTCGACGTCTACGTCAATCCGCAAAATCCGTCGGAGGCGGTGCTGGAGCCGCGCGCGAGCGGTGTGTGGATCATGTGGCTTTCCGCCATCGCGATCTGGGGCATCGCGTATTACGTGGCGGTCAAGGGTTAGCGCGTCACTCCGCCGGCATCAGTTTTCGGGCGTGCAGTGTCTCTTCGATTTCGCGTAAAAGCCGCGCGAGCCGTTCCGCCCATTGGTGCTGGCCGCTCTGGTCCGCAATCAGGTCCTGCCGGATCTCGATGCCGGTGTTCATGAGGTTGCGTCGTTCGCCATGCACCGGGATGGTGTAGTCGGTCGCGTCGCTGACCGCATAAGGCTCGTTGTCGCCGACCACGAGGTCGCCTTCCTTGCGCAGCATGTCGCGCAGCAGATGCGGCAGCCGCGCGTCGCGGTTGTACAGCGTGCCGATGTGCCATGGCCGCGCGATGCCGGCGTAGACCGGCGTGAACGAATGCAGCGACACCAGAATCGTGGGCAGTCCCTGCGCCTTGCGGCGGTCCAGCACCTGCGCGATGCGCGCATGATAGGGTGCGAACACCGCCTGCCGGCGCGCGGTCACCTGCTCGTGGTTGAGTCCGCCATTGGCGGGAATCTCGGTTGCTTCACTGATCAGCGGGATCGAGCCCGGACTGTCGAACGGCCGGTTGCAGTCGATCACCAGCCGCGAATAGCGCTGCGCGATCAGATGGACGTCCATGTCCTTCGCGAGCAATGTCGCGACACCCGCGATGCCGATGTCCCAGGCGATGTGCCGTTCCAGTTCGTCGGCTGTCACGCCGAGCTCGCCGAGCGCGCGGGGAATCAGGCGTCCGTAATGATCGCAGGTGAAAAGGAACGGCGAACGGCTCGCGGCATTTTCCTCGAGCACCGGCGGAACTTCGTCGTCGCCAAGGAGTCGTAAGGTGTCGGGTTCGTCGGGCAGGGCTATTCCTCGTTTTTTTTGCCTAGTGCTGCGGCATTCAAGCCCAACAATGAGCCGGAATCAAAGCCGGATAGCGTGTACGATCTGAAGATATGAACATTTCCGACGCAAATGCCACGATGCCCCTGCTGACGATTCACCACAAGACCGAGTATCGCTACGACCGCCCGGTGTCGTTCGGCGAGCATCGGGTCATGCTGCGTCCGCGCGACGGCCACGATCTCCGGGTGCTGTCGGAGCGGCTCGACATCTCGCCGCAGCCGTCCTCGCTGCGCCGGATTCATGATGTCTTCGGCAACAGCGTCGCCATCGCTGACTTCGACACCGCATCGGACCGGCTGGTGTTCGACTCCACCGTGACCGTCGAGCATTACCCGCTGGACGAGGTCGTCCTCACCCCGGACGATAACGCCTATTACTATCCGTTCGTCTACGATCATGAGGAACTGGCGGACCTCACGCCTTCGATGACGCCGCAATACAGCGATCCGGACGGCGCGCTGGCGGCATGGGGGCGGCAATTCCTGAGCGACGGCAACCGAACGCGGACGCTGGACCTGCTGATCGGCATGACCCATGGCGTGCGGCAGTCGTTCGGTTATCGCAAGCGCCATGAGCACGGCACGCAGCATCCGCTTGATACGCTCAGCATCGGCTCGGGCACCTGCCGCGATTTCGCGCTGTTCATGATCGAGGCGCTGCGGCGTCTCGGCATCGCCGCGCGTTTTGTCAGCGGTTACATTTTCATTCCCGGCGACGAGGCGCACGGCTATGTCGGCGGCGGGTCGACACACGCCTGGGTGCGGGCCTATCTGCCGGGCGCGGGCTGGGTCGAGTTCGATCCGACCAACGGCATCGTCGGCAATCGCGATCTCATCCGCGTCGCGGTGGCGCGGGATCCGCAACAGGCGATCCCGCTTCACGGCACTTACATGGGGCCGGCCGATGCCCATCTCGGGATGGACGTGACGATCCATGTGCTTTCCGTGGGCGAAGATGTGAAGGAAGCCGCATGCTGATCCGGGTCGGGTTCGAGATTTCCTACGGCGCCGTGGCGGAAACGCCGATGGTCGTTATGATGCGGATACATCCGTCGCGCGCCCGCGACATTGTCGGCGAAGAGACCATCGTCACCGATCCGAACGTGCGCATCCGCTATTATCATGACAGCTTCGGCAATATCTGCGGGCGGCTCACCGCGCCGCCGGGCGGCATCACGTTCAAGCTAGAGGCGCTGGTACGCGACACCGGAATGCCCGACGCGATCGTGCCCGAAGCCCAACAGATGCCGATCGAGCAACTGCCCGACGAAGTGCTGCTTTACCTGATGGCGAGCCGCTATTGTGAGACCGACCGGCTCACCGATTTCGCGTGGGCGCAGTTCGGCAACACGCCGCCCGGCTGGGAGCGTGTGCAGGCGATCAATGCATGGGTGCACAACCACGTGCGGTTCGACTACCAACAGGCGCGGCCGACCAAGTCCGCCTACGATGTGTTTCAGGAGCAACAGGGCGTCTGCCGCGATTTCGCGCATCTGGCGCTGACGCTGTGCCGCTGCATGAACATTCCGGCACGCTATGTCACCGGCTACATGGGAGACATCGGCATTCCCTACGATCCGGCGCCGATGGATCTGTCGGGCTGGTACGAGGTCTATCTGTCCGGCAAGTGGTACACGTTCGACGCGCGCCACAACAAGCCGCGCATCGGCCGTATCGTGATGGGTACCGGGCGCGACGCGGCCGATGTTGCGATCTCGACGACTTTCGGGCAGATGGTCCTGCAGAAATTTCTGATCATCAGCGATGAGATCGTCGAAACGAAAGCCGGCTGACCAGCGATGACCGAACGTCTGTTCGTCTATGGCACCCTGATGCGTGGTTCGTCGCATCCGATGGCGCAGGAGCTTGCAGCGCGTGCGAGCTATCTGGGCGCGGCGCGTTACAACGGCCGGCTTTATCGCATCACGCACTATCCGGGCGTCGTTGCGTCCAGCGTGCCCGATGAATGGGTCGCCGGCGACGTCTACGAGTTGCCGGACACGGTTCTTTTGACGGCGCTGGACCGCTACGAGGGATGCGGCCCGAATGACGCCGAGCCCACCCAGTATCTGCGGCGTCTTCAAACTGTAATGCTGTCCGACGGGACCAGTGTTGAGGCATGGGTCTATGTCTACAACTGGCCCGTCGAAAAGCTGACGCGCATCGTGTCCGGCCGGTTCGATGCGGTGGAGCCGTAGCTCAGGCCACGGCCTGCGCCGCAGCCGTCAACGCCGCGGTGTCCTTCACCACGATGGCAAAACGATCCGCGAGTTCCGACAGCGCCACGCGATGGACCACGCTCGCCGGGATGGTGCCGCCGAGCGGATCCGGCAGATCGCGCGTCGCGGTGGCGTTGGCGACAATGGTGGTGCGGTATTTCAGATCGAGCGCGGCGCGGGCGGTGGCGCTGACGCACATGTGGGTCATGAAGCCCGCCAGGATCAGTTCGCTGCGGCCGGTGCTTTTCACCAGCGCATCGAGATCGGTGCCGGCGAATGAATTCGGCAGGTTCTTGCGCACCACGACTTCGCCGGCGGCGGGCGTCAGCAGCGAGACAATCGCGGCGGTGGGTCCGTCCTCCGCGAACAGCGGACGGCCCGACGGCGCGTGCTGGACGATATGGAACACCGGAACGCCGCGCTCCCGCGCCAGTTTCAGCAGCTTGGCGGCTTCGACGATGGCGGCGTCGACCCCGTCCAGCGGCAGGCTCCCTTTGGTGTATTCGAGCTGGGCGTCGATGATGACGAGAGCGGATTTATCGAGCGCGCTCGGATGCAGCGGCGCGCCGGCGATCTGGAGCAGCGTTTTCGGGGCAGGGGCCATTTTTCTTGCTTTCATTGAGTTATTTCGGCGGAGCTGGACAATAGTGCCTGTGATGAACGGGGACAATCCGGCTTCCGTTGGGGGATCGGTCCCGCGAGCCTATATTGGTGGTCGGTTGAAAAGGCTCCGATTCTCATGCGCTTCACGCCCCAATTCCTCGACGAACTGCGCGCCCGGCTTCCGGTTTCGGAAGTCGTGGGCAAGCGCGTGAAGTTGAAGCGGGCGGGCAAGGAATGGAAGGGGCTGTCGCCGTTCCATCAGGAGAAGACGCCGTCCTTCACGGTCAACGACCAGAAGGGTTTTTATCACGACTTCTCCAGCAACAAGCACGGCGACATCATCTCCTTCGTGATGGAAACCGAAGGCGTCGGCTTTCCCGAGGCCGTCGAGCGCCTCGCATCGATGGCGGGGATGCCGCTGCCCGCGGTGACGCCGGATGCCGCGCGCCACGAACAGCGCCGCAAGACGCTTTACGACGTGATGGACCTCGCCGCGAAATTCTTTGCCGACACATTGACCTCGCGCAACGGCGCGAAAGCGCGCGGCTATCTCGGCGACCGCGCCATCTCGCCCGCAACGCAGTTGCAGTTCCGCCTCGGTTACGCACCCGCTGAACGTTTTGCGCTGAAGGAGCATTTGGGCGGCCTCGGCATTCCGGTGGACGACATGATCGAGGCCGGATTGCTGGTCGCGGGCGACGAGATTCCCGTGCCGTATGATCGTTTCCGGGATCGCGTGATGTTCCCCATCACCGACGCGCGCAACCGCGTCATCGCCTTCGGCGGACGTGCGCTCGAAAAGGACGTGCCCGCGAAGTACATGAACTCGCCGGAAACGCCGCTGTTTCACAAGGGCGACAATCTCTACAACATCGCGACCGCGCGGCAGGCGACCCATGACGGCGCGCCGCTGATTGTCGCGGAAGGCTATGTCGATGTGATCGCGCTGGTCACCACAGGTTTTGCCGGAGCCGTCGCGCCGCTCGGCACGGCGCTCACCGAAAATCAACTGGCGTTGCTGTGGAAGATGGCCGACGAGCCGATCCTCTGTTTCGACGGCGATGGCGCGGGCAAGCGCGCGGCGTTCCGCGCCGCCGATCTGGCGCTGCCGCATTTGAAGCCCGGAAAGAGTCTGCGCTTCGCCTTGCTGCCGGAAGGGCAGGACCCGGACGATCTCGCGCGCTCCGGCGGGCGCGGCGCGATCGAGGAAGTCATCGCGGTCGCAAAGCCGCTCGCCGAGGTGATGTGGTCGCGCGAGATTGAAGGCGGCAGCTTCGCCACGCCGGAACGCCGCGCGGCGCTGGAAGCGCGCATCAACGACCTCACCAACGGCATCCGCGATGAGGTCGTGCGGCGCTATTACCGGCAGGATTTTTCGGAGCGGCTGCGCAATGCGTTCGCCCCGCAGGGAAATTATCAGGGAAACTATCGAGGCAACGCCGGTGGTTTCCGGGGCGCAAATCAGGGCGGCTTCGGCAGCGAATCAGGGCGGCGTTTTCAGCCGCGCGCGCCGTTTGTGCCCGGCGGGGCCGGGCGGAACGACGCCCGGGGCGGGCTATCCACAGGTCCGCGCACCATCAACCGGTCGCCCTATCAGGTCGCGAGCCCCCAGTTCGCGGGGTCTTCCATCATGCGCGGCCAGCGCAGCGCGCTCTCGCGGCGCGAGGCCCTGATCCTGCTGTCCCTGATTAATCATCCCTGGCTTTTGCACGATCATCTCGAGGATGCGGCCGCGCTCGAACTGGCGCATCCCGAGGCACACAAGCTGCGCGCCGCCATTATCGGGGCCTTCTCGAATTATTCGCACACCGACGATCCCGCGGCGGAAAGCGCGCGGCTGCGGGCCAGTCTCGATAAATCCGGATATTCTGAGCAAATTCAACGTGTTGAGCGTTCGCTCACAACCAAGGATGTCTGGGCCGCGCAGGCGGGGGCTGCGCAGGAGGATGTTCTTTCCACCTGGCACCAGCTTGTTGCCTTGCATCGCCAATGGCACTCCTTACTTAGAGAACTCAAGGACGCCGAACTGGCGCTAGGGCAAGACAGCAGCGATCAGAACCTGAATTGGCTGCGCGATGTGAAAGCCCGGCTGGCCGAAGTGGACGGACTTGAGGCGCTGATCGAGGGTTTCGGTGAATCCTCGGGCCGGTTCCAGCGCACAAGCTGACGAAATCGCTGCGGGAGGCCTTTAAACCCGGCGCCAAGGCCTTAAAAAGACTCGCCAAACCGGGTTTTTACCCGCAAAAACAGGGTTAATCGAAGCTTAACGGCCTTCGGCCATACCTACACATTCGGCCCGGGTGGTGCCTTCAAAAGCGCCGCCCTTTCCGCATAAAAGCGGACCAACATTTTTCACGCGGGCTGCGACGCCCACGTCGTGAGCGCGTTTCAGGAGCAGTGAATGGCCATCAAGGCAAAGACGGTAGCGGTCAAGGATAAAGAAAAAGATCAGAAGGCCGCCGAGACTCCTGAGAAGGATGGGGCGGATGCTCCGTCGCCGTTGCTCGACCTGTCCGACGCCGCCGTCAAGAAGATGATCAAGCAGGCCAAGAAGCGCGGCTTCGTGACCTTCGATCAGCTCAACGAAGTGCTTCCGTCCGACACCACCTCGCCCGAACAGATCGAAGACATCATGGCGATGCTCTCCGACATGGGCATCAACGTGTCGGAATCCGACGACGCCGCGGACGAGGACGAGGAGAAGCAGGAAGAGGAAGCCGACGAGACCGACAACGAACTCGTCGAGGTCACCTCCAAGGCCGTCACCGAAACCAAGAAGTCCGAGCCCGGCGAGCGCACCGACGATCCGGTCCGCATGTATCTGCGCGAAATGGGCACCGTCGAGCTGTTGTCGCGCGAAGGCGAAATCGCCATCGCCAAACGCATCGAGGCCGGCCGCGAAGCGATGATCGCAGGACTCTGCGAAAGCCCGCTGACCTTTCAGGCCATCATCATCTGGCGCGACGAACTCAACGAAGGAAAGATCTTCCTTCGCGACATCATCGATCTTGAAGCGACCTACGCCGGTCCCGACGCCAAGAACAACATGAATCCTGCGATGATCGCCGGCCCCGTCGGGCCGGACGGTCAGCAGACCAATGCCATCATCAACGCCGACGGCACAGTGCAGGTGATGCCCGCGCAGGCCGCCGCCGCGCCCGCAGCGCCTCCGTCGGCGACGCCGTTCCGCCCCGCGCCTGCCGCAGGCGACGCCGGTGCAAGCCCCGCTGCGGACGACGACGAGGACGACGAGTTCGAGAACCAGATGTCGCTTGCGGCCATCGAGGCCGAGCTGAAGCCGAAGGTCGTCGAGACCTTCGACAAGATCGCAAGCGAGTACAAGAAGCTGCGCCGCCTGCAGGAGCAGGACATCCAGAACCAGCTTCAGAACGAGACGCTCTCGCCCGCGCAGGAGCGCAAGTACAAGAAGCTGAAGGACGAAATCGTCGTCGAGGTGAAGTCGCTGCGGCTCAACCAGGCGCGTATCGATTCGCTGGTCGAGCAGCTTTACGACATCAACAAGAAGCTGGTGTCGTTTGAGGGCCGTCTCTTCCGTCTGGGTGACAGCCACGGCGTCGGCCGCGACGACTTCCTGAAAAATTATGTGGGCTCGGAGCTTGATCCGCGCTGGCTCAACCGCGTCTCGAAACTGGCCGCCAAGGGCTGGAAGAATTTCGTCGCGGTGGAGAAGGACCGCATCAAGGAACTGCGCCACGAGATCCAGCAGCTGGCCGGATTGACCGGGCTCGAGATCGGCGAATTCCGCAAGATCGTGCACGGCGTGCAGAAGGGCGAGCGCGAAGCGCGGCAGGCCAAGAAGGAAATGGTCGAGGCCAATCTCCGTCTCGTGATTTCCATCGCCAAGAAATACACCAACCGCGGCTTGCAGTTCCTCGATCTCATTCAGGAAGGCAACATCGGCCTCATGAAGGCGGTCGATAAATTCGAATACCGCCGCGGCTACAAGTTCTCGACCTACGCGACGTGGTGGATTCGTCAGGCCATCACGCGCAGCATTGCAGACCAGGCGCGCACCATCCGTATTCCGGTGCATATGATCGAGACGATCAACAAGATCGTGCGCACCTCGCGCCAGATGCTGAACGAAATCGGCCGCGAGCCGACCCCGGAAGAACTGGCCGAGAAGCTCGGCATGCCGCTGGAGAAGGTGCGCAAGGTTCTCAAGATCGCCAAGGAGCCGCTCTCGCTCGAAACCCCGGTGGGCGACGAGGAAGATTCGCATCTCGGCGATTTCATCGAGGACAAGAACGCGATCCTGCCGATCGATGCTGCGATCCAGAGCAACCTGCGCGAAACCACGACCCGCGTGCTGGCGTCGCTCACGCCGCGCGAGGAGCGCGTGCTGCGCATGCGCTTCGGCATCGGCATGAACACCGATCACACGCTGGAAGAAGTCGGCCAGCAGTTCTCGGTGACCCGCGAACGTATCCGTCAGATCGAGGCGAAGGCGCTGCGCAAGCTGAAGCATCCGAGCAGGTCAAGGAAGCTGCGGAGCTTCTTGGATAATTGATTTCCGGACAAAGCATGCATCGAAAAACGGCGGGCCAAAAGCCCGCTGTTTTAAAATGAAGCCAGCTTTATTCAAAGCACATTGGGTCAATTTTAATGACACAGTTTAATTGGACGTGCCCTCATTGCTCTAGGCCGCAGATTGTAACTGACAAGAATTGGAAATTTGTGAGTGGGCATCTTCGGCTCACCGAGCTTGACATCGGCCAAGTGGGTATTCGCGTTAGAGGCATCTCCTGTTTAAATGAAGGCTGCAAAAAGCTGACGTTAAACTTGTACCTCTTGCATGCAACAGATCAAGGTTACTCATCTGAAGCATTGGGCGAAGGGCTGAAAGAATGGCAACTTATTCCGGAATCCTCTGCTGTTTCTCAACCTGAATTTATTCCAGAGCCGATACGTGAAGATTATTATGAGGCGTGCCGAATATCCAGCCTCAGTCCCAAGGCCAGCGCAACACTTGCGCGTCGTTGCTTGCAAGGCATGATACGCGACTTTTGCGGCATCGCTAAAGGGACGCTTGATGGCGAAATAAAAGAACTCCGAAATCTTTTAGATGAAAATAAAGCGCCATCCGGCGTTACATTTGAAACTATCGAAAGTATTGACCACGTCCGCTCGATCGGGAATATCGGCGCGCATATGGAGAAAGACATTAACTTGATTGTTGATGTTGAAGAAGGTGAGGCTAAAGCGCTTATTGGCTTGATAGAGATGCTATTCTCGGAATGGTATGTTGCTCGCCATAATCGCCGGCAAAGGCTCGCGCAAATCGCAGCAATTGCAGCGGATAAAAAGGCTCAGATAGCTGAAGCTAAAGCGGACAAAGCAAAAAATGCGATTGAAAAGCAAGATTAATCTTCATCGGGTTTTTTGGTTGCTTGGATTTTTTCCATTTGAAGCGGTTGGTTGGGTGGCTTGAGTGCTTGCGGAAAAGCAACCCGCGCGTGCGCCTGAGCGAGCGTCAATCGAGTGCATAATCACACCTCCACCCACTCCTTAAACTTCCCCGCCCAGTCTTTATGCCACCGCGACTGCGGCGGGCGGTTTTCCACGATATTGCCGGCGTCCGGAGGATCCGTTTCTCGTCGAGTGCGCGGGGCACGTCGTTGTCCGTGCAGAGAATGTGAGAATCCCCGGCGGCCAGTCGCTCCGGCATGAAAGCGATGATCCGCTCCATACGCACCCGTTTTTTCATGTAGGCTGGCGGCATTTCAACAAGTGATTTGAAAACGGGGATTTTGCCATGACCGCCAGTGAACCGATATTGCTCAGCCAGCGCGTCGCGCAGGTGTGTCTTTTTCTGGCGGGAGCCATCGCCATCTTCGGCGGCACGCTGCAGATGTATCTCGGCCAGCCGGAGACATCGCCGCGGCTCGACAATGTGCATCGCTTCATGGGCGGCATCTATCTGATGTCGGGCGTGACCGGGCTCTGGGTTGCGGCGACCATTCGCCAGCACAACACGCTGGTCTTCCTGCTCGCGCTTACGGTGCTGCTGGGCGGCCTCGGCCGCGTGCTGTCGATCACCAAGGTCGGCCTGCCCGAACCGGCGGCGGTCTGGATCGGCTATCTGGTTCCTGAACTGGTCCTGCCGTGGATCATCATCGCGGCGCAGGTCGTCACCAATCGCGCGATGGGCGGATCGCCGAACTGACTGCCGCCGGGCGAGCGCGCGCCGGTTGATTTGTGAGCGGCGTTACTTTCCGCCCTCCACAAACTTTTTAAACGCCTCTGCGTAATCCGGATGCCAGCGTGACAGCGGCGGGCGGTTCTCCACGATATCGCCCATCGCCCATGTCATGCGTTTCTCGTCGAGCGCGCGCGGCACGTCGTTGTCCGGGCAGAGAATATAGAAATCGCCTTTGCCGAGACTGTCGATCATGAACTCGATGGTCTGGTCCGCCGTCCATGCGCCTGCAGGCTTTTCCGTGCGGTTGCGCGCGGTAAGGCGCGTAAAGACAAAACCCGGGATCAGCAGATGCGCGCTCACCTGACAATCGGGCGTGTTGCGCAGTTCGTGCTGCAGCGCCTCGGTGAACGCCTTCACGCCAGCCTTGGCGACGTTGTAGGCCGGGTCGCCCGGCGGCGTGGTGATGCCCTGCTTGGAGCCGGTGTTGATGATCAGCCCCGGCCCTCCGCGCGCGATCATGCCCGGCGCGAACACCTGCGCGCCGTGGATGATGCCCCATAGGTTGACGTTGAGGACGTGCTGCCACGTATTCGCCGGGCCGAACATCTGGCTGCCGGGCTGGATGCCGGCGTTGTTCATCAGCACATCGGTGCCGCCGAACCGCGCGCGCACGGCGGACTCCAGCCGTTCGATCTGTTCGCGATGGCTGACGTCGATGGCAAGCGACATGATGTTGTCGCTGCCGCCGGGCGCCACGTAGGTCAGCAGTTCAGCTGCGCGGGCGAGCTTCTCGTCGTCGTGATCCGCGATACAGACTTTCAGGCCGAGCCTGGCGAAATGACTGGCGGCGGCGAGGCCGATGCCGGACGCACCGCCGGTGATGACGGCGACGGCATTCGGGGTGAGGGCGGGATGGGACACGTGACTTCTCCGGGACAATGTTGATGTCGAAGCGCAGGCCGCATGAAACAGCGCTGCCCCAATTTAGCTCCGCTTGTGAGCGGGAATATGTCACGCGCCGTGGGCGGTTGCCGAACCGGTTGAGTTTGCACGCGCATTCGGGATTTGAACGGCGGGCCGCCGTCATTGTTCGAACGCAAATCCCGTGTCATCATCGCAGGATATTATGCAAATGGAGCCATATTTCATGCGCGTGTTCGCGGCCGTCCTCTCCACGCTCCTTCTCGCCACCGCCACGCCGTCGTTTGCCGCGCGTTGCGGCGGCGATTTCCAGACCTTCGTGTCCGCCATGTCGCAGGAGGCGGCGGCTGCGGGGATTTCGCAGGGCGTGATCAGCCAGGCGTTCGCGGGCGTGACGCCGGACCCCGCGGTGCTGTCGTTCGACCGCCGCCAGCGCGGCACCTTCAACAAGACCTTCGAGCAGTACGTCTCCACCCGCGTCGGCGCCGGGCGCATCAACACCGGCAAGGCGATGATGCAGCGTCATGCGGCGCTGCTGGGGCGGATCGAGCAGCGCTTCGGCGTGCCGAAGGAAATCGTGGTTGCGATCTGGGGTCTGGAATCGGATTTCGGCAAGGGCGATATCGGCAAGATGCCGGTGATCCGCACGCTCACGACCATGGCGCATGATTGCCGCCGCACCGAACTGTTTCAGGGCGAACTGCTGGCGGCGCTGAAGATTCTCCAGCGCGGCGATCTTCCGCAGCGCGATCTGGTCGGCGCGTTTGCCGGTGAACTCGGCCAGACGCAATTCCTGCCGTCGTCCTATATCAAGTACGGCGTCGATTTCGACGGCAACGGCCATGTCGATCTGCGCCACAGCGTGCCGGACGTGCTTGCTTCCACCGCCAATCTTCTCAAGACCGCGGGGTTCAAGGGCGGCCAGCCGTATGGCGAAGGCACCGCGAACTTCGAGGCCATGCGCGAATGGAACAGGGCGACCATCTATCGCAAGACCATCGGCTATTTCGCCGATCGTCTTGCGGAGCGGTGATCGCTCGCCAGGGTTTTAGGCAACATGGAATGAAAAGGGCGGCAGTGATGCCGCCCTTTTTGATGAGACGAATTGGCTCGCTTCACATCTTCGTCTTGGCATAGGCGACGAGCTGGTCGAGCGCCGTGCCCCAGCCGTTGTGAAACCCCATGTCCTCATGGGTTTTCTTCCCGGCCTCGTCCTTGTGAATTGCACATGCGGTATACTTCGTGCCGCCCGTGACCGGCTCCATGAGGACAACGCCGGTGAAGAACCCGTCGTCGCGCGGCCGGAAGCCGGGCAGAAGCGCGTCGGTGAAGACAAGCTTGCGGTGATCCACGACTTCGAGACAGCAGCCGATATTGTTCATGTCCTGCCCTTCGGGTGAGCGCATCACGGTGCGAAAGATGCCACCGGGTCGCAGGTCGATCTCGCAGTCCACCGTTTTCCACGGCGCGGGCGTGAACCACTGCATCAGGTGCTTCGGCTCGGTCCATGCCTTCCAGACCAGTTCGACGGGTACATCAATGGTCCGTTCAAGAACGAGATCGAGTTTGGGATCGATTTTGTACGCGGTCACTTTCGTTTCTCCATGGCGTTGAGTTGTCTGAGGTAATCGTCGAGCTGGTCGAGTCTTCTGGTCCAGAGCGTGCGCTGCGCGCCGATCCAGCCTTCGGCGTCCTCGAGTGGCTTCGGTTTGAGGTGGCAGGTGCGCACCCGCCCGACCTTTTTCGAGCGGACGAGGCCGCATTCCTCCAGCACCTTGAGATGCTGAAGAAACGTCGGCAGCGCCATGTCGAACGGCTGCGCGAGGTCGCTGACCGTGGCCGGCCCGGAGCTGAGGGTTGCGAGCACCGCGCGCCGGGTCGGATCGGAGAGGGCGCGAAACGTGTCGCTAAGGCGGGTTTGTTGGTTAGTCATGTGGCTAACTATATTCGCGCGGAAAGTTAGGTCAATGCCTAAGTGTTGCGGCGTGCGGTCGCAGGGGCCGTGTCGCGAAACTAAGGTCAGACAAATGTGATTTGAGGTTCGTACACGCTGCGCGGAGAACAGAAGCGAGGGCTGAAATGCCAGACCTGGAATAATGCGAGGCTTGAATACGGAGCTTAGGCTACGAGCCTGGAATGTGCGGGCCGGGAGCAAGCTCAACCGGCAGCTCGGGCGAAGCAGCTCCGCCCGAGCCACTTCAAACTTTAGAACTACTTCTTGGCCTTCGCCTTCTTGGCCTTCTTTACGGTCTTCTTCGCCTTCTTCGCCTTCTTGGCTTTCTTCGCCATAACATCCCTCATGGGGTTTGAGTTGACGTCAACGTCACGAGGCATGCTCGGCGATAGGCCAGCGCGCAGCCTCGACTCCAATCCGAGCCGATTCGCTGAAATTTGTCGCCTGTTTTTCAACATTGTGCAGGCTTCGTGACAGCGTCGCCCCTTTTTCCTGTGGATGACGGCCGCGCAGTCAGGGTTAACAGCTCGCAAAGCTCTTTCGTTTCACTTTCGCGATCGCACGTGACACGCGCCTTGATGCGTGAATGGCTTTCGTTTCGCCATGCGCGTTCGCGGCGTTCATCAATTCACAACCACAGCGCGGTTTATCCGGTGCGGGTCAGACTCCGTTAATCGCGACCCTGCAAGGATGCATCCGGCTTCGGGGGGAGGCAGATTCCGAAACATACGGGATCGGGAGCGGGTGATGGATCGCACAATGATCGATATCAGGGACAGGGCACAAGACGCGGGCAACCGCGCACCCTGGACTCACCCATGCTAAGCGTTCCGACCCTCTGGATCGTCTTCGTCGTCAATTTCACCGCGATCGGTGTCATCTGGACCTACGTCGCGCGTAGCTATCCGAACCTCGAAGCAGCCCGTTTCTGGACCGGCGGCGCGTTTGTCGCGGCGCTTGGCGCCGCCGTCGCGATGTCGCGCAGCGCCATCGATCCCGAGGCGCGGGTGCTCATGCTCATTCCGCTGGTGATCGGCGGCTCGATCCTGGTTCTCGCGATCTGCCTTGCGGCGATGGGCATCAGGCAGTTTTACGGCAAGCCGGTGTCATGGCGCTCCACGGCGATCATCGCCGGCGTCAATTTTGTCGGCCTCTCGTATTTCGTCTGGCATGACAGCATGCCGATGCGCATCCTGATCTACTCGGTGTGCCAGTCGCTGCCGATCGTCATGACGCTGCCCCTGCTGCTGTCGCGCCAGAACAGGCACAAGCACCCCGGCGCATTTCTGGCCGGCATGATCGCGATCCTGATGATCGCCATCTATGCCCTGCGTTCCGTCGCGGGCCTGCTGCACGTCGGCGGCAATGTCTCTCTGGTCGATTTCAACCAGTTTCAGGCCATGTTGATCCTGATGCTGGTTTTCCTGTCCATGATGTGGAATTTCGGCTTCCTGCTGATGACCATCGACCGGCTGCGCGCCGAGGTCGCGGATCTCGCGATGTTCGACGATCTCACCGGCGTCGCCAATCGCCGCCAGTTGCTGGCCCGGCTCGACGAGGAATGCGCCCGCTCCGGCCGGACCGGCGATGCATTCGCGCTGCTGATGATCGATCTCGACGGCTTCAAGGAAGTCAACGACGGCCACGGCCATGCCGCGGGCGACGAGTGCCTGCGGCTGTTCACCCGCGCGGCCGGAAGCCGGCTGCGCACCGGCGATCTGCTCGCTCGCATGGGCGGCGACGAATTCTGCGTGGTGCTGCCGTCGACGACGTTGCGCGAAGGTGCGATGGTCGCGCGCCATGTGCTGGAAGCCTGCCAGAGCGAGACTGTGCAGTGGAACGGCGCGCCGCTGGCGCTGACCGCCTCGATTGGCGTCGCGCAGTGGCGATCCGAAATCGGCCTGAATTCGGACCGGCTGATCGCCGCTGCCGACCGGGCACTCTACATGGCCAAGAAGGACGGCAAGAACGGCTATGCGGTGTTCGACGCGACCCCGCTGGAAGCCGAGCCGGTGATGCGCAAGACGGCCTGAGAGCTGGACGGCAGTGCGCCGTCCCTCCCTCGAATATGGATTATTTCTCTTCCTCGAATGTCACGGCGACATCGGCATTGGCCGACAGCCTGACCTTGTCGCCTTCCACGCCGGCAACCAGTCCCTGCTCGATATAGTGATGGTGGCCCTTGTGCCGGCCCACTCCGCTGTCCGCTTTGGTCAGCTTGATCCGGCCGCCCTCCATGCGATCGACGGTGCCGACATGCACGCCGTCCGCCCCGATGACTTCCATGTGTTCTTTGATTGCGTTTGCGCTCATCTGGGTCTCCTTTCGTGACACCCGTTAACGCGCGGATGGCCAAAGCGTTCAGACCGGGGCGCGGCTTATTGGGCTGATCCGCCAGATAGATCACCGCCGGGCCAACAGAAGTGCTAGCGTCGCGCAGGTAATACGCACCGGCAACAGGAGGGACGCGATGGCAAAAGGCAAGGACAAGGGCAGCAAGGAAGCCAAGAAACCGAAGGCCGACAAGAACGCGCCGAAGGGCGCCGGCTCCAGCTATCAGCAGAGCAAGGGCGGCAAGAAGTAGCGCGCGGACCTCGCTTTTTCTTCAGACACGAGACCATCGCCGGATCGTAAGATCCGGCGATTTTTGTTGGATGGCAGGCTGATCGCGGTGCCGTTACGGCCTATCTCGATCCAGCGTTCGAGAACCAGAGCGTTGCGTTATAGAGATCGGTATTGGCCTGATCCGGCGACGCCGAGGGGGTCACCTTGTGATCGGCCACCAGCAGATGCGCCCCGGTCTTCACAATGGGAACGGACGCCACGCCATCGGCGTCGGCAATAAAACGCGGAATATCTTTTTCTGGAATGGCGGTGACTCCGTCGCCGCGTTCAACGGCCGCGCCGGGCAGCGGCTGTCCGCGAAAATAGACCCGCAGCCTGAGTGTGTCGCCGGCTTTGGCCGCGGCGGGATCGGACAGCGGCACGAGTTCAAGTTCGTGGCCCAGAACGGTCTGCCATGGCGAACCGGGGCCGCTCACGGCCTTGGCGAATTTCGCGGACCACAGCGTTTCCACTGCATCGGGCACAAGACGCCGCGTGGCGTTGCGGATTGTGCCGTCCTGCTGCCGCACCCAGAGACCGTTGTCGTAGCGGGCTGCGAACAGGCTACGGCCGTCGTCCGCGAACGGGCGCGTGGTGGCGACGCCAAAGCCGCTCTCCTGCGTGGCCGTGATGCCGGCGAGTAATGATGACCTGCCGCCGGAGGTGACGGCATCGAGATCGAGAATCTTGTCGGGCATAGTGGGCGGCCGGTCGTCGGGATGCCCATAATTGACCACAACCCGGCGCTGCTGCGCGTCGCCCGCGAAGCTCAGCCACATGTCATGAGCGAGTGCGGCAGAGGGGAGCGTCGCCGCGATGAGAAGCGCGAACGCCGCGCGAGACAATCCACGGTTCATTTGGTCACCATTGAAGAGGCGGCCGACGCCACCGCGGTCGGAAAGCGGTAGGTCACGCCGCCGAGCACGGTCAATACCGGCTGCGCGCTGACGAAAATATCCGCGGAGGTGGCCCCGGTCGGATTGCCGAAATTGATCGCGATCTCGCTCAGGCGATTGCCGGGATACCATGTGGCCTGCGTGAACGCGCTCCAGCCGTCGCTCCATGTGTAGGCGAGCTTGCCGGTCACGCGCGCATACGGCGACGTGGTGATCGCTCCGTCTTGCGTCAGGTTTTTCTTGCCGACGAACGTGACATAGGCGCTGCCGGAGAAGCGCTCCGCGTTGCGATGGGCGACATCGAAATCGATGCCGACATTGGCGATATAATCCGGCACGTTGGGCACGAAGTAGGACGGCGCGGCATCGAGCAGTTGCGCGCGCACGCCGCTGTAGTTCGCGAACACCGCGACGCTGTTCGCCGGGTCCTTGATCACGAAGAACCGCCCGTCGAGATCGAAGCCGTCGCGCCGCGCCTTGCCGAGGAACGTGACCGGAAGCCCCGGCGCCGGCTGGAAGGATTCGTTCTGCGAATCCGTCGTCCAGTAATCGGCAAGAAATTTGAACCGGTCGAACGTGAACTGCACGCCGCCTTCCGTGCTGACGATCCTGAACGGCTGGATGCCGGGATTGCCGATCAGCTCCAGCGGCACGTCGATGCTGCGGAAGCCCTGGCCGTAATTCGCGAACAGCTCGAGCCAGCGCACCGGCGTAATCGCGATGCCGAGCTTGGGGCTGGCGATGCCGGGCGAAATATTCGGCGTGCCGCCGGGCGTCAGCCGGTCGTTGATGTCATAGATGAACTGGTCGAAGCGGCCGCCAGCGGTCAGCTTCAGCCACGACACCGGCTTGATCTGGACCTGACCGAACGCCGCGATGTTGTGCTGGGTCACGCCGACATCGATCACCGGCGCGCCGGTGACAACGCGTGCTGTCGTCCCGGCCTGGAATGCGTTGATGATATCCGTGCGCCAGTTGCTGCCGACCAGCACCTGCACCGGCATGTCGTCGCCGACAGCAGCAGTCCAGACCTTGCTGATGCGGCCGCCGGCCATGATGCGGTCGTCGTGCTGCCAGCGCTGGCCGCCGCCGAAGTCGGCATAGCGGTTGAAGTAATCATGGCTGACGAACAGCGCGCCCTTGAGTTCCTGATCCTTCGCGCCGGACGCATAGTTGACCACGACGTTCTGCAACTGCTTGTTGCCGCCGTCGGTCGCATTGGTCGCCGCGCGCTCCGGCAGTTTGCCGGACAGGATGTCGTCGCGGCTGGCATAGCCCGGCGCGCTGAAGTCCGTGCCGTAGGCCTGCGCGCGGAATGACACGGTCGCGCCGTTGTCGAGCGTGGTCGTGATCTTGTTGAACGAGTTATAGCGCTCGATGAAGCTGTTATCGCGGTAGCCGTCGGTGCGGAAACCTTCCAGCGCCAAAAATGGCAGCCACGCGCCCTGCGTGGTGCTGTAGGTCGCGACACCGCGCGCCGTGCCCTGCGTGCCGCCGGACAGGCCGACGCTGCCGAACGGCTCGGAGTCTTTCGTGGTGATGTTGACCGAGCCGCCGAGATTGGAATCGCCGTACTCCACCGAGAACGGCCCGCGCACCACCTCGATGCTCTTCACGGTTTCCGGCAGCAGGATGTTGAGGTCAGCGTAGTTCGGCGTATGCAGCGACGAGACTTCGTTGACCGGCACGCCATCGATATAATACGCGATGTCGCGGCCGTGCTCGGCCTCGGTATAGCCGCGCAGCGAAATGCCTTGCCCGATCGCGCCCTGACCGAAGTTCGACACGTTGAAGCCCGGCAGCGAGCGGAAAATATCGGCATAGCTGCCGACCGGCAGCCGCTGGATCTGGCGCGCGTCGATGACGGTGGTGGCCGCCGGAAGCGCCGAGGTGGACGCAGAGACATCGCCGCGTCCGGTGTCGGGCGATGGCGCAGCCGTGGCTTGAGACAACGCACGTTGCGCAACGCGCGGCTGGCGCGCGCGCCGTGTCTGCGCCGTGCGCGGAGAGATCACGGTGATGGCGGGAAGCGCATTCGCCTCGGGCGCACTTGAAGAAGCAGGCGCGGTGGCCGTCTGTGCATGCGCCGCCGCGTGCAGCAACGCCAGTGACGCAACCGCCGCCGGCGCCGAAAGGCGAGCGGATAAAGAACGCAACACATGCCCCCGCATGACAGAAAACGTGGCGTCACCCGTTGTGTCAGGTCACGCCGCACCTCGAATGAACCCGGCAGGGGAAACTAACATCGCGCAGTATGACGATACAAGACAAACGTCATACTCACCAACAGCGCATCAATCGAACCAGTCGGCGCGGTCTTCCGGAATTTTTCCGCGCGCGCCTGTGTTGGTCACGGCCTTGAACATCTCGCACAACTCGTACTCCAGGAATTCATTGGCGAGGATCAGCGCGCGCACGGTGCTGCGCAGGTCGCCGCCGCATGCCGCGATGGCCTGATCCGCAGCAGCGTCGAGCCGCTCCGATTCCGGCTGCGGGCCGGAGGCGAGATTGTTCAGCATGGCGATGATCCGTATTTCAGTGTGACGCGCATGTTCGCGTTTTGTTCTTATGGAGTCAAGCAGAACAATCTCATCCCGGTGAGTTGCTCACGCTCATCGTCAACAGCTTATCAATGACGCTCACGCGCAGCTTGCGATGAATTCAGCGCCGCACGTGGGAAACGAAGCGCCCGCGCATCACAAACGCGAGACGCAAAAAAACCCGGAGCGAACTCCGGGTTTTCCTGATGAAAGCGATCGGCCGTTACCAGGGATTGTAAGGATTCATATCCACCGGGCTCTGGTCGTTGCTGTGGTTGCGCTGATAGCTGCGCTGGCGGTAGTAGCCGCCGCCGTAGTAGCTGGGCTCGGCATAGCCATAAGCCGGTTCGTCGTAATAGGCGGGGCCGCCGTAGTAATTGTAGGAGCTGGCGTTGGCGGCGGCGGCACCCGCAATGAGCGCGCCGGCTGCGATGCCGAAACCGATCGCAGCGTTACGGCCTCCGCGTGCTTCCGCAGGAGCCGAGATTGTCGCGAGTGCGGCGACTGTCGCCAGAGCGATTGCAATACGTTTCATGAGAAAATCCTTTCAGTGACCGGCATGACAACCCGCCAGCCCGCGGAAAGTTCCGTCCGCTAAGCCGTTGAACCGGCAGGCTCCGTCCGCGTTGTTCGATGTCAGAAAACCGGATCGCAGGAGTGGTCCATGCCCTATGCCCTTTTCGTCGAAAACGAACAGATCAGCCGCTCGCTGCCGACGCAGAACGACGTCTGGCATTACGCCGACGATGCCGGGCTTGTGGTGGACGCGCTGATTCAGGATTCGACCGGCAAGCCCGAGCGCGTGCTTGAGCAGGGCTACAGCATCCGCGAGGCGGAGCCGGAAGAGCAGCAGCCGCTGCCGGGCCTGGAGATGCCGAGCCATATGACGTGAGGCGCTGACGTAAGCCGCGCCGGCCCGCGCGCCGCAGCGTCGCGGTGACGATCGGCAACGGGCCGACCTATCTGTTCAAGGTGAAAGCCCCGCGCGGCCGAAGATTTATTCTTACGAAGGCGACTGGCAGAAGCCGGACGCGGTCGAGGGTGCTGCGAGTGGTGTCGGCGAAGGGATGGAGATCAAGCTGGCGATGTGAGAACGCTTGTGCTCACATGAAACCCTCAGATCAAAAGCCGAACAAGGGGATGATTTGGCTGTGGGGGGAAACTAACTTCCTCTTTAAAAACTTCGCGCCACGGCTTGTCTTGCGCATCATGCGCATCGAGTGCTTCGCTAAATTTTACGCAAACGGCGAACTGATGAGTTAGTTTGCTGTAGAATCGTGCTTTCTCTCGAAAATCATCAATTTCATGCTTATAAAGTTTGCCTCCTGCAAAGAGATCGGGATGAGCATGAAGCGCAACGTCTTTTCGAGGGTCGAACGCTTTTCCACCCGTTTCACTATGCAGAACGATCCAATGCGCGATTTTATTTCTGGTAGAATCAATACCCCTTAATTTCTTAGATAGAGAGTCGAAGAATATTTTGTATTCGTCGCCAAAACTGAGGTGCAATAATTTACCCATCATTTTGAGTCGAGCTTGTGTATTCAAAATGGAAGAGAATACCACGTATGACTTTTGAATATCCGCACCAAGGATACGTTGGAAAAGTAACGCTAGGTGCATCTCTAGCTCCGCATACTGATTAATCGCATCAGATCGAGCTATGGCAAATTGATTTGCAGCTTTTTGCTGGTCGCTTTGTTTGCCAAATTCTTCAGTCAAGAAGCCCTCCTACTTTCAATTGGAAAACCAGACTACGCTGGAAGTTAGATCAAAGAACAGTATATAGGAAAATAGTCCTTGACATTCCTAGGCGCCTAATCCATCCTCGCGCCATCCCGCCTCACTTGAGGGGCGTTGCCAGGGACGCTTGATAGCGCGGGGCGGGATGCGGCGCCTGCGCGCGCGGGGAGGGACGTCCTCCTCCGCACTCGGGAGGCCTCGGGTCATCGTCCGGGCTCACTATGGGGCTCTGCCGTTCGCGGCTGGACGCGGACAGGATGAAGGCGGAGAAATCCCGCCGGATAAAGACGCACCGCGTCCGTCCTGTCCCGGAAGTACGATCCCGAGGACAGAAATCGCTGCGGCGGAGCGTCGAAAGGCGTTTCGCGGTTGGCCTCTCGTGGCGACACGATGCCGGCCGCGCACTCAACTCAAGGCGCGTCTTTCGGCGCTCCTCCCCCTCTCTTTTTTCGAGAGGCGGCCCACGGTTTGAAAACATCGGTGAACGGACATCCGCGCGTCGCGCGGGAAAGCGATGACGCGCGCGTGGTCCTTACACCATTGAAGGGAAAGGAAGCGCGCATGAAGCAGACGATGAAAGCGACGACGCGCAGGGCGCTGGACAGGATCGATGACGCGCTCGCGGACTATCTGAAGATATCCGGCGCAGCACCGGAAACACTGGCGTCGGAGGAGGGCATCGCGTTCACGATGCGCCTGGTGTCCGACGTGTCCGAAAACTGGCAGGACTGTCCCGTCAAGCGTTGCCGTCGCGCGCGGTGCTGTCAGGGACCCGACATGATCTGCCAGCTCGACGGCTTTCCGCGCCTCGATGCGCCGCCCGCCGAGATCGCGCGCGCCAATGCGCGCCTGAGGCGCGCCGCCGTGTGGCATCTCGAAGGGTTCGGGTTGCTGTGAGGACGGGCGGCATCGGCGCGAGTATCGCGGCGTGATGTTATGCGATCTTCAGGATCTCAAGCTCGTGCGCGCCAACGCGCACGGTGTCGCCGACGCTCCTGCCGTAAAGCGCGCGCGCCAGCGGGGCGACATGCGACAGCGTGCCTTTCGCCGGATCGGCTTCGTCCTCGCCGACAATGCGGTAGGTCTGTTCGGTGCCGTCGTCGCGCGCGAGCGTGACGGTGTGGCCGAAGCGGACCTGCGACGTGTCTTCGTTGGGCGCGACCACATGCGCGGTGGCGCGGCGCGCGTCCCAGTAGCGCATCTCGCGCAGTTCACGCGCGACGGTGTCGCGGTCGTCCGCCGCCAGCGCCTCGGCGTGGGCCTTCTGCGCGCGCGCGAACGCGGCCTCGATCAGCGCGAGGCCTTCGGCCGTCACGTCGTTCGGGTGTTCCGAGATCAGCCGTTCCGGCAGATCGATGACGCTGTCCGCGTCCTGTTCCTTTACAAAAGCTCTGCTCATGGGCTCCATATGGGGTGTGAGGGTGTTCTGACGAGATGTTGCGCCGGTTTGACGCAACTTGCGCCGGACGAATGCGTTCCTATGTGTGGCGTTCTGACTGGAAAGGCGGATATGACCGACGACAGCATCTTCGACCGCACCACGCGCCGCCCCGGTATGAGGCGTCCGCCGATCATCGATCAGGACGGCAACGAGGTGCGCCCGAATTTTGGTGGACGTTTCGGCGCGTCCGGCGCGGGCATCGACTTTCAGGGCCTCCAGGGTGCGCTCGCAGGCGGCCTTGGCGGCATTTCGTTCGGGCCGCTCACGCGCGAGCAGCGTTTCGCGCGGATCGATGCGCTGTCGAAACTGCTCGACGTCGCGTTCGTGCTGCCCGGCACCAATATCCGTTACGGCATCGACGGCCTGATCGGCCTTGTTCCGGTGGTCGGCGATCTTCTGACCACGGCGGTATCACTGTGGATCGTGCGCGAGGCGCGCGCGCTCGGCGCGCCGAAGCATGTGGTGGCGCGGATGCTGGGCAATGTCGCGCTGGACGGCGTTGTCGGTCTGGTGCCGTTCGCAGGCGACGCGTTCGACGTCGTGTTCCGCGCCAACGTGCGCAACATGCGCATCCTCAAGAAGTGGATGGACAAGCAGCCGCGTGCGTAACCGGCGGAGCTTGTCGCAGCTTGATCTTCACAACAGCGATGGGAGACGACGTGGAGAGAGCCGGGGAATCAGCGCAGGATTCAGCCCGCAGCGGTCTGCTTCTCGTCCTCGGGAGCCACGACCGGCTCGGGCCGGTTGCGCTCGAGCGGAAACGCTTCGCTCTCGTACAGCGTGCGGATGCCGCTCTGGTCGAAGCGGGCCTCGTCCACCTGGAGGTAGGCGCCGTTCAGGCTGTCGGCGGGAAGCTGCTCGATCGCGAATTGCACGGCCTCGGCTGCGGTCGGAAACCGGCGGTACGCAAAGCCCGCGCGCTTCTTCTTGCGGATCGCCGCAGGAAAGAGTTCGGCTTCGGTGTTGTAGTTGAACGCAGCCATGATTTCGGCCTTTTCGCTAAGAGATTCGACGGGAACGCACGAAGCTTGCGCAGAACCGCGCGGCCTCAAGTCATTCATTCCAGAACAGACTCTAATATAGGCCTTTTTTCGCCAATTGCGACCCGTCATAAGTGTCATGATGAATGACATGGGTCGCTGCGGCCGGGCCGAATAAGCGCTTGAATTTCAAGCCTCTAGCGGCTCCGGCGGCCGGCGCCTCCGCAATCGCGGATTTGCGTGGCCGCCGTGCCGTGGCGCAGGCGCCGATTTTGTCAGATTTTGCCGAGCAGAAGCAGAATGATCAGGATGACGAGAATGGTGCCGCCGATGCCCATTCCGCCGTGGCCGAGACCGTAACCGTAACCGCCGAAACGGCCGCTGAAGCCTCCCAGCAGAAAAATAATGAGAATAATGACGAGTATCAGTCCGAGCGACATGGTGCTTCTCCTCAGCCCGGCAGCGTGAGCGCTGCCGCCTTCGGCAAGACAAGCGCCTCGCGCCGCTTCGGTTCCGGATGAAGTCTTAAATGGAAGCCTACCTTGCCGAACCGATCATGCTTTCATCGCTGATCGGGATGATCTTGAGCGGTGTCGGATAGGACTCGATGTGGATCGCCGGATCGGCGGCGACGGTCACCTTGCGAACGGGCGCCTCTTCCAGTTCGCCGCCGCCGCCGCGGCGGGCGGCATATTGCCAGACCTGCAATGCGCCCGCGGCTTTCAGCGCCTTGCTCACCGCGTCGGGGGTTTTGGATTCCAGTTGCGCGAGTTCGGCCTTGGAAAGTCCGATGACGATTTCGTTTTGCGGGGTGACCACCTTGAACAGCATGACCTTGCTGACTGCGAAAGCGGGGTGGGAAACAATGGCCTCAACGAGAAGACCCGCAAGGCCGAGTGCCAGAACGGTCTGGCGCGACTTGGTGGACATCGTCACATTCCTGAAAAGGGAAGTTGTCTGGAGCGTTTCTTGTTGTTGGGCGCTCGAGCGCGAAGCGTGAAATAGTCACCGCGCGGCTTTTGGCAAGCCGCTCGGGACTCAATTTTCTTGCGAAATAGAGGCGAGTTTACTTGGGCAAAAGTTTCAATGCCGCGGAATTGATGCAGTAGCGCAATCCCGTCGGGCCGGGCCCGTCCGGAAACACGTGGCCGAGATGGCCGTTGCAGGTCGAGCAAAGAACTTCCGTACGCACCATGCCGTGCGACACGTCGCGCTCCTCGACAACGCCGCCGTCTGCGGCGGGCGCCGAGAAGGCCGGCCAGCCGCAGCCCGAATCGAACTTGGCGTCCGATTCGAACAACGCCTTCCCGCAACCGGCGCATACATAGGTGCCCGGATCGAAGGAGTGGTCGTACTCGCCGGTGAACGGCCGCTCGGTCGCCTTCTCGCGCAGCACGGCGTACTGCATCGGAGTAAGCTCCTTGCGCCACTCGCTCTCGGGCTTTTCAACCTTGCCGGAGCCGGGCTTGGTCTTGATGTCGCTCATCGTTGCTCCTCTTTAGGCGGTCACGGTCAGTTCGAGGCTTCACGCACGAGAACCGGCTTGTCGCGATAATTGTCCGCGAAAATCTTCTTCAGATTCTCGATCTTCGGCAAATCGTTGAACACTATATAGGGCTGGTTCGGATGAAGCGTCAGGTAGTCCTGATGATAATCTTCAGCCGGATAGAAGCCCTGCAACGGCTCGAGGGTGGTGGCGATCGTCTTCTTGTAGACCTTCGCGCCGTTGAGCTGCGCGATATAGCTTTCCACCACCTTGCGCTCCTGCGGATCTGACGTGAACACCGTGGAGCGGTACTGCGTGCCTGTGTCCGGTCCCTGACGGTTGATCTGGGTCGGATCGTGCACCACCGAGAAATAGATCTGCAGCAGCTTGCCGAGCGAAACCTGCTTCGGATCGTAGGTGATCTGCACGGCTTCGGCATGGCCCGTGGTGCCGTTGCCGATCATCTCGTATTTCGCGGTCGATGCTTTTCCGCCGGCGTAACCGGAAACCGCCTTGGTCACGCCTTTGGTGTGCTGATAGACGCCTTGCACGCCCCAGAAACAGCCGCCCGCGAGGACGAAGGTCTTGAGTCCTTCGGCGGGGGCGATGTCCGACGCCGGTGGCGGAATGATGAAGGCTTCCTCGGCGGCCCGGGACGGCATCGTAAACCAGCCCAGCGCCAGAATGCTGGCAGCGCCAAGGGCGAGGGCGGCCTGACGAAATTTGGTGTGTTGCATGAGATCCTCAGGAATCGTCGTGTATCGCCTGTGAGGTAGATACGTGGATAAGACCCCGCCGTTACGGGAAAATTCCACACAAAAACGTGAACCCGGAGCCTGATCTGGCGTGCGTCCCGGCGTGGAGGAACCTCGCAGATTGAGCCGCGTTGGACCTCCGCAGGAAGCATACCGCGCTCGAATTTTGTTGAGGATTTGCCGATGGCCGACATTGAGATCCGCAAGGGAATGCCGTCGGCCCAAATCTCGAAGGACGAGTTCGCCAAGCGCTATCGCGCTCGCTTTGCCGATCCCGCCTTCGATCCTCTGGAGCGGGAAATCTCCGTCATCGTCGACGCGGCATGGGACGGCTACGACAACTCCCGTAAATCGCCGCGCACCCGCAAGGCCGGTCCGGAATTCGCCGACCCTGACTACGATCTTTCGCTGGACTGGCTCGCTGCGCGCGATGCGATCCACGCCGCACAGCGCCGCCACGACGACCCCAATGAGACCCCGCGCATCCTGCTCATCAACGGTTCGTCGCGCAGCGAAAACACGTGTCCCGGCGAAATGTCGAAGACATGGCGTTTGCTGAAGCTCGCGCAGCCGGTGTTTGAGGAGCAGGGGCTTGCCGTGGACATTCTCGACCTGTCGCGGCTGACCTCCGAATTCGGCCGCACCATTCATCCCTGCAAGTCATGCGTCTCGACGGCGATGCCGCTGTGCCACTGGCCATGCAGTTGCTATCCGAACTATTCACTGGGGCAGACCGATGACTGGATGAACGAGATTTATCCGCTATGGGTCGCGGCGCACGGCATCATGATCATTACACCGGTAAACTGGTATCACGCGCCGACCGGGCTCAAGGCGATGATCGACCGGCTGGTTTGCGCCGACGGCGGCAATCCCGATCCGACGACGACGCACGGCAAGAAGCCGGCCGAGGCGAAGGCCATCGAGATGAAAGGCTGGAATTATCCCAGGCATTTCGACGGCCGCCATTTCGGGGTGGTGGTGCATGGCGACAGTGTCGGCGCGGAGACGCTGCGGCGGTCGTTGTGCGACTGGCTTACCGATATGTCGCTGGTGTCCGCGAGCCGCACCGCCGAACATGACGGTTATATCGGTTATCTGGAGCCTTACGCGACGTCGCATCAGGCGCTCGATGACAACGAGTATTTCCAGGAGGAAACCCGTAACGCCGCCCGCGCGCTGGCCAGTGCCGTCAAACTCGCCCGCGCGGGCAAATATCAGCGGCCGGATGACGATTTGCGCGAGCCCAATCCGAAGTGAACCTTTATTCCGCCGGTTGGGGATTTGCGGATTTCAGCGATACTTCAACATTCCTTTAGGTAACTCTTGCGCTCGTCAATATTTCAATGATAATTGAAATATGAAAAAGCCTGACATTCTTGCGGCGCTGGCCGCTCTCTCGCAGGAAAACCGGCTGGATGCCTATCGGCTGCTGGTTCAGGCAGGCCCCGAGGGAATGCCGGCGGGGGAGGTTGCTGCCGAACTCGGCCTGTCGCCGCCTGCGCTCACATTCCATCTGGACCGGCTGCGCGAAGCCGGCCTCGTGATCGTCCGCCGAGACGGCCGCTCGATGATCTACACCGCGCAGTTCGACATCATGAACGGCCTGATCGGATATCTCACCGAGAATTGCTGCGGCGATGCCGAGATTTGCACGCCCGCCGTGGCCTGCAAGCCGGTGCGCAAGCGCGCCAAGATGTCCGCTTGAAGGAGGCCACGCATGAAGCGTCTGCATGTCATTCACGCCGCATCGGCCTGCTGCTGATGTCGCGATACAACCTGCCGCGTCGTCTGGCCGCCGAAGCCCTTGGCACGGCGCTGCTGGTGGCGACCGTTGTCGGTTCCGGAATCATGGCCGAGAGCATGACGAAGGACGCGGCGTTGGCGCTGCTCGGCAACACGCTGCCGACCGGCGCAATTCTTGTCGTGCTGATCACAATTCTCGGGCCTGTCTCAGGCGCGCATTTCAATCCGGCGGTGTCGCTGGTGTTCGCGATCAAGCGGGACCTGCCCGCGCGGGACGCCTTGCTCTACATCGCGGCGCAGATCGCCGGCGGTGTTCTCGGCACCATCATGGCGCATCTGATGTTCGCGCTGCCGCTGCTCGATGCCTCGTTGAAAGTGCGCACGGGCGGCGCGCAATGGTTCGCGGAATTCGTTGCCGCGTTCGGCCTGATCGCCACCATTCTCGGCGGCCTGCGGTTCCGGCAAGACGCCGTTCCGTGGCTGGTCGGCCTTTACATCACGGCGGCTTACTGGTTCACCGCGTCCACCTCGTTCGCCAATCCGGCGGTGGCGATCGCGCGCTCGCTGACCAACACATTTTCCGGCATAAGGCCGCTGGATCTTCCGGGCTTTATTGTTGCGGAAATTTGCGGCGCCATCGCCGGACTTGTCCTGATGAACTGGCTGCTGCGCCCGCAACACAATCTCCAAACGGAAACCTGACCATGAGCGTGACCATCTATCACAACCCGCAATGCGGCACCTCGCGCAACACGCTGGCGATGATCCGGCAAAGCGGCGTCGAACCCGCTGTCGTCGAATACCTGAAAACCCCGCCGTCGCGCGAGCGCATCAGGGAGCTTGTCGCCGCGATGGGTATTTCCGTCCGTGCGCTGCTGCGCGAAAAAGGCACGCCCTATGCCGAGCTGGGGCTGGCCGATCCGAAGCTCTCCGACGACGCCTTGATCGACGCCATGCTCGCACATCCGATCCTGATCAATCGCCCGATTGTGGTCACGCCCAAGGGCGTGAAGCTGTGCCGGCCTTCCGAAGCGGTGCTGGAGATCTTGCCGAATCCGCATATCGGCCGCTTCGTCAAGGAAGACGGCGAGGTGATCGACGCGGTGTGATCGACCGTCACGCCGCAATCGCCCGTCTGGCCCTGAACTTCTTCCGGCCCACCGCGTTAATCCCTGCATGCGCCGGGTGACAACCGGCCGCAATGGGGATGATGGACGCAGCTGATTTTGCCGGTTTCTGGCTGCGGCACCAACGCATCGGTACGCGTTTTGTCTAACCCGTTCCCGGCGTATGCGCTGATCTCCCGATTCGATTTTCAAACAGCCGCGCGGAACTAGCTTCTTCTTGCGCGCGAAAAAGTCATGCGCCTGCGTTCCCGCGCAAAAAAGCGCGAGGTGGGCTTTTGGTTCGCCCTCGATCATCTCGAGGGGAGATGGAGCGCCGCCAGGCGCAACATGGTTGTCGTCGCTCTCCGGTTTGCCGCTTGCGACGGCGGCTCCCCGGACAGCGCATCGCCTTGCGGCGCTCCACCAACGCTGCGCGTGAACGCGGGCCGGAGCCGCGCGCGATACGCAACGCGCGGACCTCGCCACAGCAAGCTGCGGCAACATCCGCTGCGGCGTCTTTGGGCGTCGGGACCGTACTTCCGGGGCAGGACGGGCGCGGTGCGCCTTGATCCGGCGGGATTTCCCCGCCTTCATCCTGTCCGCGTCCAGCCGCGAACGGCAGAGCTCCGTAGTGAGCCCGGACGGTGACCCTCAGCCTCCGGGAACGTGGCTGCGAACCACGCGCGCGGGCGCCGCGCTTCATTCCACTCCAGTAACGCCTCTAGAAGCGCCCCTCATGAATGAAGCGATGGGAATATAAACCTATATGAGGGAGCCGTCAATAGCATTCTTAGGCGAAATCGGTTACTCGTTTGCGTAGTTGGAATGGGGGACTAAGCGATGGATAGGATTACATCGGCGCTGCTCGCCGAATTTTGCAAGAGTTTCGATCTTGATAAGCAAAAGGAAGATGCGCAATTCGAGAATTTTGCAACCTATCTAACTGTGCGTAAGCACTACAGTGAGACGGCATTCGATCCAAGTGATCTTGTCATGGGTTCAGGAGGTGACACCGGAATCGATGGCTTGGCAATCATTGTGAACAACAACCTCGTTACTGATGTCGATGAGGTTGAAGAGTTGGCAAAGTTAAACGGCTATCTCGAAGTTGCGTTTGTGTTTGTTCAAGCTGAGCGAACTGCGGGCTTTGACACGGCAAAGATTGGACAATTTGGTTTCGGCGTCCGCGACTTTTTTGGCAAGGGCAGCTTGCCGCGGAATGATGCTGTAAAAAATGCTGCGGAGGTAATGACCGCGATATTTCAACACAGCGGCAAGTTTTCGAAGGGAAACCCTGCCTGCTATCTTTACTATGTCACGACGGGACGCTGGCAGGACGATGCAAATTTAACAACTCGGTATAAGGCCGAGGTCTCGGATATTCAGGCGACAGGTAATTTCAGCAGGGTCGAATTCTTCCCAATCGGAGCCGATCAAATTCAAAAATTGTATAATGAAAGTAAGAACGCAATAACGCGAGAGTTTGTGTTTGAACAGAGGACCGTGATCCCCGATATCGCAAATGTTAAAGAAGCTCATCTGGGATACATGGGCGCGCCGGAATTCTTAAAATTGGTATGCGATGACGAGGGGAAGATTATCGAAAGCCTTTTTTACGAGAACGTAAGAGGTTTTCACGGTTACAATTTCATTAATGACCAAATCCGCAAGACGCTTGAATCGGGCGAGAGTGATAGATTTGTTCTTATGAACAACGGAGTCACTATTATCGCGAAGTCGCTACATTTGACGGGGCATAAGTTTACGATGAGCGATTTTCAAATCGTGAATGGATGTCAGACAAGTCACGTGCTGTACGACAATAGGGAGCTTTTGAAGGCTGCGGTTCGTATTCCACTCAGGATAATATCAACTCAAGACGAGGCGGTTACAGAGTCGATTATAACAGCGACGAATAGTCAGACTGAAGTGAAGCATGACCAGTTTTTTGCGTTGAGAGATTTTGCGAAAAAACTCGAAGCATTCTTTTCAACGTTCAGCGGTGATAAGGCCGTTTATTATGAGCGGCGTGCTCATCAGTATGATAGTCAGCCTGTGGAGAAAACAAGGATCATCGCCCATCAAAATCTGGTTCGCGCCGTCGGTGCGATGTTTCTTGAGGAGCCCCACAGAACTACAAAGAACTATCAATCGCTAAGTGCGAAGGTGGGGAAGGAGATGTTCTGTCCTACTGATCGGATGGAGCCGTACTATTTGGCTGCGTATAGCCTTTATCGCCTAGAGTATCTGTTTCGAAGTAAGAAGATTGAAGCAGCCTTAAAGCCTGCTCGGTTTCATATTTTGCTAGCTGCAAGATTGTTGATGGATCCAGACCATCTTCCTGCGATGAATTCCCACGACATGCAGAAGCGATGCATCGCAATGATGAATCGCTTTTGGAGCGATTGGGATGCGATACTTGTTGCAGCTGCCGAGGAAGTTAGGAAAGTGGCCAAAGGGAATTTTGACCGAGATTACATCCGCACTGAACCAGTTACGGAGGCAATATTAGAGGCGTTTGGGCACAAGAAGCCAAGTCCCAAAATCGTCGTCTCTAAAGGGCCCAATGAATCAAAGTCGTAGTAATTTGTTCTCGGCTTAGCCGCAGAAAAGCGTTCTCAACGAGCGCTTTTCTGCGAGTCTCTTTCCCTCAAACATACTTCTTCATCTCGACCAGCAAATCGCTGCGCAGGTCCTCGCGGTCCATCGCGTAGGCGATGTTCGCGGCCAAGAATCCCGACTTCGAGCCGCAGTCGTAGCTCTTGCCCTTGAACTTGAATCCATAAAACGGCTGTGACTTGGCGAGCCCGAGCATCGCGTCGGTGAGCTGGATTTCGCCGCCCGCGCCGCGCTCCTGCGTCTCCAGCACGTTGAAGATTTCCGGCTGCAAAATATAACGCCCGGTGATCGAGAGGTTCGAGGGCGCGGCTTCCTTCTTCGGCTTCTCGACCATGCCGTTGAGTTCGAACAGGTCGCCCTTGCTCTTGCCGACGCCGACCACGCCGTACATGTGGACCTGATCCATCGGCACTTCTTCCACCGCGATGATGTTGGCCTTGTCGGCGCCCGCGGCGTTGGCGGCGTCGATCATCTGCTTCAGACCGCTGGGTTTGTTTTTCACCAGCACGTCCGGCAGAAGCACCGCGAACGGCTCGTTGCCGATGATGTCGCGCGCGCACCACACCGCATGGCCGAGGCCGAGCGGGGCCTGCTGCCGCGTGAACGAGGTCGCGCCGGCTTCCGGCTGGTCGCGCTCCAGGATGTCCATTTCCTTGAGCTTGTTGCGTTCGCGCAGCGTGTCCTCGAGTTCATAGGGCCGGTCGAAATGGTCCTCGATCACGCCCTTGTTGCGCCCGGTGACGAACACGAGATGCTCGATGCCGGCTTCCAGCGCCTCGTCCACCACATGCTGGATCAGCGGGCGGTCGACCACGGTCAGCATTTCCTTCGGCATGGCCTTGGTGGCGGGGAGAAAACGGGTGCCGAGACCGGCGACCGGGAACACAGCTTTGCGGATTTTCATGAGGCTCTTCTGGCAGGGTGAGAGGAGGGCAACAGGTCGTAACAGGTTTTGGCGGGCGAAAAAACGGCAAGGCCGCGGCGAGTTCCGTAAAGGTTAGCGGATGAACGGAGAATGAGCGCTGCCACTTAACCCGCAAGCGAGGAGCCCTGCGGCCATTTCGCTGCCGGAAAATGTGGTTTTGTTAATCGGGTGGAAACCCTGTCCGGGCCTCCTGTATCCGGGATAGTCTTGAGCGGGTGTGGAGTAAAATGACACGGATCGGGCGTGAAGAAAGCGCGTGGCGCATGGCGACGGGCGCAGTCCTGACGGTGAGCGTGATCGCAGGTGCTGCGATGATGATGGCCGGACCGGCTCATGGCCAGACCGCGTCGGGGCGCGGCGCTTTGACCCAGCGCGGTGACATCACCGGCTCGATCCAGCAGCAGCCGCAGGCTCCGCGCCAGATCCAGCCGGCGCCGCGCCGCATGGCGCAGGCTACGCCGCCCAAGGAATGGAGCGGCGAGGACGGCGCGTCCGGTCATCCCTTAATGACGGCGGACGCCATCCGCCGCTCGGCCGCGAATTTCGACCGCTGCGTCGCCGGTTTCTGGCCTGAGGCTCATCGGCGCGGCGTCTCCGAAGCAAGCTTCCGCCGCTTCACCGCCGATCTGTCGCCGGACCTGCGCATCATGGACCTGATGGATTCGCAGCCCGAATTCACCAAGGCGGTGTGGGATTATCTGGACATTCTGGTCACCGACGCGCGGATCGCGAAGGGCCGCGAGGTGCTCGCGAAAAACGCCGCGACGTTTGCTGCGGTCGAGAAAGCCTACGGCGTCGACCGCTACATCATCGCGGCGATCTGGGGCATCGAGTCGAACTACGGCACGCAGGGCGGCGAGCGCAGCGTGCTGAATTCGACCGCGACGCTGGCCTGCATCGGCCGCCGTCAGGGTTACTTCAAGGACGAGTTTCTGGCGGCACTGGAAATCCTGCATCACGGCGATCTGACGCCGCAGCAGATGCGCGGCTCGTGGGCCGGCGCATTCGGCGCGACGCAGTTCATGCCGACCGCGTTCAAGCGGTTCGCGGTGGATTTCGACCGCGACGGCAAGCGCAACACCGTTGACGATGTGCCGGACATCATCGCATCCACGGCGGCGAAGTTCAAAAAGGACAACTGGCAGCCGGGACAGACCTGGGGCTACGAGGTCGAGGTGCCGCAGGGCTTCAACTATCTCCACGCCGACCGCGCGAAGACCTACACCATCGCGCAGTGGGAGCATCTCGGCGTCAAGCGCGCGGGCGGCAAGCCATTCCCGCGTCACACCGACAAGGCGTTTCTGCTGGCGCCCGCAGGCGCCGACGGACCGGGATTCCTGATGCTCGGAAATTTCCGCGCGATCATGCGCTACAATCCGTCGGAGGCTTACGCGCTCGCCATCGGTCATTTCGCGGACCGGCTGCGCGGCGGCGCGCCGTTCGTGCAGGAATGGCCGCGACAGGAGCGGGTGCTGTCCCGCGCCGAGCGCCTCGAATTGCAGGACCTGCTCGCCCGGCGCGGCTTCTATAAAGGCGAGCCCGACGGCAATCTCGGCGGCGAGACCCGCAAGGCGCTGCGCAGCTTCCAGGCCTCGATCGGCGCGCCCGCCGACGGTTTCGCCTCCTCCGGCGTACTGGACCGGCTGCGCAGGCGATAATCGGCTGTTGGGGCCGGGTTCCGGCCCTTGACGCAGGCAGGCGCGGCCTGTTTATGGCGCTTGATCTGCCCACTTCGGGCCTGAATCTGCTATTATTTTGACGCTACGCTTTTTCACGCCTGTGAGACGCATGTCAAAACGGCCCTCATTTTTCCGTCTGTTTACCGAACGCGGATCGCTGACTGTTCTCGCGGTCGCGGGCGCCATGCTGTTCGGCATCGTCGCACCGGCCTCGGCGCAATTCTTCGATTTCGGATTCGGACGGCGTCCGGCGCCACCCCCGCCGCGCGGCGGTGGTGGCGGATTCTTCGCGCCGTTCGGCGGAGGCGGAGGTGGTTTTTTTCAGGACCAGCAGCCCGCGCCGCGGGTTGATTATTCGCGCGCGCCAGCGCCGGCCAAGCGGGAAAATCCGGCGGAACGCAACGTGCTCGTGCTGGGCGACGCGATGGCCGACTGGCTGGCTTACGGCCTCGAGGACGCACTGTCGGAAACGCCCGAACTCGGCGTCATCCGCAAGCACAAGACGGTCTCCGGTCTTTTGAAGTATCAGCCCAAGGGCGAGCCGTCCGACTGGATCGCGGCGGCGAAGGGCATTCTTGCCACGGAGAAGCCGGACGCCATCGTGGTGATGCTCGGTCTCCACGACCGCGTTCCCATTCGCGAACCCGCCGCCGAAAAGAAGGCCGACGCCAAGCCGGGCGAAAAACCCGGCGACAAGGCGAAGGGGGCGGCTGCGGCCGCGAAGAAAGGTGCCGCCGCCAAGCCGAATGAACCCGATGCTGCCGCGAAGCCCGCCGAGAAGCTCGCGGGCGACGACGCCGAGAACAAGACCGCCGACAAGAAGCCCGGCGAAGCCGAGGTTGCTCCGGACGAGGATGACGATCAGCCGCAGATCGCTGCGCCCGAGAAGGCCCGCTCAGCCGGCGGCGTCTATGATTTCCGCGAGGAGCGCTGGGTCGAACTCTATGCGAAGAAGATCGAGGAGTTCATCGCGGTCCTGAAGTCGAAGGGCGTGCCGGTGCTGTGGGTCGGATTGCCCGCGGTGCGCGGCCCCAAGGCCACATCGGACATGCTGTTCCTCGACGCGCTCTATCGCGACGGGGCTGGCAAGGCCGGCATCACCTACGTCGATGTCTGGGACGGCTTCGTCGATGACGCCGGACGTTTCGCGCAGCAAGGTCCGGACTTCGAAGGCCAGACCCGCCGCTTGCGGTCCAACGACGGCGTCTATTTCACCAAGGCCGGCGCGCGCAAGCTCGCTCATTACACCGAGCGTGAAATCCGCCGGGTCCTCGCGTCGCGCTCCGATATGGTGGCGCTGCCGAGCGAATCCTTCGCGCCCGATTCCAACATCCGTCCGGGCGAAGCCGGTCCGCGTCCGCTGATGGGTCCGGTGATGCCGTTGGTCGCCTCGTCTGTCGGCACTGATGAATTGCTCGGCGGCGTTGGCACCCGGCCGGCTTCGGTCGATGCGCTCGCGGCGCGCACGCTGGTGAAAGGCGAACCGCTTGCACCGCCCGCCGGCCGCGCTGATGATTTCTCCTGGCCGCGCCGCGAAGTCGGTGCGCTCACGGCGCCCGCTGGCGATCCCGCCGTCGCCGCAGCTCCTGCTGACGGCGCTGCCGCGCCGAAACCGAAACCGAAGAAGCCGCCGCAGACCGTGCATGGACTGTCTGGCGAGCCGCAAGCCCAGGCCGCACCCGCGCGTTCGCGAACCGCGGGGCGGGACCTGCGGCCTCCGGCCAACGTGGGGCCAACCTTCTTCGCGCCCCGTGGCTGGTTCTCAGGCTGGTAGTGCGTTTCGCTCCGCTGCCTCTGTTGGTTCCGCAGCGTTGATGTCGCACAAGTTCCGACGCGATGGACGAGTTCCTCACACTGAGTCCGGAACACTCGCTGTCCGTGACCGTTGATCATCCTCTGAATTCACGATGGAGGATGATATGAAAATTCGTATGGCAATGGCAGTTGCAGCAATCGCACTGACGCCGGGCATTGCGCTGGCGCAGAGCGCAACGGTGGAAGGCGCGCGCGATGGCGCGGCCGCGGGCAACGCCATCGGCGGGCCGGTCGGCGGCGCAGTCGGCGGAACCGTGGGCGCTGCGGTCGGTACCGCGGTCGATATTCCGGCGGCGGTAATCTCGTCGGTGACCGGGTTGCCGGGGCCGTCGGTGGTGGTGAAGGAGCGCGTCGTGGTCGGCGAACCGCTGCCTGAATATGTCGAACTGCGCCCGGTCCCGAGCCACACCGAATATCGCTACGCAATCGTCAACGATCGGCGCGTCATCGTCGAGCCGCGCACCCGCCGTGTCATTCGCGTGATCGAGTAGTGCTCGCGTCATCGCGTAAACACGGTGTCTGAGCAGCAGCACCGGATGATGCGAACGGAAAGGCCCCGTCGCGGACGGGGCTTTTCTGTGATCAGACTGAGCGCGGTCCGAACAGAATCACGGCGGCGCCAATCAGACACAGCGCGGCACCTGCCATGTCCCATCGGTCGGGCCGCACGCCTTCCATGGCCCACAGCCATGCCAGCGACGCGATAATATAAACGCCGCCATAGGCGGCATAGGTGCGCCCGGCGGCATCGCTCGGCACCAGTGTCAGAAAGTAAGCGAATAGAATGAGGGAGGCGGTGCCCGGAAGAATCCACCAGATGGATTTGCCGAGTCGCAGCCACGCCCAGAAAGCAAAACAGCCCCCGATTTCGGCGAGGGCTGCTGCAACATAGACGGCAAAGGTCATCTGCGGTTAACGGGGCAGGGTGGTCGCGCCCATCAGATGCTGATCGATGGCGGCGGCGCACTGGCGGCCTTCGCGGATCGCCCAGACAACGAGGGACTGTCCGCGGCGCATGTCGCCGGACGAGAACACCTTCGCGACCGAGGTCTGATAGTTGTTGGTCGAGGCGCGCACGTTGCCGCGCGGGTCGAGTTCGACGCCGAGTTTCTTCAGCAGGCCCTCGTGCACCGGATGCACAAAGCCCATCGCCAGCAGCACCAGTTCGGCCTTCAGCTCGAACTCGCTGCCCGGCACCGGCTGGAACTTGTCGTCGACATGGACACAGTGAAGCTTGGCGACCTTGCCGTCGTGACCGGAGAACTTCTGCGTCAGCACGGCGTATTCGCGGATCGCGCCTTCGGCCTGGCTCGATGACGTGCGCATCTTGAGTGGCCAGTTCGGCCAGGTCAGCGCCTTGTTCTCGTGCTCAGGCGGGGCCGGCATGATTTCAAGCTGCGTCACGGATTTCGCACCCTGGCGTATCGACGTGCCGATGCAGTCGGAGCCGGTGTCGCCGCCGCCGATCACCACCACGTCCTTGCCGCCGGCGAGAATGTTACGGACGTCGCCGAGCGGCTCGTTGCTGACGCGGCGGTTCTGCTGCGGCAGGAAATCCATCGCGAAGTGAATGCCGTCGAGATCGCGCCCGGGAATCGGCAGATCGCGCGACGCTTCCGCGCCGCCGGTCAGCGCGACCGCGTCGTAGATCTTCAGCAGATCCTTCGGCTCGACAGCGCCGGCGTAGTCGCCGCCGACCGGCGTGTTGTAGTGGAAGGTCACGCCTTCGGCTTCCATCTGCGCTACGCGGCGGTCGATGATGCCCTTTTCCATCTTGAAGTCGGGAATGCCGTAACGAAGCAGTCCGCCGGCCTTGGCGAACTTCTCGAACACATGAACGTCATGGCCGGCGCGCGCGAGTTGCTGCGCGCAAGCGAGGCCCGCGGGGCCGGAGCCGACCACGGCGACTTTCTTGCCGGTCTTCGTTGCTGCGACTTCCGGCTTGAGCCAGCCGTTGTCCCATGCGCGGTCGACGATGGCGCATTCGATGGTCTTGATGGTGACGGGGTTGTCGTCGATGTTCAGCGTGCAGGAGGCTTCGCACGGCGCCGGACAAATGCGGCCGGTGAACTCGGGGAAGTTGTTGGTCGAGTGCAGGTTGCGCGAGGCTTCTTCCCAGTTGCCGTTGTAGACGAGGTCGTTGAAGTCCGGGATCTGGTTGTTGACCGGGCAGCCGGGCGTGCCGGGCTGAACCGAGCCGGTGCCGTGGCAATAGGGAATGCCGCAATTCATGCAGCGCGCGGCCTGGTCGCGCGTGTCTTTCTCCGACAGCGGAATGACGAATTCCTTGAAATCCTTCACGCGTTCGGCGACCGGCGCATACTTGCGGTCGTGACGCTCGATCTCGAGAAAACCTGTAGCCTTACCCATGGTGACCCTGACGCCCCTTAAAAGTTTCGTTGTCATTGCGAGGAGCGTAGCGACGAAGCAATCCAGCTTTTTGCTTCAAGAGTGGATTGCTTCGCTGCGCTCGCAATGACGTGAAATTCGTTCCTTACGCGCCGATCGCGATTTTCGGTTCTTCCGGCTCGCGCGATTTCAGTTCTTTCAGCGCGCGGCGATATTCGACCGGCATCACCTTGCGGAACATCGGCAGATACTTCTTCCAGTTCGCAAGGATGTGCTGCGCCCGGGCCGAGCCGGTGAGCTTGGCGTGGCGCGAGATCAGGACGTGCAGCCGTTCGACGTCTTCGCCGAGCAGGTTCGAGAACACATCGACGCGGCCATGGGCTTCGAGATCGCCCATCTGACCGAACGCGGTCTCGTTGATCATTTCCTCGGACAGAACCGGCTCGAGCTCGACCATCGCCATGTTGCAGCGTTTCTCGAACGTGCCGTCCTCGTCGATCACGTAAGCGACGCCGCCGGACATGCCGGCCGCGAAGTTGCGTCCGGTGCGGCCGAGCACCACGACGATGCCGCCGGTCATGTATTCGCAGCAGTGATCGCCTGCGCCCTCGACCACGGCGACCGCGCCGGAGTTGCGGACCGCGAAGCGTTCGCCGGCGACGCCCTGGAAGTAGCACTCGCCTTCAATCGCGCCATACATCACGGTGTTGCCGACAATGATGGATTCTTCAGGCACGATCCCTGAGTTCTTCGGAGGCCGCACGACGATGCGTCCGCCGGATAGGCCCTTGCCGACATAGTCGTTGGCTTCGCCTTCGAGATCGAAGGTGACGCCGCGCGCCAGCCACGCGCCGAACGCCTGTCCCGCCGTGCCCTTGAGGCTGACATGGATGGTGTCGAGCGGCAGGCCGGTATGGCCGTAGGTCTTGGCCACGACGCCCGAGAGCATCGCGCCGGCGCTGCGGTCGGTGTTGTGAATCTCCGCCTCGATCTTCACCGGCGCGCCGCGGTCGATCGCCGCCTGCGCTTCCTTGATGAGCGTGCGGTCGAGCACGTTCTCCAGGTGATGGTCTTGCGCTTCCGAGTGATAGATCTTCTGGCCGGGCAGGGCCTTCTGCTTGAAGAACAGCTTCGAGAAGTCGAGGCCCTTGGCTTTCCAGTGCGCCACCAGCGTCGACTGGTCGAGCATCTGGCTCTGGCCGACCATCTCCTGGAAGGTGCGGTAGCCGAGCGAGGCCATGATCTCGCGCACTTCCTCGGCGACGAAGAAGAAGAAGTTGATGACGTGCTCGGGCTGGCCGGTGAAGCGCTTGCGCAGCACCGGGTCCTGCGTGGCGACACCCACCGGGCAGGTGTTGAGGTGGCACTTGCGCATCATGATACAGCCTGCCGCGATCAGCGGTGCGGTGGCGAAACCCATTTCATCCGCGCCCAGGAGTGCGCCGATCACGACGTCGCGTCCGGTGCGGAAGCCGCCGTCGACCTGCACCACGATGCGGCTGCGCAGTCGCTCGCGAACGAGAGTCTGGTGGGTTTCGGCGATGCCGAGTTCCCACGGCGAGCCGGCGTGCTTGATCGAGGTGAGAGGCGACGCGCCCGTGCCGCCTTCGAAGCCGGAAATGGTGACGTGATCCGCGCGCGCTTTCGCAACACCGGCAGCGACAGTGCCGACGCCGATTTCGGAGACGAGCTTGACCGAGACCGCACCGTCCGGATTGACGTTCTTCAGGTCGTAGATGAGTTGCGCGAGATCCTCGATGGAATAAATATCGTGATGCGGCGGCGGTGAAATCAGGCCAACGCCCGGCGTGGAATGCCGCACGCGGGCGATGGTCGCGTCGACCTTGTGGCCGGGCAACTGGCCGCCTTCGCCGGGCTTCGCGCCCTGCGCCATCTTGATCTGCATCATATCGGAGTTGACGAGGTATTCCGTCGTCACGCCGAAACGTCCCGACGCCACCTGCTTGATGGCCGAGCGCATCGAATCGCCGTTCGGCATCGGCTTGAAGCGATCCGCTTCCTCGCCGCCTTCGCCGGTGTTGGACTTGCCGCCGATGCGGTTCATCGCGATCGCCAGCGTGGTGTGGGCTTCGCGCGAGATCGAACCGAACGACATTGCGCCGGTGGCGAAGCGCTTGACGATATCCTTGGCCGGCTCGACTTCATCGAGCGGCACCGGCTTGCGCTTGTCTTCCTCGGCGGACTTGATGCGGAACAGGCCGCGCAGGGTCAGCAGCTTCTCGGATTGCTCGTTGAGCACCTTGGCGAAGGCGCGATAACGATCCTGCGAGTTGCCGCGCACCGCGTGCTGGAGCAGCGACACGGTTTCGGCGTTCCATGCATGGTCTTCGCCGCGAGAGCGGAAAGCGTATTCGCCGCCGACATCGAGCGCGGTCTTGTAAACCTGTGAATCCCCGAACGCGTCGGTATGACGGCGCACGGTCTCCTCGGCGATTTCGACCAGGCCGACGCCCTCGATGCGGGTGTGCGTGCCGGCGAAATACTTCGCGACGAAATCGGCCTTGAGGCCGACGGCATCGAAGATCTGCGCGCCGCAATAGGACTGATAGGTCGAGATGCCCATCTTCGACATGACCTTGAGCAGGCCCTTGCCGATCGACTTGATGTAGCGCTTGACGATTTCCTTGTCGTCGAGCTTGGCCGGCAACTGGTCCTTCATCGCGACGATGGTTTCGAACGCGAGATAGGGATTGATCGCCTCCGCGCCGTAGCCTGCGAGACAGGCGAAGTGGTGAACCTCGCGCGGTTCGCCCGATTCGACCACAAGGCCGACCGATGTACGCAGTCCGGTGCGGATCAGGTGATGATGTACGGCCGCAGTCGCGAGCAGCGACGGAATCGGAATCCGGTCGCTTCCGGCGGCGCGGTCCGACAGGATGATGATGTTGACGCCTTCACGCACGGCAGCTTCCGCGCGCCCGCAAAGTTCGTCCAGCACCTGATCCATGCCCGAGGCCCCGAGGCCGGCGTGGAATGTGGTGTCGAGTGCGCGCGACTTGAAATGGTTGTCGGCGACTTCCGAGATCGAACGGATCTTTTCCAGATCCGCGTCGGTCAGGATCGGCTGGCGCACTTCGAGGCGCTTGGTCTTGGACAGGCCTTCGAGGTCGAACAGGTTCGGGCGCGGGCCGATGATCGAAACGAGGCTCATCACCAGTTCTTCGCGGATCGGATCGATCGGCGGATTGGTCACCTGCGCGAAGTTCTGCTTGAAGTAGGTGAACAGCGACTTCGGCTTGCTCGACAGCGCCGACAGCGGCGTGTCGGTGCCCATGGAGCCCGCGGCTTCCTCGCCGGTGGTGGCCATCGGCGCCATCAGGATGCCGAGGTCTTCCTGCGAATAACCGAACGTCTGCTGGCGATCCAGCAGGGTGAGGTTGGAGCGCGCGCCCTTTGCCGGCACCTCGGTCATGTCTTCGAGAACGATCTGGGTGTGGTCGAGCCACTCGCGGTAAGGGTGGCTCTTGGCCAGTTCCGCCTTGATCTCGTCGTCGGGGATGAGCCGGCCTTCCTCGAGGTCGACCAGCAGCATCTTGCCGGGCTGAAGCCGCCACTTGGTGATGATCTGGTCCTCGGGAATCGTCAGCACGCCCATTTCGGACGCCATCACGATGCGGTCGTCCTTGGTAACGAGATAGCGTGCGGGACGAAGTCCGTTGCGGTCGAGCGTGGCGCCGATCTGGCGTCCGTCGGTGAAGGCGATCGCGGCGGGACCGTCCCACGGCTCCATCAGCGCGGCGTGATACTCGTAGAACGCACGGCGCTCTTCGTTCATCAGCGGGTTGCCGGCCCACGCCTCGGGAACGAGCATCATCATCGCGTGCGACAGTGAGTAGCCGCCCTGCACCAGGAATTCGAGCGCGTTGTCGAAGCAGGCGGTGTCCGACTGTCCTTCATACGAAATCGGCCACAGCTTCTCGATATCGTCGCCGTACAGTTTCGAACTCACCGACGCCTGGCGCGCGGCCATCCAGTTGACGTTGCCGCGCAGCGTGTTGATTTCGCCGTTGTGCGCGACCATGCGGTAGGGATGCGCCAGCGACCACGCCGGGAAGGTGTTGGTCGAGAAGCGTTGATGCACCAGCGCCAGCGCGGATTCGAAATCCGGCTCGTGCAGGTCGGGATAGTACTTGCCGAGCTGGTCGGCGAGGAACATGCCCTTGTAGACAACCGTGCGGCACGAGATCGACACGGGATAATACCCGGCCAGCGCGCGCTCGCGGCGCTGATAGATCGCGTTCGAGATCGCCTTGCGCAGGACGTAGAGCCGGCGCTCGAAATCGTCCTGATCGGCGCAGTCGCCGCAGCCGATGAACACCTGCATGCAGTGCGGTTCGGTCGGCTTGACGGTTTCACCGAGCGAGGAATTGTCGACAGGCACATCGCGCCAGCCGAGCAGCAGCAGCCCTTCCGACTTGATCTTGTCCTTGACGATGCTTTTGATGACTTCGCGCCACGGCTTTTCGCGCGGCATGAACAGCGCGCCGACGGCGTATTCGCCGGGGGCGGGCAGGGTGAAGCCTGCTTCCTTCGCCTTGCGTGCGAAGAAGGTGTGCGGAATTTGCACGAGGATGCCAGCGCCGTCGCCTGCGCGGGGATCGGCGCCGACCGCGCCGCGATGTTCGAGATTGCACAGAATGCTGATCGCGTCGGACACGATCTGGTGCGATTTCTTGCCCTTGATGTTGGCGATGAAACCGACGCCGCACGAGTCTTTTTCGAGAGCCGGGTCGTATAATCCTTCAGCAGCTGGACGCCAGTTATGCTCGCGGATGGGCGAGCAGGGCTCCCCTGCCGGAGCACCATCTTTGATTCCGTCACGCCAGATCTCTGACCCGCTCATTCTCATCCTTACGCCTCTTTAGAGGCACTCTAGGTTAGCCTGTTTTGGCCGCAGCTTCGACGCTTGCGGCACCCTTCGGAAATTTCCGGTTCAGGAAATTCTTGGGGCCACCGCTCGCTTTCACGAGCCCGCTTTAGAAGTTGCAGCTCGCGCGGGCCGTTTCCGGCGTCCGAGCGGCCTGCCTGATAGTACCAGCGCTGCAAACGCTATGCCGAGATTGACCCGGAAATTGGGACAGGGTTCCTGTCCTAACCGCCAGACTGCCAAACTTTTTCCTATCACACAAGCGCGTGAGAGTCCCCGCTGGGATGCGTGGGCCATGCGCCCGGGCCGCCATGCAGAAGCTGCGCTCCGCCGCAGGATTGAGGCAGTGCCGCCCTCGTCCGGTCCTAGCTCTGCCGAATTCGGAAACGACCTTTTGACCCGGATTTGAGGCGGCCGAAGAGCCGCCGTCCGGAATAACAGGGGAACCATCGATGACGCTGTTTTCGAGAAAGCAATTGGTCCGGCATGCCGTCGCGGCGGGCGCAATTCTGGCCGCCGGCGCGGTCACGGCGTCCCCGCTGCGGGCTGCCGACGATCTGCCCGTGGTGGATATCCAGATTGACAACATCGAGATGCCTTCGCCGCCGCTGGATTATCGGGATCAGCCGCCGCGTCATGGCGAAAGGCCCTATGAACGGCCGTATCCGGAGCGGCCGTATCGGCCGGGTCCCTATGGGGCGGGTTCGTATGTGGCGATTCCGTCGGCGCGCCTGGAACGCCCGCTCGACGCGCGCCCGATGCTGCCGCCCACGCAGGTCATGACCATCCTGCGCTCCACCGGTTATTCGCCGCTTGGCCGGATCACGCAGCGTGGGTGGATTTACACCGTGGCCGCGCTCGATCCGAGGGGTGATGACGGACGCCTGATCATCGACGCCCGCACGGGCCGCATCATGCGCTTCATTCCGGCGCTCGACGCCGATGCCCAACTGAACGACCGGTTCACGACGGTATACGGCCCGCCGGGCCCTCCGCTGATCGCCGATGCCCGCCGGTATGTCTCTCATGACATGCGGCGCGGCGCGCTGCTCGACCTGCAACATGCGCCGCGCCCGCCGGTGGCGGTACCGAAGGCGGCGCAGCGGCCCACGCCGAAGGCGGCAAGCCGGACAGCGCAACCTGCATCTGAACCCGCCCAGCAGAAGGCCGCAGCTCCTGCGCAGCCTCCAGCCGTGACCATTGTGGAAAAGAAACCCGCAGCGGCGACGGTGGGGGCGGCGACGGCCTCCGCACAGGAGCCGTCCACCCTGAAATTATGGCCGACACAGGCGATGCCCGACGTGCAGCCGCTGGAGTGAGCACACAAAAAAAACGCCCCGGGGCACCGGGGCGTTTTCGCAAAGCTTAGAGATCAGATTGGAGAGGTTGCCTGATAATGCTCAGGCCGCCGCTTTGTTCCCGACTTCCGGAAGCGCAGGCGCCGACGTGGTAATCGGGATCTGGCGGGGCTTCTTGGCTTCGGGGATTTCGCGGACCAGATCGACGTGGAGCAGGCCGTTCTCAAGCGAGGCGTTCTTCACCTGCACGAAGTCGGCAAGCTGGAACTGGCGCTCGAAAGCTCGCGACGCGATGCCGCGATAAAGCACGTCGGCGGTCTGGCCGTTTTCGTTGGCGGCTTTCTCGCCCTTGATCGTCAGGGTGTTTTCCTTGGCGACGATCGAAATTTCATTCTGGGAGAAGCCGGAGACGGCGACCGAAATCCGGAAATTGTTCTCGCCGGTGCGTTCGATGTTGTAGGGCGGATAGCCCGGCGAGCTTTCGCTTGCGCTCTGATCGAGCAGCGAGAACAGGCGGTCGAAGCCGACGGTGGAGCGATAGAAGGGGGTGAGATCGAAAGTACGCATGGTGTCCTCCAAAGTTGAGCGACCAGCGCGTTTTTCAGGCGAGACAGGCACATTGACCACGCCTGTTCAGGCGATGGCCGAAGACCGTCTCACATGCACAACGCGCCACTCTTTTGCAAAGAGCAGACAACCCGCCATTGGGCCGGGTTTTCGTTCTGCGTGCAGCCTTAACTGGCCTGCACGAAACTGATATGGGAGGGGCCTTCCGGGGTTCAAGAGGGTTTCCCGATCCTCTTTTTGTCCTCAGTATCCCCTCGATTTCATGATTCCTTTTCCGATCGGCAGCCCATGACGCTCGTCTCCATTCCCGCCAACCCCGTCCCCGACAATGTCGTTAGCGGCACGATCAAGACGCCGGACGGAGCGGAATTGCGCTTTGCGCGATGGCAGCCGCCGGCCAACCGTAAAGGCACGGTCTGCGTCTTCACCGGACGCGGCGAAAGCATCGAGAAATATTTCGAGACGGTGCGCGAACTGCGCGAGCGCGGCTTCGCGGTGGCGATGATCGATTGGCGCGGGCAGGGCCACTCGTCGCGGCAGTTGCGCGATCTGCGCAAGGGCTATGTGCGCAGCTTCTCCGATTTCGAAGTCGATGTTGAGACTTTCGTGCAGCAGGTGGTGCTGCCGGATTGTCCGCCGCCCTATTACGCGCTGGCGCATTCGATGGGCGGCGCGGTGTTGCTGCGGGTGGCCCATGCCGGCAAGCGCTGGTTTGACCGCATCGTGCTGTCCGCGCCGATGATCGATCTGCCCGGCTACGCCACCAAGCTGCCGACCCGTGTGCTGGTGCGCACACTGCGGTTACTCGGGATGGGCGGCAACTACGTGCCCGGCGGCAGCTCCGCGCTGACCGGCACCACCAGCTTCGTCAACAATCCGCTGACGTCCGATCCGGTGCGCTACGCGCGCAATGCTGCGATCTACGAGGAAGACCCGACGCTGGGCATCGCATCGCCGACGGTGGCGTGGGCGGATACCGCCTTCAAGGCGATGATCGGCTTCCGTGCGGCGAACTATCCGTCGCAGATTCGCCTGCCGATCCTGATGATGGCCGCGAGCAATGACACCGTCGTCTCGACGCCGGCGATCGAGGAATTCGCCTATCACCTGCGTGCGGGATCGCATCTGGTGATCGCGGGCTCAAGGCACGAGATCTTGCAGGAGCAGGATCGCTATCGCGGACAGTTCTGGGCGGCGTTCGATGCCTTCGTGCCGGGCACGCCGCTGTTCAAGTGATTACTTGCCTACGGGCTTCGCCTCGGCCTGCGCGGCGCGGCCGACGCTGACACTCAAGAGACCCTGGCCCCAGATCCGCTTGGCGACGCGTTTGGCGTCGTCGAGCGTCACCGCGTCGACAATGGCGTTGCGCTTTTCGATGTAGTCGATGCCGAGATTGTCGTTCTGGTATTGCAGCAGGGCGGTGGCGAATTTCGGCGACGTGTCGAGCGCCAGCATTTGCGAGCCCTTCAGGTACGACTTGGCCTCATCCAGTTCCTGCTGCGTCGGACCTTCGTTGCCCATGCGCGCGATCTCGGCGGCGATGGTCTCGAGCGTCTCGGTGGCCTTGTCGGCACGGGTGGCGGTGGCGCCGGCGAACACCGATGCCTTCTTCATCCAGATCAGTGATTCCGACACCGAATAGACCAGGCCGCGCTTTTCGCGCACTTCCTTGTAAAGTCGTGTCGACAGCGTGCCACCGCCGAGAATGTGATTGACGATATAGGCGGCCATGAAGTCGGGATCGTTGCGCGGAATGCCGGCCCCGCCAAAGTTCACCGACGTCTGCGGCACGTCCAGGATCGTGAAGGATTGTTTGGGCGCCTTGGCGGCTACAACCTCCGGCACCGGTGTCAGGTTCGCTTTCGCCGGCAGCGAGCCGAATGCGGTATCGAGCAGCTTGCCGAGCGCGTCGGCGTCGATGTCGCCGACGACGGCGACTTTCAGCGTGTCTTTCGCCAGCACGCGGCCGGCATAGTCTTTCAGATCGGCCGCCTGGATGGTGGGAAGGCTTTCCAGCGTGCCGTTCGGCGGCCGCGCATAGGGATGCGTGCCGAAAGCCTGCTCCCAGAACTTCCGGCCGGCGATCGACACCGGATTGGTGGTCTCGCGGCGCGCATTCGACAGCATCTGCGCGCGAACGCGCTCCAGCGGCTCGGAATCGAAACGTGCGGAGGTCAGTGCGAGTTTCAGAAGATCGATGGCTTCGTCGCGGGTTTCCTTCAGCATCCGCATCGAGCCGCGCAGGTTGTCGCGGGTCACCGTGAAGTTCATCTCGATGGCGCGCCGCTCAAGCCGTTCATGAAACGCCTTGGTATCGAGATCCGCAGCACCCTCGTCGAGCATGTTGGCGGTGAAGCTGCCGACGCCCGGCTTGTCGGCGGGGTCCTGCGACGAGCCGCCGGCGAAGGAAAATTCCAGCGCGACCAGCGGCACGGTGGCGTCCTGGACGAACCAGGCTTCGATGCCGCCGGGCGAGACCACGCGCTTGACCTTCGCTGCTGCCGACGCCGGCAGAGCCATCGTGAAGGTCGCGGCGACAGTGATGAGGCACGCCGCCGCAAGGCGCGCGCGCAGGTTACGAATGTGCATCACGAGCGCTTCTCCTCGCGTTTGGCGGTTGTCGCGCTGGTGTCCTTGATGAGATAGCCGGTGACCGAACGCTTTTTCTCGAGCCATGTGCGCGCGGCGTCGCGCACCTGTTCGGCGGTGACCGCGCGGATGCGGTCCGGCCATGCGCGGACGTCGTCGACGCTGAGGCCCACGGTGATGGCGGCGCCGTACCAGCGCGCCAGCGTGGTCTGGCTGTCCTGCGCGTAAACCGATTCCGCGATCATCTGCGTCTTGATGCGTTCGAGGTCTTCGGCCGGAACGGTGTCGGTCGCGAGCTTGGCGATGACCTCATCGATGGCCTTCTCGACCTGCGGAAATTCGACGCCGGGCTTCGGCGACGCCGAGATACCGAACTGGGTCGGATCGACGCCCGTGCCCTGGTACCAGGCGCCCGCGCTGACCGCGAGCGGCTTGTCCACCACCAGCGCCCGGTAGAGATACGAGTTGCTGCCCGAGCCCATCAGCTGCGCCAGCACTTCGAGCGCCGAACCTTCGGCCTGGGCCGCGGTGACGGACGACGGTACGAGATAATAGCGGCGCACGCTCGGTTGTTCGACGCGCGGATCGGCCAGCGTCACGGTGCGCGGTCCGGCCGGCTGAGGCTCCTGCGGCCTGATCCGTTGCGCGGGAATCGCGGGCTGCGGCGGGATCTTGCCGTAGGCTTCTTCCACCATCGGGCGGACTTCGTCGGCGCTGACGTCGCCGGCGATGATCAGGGTCGCGTTGTTCGGCGCATAAAAGCGCTTGTAGAAGGCGAGCGCGTCCTCGCGGTTGAGCTTCTCGATCTCCTGCCGCCAGCCGATGGTCGGCCGTCCGTAGGGATGATTGAGATACAGCGCCGCCATGATCTGCTCGGTGAGCCGCGCGTCGGGGCTGTTGCCGACACGCATGTTGTATTCTTCCAGCACCACGTCGCGCTCGGGCAGCACGTTCTCGTCCTTGAGAACGAGGCCGGTCATGCGGTCGGCCTCGAAGGCCATCATGGTGGCAAGCTGGTCGCGGGGGACGCGCTGGTAATACGCCGTGTAGTCGGTCGAGGTGAAGGCGTTCTCGTTGCCGCCGATGCGCGCGATGAGCTGGGAGAATTCGCCCGCCGGATGCTTCTCGGTGCCCTTGAACATCAGGTGCTCGAGGAAATGCGCGAGGCCCGATTTCCCTGGCGTCTCGTCGGCGGCGCCGACCTTGTACCAGATCATCTGCGTCACAACGGGTGTACGGCGATCGGGGATGACCACCACGTGAAGGCCGTTGCCGAGGGTGAAGGTGGCCGGCCGCTGCGATGTGGTCTGTTGCGGTGCTGCCTGCTGTGCCATGGCCATTTGAGCGGCCGGGGGAGCGAGCAGAATGCCGAGCGCTGCGAAGGCGCCGGCGGCGAATTGGCGGGAAATTGTCATGTCGTGCTACCGGACCGTGGAATGATCGCCCGGGAGAGGTTCAAATCCGCAAGAGGCGACATTGCTGGACCTGAGACGACCGCGCCGGGGCCCGATCGTCATCATGATTCATGGACGAACGGCGGGACGGACCAACCGGCAGGCTTACTGGAATACCCAGCGCTTTTCGCACTTGCCGCTCGCCGCGTCGCAGTTCTCTTTCGGCACAAGCTTCTGGTTGCCGACACCATAGGCGTAAGTCGTCGATGGTGTCTGGTAGCCGCTCGGAGGCTGCGTGAGTTCTGTACGTTCCGGCTCGGTGGTGAACGTGTCGGCTTCGGACTTCGAGGAGAACGGGTTCGAGAACAGCCCGCCGGTAAATCCAAGTTCTGAAGGCATCAGAATGGGCGGCTGATTCGAATTGTTGCCGCCGGGCTTCACGTCGCTCGTGGTGCTGCCGCGCGGAGCGCGCTGGTTAAGCTCGCTCGGCATCAGCGGTCGCAAGCTTTCCTCGTAGGTCTTCGGCTTCTGCTTGGCTGCTTCGCGCGCTGCCTTGCGTTCGGCCTCATCCGGATCCTTCGGCCAGTTCGGCGCGAGCTTGGCCTTGCTGCCGGACTGCGGGGGAGGAAGCGCGATCTTGGAAGGCACCACCAGCGGCGAGCGCTCGCGGTAGTTGATGTTGCCGTCTTCGAGACGGCGGCCGCCGAGGCCGCTCATCAGGTTGTCGATGATCTTGCGTTCAAAGGTGCGGTCGTCTTCCTCTTCGTCCGCGTCCTGCGCGTGAAGAGGACCTGAGAACAGGACAAGCCCCAGACCCAGCGCGACCGCAGCCATCCGCAACGCGCGCGTCGCGAGGCGCGATGAAAGGTGCAAACCTGAACCGATGCCGGTCTCACGCATTGCGTTCATCCTGATCCGTTGTCCGAAGGCGCGGCCACGGGGCCGTCAGCCAGATTGCATGTTATCAAGCATATCCCCGGTTATCGGGGCCTTTTTGCGGCACCGGGGGTTACAAAGGAGTCATACAGGAGGGCGGCAACCCCGGCAACGATGGCCACGTCCGCAAGGTTAAACACGTACCAGTTGTAGGTTTTCCCGCCGATCTGGACGTGAAACAGGGCGAAATCGACCACCGCACCGTAGGCCAGCCGGTCGATGGCGTTGCCGATCGCTCCGCCGATGATCAGACCGAGACCAATTACCGCAAGGCGGGTGCCGGATTTCGCCATCCAGACCGCCAGCGCGATCACCGCCGCGGCCTTGATCGCCAGCAGGATGGCTTGTCCCAGCGGGCCGGTGTCCTGAAACCAGCCGTAGCTGATGCCGGTATTCCAGGCGAGCACGAGGTCAAAAAACGGCGTCACCCGAACAGTGCCGCGCGGGCCGAGTTCGTACACGTTGAGCAGCCACAGCTTCGACGCCTGATCGAGCACCAGCGCCACGACCGCGGCAATCAGTCCGGAGCGGAGGAAGGGGCTCACGCGCCGATCCCCAGCGCCTTCCATTCCCGCAATGCCTGCGCGTCACGCGGCGACACGTCGGGGTATTCGGGATCGTCTCCGACCGTCGGCAGGATTTTCCACGACCGCGCGCATTTGGTGCCGACAGCCTTTTCGACAACGACCGCGACGCCCGGAACGTCGTTCAGCGTGAAAGCGCCCGCGGGAGCATCCTCGTTCGTAGCCATCGCGTTCGATGTGATGCAGACTTCCGCAAGATCGATGTCGAACAGCGTCGCGAAGATGGCCTTGTCGGACACGTAGACCAGCGGCGAAGCCTCCAGCGACGAGCCGATGCGCTTGGCAGCGCGTTCGATTTCCAGCGCGCCGGTGACGACACGGCGGACGTCGCGGATGGTTTCCCACTTCCTCGCCAGATCGTCGTTGCGCCATGCAGGCAGCATCTTCTGGAACAGTTCGAGATGGACCGACACGGCATCATCGCGGTAGCGCGACATCCATGCCTCTTCGGCGGTGAAGCTGAGGATCGGCGCGAGCCACGTCGTGATGGCGCGGAACAGATAGTCGATCACGGTAAGGGATGCCTTGCGCGCCACCGACGAGGGTGGGTCGCAGTACAAGGTGTCTTTTCTGATGTCGAAATAGAACGCCGACAGTTCGGTGTTCATGAAATTCGCCAGCGTCGCGACGACGGTCTTGTAATCGAAGTTTTCATAGGCCGGACGCACGATGGCGTCGATTTCCGCCAGCCGATGCAGCATCAGCCGCTCGAGTTCGGGCATGTCGTCGGCCTTGACGCGATCCGCGTCGCGGAAATGCGCGAGGCTGCCGAGCATCCAGCGGATGGTGTTGCGCAGCTTGCGGTAGGTCTCGATGGTGTTCTTGAGGATTTCCGGACCGATGCGCTGATCGTCGGCATAGTCGGTGGCGCAGACCCACAGCCGCAGGATGTCCGCGCCCGATTGCGCGATCACCTTTTGCGGCTCGGTGGTGTTGCCGAGCGACTTCGACATCTTGCGGCCGTTTTCGTCGAGCGTGAAGCCGTGGGTCAGCACCACATCATATGGCGCACGGCCGCGCGTTCCGCAGCTCTCCAGCAGCGAAGAATGAAACCAGCCGCGATGCTGGTCGCTGCCTTCGAGATACATCACGGTGTCTTTGCCGCCGTCGACCTTGCGCTTGATGCCGGCGAGTCCCGGGAAATGCACGGGATCTTCCAGCACGAAGGCATGTGTCGAGCCGGAATCGAACCAGACGTCGCAGATGTCGTCGACCTTCTTCCAGTCTTCATTCGCATGCGATCCGAGGAAGCGCTCGCGCGCGCCGTCTTTGTACCAGGCGTCCGCGCCTTCCTTCTCGAAGGCGTCGGCGATGCGTTTGTTGACCGCCTCGTCCAGCAGGATTTCAGCCGAACCGTCGCCCTTCTCGCGGACGAACACGGCGATGGGGACGCCCCACGCTCGCTGGCGCGAAATCACCCAGTCCGGGCGGCCTGCGATCATGCCGGTGATGCGGTTCTGGCCCTGCTCCGGCACCCAGCGCGTGACGCTTATCGCCTGTAATGCGCGGGCGCGCAGCGTGTCGCCGTCCTTTGCCTTGCCGTGATCCTCGATGGGCTTGTCCATCGCGATGAACCACTGCGGCGTGTTGCGATAGATCACCGGCTTCTTTGAGCGCCACGAATGCGGATACTGATGCTTCAGCCGCGAACGGGCGAGCAGCATGCCGCGCTCGGCCAAAGCCTTGATGACGGCCTCGTTGGCGTCGCCCTTCTCGCCCTTGTCGGTCAGCACGCGCTTGCCGGTGAAGCCCGGAGCGTGCTCGGTCAGCGCGCCGTCGGCATCGACGGTGTAGGGAATGACGGATGAGATGCCGCGCGCTTCGAGTTCGCGTGCGTTGGCGGTCCAGACATCGAAGTCCTCGCGTCCGTGGCTCGGCGCGGTGTGCACAAAGCCGGTGCCGGTATCGTCGGTGACGTGATCGCCCGCGAGCAGCGGCACGACGAACTCGTAACCGCCTGCCAGCCCCTTCAGCGGATGGCTGCATTCGATAGCATCAAGAATGTCGGCGGAGACGTCGCCTGCCTTCTCGTAGGACGTCACGCGGGCCTGCTTGAACACGTCGTCCGCGAGCTTGTCGGCAAGGATCAAAAGATCGCCGGTCTTCGCCCAGTTGTCGGCGGGTGCATCGGTGATTTTGTAGAGGCCATAGGAAATTTTTGGCGAGAAGCTGATGGCGCGGTTGCCCGGAAGCGTCCATGGCGTCGTGGTCCAGATCACGACCGAGGCCTTGGCGAGGCGGCCATGCGCAGCATTCACGGGGAACTTCACCCACACGGCGTCCGAGGTGTAGTCCTCGTATTCGATTTCGGCCTCAGCGAGCGCGGTCTTTTCCACGACTGACCACATCACCGGCTTGGAGCCGCGATACAGCGTGCCGTTGGCCGCGAACTTCATCAGCTCGCGCGCGATCTGCGCTTCGGCCGGGAAGGTCATCGTCATGTAGGGATGCGACCAGTCGCCGATCACGCCGAGGCGCTTGAATTCCTCGCGCTGGATGTCGACCCACTTCTGCGCGAATGCCCGGCATTCCTGGCGGAATTCGACGATCGGCACCGCGTCCTTGTTCTTGCCCTTGGAGCGGTACTCTTCCTCGATCTTCCATTCGATCGGCAGGCCGTGGCAGTCCCAGCCCGGCACGTAGTTGGAATCGTGACCGAGCATCTGCTGGCTCTTGGTCACCACGTCTTTCAGAATTTTATTCAGCGCGTGGCCGATATGGATGTTGCCGTTGGCGTAGGGCGGGCCATCGTGCAGCACGAATTTCGCGCGGTCCTTGGCGGCCTCGCGCAGCTTGTCGTAGAGGCCGATCTCGTTCCAGCGCGCCAGAATTTTGGGCTCCTGCTGAGGCAGGCCCGCGCGCATCGGGAAGTCCGTCTGCGGAAGGTATAGGGTGCTAGAGTAATCGTTGCCGTCGGCTTTCGGGGCAACGGACTTTTGGGGCTTGTCGGACATGGATGCTCTGGCTTGGCTCGAATGGCTTTGGCGTGCACGGAACGTGCGACGATGAAATCGATCCCGGTCTTGCGCCGAGCGTGCTGCTCAGACGGAAGCCGGGCCGCTAATGCCGATTATGGTGCGCCGCGCCAACATGGGGCCTAGATAGCAGGCATGGAAGGTATCGGAAAGGCCCGTAAGCCGCTCAATCCGTGACAATTCCGAGTTTCGGAAACGCATCCGGGGCTGCGGCGAGCAGAGCGCGGGCTTTTGCGCTGTCATCGTCCATCTGGCGCACCAGCGCGTCGATGCCCTCGAACTTCAATTCGTCACGGATGAAGCCGATGAACGCGACATCGAGCCGCTTGCCGTAAAGATCGCCCTTGAAGTCGAACAGGAAGATTTCCAGCAGCGGCGCGCCGTTGTCGAAGGTCGGGCGGCGGCCGAATGAGGCGACGCCGTCGATGCGCTTGCCGCCGATGCCGACCCGCACCGCATAGATGCCATGCTTGAGGCCGCAATGTTTGTCGAGGCGGATGTTGGCGGTGGGATAGCCGAGATCGCGGCCGCGCTTTTCGCCATGGATGACCTCGCCCGAAATGAACCACGGGCCGCCCAGCATTTCGGTGGCGTCGATGACATGACCTTCCGCGAGCGCCTCCCGGATCGCGGTCGAGGACACCGGACGATCCAGGATATCGACGTGGGCCTGGACGTGGACCTCGATGCCCAGCCGCGGTGCTTCGGCGGCGAGCAGCGAGGGCGAACCGCCGCGGCCTTTGCCGAAATGAAAGTCGTAGCCCACGGCGATGCCGCTGATTCCGAGCCGGGCAATGAGGTCGTGGTTAATGAAATCCTGCGCCGTCGTGCCGGCGCGTGCGCCGTCGAAGGTCATGATCACCGCGCCGTCGAGGCCGGTGCCCGCGAGCAGCCGCAGCTTCGCGGCCTCGTCGGTCAGCCTGAACTGCGGCGTGTTCGGACTGAAGAAACTGCGGGGATGCGGTTCGAAGGTCACGGCAAAAGCGGGCCTGCCGTGCTTCCGCGCCATATCGATAGCGGCTGAAATCACCATGCGATGGCCGAGATGGACGCCGTCGAAATTGCCCAGGGCCACCACGGCGCCCCGCGCAATGGCGCTGGCGGGCGTGGAATCGCGGATGACGGAGAAGCTTTTTGTCATGATGGCCGGACGGAATTTGCAGGAGAAATCGGCCGGGACCGTGGCCCCGGTCCGCCCTCGAAGTCAAGACAATGCAAAGTTGAGCTAATCCGAGGGCCGCCCGATTAACGGGCTGTTTAAGCCGCCGATGCTAGGTTCGCCTCGACTGCGGGTGGCAGAAGCCATCCGCAAAATATTGTTAACGCATGCCGGTTGCTGCGTTCGAGGGAGAAAAACAGCGATGGCTCTGGATTTGTCGATGTCGGTTCTGGTTGTGGATGATTACAACACCATGATCCGCATCATCCGTAACCTTCTCAAACAGCTCGGTTTCGAAAACATCGACGACGCCAGTGACGGCTCGGCGGCGCTCAACAAGATGCGCGGCAAGAAGTACGGGCTCGTGATTTCCGACTGGAACATGGAGCCGATGACCGGCTACGACCTGCTCAAGGAAGTGCGCAGCGACCCCAATCTCGCCACCACGCCCTTCATCATGATCACGGCTGAATCGAAGACCGAAAACGTCATCGCAGCCAAGAAGGCCGGCGTGAACAACTATATCGTCAAGCCGTTCAACGCCGCGACCCTCAAGACCAAGATCGAGGCGGTGTTTCCGGACCACGCGCCGGCGTAACGTCTTTCAACGCGCTTTCAGCGTTCTTGATGCCCGGCGCAAGCCGGGCATTTTGTTTGCGGGGAAGGTCGTCGTCGTTCAGCGCCGGATGAGGACCACGCCTCCGATGAGCATCGCGGCGCCGATCAGGCGCGGCAGATCGAGCGAGCGCTGCGCGAGACCCATCCAGCCGAAGTGATCGAACGTCACCGACGCCAGCATCTGCCCGGTGATGAGGAGCGCGATGAACGTCGCGGCTCCCAGACTTGGGATCAGCACGATCGCGAGCCCGATGAAAATGGCGCCAAACAGACCGCCGCTCCAGGCCCACCAGGGAATTCGTGCGACCGTTGCGATTTGCGGCACGGGGTCACGCAACGCAATGGCGAGAACCGCCATGCAAATGAGCCCGACAAAATAGCTCGCGAAACCCGACCATGCCGCGGAGTTCAGTGCTGTCCGCAGGTTGGTGTTGAGGATCTGCTGGATCACGATACTCGCGCCGGCTGCGACCGTCAGGAAGATCGGTAAAGCCAATTTCATCATGCTGCACCTCAGTTCAAGAGCTGCCCGGTGTTCTTGTTCGTGACGATCTCACCACACCAGATCGCGCATCAGCGCGTGCGGGGGCTTCGCCTCGCCGAACAGCCGCCGCACCGTGAATTCGTCGGCGGTATCGATGCCCTCGAAATCCGCGGCATGAATGCCGCGTGTCAGGAACAGGCAATCGAGACCCATCAGGTTTGCGCCGGTGAGATCGGTTCGGACGGAATCGCCGATGGCCAGAACGCGATCGGCGGGCGTGGCCTTGCCGCGCTTTTCAGCGGCCAGCTCCAGCGCGCGGTCGTAGATCGGCCGGTGCGGCTTGCCATAGAAAATCACCTCGCCGCCGAGGCTGCGATAGAGTTCGGCGATGGCGCCGGCGCAGGTGATGAGACGGTCGCCGCGTTCCACGACCATGTCCGGATTGGCGCAAATGAAGGTGAGATTGCGCTTGCGCGCCTCTTCCATCATGCCGCGATAGTCTTCCTCGGTCTCGATCTCGTCGTTGAACGGCCCGGTGCAGACGATGGCGTCGGCCTGCTCAAGCGTCGTGGTCTTCACGTCGAGGCCGCGAAAGATCGGGCCATCGCGCGCGGGTCCGAGCACAAACAGGTTCTGGTCGGGATGCGACGCCACGTAGCTGCGGGTGAGATCGCCCGACGACACGATGGCGTCATAGGTCTCGTCGGAAATGTCCATCCGGCGCAACTGGCGCTGCACGGAATCCGCCGGACGCGGCGCGTTGGTGATCATGATCACGGTGCCGCCCTGCGCGCGGAACGATTGCAGCGCCTGGCAGGCGCCCGGAAATCCGTGAATGCCGTCGTGAATGACGCCCCAAACGTCGCTGAGGATGACATCCACTCCGGTTGTGAGATCGCGCAAACGATCGGCGAATCGCAGCGCGGCGGCGTCAGGCAATTTCATGGAAAAAGATCACTTCTGTGCGGATGCGCGGCGGACCAGCGCGGCGTTGCCGGTGAGACGGTGGGCCTCCGGCGTCGCGGCTTTTTGGTCTGTCGGGGCGGCTGCGTCAACCGCCGCCGATGCCACTTTCGCTCCGCTCATGGGTTCCGCGGACGAACCGGCCGCGCCTTCCGGACGCAGCGGGCGCGGCGGCGCGAACAGGAAGCCTTGACCGAAGCGGACATCGTAATCCAGCAGATCGACCACGGCGCGCTCACCCTCGATCCGCTCTGCCACAAGGTCGATCCCGAAACGTCCGAGCAGGTCCGACAGGTCGGCGGCGTGAATGTCGGCAGCGGACAACTGCTTCTGGTCGAGCAGCATCGTCGCCGGCACCTTGATGAACTTGACGCCGCGGTCGGCGAGTTCGCGCGGATCGAACCGCAGGTCGGTCACGTTGTCGATCGAGAAGCCGTAGCCGAGCCGGTGCAGTGCTGCGAGATGCTCGCTTTCCACCGGGCCGAGATGGCGGAACGCGCTCTGCTTGAATTCGAGCACCAGCGCCGGCGCGAGCGCGCGATTGGCTTCGAGAAAATCGAGGCACTGACCGAACACGGACTGATTGCTTAGTGTAGCGCCCGAGACGTTGCAGAACACGCCGACGTCCTTCGAGCGCACCATCAGCCGCCGCAGCACCTGCACGCAGCGGAGCATCACCATGTGGTCGATCTGGCCCATCAGGCCGGCGGCTTCCGCGGTGCCGACAAAATCACCGGCGGTCAGCACCTGATCCTTGTCGTCGCGCAACCGCGCCACGGCTTCGTAGAACCGCACCTTGCGCTGGGGCAGCGTCACCATCGGCTGCAGAAAAAGGTCGATGCGGTTGGCTTCGACGGCGTTCTTCACCGCGACGAGGAGTTCGGCGTTGTTGAGGTTGCCGGGCGTCGGCGGCGCGTCGTTCAGCCGGGAGGCAGGCGCGGCGGGTTGCTGACCGTTCGGCGCCAACGGCTGCACGTCGGGATGTGCGTCCGGTTTGCCGGATGCCTGCATGGCGAGACCGCTGGCCGCCGCAGCGAGAATCTCATCGTGCGCGGCGACGGAATCGGCCAGTTGCTTGACCAGCGATCCCAACTCGCTGATTTCCCCGGCGACGGTCTGGACGCGATCCTGTCCGTTTGCGTCGGTTGCGGAGAGGCGCGCCTCGATGGCGCTCATCCGGCGGCCGAACTCGGCGACCTGACGTGCGAGATCGGCCGTGCCGCGCGACAGGTCGGCGATCTGGCCGCCCACGTCGGTGCGGTCGCGCAGGCGCATCGACACCGCGTTGTAGAGAATGAGGAAGGTCAGCGCGGTCAGCGCGACGATGGCGGATTCGGAGCGGGTCAGGCCCGCCAGCGAATACAGCAACAGGCCCAGCGACGCTGCGATCAGCACCATGCAGATGGCGATGAAAATCGTCGAAATGCGGATCATGAAGTCTGCCCAGCCCCGGTCGGCGGCAGCTTAACACCAAGTTTGATTCGGCGCGAAATTGTTGTGTCCGTGGCATGAGGGTGCGTCGTCATGACCGGGCATAGCCCGTCGAAGACGGGCGTGAACGCCCTTTTGCCCGGCCATCCACGCCTTCCTTGTCGTGAGCTTCAAGACGTGGATGCCCGGCACAAGGCCGGGCATGACGCAGAGAGATTTTGCGCGCTCTGTCTTACGCGACCGCGCGGATCACCTTGGCCATCTTGTCCATGATTTCACCGATCTGGCTTTCGGAGACGATCAGGGGCGGGGTCAGGCAGAGCGTATCTGCGGCGACGCGGATCATCAGGTCGTTGTCGTGGAACGCTGCATCCAGCGCCTCGAAGCCGCGCTTTCCGGGGCCTTCCTTGTTCGGCGCGAGATCGATACCTGCGGTGATACCGACGGTGCGGATGTCCACAACGTTCGGCTCCTTGCGCAGGCCCATCACAGCGTCGGCCCATGCCGGTTCCATCGCCTTGGCGCGCTCGAACAGGCCTTCCTCGCGATAGAGGTCGAGGGTGGCGAGACCGGCGGCGCAGGCCAGCGGATGCGCCGAGTAGGTATAGCCGTGGAACAGTTCGATGACATGGTCCGGCCCCTTCATGAAGGAGTCGTGGACGGTGTCGCGGACCAGCACGCCGCCCATCGGCACCGCGCCGTTGGTGATGCCCTTGGCGAAGGTGATCATGTCCGGCAGCACGCCGTAGCGTTCGGCAGCGAAGGCGTAACCGAGGCGTCCGTAGCCGGTGATGACCTCGTCGAAGATCAGCAGAATGCCGTACTTGTCGCAGATCGCGCGCAGCTTTTGCAGGTAGCCCTTCGGCGTCGGCAGCACGCCGGTGGAGCCGGCCATCGGCTCGACGATGACGGCGGCCACAGTGCCCGGGCCGTGGATGCCGACGATGCGTTCAAGGTCGTCGGCCAGATGCGCGCCCCATTCCGGCTCGCCCTTGGTGAAGGCCTGCTTCTCGCGATCGTAGGTGGTCGGCAGATGATCGACGCCGGTCAGCAGGGTGCCGAACATCCTGCGGTTGTTGACCATGCCGCCGACCGAGATGCCGCCGAAGCCGACGCCGTGATAGCCGCGCTCGCGGCCGATCAGCCGGGTGCGGCCGGCTTCGCCGCGGCCGTTGTGATAGGCCAGCGCCACTTTCAGCGCGGTATCGACCGCTTCCGAACCGGAGTTACAGAAAAACACATGCTCGAGCCCCTTCGGGGCGAGCGCGGCGATGCGGCTGGCGAGTTCGAACGCCTTGGGATGGCCGAACTGGAATGGCGGCGCGTAATCCAGCGTCGCGGCCTGCTTCTGGATCGCTTCTGTGATGGTGGTGCGGCCGTGTCCGGCGTTGGCGCACCACATGCCCGCCGCGCCGTCGAGAATATTGCGGCCGTCGGTCGTGATGTAGTGCATGTCCTTGGCGCCGGCGAGCATACGCGGCTTGCTCTTGAACGCGCGGTTGGACGTAAACGGCATCCAGTAGGCGGCAAGATCGTTCGGCGTCGCGACAGTCGGGCGGGGTTGTTGAATATTCAAGGGACGTTCCTTCCGGCAAGGAGGTTTCTTCTTGGGCGCAAGCCTATCAGCTTCCGGGACCATCCGGAACGGATCGCGGCGCATGGTCGCCGGTACGTGACAACACGGATCGCGGCATCAGGATAATACCCTTATTAGTTGAGTTATAGATTATATTGCCCTTAAAGGTTGTGTGCGTAAATGCCTGTCATGAAGCAGGCACGCAACAATCTGGGCAACTCATGGGTCAGGACATTCCGGACCGCGCAGGACGGCGCTATCGCCGTCGAGTTCGCGCTGATCTTTCCGGTATTCCTGCTGGTCGTGTTCGGCATCATTGTCTACGGCTCGTATCTCGCCGTCGTTCACGGCGTGCAGCAACTCGCCGCCGAAGCCGCGCGTTCGTCGATCGCCGGCCTGAGTGAGAGCGAGCGCAGCACACTGGCCAGCGCTTATGTCACCGGCAACGCGGGTTCCTATCCGCTGATTGATCCGGCGCATCTGACAGTCACCGCCGCGACGTCCGGGTCCGACGCCAATGTCTTCGTGGTCAAGGTCAACTACGACGCCTCGGGCATGTTCATCTATTCGCTGCCGACATTCGTGCCGGCGCCGCCCGCGACCATCGTGCGCTCGGCGGCAATCCCGCGCGGGGGGTACTGAGCATGATTCCGGAAAAGTGGGCATCGTTTCGTCACCTGATCCACCGCTTCAAGGCCGACGAACGCGGCAACATCGCGATCATGGGCGCGGCGGCGCTGCTGCTGGTCATCGCCTGCACCGCGCTCGGCGTCGATGTCGGCACCATCTTCGCCGACAAGCGCCGCACCCAGAGCGCCACCGATCTCGCGGCCATCGTTGCCGCGAGCGACCTGACCAATGCATCCCGCGCTGCTGCGGCGACCGTCGCCAAGAACAACTACCCGCCGGACTCGCTCGTGGCTGTCGAGCCTGGCGTCTACAAGGCGACCGCGTCTCTCTCGCCGCAGCAGCGCTTCGTGGCAGGTGCAACCCCCGCCAATGCGGTTCGGGTGTCGATGCAGACCAGGACACCGCTCTATTTCGGCAAGGTGCTGACCGGCGACAGCCAGTGGACTCTCAAGGCCAGCGCGATCGCCAGCACCACGCAACTGGCGTCCTTCGCCATCGGCTCGCGGCTGGCGTCGCTCAACGGCGGATTGCTGAATGCGCTGCTCGGCAGGATGCTCGGCACAACGCTGTCACTGTCGGTGATGGATTATAACGCGCTGCTCGGGGCGAAGATCGATGCATTCGATTTTCTCTCGGCGCTGGCGACGCGCCTGAACATGACCGGCGTGAGCTATGACACGCTGCTCAATGCCAACGTCAAAGTGCCGGACATCCTTGCAGCGCTTCTTGCCACGCAGACCGCAGCGAGCGGCAACAATGCCGCTACCGCTGCGCTGGCCAGCATTGTGTCGGCGGCGGCTGGATCGGCTGACAAGATATCCCTGAAATCCCTGCTCAATGTCGGGCCTTATTCCAATCTCACCGTCGGGCAGAAGCCGAAGGTTGGCGCGTCGGTGTCCGTCTACGATCTCGTGTCGGCGACGGCGGGGCTCGCCAACGGCACCAACCAGATCGCGGCGGGCGTGAATCTTGCGCTGTCCGGCATCGCGGGCGTGACCTTGCAGGCGACGGTCGGCGAACGTCCCGTCGGGACAAGCTGGATTACGGTCGGCGCGCTGGGCGCGAGCGTGCATACCGCGCAGACGCGCATTCTCCTGAAGATCCAGCTCGTGGGCAGCGGCGCCGTGTCGGTGGTCAATCTGCCGGTCTATGTCGAGATCGCGGCGGGCACCGCGACGCTCAATGCCATTTCGTGCGGCTACCCCAACGTCAACACCTCGACGGTGACGCTCGGCGTCTCGCCCGGCATCGTCGATGCGTGGATCGGCGACGTGACGACGGCGAACATGACGAACTTCTCCACCAAGCCCAATCCGCCGGCGGTCAACATCGTCGATCTCGGCGTGATTCAGGTCACGGGCCGTGCGCATGCGACCATGGCGAACAACTCGCCCACCAGCGTGACGTTCAGCTATGCCGACATTCAGGCGCAGATCAGGAAGACGGTGAACACCACGTCGTTCACGTCGTCGCTGACATCGAGCCTGCTCGGCGACCTGCAACTCGGCGTGCAACTCGGTCCGTTGGGCCTCCCGATCCCTGGCGTCGGCGCACTGGTGACGAGCATCATCTCGGGCGCGACGGGCTCGATCGACACGCTGCTCAACTCGGTGCTGCAAACCCTCGGCGTCGGATTGGGGCAGGCGGACGTCTGGGTCACCGGCGTGCGTTGCGACGGCGCGGTGCTGGTGAACTGAACCGCGTCAGGTCACCCCAGACTTGCCGCATCAGGCCTCCGCTGGTACCAACCGGCGCATGGCCGACAAACCCAAAAAACCGCAGAAACTCAAAGCCCGCCTGCCGCGCGGGCTGGTGGATCGCACGCCCGCCGAGATCGCCGCCACCCGCGTCATGGTGGAGAAAATCCGCGAGGTCTATGAGCGCTACGGATTCGAGCCGGTGGAAACCCCGGCGATGGAATACACCGACGCGCTCGGAAAGTTTCTCCCCGATCAGGACCGGCCCAACGAGGGCGTGTTCTCGTTTCAGGACGATGACGAGCAGTGGATCTCGCTGCGTTACGACCTGACCGCGCCGCTGGCGCGCTATGTCGCGGAGAATTTCGAGACGCTGCCGAAGCCGTATCGGTCCTATCGCCACGGTTACGTCTATCGCAACGAGAAGCCGGGTCCGGGACGCTATCGCCAGTTCATGCAGTTCGATGCCGACACGGTGGGCTCAGCATCGCCCGCCGCCGACGCCGAGATGTGCATGATGGCGGCGGACACCATGGAAGCGCTCGGCATTCCGCGCGGCAGCTATGTGGTGAAGGTCAATAACCGCAAGGTGCTCGACGGGGTGATGGAGAGCGTCGGCCTCGGCGGCGACGCGAATGCGGGCAAACGGCTGACGGTGCTGCGTGCGATCGACAAACTGGATCGGCTTGGCGTCGAGGGCGTGAAGCTGCTGCTCGGAGAAGGCCGCAAGGATGAGAGCGGCGATTTCACCAAGGGCGCGGCGCTCGATGAGGATGCTATCCAAAAGGTGATTGCGTTTACCGAAGGTGGCTCGACGGGCGGCTCGAAATTGTCTGAAGAAGGCAAAAGCGAACTCGACCAGATCGCATCATTGGTTTCCGCAGGTGGATACGACGAGCGTGTGAAGATCGATCCCTCCGTCGTGCGCGGCCTCGAATACTACACCGGCCCGGTCTACGAAGTTGAACTGCTGCTGGAAACCAAGGACGAGAAGGGCCGCCCCGTGCGGTTCGGTTCGGTCGGCGGCGGTGGACGTTATGACGGTCTCGTGTCGCGCTTTCGCGGCGAGCCGGTGCCGGCGACGGGCTTCTCCATCGGCGTGTCGCGCTTGCAGGCCGCGCTCACCATGCTCGGCAAGATCGACACCACGCCGGAGTTCGGTCCTGTGGTCGTCGTGGTGATGGATCGCAACGAGATCGCGCAGTATCAAAAATTCGTCGCCACGCTGCGCAACGCGGGAATCCGCGCCGAACTCTATCTCGGCAATCCGAAGAACAATCTCGGCGTGCAGTTCAAATATGCCGACCGGCGCAATTCGCCGTGCGTCGTCATTCAGGGCGGCGACGAGAAGGCGCGCGGCGAAGTCCAGATCAAGGATCTGATTATCGGCGCACAAATTGCCGACGCCAGCGGCGACCGCGACGACTACCTCCAGAAACAGTCCGAGGCGCAGTTCGCCGTGAAAGAAAGCGAACTGGTCGAGGCCGTGCGCAAGGTTTTGGCGCGGCACAACGTGCCGTGGAGATGACTTACCCTGTCATTCCGGGACGCGCCCCTTTTGGCGTGGACCCGGAAGCCATGCTCCCGGCGTAGCGATGGATTCCGGGTTCGCTCGCTTTGCTTGCGCCCCGGAATGACGTCTTGAGTTAATGCCATGCAGTTCGACACCAAGGTTGCCCTTATCATCCGCTTGGATCTGGAAGCGTGGCAGAAGCTCAACGTTGCTGCGTTTCTCAGCAGCGGCGTCGCGGCCTCATTTCCGGAATCGATCGGTGCGCCTTACGAAGACGGTTCGGGCACGCGCTATCATGCGCTGATCGGCCAGCCGATCCTGATCTATGGCGCCGACCGTCCGGCCCTCTCGCGCGCGCTTGAACGCGCGCTGGCGCGGGACGTGAAGCCCGCCGTCTATACCGAGGACATGTTCAAGACCACGCATGACGAGGCCAACCGCGCCGCGGTGAAGGCGGTCATCCGCGCCGAACTCAATCTGGTCGGGCTGGCGTTTCGCGCCGAGCGGAAGGTGGTTGACAAGATCGTCGATGGGTTGAAGTTTCACGCCTGACATTCTCGTCGTCACATCAAGAAGAGGAAACGATCAATGCCCGAGGTAACCATCAACATGGCCGCTGGACGCACCGACGAACAGAAGAAGGGCATGATGCTCGACATCACGCAGGCCCTGGTCAAGAACCTCGGCGTCGATGCAGAAGCCGTCACCGTCCAGATCAACGAGGCGCCGCTGACCCACAAGATGAAGGGCGGCAAGACGTTCGTCGAGCGCAAGGCGGCTGCGAAATAACCTAGTGTGGCGGTTCGCAAGTCCGCATTGTGTCTACGGCACTTTCATTTGCGGACTTGCGAACCAAAACCACACTAGAATCATACTTTCTGGCGTCCTGTTGAATCCGAAGTTCGCTACGGAAGGTGCCGCAAAATGAAGCGAACTTCGGATTCAGGACGCTAGCGATGAAGGTGCTTGATAAAGTCACCGTCGGCATCCCTGGCGAAACGGTTGTCACCGTGACGCAGGAAATGACGGTGAAGCATTTCCTGTCCACCATGCCGGCGGTCTATGCGACGCCGATCATGATCCTGAACATGGAAAGGGCCTGCACCGCCTCCATCGCCGACCTGCTGCCGGAAGGCTATGTCAGCGTCGGCATGGAGGTGAACATCCGGCATCTCGCAGCGACGCCGGTTGGCCGGACGGTTCGCACGGTTTCGCGCGTGGTCGAGGTCGATGCCAGGAGTGTGCTGTTCGACGTGGAAGCCTGGGAGGGTGACCGCAAGATCGGCGACGGCACCCACCGGCGCGGCGTTATCAACATCGCGGCGTTCGAGCGTCGGCTCGGCGCGACCTGACGTCAGGCTCGCCGCTCATATTTTTTGACAGATTCCGGATGGTCCGGGCGTGTGAAGGAACGCGGAATGGCGTACCATCCTGGCGTCCTCGCCTTCGAATGGAGATATCCCATGAGGTTTGTTGTGCTTGCCGTGGCTCTCGTTCTGCTGTCGGTGCAGGCCCATGCGCAAATGGGCAAACAGCAGGGCGCCGCCGCGGATCCCAAGGACGTCGACCGGCAGAAGCGCATGGCCAAGGAAGAGGCCGATGCCAAGGCCGCGATGAAGAACGTTCCGGATTCGAAAGAGAAGTACGATCCCTGGAAGATCGCGAAGTGAGGATCGCAAGCTAAGCGCCGGTCCGAGCGTCCGGCGCAGTCCTGACGGGCGTCAGTAGCCGACGCGCAGCGGGCGATCGAGATGGCCCGGATGGACCCAGACGCAGGCGAAGGAAATGTACCCGCCGTATTGCGCGTCCACGCCAGTCAGCTTCACGCCCTTGCCGTAGCCGGCGCAGTGGCTGGCGGCCATGGCCTTGATGTCCGCGCCTTCTTTGTAGAGCGAATAGGCGATGATGCCGCCGGTGTCGTTGCCCTTGAACGGCGGGACCCATGTTGCCCCGGCCGGAGCGGACACAGCCAGCGCGCACGCCGCAGCCAAAATCGCCAATCCCGTGGTCCGCATCGTGTTCTCCAAGAGAATCCTGATTGTCATCGCGAACGCACCATAAAGCGCCCGGCCTGTCATGGAAAGAACGCCGGCGGGTTCTGGCGGGGGTTGGCCGCCGAGTGTTGCCGCGCTGCACTTGACCGGCTGACGGCTTCGCGGCACCTTCCGTCGCAACATCATCCCGGATTCCGGTGGACCGCTTTCATGCGCGACCTTTTCCCGACATTGCGAAAAACGATTCTTGCCGTGGCGTTCGCCGCCGTGGCTGGCCTCATGGCCTTGAGCCCGGCGGCCGAGGCTGCCAACGCGCTGGAGCGCGGCATCTGGCTGTCCGGCCCGCGCTACGACGGCCAGATGGGCGAATGCGGTGAGGCGCTCGCCGCCATTTCCTCCCAGTTCGCCGAAAAAGAGAGCAAGTTCTGGAATTCCGCCCTCGAGATCACTGGCTATGCCAATGTTCATGAGGTGGCCTTCCGGGCCTGGGCGAACGACAGCATTCCACGCCGCTTCTGCACCGCCAGCGCCATGCTGAACGACGGCCGTGCGCGTCAGGTGCACTACTCGATCATCGAGGACGGCGGCTTTGCCGGTTTCAATTCCGGCGTTGAATGGTGCGTGGTCGGCCTCGACCGCAACTGGGCCTACAATCCGTCCTGCAAGGCCGCGAAGCCCTGAGCTTCGCACGCAGCCTTTCCTGAGATGACAACGCCTCGCCCGCCACGGTGGACGAGGCGATTTTGTTCTTGAAATGTTCTCAGGCCGTGAATAGGCTTGAAGCATCGTGTGAAGTTGATTGCTCCGGCGTCGCCGGTCCGGAAAATGTTCGAGAGTGCGGGGGCGTCGCCATGGTTTCGTTTGAGAGAGCTTCTTTTGGTCTGACTTTTTTTGACAGGGCCGGGTTTTCTTTTGGCCGCTTGTCTCGCCAGTTGATGTTTGTGCTGATCGGCCTCGCCGTCATGGCCGGGACCGCATCGGCGCAGGACCACCGCCAGAACGCACCCGGCGAATTCGACTTCTACGTCCTGTCACTGTCGTGGTCTCCATCGTTCTGTGAGGCTGCGAGCGAGCGCGGCAACTCCAGCCGCGGCATCCAGACCCAATGCGCCGGCCGGCCGTTTTCCTTCGTCGTGCACGGGCTGTGGCCGCAATACGATCGCGGCTTTCCGAATTATTGCCAGCGGCCCGCGCCGCGCCTCGCACGCAACATCATGACCTCGATGCTGGACCTGATGCCGGCGCCGGGGCTGATTTACAACGAATGGGACAAGCACGGCACGTGTTCGGGTCTCGGCGCGCGCGGTTATTTCGAAACCATCCGCAAGGCGCGTGCGGCCGTGAAGATTCCGGCCGAATATCTTGAACTGGCCAACCCGAAGAGCGTGGCGCCCGCGGAGATCGAGGATGCCTTCATCAAGGCGAACCCCGGCCTGTCCAGCTCGGCCATCGCCGTGACCTGCGACAGCAAGCGCCTCAGTGAGGTGCGTATCTGCATGAGCAAGGATCTGCAGTTCCGCGCCTGCGAGGAAATCGACCGCCGCGCCTGCCGCCGCGACAAGGTCGTCATGCCGCCGATGCGCGGGGGATAAGCGCACGTTACTTTTGCTGCGCGATGTCGTAACTGTCGCGGCATGAATTACCGTCACGCATTTCACGCCGGAAACTTCGCCGATGTCATCAAGCACATCGTGCTGGCGCGCATCCTCACCTATCTCCATGAAAAGCCCGCCGCGTTTCGCGTGATCGACACCCATGCCGGCGCGGGGCTGTACGATCTCACGAGCAGCGAGGCCGAGCGCGGCGGCGAATGGCGCACCGGCATCGCGCGGCTGATGCAGGCGCGGTTGTCCGAATCCGTGATGGCGCTGGTGTCGCCCTATCTCGACATCGTGCGCGCGTTCAATCCGCAACGCGATCTCACGACCTATCCGGGATCGCCGCTGGTCGCGCGTGCGCTGCTGCGGCCGCAGGACAGTCTGGTCGCGTGCGAATTGGAGCCCGGCGCGCGCAAGCAACTGATCGCAGCGCTTCGCCGCGATGAACAGGCCCGCGTGGTCGATCTCGACGGCTGGACGGCGCTTCCCGCTTTCGTGCCGCCGAACGAGCGGCGCGGACTGGTGCTGATCGATCCGCCATTCGAGAAGCGCGATGAATTTCCCCGGCTCGCGGAAGGCTTCGCGGCGGCTCACGCCAAATGGCCGACCGGCATCTACATGCTCTGGTATCCGGTGAAAGAACGCCGCGCCACCGACACGCTCGCGGATCATGTGGCCGCTGTCGCGAACGCCGGCGGCGGTGAAGCCAAATGCCTGCGCGTGGAATTCAGCGTCGCGCCGCAGACGCCGGACGCAGGCCTTGTCTCCGCGGGGCTGCTGATCGTCAATCCGCCCTGGACTTTGGCGGCGGAGTTGAAGGCCATCCTGCGCGAGCTTGAAAAGCCGCTCGGTCAGGGCGGGGCGGCCCGCTTCCGGATCGAAGCCGTCAGGGCTTGACGCACTGCGGTATGAGCGCGCCGCTGCTGCGTTGCCCGAAATTGAGGCGTGCCGGCGGAAAACTCAAATCGGCGTAGTCAATTCGCCGGGAACCGTATTATGCTCAGCGGTGTGAGGCTGGCTTTACGTCCCGCGTCCGCGAATGGTCGCGGCGGAATGACGAGGCCCCGAGCGCTGCTCCGGTTTTTCCGGTCCGCTCCCAAGGCCAATGCTTTCCGGCAGTGAATGCCGGCCAGGCCGATGCGCGTTAGCGCTTCGGCGGAGCAATGCGGGGAGGGGTTCCCGATGGCCATGACGGGTACGGTCAAGTTCTTCAATGCAGAGCGCGGTTACGGTTTTATCAAGCCGGATGACGGCGGGCGCGATGTGTTCGTGCACATCACCGCGGTCGAGCGCGCGGGACTGAAGGATCTGACCGAAGGACAGCACATCACCTTCGAAGTCGAACCTGACAAGAAGGGCAAAGGACCGAAGGCGGTCGATCTCGTGATTTCGTCCTGAGCAAAACGCGGCGACATATCCGCCGCAGATTGTGTCGTGCAAAAAACAAAATCCCGGGCGCGAGGCCCGGGATCGATGGATTGTGAAAAGGCGTCGGCTTCGATCAGAAGCGATAATTGACGCCCAGCCGAACCGTGCTGAACTGATAGCCGTGCGGCAAGCCGGTCATCAGGAAATTCTTTTCGCTCAGGTCGACGTAGAGATATTCGATCTTGGCCGACCAGTTCTGGTTGATCGCATATTCAGCGCCGACGCCTACCGTCCAGCCTGCGGATGTCTGACTCTCGGAGAAGCCGCCAGATTCGACCTTCAGCGTGCCGAACGCAAGGCCGCCGGTGCCGTAGAGCAGGACGTTGTTGAAGGCGTAACCGAGGCGGCCGCGCAGGGTGCCGAACCAGGGATTGGAGAACTTCCACGGCGCAAAGGTATCGTCCGCGGAATTGAGCTGCAGGTCGCCCTCGATGCCCACCACCAACTGGCCGGACTGGTAGTTGTAGCCGGCCTGAAGGCCGCCGAGCACGCCGGAGGGCCGCGTCCCGCTGTTGTTCACGTCGCCCCAGCCGTAGCCGAGATTGCCGCCGATGTAGGGGCCCATCCAGCTGTTGGCGAGCGGCTGATTGACTGTGTAGGGCTGCGAATAAGGACGGCGACCATACATGTCCGCGGCCTGCGCGGATGCCGTCACCCATGTTGCGGCGGCGACCATCGCGCCAAGAACAATCTTCCTCATCTCAACTCTCCTCACACGCGCCAACTTCGGCGGGCGTCAATTCCTCAAATGCGGCGGCCCCCGCACGGTTACGGGAGTCCACCTTTTCTGCATAAAATTTATCGATAGTTTTACATTAAGCAGTCGTTAAGCCGGCCGGCGCCCCCACTTACGTCCTTAAGAAAGTGTTACAAGGCTGATCCACCGATGGCCGCGCCTTGAGATGTTTGAGGCATCTCCGTGGCCCGGCACCTGCTGGATGAAACCGCGCGCACCCCTTAAGTTCTGGACATGAATCACGACACCTCCGACCCGACACAGCCGCCGGACCAGCCGGCGCCGGACGCACCTGCACAAGAAACTTCCGCGCGGAACCTGCGCGGACAGGACGTTTCAGGACAAGATCTGGATCCGGCATCGATCGCGGCCGAGGACGATGTGGAAGCCAGCCTTCCGGAACCGGTGGACGATTCCGCCGAGTTTGCGACTGAGGGCACACTCGCTGTCGGCCGGGCGGCGATCGAGCGCGCGGTGAAACTCGCCCCGACCTCGCCCGGCGTCTACCGGATGCTCAATGCCGCGAACGACGTTCTCTATGTCGGCAAGGCCAAGAGCGTCAAAAAGCGGCTCGCGTCCTACGCGCGTCCGACCGGTCAGGTGGCGCGCATCGCGCGGATGATCGCAGCCACGGTCAATGTCGAAATGATTTCCACGGCGACCGAGACCGAGGCGCTGCTGCTGGAAGCCAATCTCATCAAGCAGCTTCGTCCGCGCTTCAATGTACAGCTGCGTGACGACAAGTCGTTTCCCTACATTCTCATTACCGGCGACCATTGGGCGCCGCAGATTCTCAAGCACCGCGGCGCGCAATCGCGGCCTGGCCGTTACTTCGGCCCGTTCGCGTCGGCCGGCGCGGTCGGCCGTACCATCACGGCGTTGCAGCGTGCGTTTCTGGTGCGCTCGTGTACCGATTCCTTTTTCGAGAGCCGGACGCGGCCGTGTTTGCTGTACCAGATCAAGCGCTGTTCGGGTCCCTGCACCGGCGAGATCGATTTTACCGGCTACACCGAACTAGTTCGCGAAGCGAATGACTTTCTTTCCGGCCGCTCGCGGCTGGTGAAGCAGGAACTCGCCGGCGAAATGGAGAAGGCCTCGCACGATCTCGAATTCGAGCGCGCGGCGCTCTATCGCGATCGCCTCGCGGCGCTGTCCGCGATCCAGTCGCAGCAGGGCATCAATCCGCGCACGGTGGAGGAGGCGGACGTGTTCGCGATCCATCAGGAAGGCGGCTATTCCTGCGTCGAAGTCTTCTTCTTCCGCACCGGCCAGAACTGGGGCAACCGCGCCTATTTCCCGCGTGCGGATAAATCGCTCGGTCCCGATGAAGTGCTGGGCTCGTTCCTGGCGCAGTTCTATGACGACAAGCCGCCGCCGAAGCTGATCCTGCTGTCGCATCGCGTCGAGGATCAGGAGTTGCTCGGCGAGGCGCTGTCCGTGAAAGCAGGGCACAAGGTCGAAGTCGCGGCACCGCAGCGCGGCGAGAAGAAGGAACTGGTGGCGCACGCGCTGACCAATGCGCGCGAGGCGCTTGGCCGCAAGCTTGCCGATACTGCGACGCAGACACGGCTGTTGCAGGGGCTATCGACTGCGCTCGGCCTGCCCCGCGTGCCGAAGCGAATTGAGGTTTACGACAACAGCCACATCCAGGGCACCAACGCGGTGGGCGCGATGATCGTCGCCGGGCCGGAAGGCTTCCTCAAGAACCAGTACCGCAAGTTCAACATCAAGTCGGAAGGTCTCGCGCCGGGCGACGACTACGGCATGATGCGCGAAGTGCTGGAACGCCGTTTCAAGCGCCTCATCAACGATGCCGCCGAAGGGAAGAAGCCGAGCGACGACAGCGTTCCGCAATGGCCCGATCTGGTCATCATCGATGGCGGTCAGGGCCAGCTCAACGCGGCGCGCGAGATATTCACGGCCCTGAATTTGTCGGAGGTGTCGCTGATCGCGGTCGCCAAGGGACCGGACCGTGACGCCGGCCGCGAAACCCTGTTCATGCCGGACCGGCCATCCATCAAGCTCGAGCCGCGCGACCCGGTGCTGTATTTCATTCAGCGGCTGCGCGACGAAGCGCATCGTTTTGTCATCGGATCGCACAGAAAGTTGCGTAAGAAGGATATCCGTGAGGCCGGATTGCAGGAAATCCCGGGTATCGGCCCGTCACGTAAACGTGCGCTGCTGCACCACTTCGGGACGTTGAAGGAGATCGAGCGAGCCTCGGTGGCGGATCTCGGCAAGGTTCCGGGCGTCAGCGCTGAAAGCGCGCGGAAAATCTTCGATTTCTTCCATCCGGGCAACGGTTAGCAGCGTTCCCGCCGCCCTTGTTTTAGACTTGCCCGAAATGCGCGCCGTAGGCTGTTGACGCGGGCGTTTTCGCAGTATTGGTAACCTTATGGTCAGTGTCGTCACCCCCAAGCCGGCGAAGCGCTCGCTGTCTTTGCCCAATATCCTCACTTATTCCCGGATTGCCGCCATTCCGGTGGTGATCGGCTGCATGTATGCACAGTCCATCATGGGCGCGCCGCTGTGGCTGCGCTGGGTGGCGTTGTTCGTCTTCATCGCCGCTGCCGTCACCGATTTTCTCGATGGTTATTATGCGCGAATCTGGGACCAGCAATCGTCACTGGGGAAAATGCTCGACCCGATCGCCGACAAGCTGCTGGTGGCGTCGTGCCTGCTGATGCTGGCGGCGGATGAGACCATCCGCGGCTGGTCGCTGTGGGCCGCTATCGTCATCCTGTGCCGCGAGATTCTGGTGTCGGGCCTGCGCGAATATCTGGCTGTCATTCGCATCAGCGTGCCGGTGTCGCAACTGGCTAAATGGAAGACCACGGTTCAGCTTGTCGCCATCGGATTTCTGATCGCGGGCGAAGCAGGCGAGGCCATTCTGCCGCCGACCATCCTGATCGGCATCGTGCTGTTGTGGATTTCGGCGATTCTCACCATTTACACCGGATGGGATTACCTCCGTGCAGGGATCCATCATCTGACCGAGGAAGACCGGTGAAGGTTCTTTATTTCGCATGGGTGCGCGAGCGCGTCGGCAAGGCGGAGGAAATGCTTGAGCCGCCAGCGAGCGTCCGCACCGTGGCCGACCTGATGCAGTGGCTGGTGGCGCGCGGCGAGGAATACGCCAACGCCTTCGCCTCGCCGCGCACGATCCGCGCCGCCATCGACCACACCCACGTGAAGTCCGATACCGCGATTGCCGGTGCACGCGAGATCGCGTTTTTCCCGCCGATGACCGGCGGTTAAATTTCCATGGCCATTCCGGTCACCATCCGCCTGCAGTCCGCCGATTTCGACATCGCGGCGGAGATTGCAGCGCTCACCAAGGGCAACACCGACATCGGTGCGGTGGTTTCCTTTTCCGGGATCTGTCGGGGCGGCACAGGCAAGGATGCCATCGTCGCGATGACGCTCGAGCATTATCCCGGCATGGCGGAAGCCGAGATCGGCCGGCATGTGGATGAAGCGACATCGCGCTGGCCGCTGACCGGCGTTACGGTGATTCATCGTTATGGCCGCGTCGTGCCGGGCGACAATATCGTGCTGGTGCTGACGGCCTCGGCTCACCGCGAAGCTGCGTTTCAGGCGGCGGAATTCCTGATGGACTATCTCAAGGCCAACGCGCCGTTCTGGAAATCCGAAGAGCGCGCCGGCGGCAGCGAAAAGCAACAGGTCTGGGTCGATGCGCAAGCCCATGACGACGACGCGGCAGCGCGCTGGAAAAAGTAATGGCAAAGAAATCGAAACCGGCAGCAGCGAAAGCGGCAACGAAGCGCGCAGGCGGGCGAGCCTCCACGAAAAAGCTCGCCAGAGCCACGAAGCCGCTCAAGGTCGCGCCGGGCGAACTCAAGACGCTGCTCGACCTGATGCGCTACGGAGTCAGCCGCTTTGTCGAGGCTGAACTGGTGTTCGCCCATGGCACCACCGATCCGGTGGCGGAAGCCGCGTTCATCGTCTGCGAAGCACTGCATCTGCACCCCGACCAGTTCGAGATGTTCGCGAATGCGCGGGTCACTTCGCATGAAGCGGCGAAAATCCTTTCGCTGATCGACAGGCGCATCGCCACGCGCAAACCCGCGGCGTATCTCGTCAACAAGATCTACATGCGCGGTCTGCCGTTCTATGTCGACGAACGGGTGATCGTGCCGCGTTCGTTCATCGGCGAACTGCTGGATTCGCATTTCAGCGGCGACCTCGAGGAGGAGGGCGGTTCGCTGATCGACGATCCGGGCAATATCACGCGCGTTCTCGATCTGTGCACCGGCTCCGGGTGTCTTGCGATTCTGGCGTGTCAGAGTTTCCCCAATGCGACCGTCGATGCGGTGGACATTTCACCGGATGCGCTGGCGGTCGCCGCGCGCAATGTCGCCGATTACGGTCTCGAGGATCGCGTGTCGCTGTATCAGGGCAACCTGTTCGAGGCCGTCGGCGACGAGCGTTACGATCTCATCATCACCAATCCGCCTTACGTCGATGCGGAGGGCATGGCGGGCCTGCCGCGCGAATGCCTGCATGAACCCGTGATCGCATTCGACGGTGGCGATGACGGTCTCGACCTCGTGCGCAAGATTCTAGACGAGACGAAAAATCACCTCACGCCGGACGGCGGGCTGCTCTGCGAGATCGGCCGGGGCCGCGATGTGTTGGGGGATGCCTATCCGAACCTGCCCCTGCTGTGGCTCGACACCGAGGACTCCGACGGCGAGGTGTTCTGGATTCCTGCAGAGGCATTGGCGTAAGGAGAGAGCGGCATGTCTGCTGAACGCTTTCTGTGCGAGGCGATCGATCTTGCACGTGACAATGTCCGACGCGGTGGCCGGCCGTTTGGCGCGGTGCTGGTCAAGGATGGCAAGACGATCGCAACCGGCGTCAATGAAATAGCAGTAACCGGCGATCCCACCACACATGCCGAACTGCAGGCGATCCGCGCCGCAAGCCGTGCGCTCGGCTCGCCGCGGCTTGATGGTTGCGCGATCTATGCCAGCGGACATCCGTGTCCGATGTGTCTGGCGGCGATGCATCTCACCGGCATCACCGAGGTCACCTACGCGTACTCCAACGAGGACGGCGAGCCCTACGGGCTATCGACCGCGGCGATCTATGCCGAGATGGCGCGACCGGTTGCGAAGCAGATCGCGCTCAAGGTGGAGTATTTCCCCGTCCGTCCGGACGGGGAAGAAGATCTCTACAAGATGTGGAAGGCAGCCGCTCGATAGCGGCGCGCGTCAATGTCGCTCACAGAACCTTCTTGATCCAGTTGTGCGTGTCGGCTGCACGACCGTACTGGATGTCGACGAGCTTCTTGCGCAATCCCATCGCAACGGGACCTGCCGCGCCGCCGTTGATGGTGAAATCGCCACTCACGGAACGAACCTTGCCGATCGGAGAGATGACGGCCGCCGTCCCGCATGCGAAGGCTTCTTTCAGCTTGCCGCTGGCAGCATCCGCGCGCCACTGGTCGATGGTGTAGGTCTCCTCGCGCACGCGCGTGCCGGTTTCCTTCGCGAGCGCGATAATCGAATCCCGGGTGATGCCCGGCAGGATCGTGCCGAGCGGCGGCGTCAGCAGCGAGCCGTCGTCGAACACGAAGAACACGTTCATGCCGCCGAGTTCCTCGATGTAGCGGCGCTCGACCGCATCTAGGAAAACCACCTGATCGCAGCCGTGATCGATAGCCTCGGCCTGCGCGCGCAGGCTCGCGGCGTAGTTGCCGCCGCATTTGACCGCGCCGGTGCCGCCGATCGCGGCGCGCGTGTAGTTCTCCGACACCCAGATCGACACGGGAGCGGGGCCGCCCTTGAAATAGGAGCCGACCGGCGAAGCGATGACAGCGAAGATGTATTCCGCGGACGGCTTCACGCCGAGGAACACCTCGTTCGCGATCATGAAAGGCCGCAGATAGAGACTGCCTTCGCCACCCGGTATCCATGCGCTGTCGATGCGCACGAGCTGCTCGATCGCTTCGATGAACACAGGCTCGGGCAGCGGCGCCATCGCCATTCGCTCGGCCGAACTCCGGAAGCGCCGGGCATTGGCGTCGGGACGAAACAGGTTCACGCCGCCGTCGTCGCGCTTGTAGGCTTTGAGGCCTTCGAAAATTTCCTGAGCATAGTGCAGGACCGCTGTCGCCGGATCGAGCGCGAAGTTCGCGCGGGATTCGATGCGCGCACCATGCCAGCCCTTGCTCTGGCTATAGCGAACCACGGCCATGTGATCGGTAAAGATCCGGCCGAAGCCAGGATCGACGAGCTTGGCCGCACGGTCCTTCTCGGACGTCGGGTTCGCCGCAGGCTGCGTTTCGAATGGCAGCAGCATCGCGCCGTCGATTTTATCGAACGAAACTCCCATCGCATTTCTCCCAGATCGGCCGGTTCACTCGCGGGAGCCGGCAGGTGCTCGTTCGTTTGTCGTGAGCGGTTAAGTCCAGTATGTTTCGTGGAATGTCGACCGACAATCGCACGGCGAAAAAATCGCTTCGTATCCGGCCGAGGTTTTCAGGTATCTCCGAGAGGCCGAAGCGGCGAAATATCCGAATATTTCGTGAAGCTTGGTCTTTTTGTAATATTGAACCCAAGATATGTCAATATGCCTGACGTAAATTTCAAAGCACAGGGTGCAGGGCAGGTTCCCGCCAGAGAGGGGACCGGCGCGCCAGCGCTGTCCGGCGACCAGCGCTGGGACATCATCGAGTTGCTGTTTTTCGCCTACCGCGACTTCGTCGGCGACGCCGATCATGTGCTGGAGGAGTTCGGTTTCGGCCGCGCCCACCACCGGGTGGTCCACTTCGTTACCCGCTATCCGGGCCTCAAGGTCGCCGACCTGCTGGACGTGCTGCGGATCACCAAGCAATCGCTCGGACGGGTGCTGAAACAGCTTCTCGACGAGGGCTATATTGTTCAGAAGGCCGGTGACAACGACAGGCGGCAGCGTCTTCTTTTTGCCACGGCGAAGGGCGAGGCCCTGGTGGCGAAGCTGGCCGGTTTACAAACCGCGCGCATCACCCGTGCTCTCGAAGGCATGAGTCCGGCGGCCGCGGACGGCGCGCGCCAGTTCCTGCTCGGCATGATCGACCACGAGGATCCTGACAAGGTGCTGGACGTGATCCTGAGGACCGGCCGCAAGGCAAAGGACGCAAGGTGACAGAGACCGTAACCCCGGACCGAGTGCGCGCCGAGCCCGCCGACGATGCGCCGCATCTGCTGCTGGTCGACGATGACCGCCGCATCCGCGATCTGCTGTCCCGCTTTCTCGCAGGCGAAGGCTACCGCGTCACGACCGCCAAGAGCGCGGCCGACGCCCGCGCCAAGCTTACCGGCCTGCATTTCGATCTGCTGATCCTCGACGTGATGATGCCGGGCGAAACCGGCTTCGATCTCGCGCGCTCGATCCGCACGTCGTCGGCAGTGCCGATCATCATGCTGACTGCGCGGCACGAGGCCGAAGCGCGCATCGAAGGCTTGCAGATCGGCGCCGACGACTACGTGGCCAAACCGTTCGAGCCGCGCGAGCTTGTGCTGCGCATCGCCAACATTCTGAAGCGCGCCGCGCCGGTGGTTGCGCCGCCGGTGGAATCGGTCGCGTTCGGGCCTTACGTCTATCATCTGGAGCGCGGCGAATTACGCGACGGCGAGAAGATCGTCCATCTTACCGACCGCGAGCGCGACATGCTGCGCATCCTTAGCGCGACGCCGGGCGACACCGTGCCACGCGCCGCGCTGACCGGCGGCGACGGCACCGCCAATGAGCGCGCGGTGGACGTGCAGATCAACCGGCTGCGGCGCAAGATTGAACGCGATCCTGCCAATCCGCTGTTCCTCCAGGCGGTGCGCGGCATCGGCTATCGCCTCGTGGCGTCGCCATGAACCGTCCGGACGCGTGGTCATGAGTACGCTGGACACCGGCCTGACTTTCATCCGCACCGCGTCCCGTCGCGTCTCCAGCGCCAGCGAATGGCTGGGCCGCTGGTTCAAGGAGATGATGCCGAAGGGGCTTTACGCCCGCGCGCTGCTCATCATCATCGTGCCGATGGTGATCCTGCAATCGGTGGTCGCCTTCGTGTTCATGGAGCGGCACTGGAATACGGTGACGCGGCGTCTGTCGGCCGCCGTGGTGCAGGACATTGCCGCGCTGATCGATGTCTACAAAGTGTACCCGCAGGACAAGGACCGCACACAGATCAAGCGGATCGCGCAACAGCGTCTCGGGCTGGTGGTGGATTTCCTGCCGGTCAACGACATGCCGGCGCCGGGGCCAAAGCCGTTCTTCTCGCTGCTCGACCAGACATTGTCGGTACAACTCTCTCGCCAGATCGGACGCCCGTTCTGGATCGACACCGTCGGCCGCTCGTCGCTGGTGGAAATCCGGATCAAGCTCGACGATACGGTGATGCGCATTTTCGCGCAGCGCAGCGCCGCCTATGCGTCCAACTCCGAGATTTTCATTTTCTGGATGGTGGGTACCTCGTCGATCCTGCTGATTGTTGCGGTGCTGTTCCTGCGCAACCAGATCAAGCCGATCCTGCGGCTGGCGGACGCCGCGGAAAGTTTCGGCAAGGGCCGGGAAGTGCCTGATTTTCGCCCGCGCGGCGCACGCGAGGTCCGCCGCGCGGCGCTCGCCTTCATGGAAATGAAATCGCGCGTCGAGCGCAGCATCGAGCAGCGCACCGCAATGCTGGCCGGCGTCTCGCACGATCTGCGCACCATCCTGACACGCTTCAAGCTCGAGATGGCGCTGATCGGCGATAGTCCGGAAGTCGAGGGCATGCGCAAGGATGTCGATGAGATGAGCGGCATGCTGGAGGCCTATCTGTCCTTCGCGCGCGGCGACAGCGGCGAGCAGGCGCAGCCGACCGACATGGAGCTGGCGCTGGAGGAATTGCGCAGCGACGCCGAACGCCACGGTCATGCGGCCACCGTCGTATTCCATGGCCAGCCGCTGGTGACGGTGAAACCCGCTGCGTTCAAGCGCTGTCTCGCCAATCTGGTCTCAAATGCCGCGCGCCATGCCGACGCGATCTCGATCACCGGCCATCGCGATCATCGCTATCTGACGGTGACCGTCGACGACGATGGTCCCGGCATTCCGCTCGATATGCGCGAGGAAGTGTTCAAGCCGTTCCTGCGGCTCGACGATGCGCGCAATCAGGACGAGGGCGGCACGGGGCTCGGACTTGCGATTGCCCGCGACATCGCGCGCTCGCACGGCGGCGACATCACGCTCGGCGACAGCCCGATGGGCGGGCTGCGTGCGAGGGTGCGCGTGCCCGTATAATTACTTCGCCAGTTCCTTCGATCGCTTCGTTGCCGCCGCAATGGCGCGGGTCAGCAGCGGCTGAAAGCCGTCCGGTCCCATCAGGACTTCAAGCGCCGCCGCCGTGGTGCCGCCCGGCGAGGTGACATTCTGGCGCAAGGTTGCGCTGTCGAGATCCGAGCGATGCAGAAGTTCGCCTGAACCCGACACGGTATCGCGTGCGAGCCTTGTCGCCAGAGCTTCCGGCAGACCGGCAGCGACGCCGGCGCGCGCGAGTTCTTCCGCCAGCAGGAACACGTAGGCCGGACCCGATCCTGAAACTGCGGTGACCGCATCCATCAGTGCTTCATCCTCGACCCATTCGACGGCCCCGGTGGCGCGCAGCAGCGCGTCCGCGACGGCGCGCTGGTCCGGCGAGACGCCGTTTGCCGCGACCGCGACCGTGATGCCGCGTCCGATGGCGGCCGGCGTGTTCGGCATGGCGCGGATGACCTTGCCGCCGCAGATGCCGGTAATGCCCGCGATGGTGGTGCCCGCCATGATCGAGGTCACGAGTGTGGTTGGACCGACCAGGGATTTGAGTTGCGGTCCGGCTTCGCGAAACATTTGCGGCTTGACGGCGAGCACCAGCACGTCGGCGCTGACGTTTTTCGTATCCGGATTGAGCTTGACGCCGCGCGCCACGAAGCCGCGCGTCTCGTCGGAGGGATGCGGTTCGATGACGGCAACCTGTTCGGCATCGAGCCCCTGCGCCAGCCAGCCGGACAGCATGGCGCTGCCCATCTTGCCCGCGCCCGCGAGCACGAGAGTGCCTTCGAAGTTTTTCAGCGCGTCGGAGGATACGGTTGTTGCCATGATTCAATCTATCCGGGTCGTCCCCGCGAAAGCGGGGACCCATAACCACAGAGTTCTATTGAATGAGCAGGAGTGCAACAAGCTATTGCGAACTCTTGCGGGCGGTAAGAATGGGTCCCCGCTTTCGCGGGGACGACATCGCATATTTGAAGAAGGTCTACGCCTCGCCGGCAGTGTCGAACATCGCCGCGGTCATGGCTTCCGCGGCGGTCTTGCCGGCCCAGGTCACGAATTGCAGCGCCGGATAGTAGCGCTCGCTGGCGTGCAGGGCGCCCTCCAGCATGAGTTCGCATTGAGCGGGCGTGGCGGCCATGCCGCCCGGCAGGATCAGCGCCTGCCGGTACATGACCGACCCGGTGGCGAGCCAGACGTCGAAGTGACCAATCCACAATTGCTCGTTGATCGCGGCGATCAGGCGCTGCACTTCGCCGCGCCGCGCCTCGGGGATTTTCATATCGAAGGTGCAGGCCAGATGCAGCGCGTCGATCTCGCCCATCCAGGTGAACGACAACTGGTAGTCGGTCCATTGTCCTTGCGTCAGGATGGTAATCTCGTCCTGGCCCGAGCGTTCGAACGACCAGTCGTTGGACGAGGCGATCTCTTCAACCACCGAAAGCGGGCTGTTCCGCGAATCCGTAATGATGTCCAGTTGGGACATGCTGCCTTCACCCTGAGTTGGTGTGGGATGTGAAACGCTGAACGAAACGCAAAGAACGAGCGATGACTGTCGCTGCAAGTTCTCCGTTTACGATCATGACGGCCCGGCTTCGGATCGTGCGCCGCAACGGCAACCTTGTGACAAGATTGATCGGTGATTTGCTGAATCCGCGCAACGGCAGCGCGAATCCCGTCCACAGGCAAAGGGTTAATTTCAAGACTCTTCAACAGATTAAGCGCAGCCGGTAAATCTGTCTCAGGTTTTGCATGCCGCCGGACAAATTCCTGAGTCAGCGCATGTGCTTATGGCGCAATGACTCGCGCCATGGAGATCATGTGCGCGAGAACAAAACGGAATCGGATTCGCGGGGTACGAGTCATGCGCACGCAATCACGCGCGGAAGCTGAATAAAAAATTTTTATGAATCGCGGAAAGATCAGTCGAACAGGCTCGAAACCGACTCTTCGGACGCGGTGCGGCCGATCGCTTCGGCGATCAGGGAGGCGACCGAGAGCACGCGGATGTTGGACGCCTTGCGCATCGCGTCGGTCGGTTGAATCGAGTCGGTGATGACCAGTTCCTTGAGCCGCGAGGAGGTGATGCGCGCCACCGCGCCGCCCGACAGAACGCCATGGGTAAGATAGGCCGAGACTTCCTTGGCGCCGTACTTGAGCAACGCGTCGGCCGCATTCACCAGCGTGCCGCCGGAATCGACGATGTCGTCGATCAGGATGCAGTTGTAGCCGGCGACATCGCCGATCACGTTCATGACTTCGGATTCGCCGGCACGTTCGCGGCGCTTGTCGACGATGGCCAACGGCGCGTTGATGCGCTTGGCGAGGCCGCGTGCGCGGGCCACACCGCCGACGTCGGGTGACACCACCATCACCTTGGCGAGGTCAAACTTGTCCTTGATGTCGCGCACCATCAACGGCGAGGCATAAAGGTTGTCGGTCGGGATATCGAAGAAGCCCTGGATCTGGCCGGCATGCAGGTCGAGCGTCATGACGCGGTCGGCGCCGGCATGGGTGATCATGTTGGCCACCAGCTTGGCCGAGATCGGGGTGCGGCCGCCGGCTTTGCGGTCTTGCCGCGCGTAGCCGAAATAGGGGATCACGGCGGTGATGCGGCGCGCGGAGGCGCGGCGCAGCGCATCGGTGATGATCAGCAATTCCATCAGATGGTCGTTGGTCGGAAACGACGTCGACTGGATGATGAAGACGTCGGAGCCGCGGACGTTTTCCTGAATCTCGACGAAGATTTCCATGTCGGCGAAACGGCGCACGCTCGCCTTCGTCAGCGGAACGCCGAGCACCGACGAAATCTCGGCAGCCAATTCGGGGTTCGAATTGCCGGCCACCAGCTTGATGGAGCCATTCTTCGCTGAAATTGCAGCCTCTCCTCGCGACGTGGGGGAAACGCTTTTCAACATAATCTGTGCCGCCCGTGGAACCCGTTACCTGCGCTTTTGCAGGCGCGTGATAACAAGGACATAACAAGGCTGGCAATACAGCCCTTAGTGTTTTCCTGCAAAAACCGGCGTGCGGACGGGCCCGTATCCCTAATGGGCGCTGAAGGCCAGCGTCTGCATTTGTCCGGGCGTCGATTCAGGCCGATTCTCGTCCGTTTGCGCGATGGCCGGTCCGGATGACCGGGGCGCCGCCGGGGCCGGGGAGTCCTGTGCCGGGACGGTCCCGCTGATCAGGCCGTTGAGGCCGTTCAGCCCGGCGAGCGCGATTCGGCGCATCAATTGATCGTCGGCGATGGCCCAGGCGTCGCGGCCACCCTTGCCCCCGGCCTCCTCGCCGCTGAGGCGGATGGCGCGCTCCTGATCCCGGTCGTAGACGTCCCAGACCCAGCTGATGGTGGTGCGGCCGCGCCGGACCTGCGCCGACAGATAGCTCCGGATCCGGTATGAAGCCTGTGCCTCGCGGGAAACGATGGTGAAACTGCGGGCGGCTGATTCCGCCTCCAGCGCGCGCACCATCCGGTCGAACACCTGTGGCGGCGGGCCATCCACGGATTCGAAGGCGACCGTGGGGCCGAACGACTGGCCGGTGGACACCGCGATCTGGCCGCCGGCCGCGCATCCGGAGGTGATGCACAGCGCGGCAAACAGCGCCGGCAGCCGCAAGTGGCGCAGCAAGGCCCGATACGCTCCGGAATTCATACGCAACGCCATCCCGAAAATCCCTGTCCCGCAGGCGTCTGTCGCGCCGCTGGGCCGGATCGAGCGATACCGTTAAAACGCATTAAGGTCTAGGGCGTGCCCCGCAGCCGCAAAATCGGAATGCCTCAAAACGTGTCGGATTTGGCTTTTACTGGGGTTCGGGATTCGATAGAAAACGCGAAGTTCTTCGGATGATTTTCAAAAATGTTCATTGATGCGGCTGCCACCGCAGCCAAGCCTGGCTGGCGGAGGCCTTTTGAGCGTTGGCTGAACGGCGTCGAGCGAGGCTGGGCGATTCCGGCGCTGCTGATCGGCTTTGTCGCGATCTGGATGGCGTTTTTGATCATCGCCTATCAGGGCGGAAATCTGCATCCCGATACTCTCGAAACCTGGTCAGTCGGCCGCGAGCTCGCCTGGGGTAATCCCAAGCATCCGCCACTGATGGGATGGTTGGCATACGCCTGGTCGTATTTTTTTCCACTGGCCGACTGGTCTTTCTATCTTCTGGCGATGGTGAACTCAGCGGTCGCCTTATGGGCCGTCGATCTAACGGCCCGTCGCTTTGTGCGCGGCGATGGCCGGGCGATCATCCTGTTGTTGGTTTTGTTGCTGCCCGCCTATCAGTTTCACGCGCAACGCTTCAATGCCAACACTGTCCTGCTGGCGACCTGGCCGATCGCGGTTTACTGCTTTCTTCGCTCGTTCGAAAGCCGTGCTTTCATCTGGGCTGCGGCGGCAGGCGCGGCTGCTGCGGTGGCGATGCTCGGAAAATACTATTCGATCATTCTAATTGCCGGGTTCGCCGTTGCGGCAATCGCCCACCCCCAGCGGCGCGCCTATTTCACGTCCTTCACGCCGTGGATATCGGGGCTCAGCGGCCTCCTGGTGCTCAGCCCGCATCTTTGGTGGCTGTTCACCACAGGCTATGCGCCGTTCGGATATGCCGTGAATGCTCATGGCGTCCTGTCTCGGGAGATCGCTATCCGGGAGGCCGGCATGTTCCTGGTGGGCATTGCTGCTTATCTGGCGTTGCCGGCGCTGGCCTGGGCCCTCATGATCAGATCGAATTTTAAAAGCATGGTTTCGAATCTGAGGAATCTAGACTCGGGACTGATCCTGCTGGCTTGGATTTTTGCCACGACCACGCTGCTGCCGCCGATCATCAGCATTTTGCTGCAGACCGATCTGCCGCCGATCTGGAATTTGCAGGCCCTGTTTCTCGGCGTGGTGATCGTTGTTGCCGCAGCGAAGTTCGCAATCGACCGTTTCGATTCAGTCAATCTATCGGCGGCTGTTTCGGCATTTCTCCTCGCCTGCGTGGTCGCTGCGCCATTTCATGCGTTTTATCGCAATACGCATCCTTATGATCTCAACCGTAATTTTCTGAGCGCAGCGGCGCTCGAGATGAACCGCCGCTGGCATCAGGAGACCAACGAACCGTTCACGGCGGTCAGCGGAGATGACAGCCTTGCTTTTGCAGCGGCGTTCTACGCACCCGATCACCCGGTCTATCGCCGGCCTTTCCAGTTTCAGGGCACATGGGGAATGCCGCGTTCATCGACGCTGGAAAAGGGCTGGGCGGCGATGTGTTTTTCGGACGATGGGGTCTGCACGGACTGGATGCATCGGGTCGCGGAAATTCCGGACGCCGTTCTCTGGTCGGAATTTAGCTTGCAGGCGACATTTTGGGGACGTCCGGGCGTCACGACAAAAATCGCTGTCATGATCGTGCCACCGCATAGACGGCAACCTTCCGAACCAGCATCAATCCGGGAGGATGAGAAGATCGAGGACTTCGGCGCTAGCCGTCGTATGCATCGCCGGAGCGAGGCACCGCGCTAGCCGTCCAGCACGATCGCATGGATGTTGCGGCCGTAGTCCGGCTCCTTGCGATGAACCGAGCGGCGATAGCTGAAGAAGCGTTCGTCCGGGTAGGTGTCGACGCCGGTGTCGTCGATCATCAGGATGCCGGCGCGCTCCAGCCGCAGCCTTATATAGCCTCCGAGATCGAACATCGAATGCTCCGCGCGCGCCGACGGCCGGAAGAATCGCGCGTTGTCCTGGTCAGTTTCCGTGAAGCGTGTGACGAACTCCGCGCCGACCTCGTAGCTTTGCTGCCGGATCAGGGGGCCGATGGCCGCAATCATGGTTGCGCGGGACGCGCCGAGATTTTCCATCGCCGCGATCGTGTTCTCAAGCACGCCGCCGAATGCGCCCTTCCAGCCGGCGTGGGCCGCGCCGATCACATGCGCCGCGGGATCGGCGAACAGGACCGGGCCGCAATCGGCCGCGGTGACGCCGATGGCGAGGCCCGGCACTTTCGTGACCATGGCGTCAGCGCGTGGGCGTGATGCGGTGTCCCACGGCGCTGTTGCGACTGCCACATCTGGAGAGTGAATCTGGAACACGGTGAGAAATTGCGCGGGCTGAACGCCGAGATGCTCCGCCATGCGCCGCCGGTTCTCGGTGACGTGCGCTGGATCGTCATTCGAGCCGACGCCGCCATTGAGACTTGCATAGAGCCCGGTGGAAACGCCGCCTTCGCGCGTGAAGAACGCATGGCGCAAGCCGGGGACGGCCGACAGCAGCGACGACCCGAACGTCATGATTTCGATGCTCCGCCAGACGCAGCGTTCATCGATCCCTGATCGGACAGCGCTGCCAGCGCCTTGATCGAAGGATCCGAGATGCCGAGCACCTTGAACAGCGAGCCCATGCCTTCGGGGCTCGGGCCGGTGAGGCGGGCGAGGCCAGCCGTAATCAGTTTCTTGCCGTCTTCGGAGGCATTCTTCATCAGCGCCTGCGCGCGGGTCTCGATGCCGAGCCTGTTGAGGAACGCGCCTTGCTCAACCGGGCCGTGAGCACGCGCGCCGACGTCCTCGGCGGCGCGGGCGAGCGCCTGAAAATCCACATGCGCGGTGACGTCGGCATGGCCGGCGTTCCGCAGCGGGTTGGTGAAGTTGTGTTTGGCGACGGCCTGGAAGGTATCGCCGGCGTCGCTGCGCAGATGACCGTAGTCGATAATCAGCGCGGCGCCGCCCTGATCGCGCAGTCTTCGTGCGATGGTCATGATCGCGGTGTCGGACCGCCACTCGAAGATCGCGCCGTTTGGCGCGGCACGCACCAGCGGCGGCAGTAGCACCTCGAAGCGCGGGATCGGATCGCTGGCAACGCCATAGGCGAGAACACCGTCATCGATCTCGACGACGCGCTCGTGCCAGCCGGTCTCCTGCTTGACCGCCTGATGGACCGGCAATGCGTCGAAGAACTCGTTGGCGAGGATGATCGCAGGTCCTTCGGGAACATCATCGATGCTGTCATACCATTCCACATGCGCGGCCTCGGCCAGCTTTACGCGCTGCCTGTCGCGCAGCGTCGGACTGGTCTCGACCAGATGCACGCTGATGGCGTCGTGGAACGCCGGCAGAATCCGGACGGCGCGCAGGGCATCCGCCATCATGGTGCCGCGGCCCGGTCCAAGTTCAATGAACTTGACCTCCTGCGGCATACCCATCGCGTTCCAGACCGAGGCCGCCCACAGTCCGATCAGTTCGCCGAACATCTGGCTGACTTCGGGCGCGGTGATGAAATCGCCGTCGCGGCCGAGCGGATCGCGCCGCAGGTAGTAGCCGTGATCCGGATGCGTCAGGCACATTTGCATGTAGCGCGATACCGGCATCGGCCCGTTCGCGGCGATATGCTTTCGGATCAGGGTTTCAAGGAGCGAATGGTCGGACACGGCAATCTTTCAGGCAGTCGGGAATCGTGAGCGCAGTATGATCTTACGTGATTATGACGCTTTGGCAGACTGTTCATTGAGCGTTCGCGGACCGCGCCGCCATGCAGCGACAATGAATACAAGGCCTGCGAGGATCATCGGAACCGATAGTAACATTCCCATCGTGAGACCGCCCCACAGAAATCCGAGTTGCGGATCTGGCTCGCGGAAAAATTCGCCGGTGATGCGCGCCACGCCGTAAAAGATTGCGAAAGCGCCGATGATGAAGCCGGGCCGCTTCAGCGCGCCGGCACGGATCAGCAGTGCCAATATGATGAACAGTGCAACGCCTTCGAGTCCGGCCTCATAGAGCTGGCTCGGATGACGCGGCAGCGGCCCGCCGTTCGGAAATACCATCGCCCAGGGAACACTGGCGTCGGCGTGACGGCCCCACAACTCGCTGTTGATGAAATTGGCAATGCGTCCGAGCAGCAGGCCAATGGGACCGACCGCGCAGGTGACGTCGCCGAGCGACAGGACCGGGATGTTGCGCTTCCAGCCGAACAGCAGCACCGCGACCACGCAACCCATGAAACCGCCGTGGAACGACATGCCGCCGGTCCACAGTTTAAGGATTTCGGCGGGATGCTCCGCGAAGAAACCGGGATTGTAGAACAGCACGTAGCCGGTGCGGCCACCGAGGATGATTCCCAGCGTCACCCACAGAATGAAGTCGTCGAAATCCAGCACCGTGAACGGGGCCTTGCCGCCCCACAGCCGCTCGCTGCGGATGATCTTGCGCGCATAGAGCCAGCCCAGCACGATGCCGCCGATATAGGCCAGCGCGTACCAGCGGATGACGATCGGCCCGAGGGCGATGGCGACGGGGTCGAAAACAGGGAATGCGATGGTCAACATGGCGGGACGATTTCCGGCGAAAGCCCTTAATCTTGCCGTGTCTTACATCTTGCGTCCCGCCTGCGCCATCACCATTGTCTGGGCAAGCTAGACAGGATATTTCGGCCTTCGGAGTTTTCACGATGACCCAGACCAGCAACCGCTTTTTCGACGAGATCGCGCGCCTGATGAACGACGCCACGGGCGCCGCGCAGGGCGTCAAGCGCGAGGTGGAAACCGTCGTGCGCAATCAGGCCGAACGCATTCTGCGTGATCTCGATCTCGTCAAGCGCGAGGAATTCGAGGCGGTCAAGGATATGGCCCGCCTCGCGCGCGAAGAGAACGAGGCGCTGAAGACGCGCATCGCCGCGCTGGAGAAGAAGATCGGCCCCGTCGCGGAGACGTGAGCGCAAACGAGCGAGCGTCCTTTGTTCGGCGCGAGTAAGTGCGCGCCGCTTCAATCCAGCTTGATGCCGGCGGTCTTGATGACCTTCTCCCACTTCGCGGTTTCGGCGGCCACATAGGCCGCCATCTCCTGCGGCGTGCTTTGCAGCGGATCGATACCGGCCGCGATCAGCTTCTGCTTGATCTCGGGATCGTTGACCGCCTTGAGATACGCTTCACGCAGCTTTGTTACGATGTCGGGCGATACTTTCGCGGGCGCTGAAAATCCCTGCCATGCCCACGCCTCGAATCCGGGAACGTCGGCGGCGACAGCAGGCACGCCGGGCAGGCCGTAGAACTCGCCGGGCGAGCAAACCGCGATGGCCTTGATCGACTTCAGGCTGAGTTGCGAGCGCGCACTGGCGAAATCGACGAACATCATTCCGATCTGGCCGCCCGCAAGATCCTGCAGTGCCGGTCCCGCGCCCTTATAGGGAACGTGGTTGAGCTTGACGCCCGCCGATTGTGCGAACAGTTCGGCAGCCAGATGAAATGGCGAGCCGACGCCCGCGCTCGCATAGTCGATGGCGCCCGGCGTCTTCTTCGCGGCGTCAATCAACTCCTTGACCGAGCCGACATTGAGCTTGTCGGTATTGACCAGCAGAACGATCGCGAAACGGCCGGTCAGCGAAATCGGCGCGAAGTCCTTTTGTGGATCGTAGTTCAGCTTCTGATAGAGGCTTCTGTTCGAGGCATAGGTTGAGGTGTCGCCGAGCAGGAAAGTGTAGCCGTCGGGATCGGCTTTTGCCGCAGCTTCGGCGCCGATCTGTGTGCCCGCACCCGGGCGATTTTCCACCACGATCTGCTGACCGAGGGTCGCGCTCATCGATGTCGCCGCCAGCCGCGCGAAGAAATCGGTGCCGCCGCCCGCGGCGTAAGGAACGATGAGATGAACCGGCCGCGCCGGATAGGCCGCCTGCGCGAAGGCCGGCGCAGCCGAGCCCGCGGCGGTGAAACCCGCGCCGAGCGCGGCAGCGGCGGTCATGAATGAGCGGCGGGTCAGCGATGGATCGAACGGCATGGCGATTCTCCCGGTGCAGCCGATGCGTTGCCGGCCGCGTTCAATTAGTTGCACGTGCATCTAATCGCGGGAGGGCGGCAAAATCAACATCTTCGGGAGACGCACGACCTTCGACAGCCGGGACGGCGGCCTTCAAGGACAATCTGGCGGTTAGGCTACATCCCGAGCGCCACGGGCCGGAATGCCTGCCGCAGCGCGCCGTCGAGCTTGCCGTCCATCAATTCCAGAATTGCGAAGGCCTGTTCCGGCATCATCCCGTGCGTTTCGGCGTCGGGTTCGAGCAGCGTGGCATAAGTGTCCACCAGCGTGATGATGCGAACGATATCGCTGATGCGCGAGCCGCGAAGGCCGTCGGGATAGCCGGTGCCGTCGAGCATTTCGTGGTGATGCAGCACGGCGTCGAGCACTTCGCCGGGAAATCCGCGCTGATCTCTCAGCGCGTTGTAACCGAGCCGCGTATGCTGGGCGAGAATGGCGTTTTCCTCGTCCGTCAGCGCCCCCTTCTTGTCGAGGATGGGGACCGGGACGAATGCCTTGCCGACGTCATGGAGCAAGGCCGCGCGGGTCAGGCGGCGCTGATCGTCTTCGCGCATTCCCAGATGCTGTGCGAACGCGACGGCGTAGCCGGTGACATGCAGCGTGTGGCGATAGCTCCTGTTGTGATGCTTGTTGACGGCGACGAGCCACTGCCGCAGCGAGCAGCGTTTCAGCGCGCGCAGGATCTGCGTTTCCGCCTGCATGACATCATCGAGCGTCAGCGGAATGCCCGCGGGCAGCCGCCGGAAAATCTTGGACATTACGACCAGCGCCGCGGTGACGCCGTTGCTCAGGAATCGCGCGTCGGTGGTGCGCTCGTCCTCGGGCGTCTCCGGAAATACATTGCGGATGCGATGCAGGATGCTTTCCGGGTCGAACGGCCGCTCGATCGTATCGGTCGCGCCCAGCGCCCAGGCTTGCGTCGGCCCGTGATGAAGTGAACCCGCCAGCACGAACAGCCGCGGCAACGACTGATAGGCCTCGCGGGTCAGCTTGCTTCGGACGCGCTGCACGGTGGCGGCGGATGTGAGGTCGATGTCGATGATAACGCCGGCGAAGTCGCTGGCCGGATGATCGGGTAGGTCGTAGATCGAGATCGATTCCACGCTGCCTGCGTTCTCCAGAATGCGCGCGAGTTCGCCGCTCTGGTCCTCACAGTCCGATGCGAGCAGCAGACGTCTCGTTGTCTGCGGGAGTTCTGCCAGGGCAGCCATTTCGTCCTCTGCGGGGCGTTCGGTAGATATGCACCCAGGACGTGTACCAAAAACCCGGTTCCCGATTCTTAACAGTTATCCTTAACGAGCCTTAATGACGGAGGTCACGCAGCCGTGGTTTCCGCTTGCCGCATCTTTAATGGAGTTTGAATCAGGTTTGGCCGCCATCGCCGGTCTCAAAAGCTTCAGCCGATCATGCCGAAAATCCTGTCCATCCAGTACCTGCGCGCCGCCGCCGCCCTGATGGTGGTGTTTTTCCATGCCGACGGCATGGCGCTTGAGTATTTCCATTCGGGCTGGCCGTCGTTCGGTGCGGCGGGCGTTGATATATTTTTTGTTATCAGCGGTTTCATCATGTGGATCACGACCGCGTCGGCGCGGACCACGCCGGCCTCTTTCGTTGTCAGCAGGATCATTCGCGTGGTGCCGCTGTATTGGGTGATGACCCTGCTGCTCTATATGGGCTGGATGGTGTTCCGCGATGCCGCGTCGTTGCCGCCGGTGTGGAATCTCATCCGGTCGCTGCTGTTCATTCCCTTCGTATCGCCACGAACGGGGGACATTCAGCCACTGCTGATCGCTGGCTGGACCCTCAATTTCGAGATGTTCTTCTATGCGGTGTTTGCTTGCGGGCTTCTGCTCGTGCGGCAGCATCGCGCGCTGTTCGTCTGCGCGGTCCTCGGCGGACTTGTCGCATTGCCGCTGGTTGTTACGCCGTCGGGCGCCGCTGCGCTGACCTATACCAGCCCGCTGCTGATCGAGTTCATGATCGGGTGTCTGCTCGGCATCATGTATGAGCGCAATGCACTGCCCCGTCCGGCCGTGGCGGCGTTTCTGATCGTCATCGGATTCGGTCTGTTGCTGACCTCAAACATGCTGCCGGCGGCGAACCTCACCGCCGTCCGGCTTTTTCATTGGGGCCTGCCTGCGTTCCTGATCGTCACCGGAGCGCTCGGGCTCGAACCGGTATTGAAGGAATGGCGTTTGCCGATGCTGCTCGGCGATGCATCGTATTCGATCTATCTCACGCATGGCGCTGCACTCGCGATGCTCAAGACCATCGTTCTGATGGAGGGAGCAGGCGCGAGCCCGGCGGTGACAGCGGCTTTCGTGGTGATCGGTTGTGTTGCGAGTGTGCTGACGGGAATTGCGGTGTTTCACGCGGTGGAGAAGCCACTGGTTGCGGGCTGCAAGGCACTGGTGATGTCATTTCGGCTGACGCCTTCAGCGGCCGGTGGGCGAACCCTCTAGTACCCACGCGCGCCGTGGTTCCGCCGTTGGGGCATGAGCCCCATTGATTGATGCGATAATCCCGGAACATCCTCGCGCTGAGGCTGTTTCTCTCTGATGAAAATGAAATTCCCGATCGTTGCCGGCTGCGCGCTGGCGCTGCTGCCTGTCGTGGCGTTTGCGCAGGCTCCTCCTGCACCGGCGACGCCGCCCGCGCAGACCGCGCCGCCAAATCCCGACCGTGCAGCGTCGAACTGCGCGCCGACCGAAACTGTACCGGAGGGAGGCACCGTCGCCCCGCGCGGCACCACAACCGGCCGGGCTGAGTCCCTCGGGGACAAGCTTGCGAAATCGGACGGTGTGCTGTGCCCACCGCCTGGTGTCGATCCGGAAATGCACGCGCCGACACCGCAGGGCGGCACCATGCCTGTGATTCCGCCGCCTGGTAGCCCCGGCGGCGATCCGTCGGTGCGGCCGAAATGAGGCTTTTCGGCCCATGGATGCCGGCAAATGTGCCTGCAACGCCAATCAGATGGTATCCTTGGCAGTCATTGCTTGACAGGCATTTGGGTGACTTCTTATATGCCGCCGTTCGCGACCGCGAAGGCGGCATGAACGTGTGGCGAGGTAGCTCAGCTGGTTAGAGCACGGGAATCATAATCCTGGGGTCGGGGGTTCGAGTCCCTCTCTCGCTACCACCAACCCGCATAACCTCTTGAAATCAAATAGCTAGCCATTCGCTCGGTCATGTGAAGTCCATGATCGAACTTAAATCCCGGTTTGATCACCGAGGAAAAGCGGATGCCGCTGAAAATTTGACAACAGCGGACAACACTCGCTCAGATCAATCCACCTTTGCGCCAGCGAATTTGACCACCTTGGCCCACTTGTCGGTTTCATCCCCGATGAGTTTTTTGAAATCCGCAGGCGATCCGGACAACTCCATTGCGCCAAGCTCCCTGAACCGGGACTTCAATTTCGGGTCGGCAAGTACCGAGTTGATCTCCTTGTTCAGCTTGTCGATGATCTCGGGCGGCGTGCTCTTCGGCGCGCCGATGCCGTACCAGGCGCTTGCCTCATAGCCGGGTAAATAGTCGGCAACGAGAGGCAGATCGGGCAACACCTCGGAGCGCGTCAGGCTCGTTACGGCGAGGCCTCGCAACTTGCCCGACCTGACATGCTCTAAAGAGGTCGGAATGTTGTCGAACATCACCTGCACCTGACCACCGATCATATCCGTGAGCGCCGGGGCCGAGCCCCGATAGGCCACGTGCACCATATTGATGCCGGTCAGCATCTTGAAGAGTTCGCCGGACATGTGAATTGTCGAGCCGTTGCCGGACGATGCCATATTGAGCTTGCCGGGATTTTCTTTCGCGTAGGCGATGAGTTCGGGAATCGTTTTTATCGGCAGTGAAGGGTTCACCACCACAACGTTCGGAAAACGATTAAGGCCAGCGACCGGCTCGATGTCCTTGATGAAATCGAAGCTGAGCTTGCTGTAGAGCGTCGCGTTGATGGCGGCTGCGGGCGGCACGAGCAGAAGGGTGTAGCCGTCAGGATCCGCGCGCACGACAGCTTCGGTCGCAATGTTGGTGCCACCGCCGGGACGATTCTCGATCACGAATTGCTGGCCGAGCTTTTCCGAAAGCCATTGGCCTATCAACCGTGCTGTGATGTCTGCGGAGCCGCCGGGAGTGTATCCAACGAGGATGCGAACAGGCCGGGATGGATAGACTTCCGCATGAGCGATTCTGGAGAATGCCGGCAGTGCTGCAATTCCCGTGGCCACTTGCAGAAATTTACGACGATGCAGTTTCATATCGCCTCTTCCAAAATGAATTCCACCAAGCGGAACTGCGAAATTACATCAGCTTCGCGCCGGAGTTAAAAGCGATATCTGTTCGCTAACCGTCGATTGGGCTGCGGGCCATCTCATCTGTCTCGCAACTGCGAACTGAGAAAAGTTAGGTGCTTGGCGCGGCCAGCACATTGAGCATTCGACACCATCGCGACGTTGCAATGACGACCGACTGTTTGGTTGGCCACGCGTGGACCATTGGCATCCACCGTATAATGTATGACATACCGGTTTGATCGCCTCGCACCGACACCTGCCTCTCGGAAAGAATCCATGAGTTTATCGCAGACCAACGAATTCGAGCCGTCGAACGATCATGATGTCATTCGTGAAGGCGTTCGCTCGGTGGTCACGCGCTTCGGCGATGACTACTGGCTGGCGCGCGACGAGGACGGCGTGTTTCCGTCCGAATTCCATCGCGCGATGGCGGACGCAGGCTGGCTCGGCATCACCATGCCGGAGGAGTATGGCGGCGCGGGGCTCGGTGTGACGGAAGCCGCGATCATGATGCACGAGGTCGCGAGCCACGGCGGCGGCATGGCTTCAGCGTCCGCGGTTCATATCAACCTGTTCGGGCCGCATCCGATTGTCGTGAAGGGAACGCCGGAGCAGAAAGCGCGCTGGGTTCCTCGGTTGGTCTCCGGCGACGATCAGTGCTGCTTCGGCTTTACAGAACCGGACGCCGGACTGAACACGACACGCATCAAGACATTCGCGCAGAAGGTGCCGGGCGGCTACGTCGTTCACGGACAAAAGGTCTGGACCTCGACCGCGCAGGTCGCGAACAAGATCATGCTGCTGACGCGGACCACGAAATATGAGGACTGCGCGCGCCCGACCGATGGCATCACGATCTTCTACACCGATCTCGACCGCGCGAAGATCGATGTCCATCGCATTCCGAAGATGGGTCGCAAGGCCGTGGACTCGAATTCGATTTTCATCGACGGTCTCTTCATTCCAGAGTCCGATCGCATCGGCGAGGAAGGCAAGGGCTTCTCATACATCCTGCATAGCCTCAATCCGGAGCGGATTCTGATCGCGGCCGAGGCGATTGGCATCGGACAGGATGCCCTGCGCCGCGCGGCGAAATATGCGCGCGAGCGTGTCGTGTTCGATCGTCCCATTGGACAAAATCAGGGCATTCAGCATCCGCTTGCCGAGAAATGGATGTATCTCGAGTCAGCCTGGCAAATGGCGATGCGCGCTGCATGGCTTTACGATCATGACGCGCCGTGTGGCGCGGAAGCCAACAGCGCGAAATTCCTCGGCGCGCGCGCGGGCTACGATGCCGCGTGGCAGGCGATCGCGACCCATGGCGGTTTCGGATACGCCAAGGAGTATCATGTCGAGCGGCTGTTCCGCGAAGTCTGCATCACGCGGCTCGCCCCGATCACGGAGCAACTGATCCTGAGCTTTATCGCCGAGAAGGTGCTCGACCTGCCGAGAAGTTATCCGTGACCCGGCGCTGATTTCGGCCCGGCCTCGTCGGCCGTCCCGACGCGGTCGTAAGCCTCAAGGAGATGACGGCGCATCAGTTCCGCAGCGCCTTCGCCATCACCGCGGATCATGTCCTCGAGAATACGGCCGTGTTCCTTCCAGACGCTGGTCGACATGCCGGGATGACGCAGAACCTTCCCCATCGCGCGGCGCAGATGCTGCCAGTGCAGCCGCATCGTTTCGGCGATCAGGGGATTGCCGGAGAGGTCATAGATAAAAGAGTGGAAGTCCATGTCGGCCTTCAAGGCCGCGCCGGCATCGCCGGTCGCGACCACATCGCGGCCATGCTCGACCAGTGCGCGCCCGCGCGCGATCGCCTCTTTGGTGAGACGCGGCGTCGCCAGCTTCACCGCGAGCGGCTCGACTGCTGAGCGGAATTGATAAATCGCCTCGAAGAATTCCGGCTCGACCGACGTGACGGTCAATCCTTGACGTCCCTGCGCGAGAAATCCCTGCGCCTTCAAGATTGCCAGAGCGTGCGTCACCGGTTGCCGCGAGACATTGAGGCGCGCGGCGATGTCTTCCTGGGTGAGGCGTTCGCCGGGTTTGAACGTGCCGTCGCACAGGGCATCGAGGATCACCTCATAGGCCTGATCGACCAGACTTTTCGGCGGGGTAAGGGTTTCCAGCACCGTTCCTCCATCGTCGCTGCGCAGCAATATCGTTGTCGCTTGACAGCGGGCGCGGGCGGCAGCAATCTGAGTTTAGAATACTGAATTCAGAATGCAAGAACTGAATACCTCGATCGTGACGGGTGCGGAGCCCGGACCGGTCCGAGACCAAAAAAATCAGATCAGGAAGGGTGCGTCATGAAGTTATCCGCCGAGCAACTCGAGCAGTTTCGGACCGAAGGCTGGCTGTTTCTGCCGGAGCTTTTCAACGCCGAGGAAGTCGATGTCCTGCGGCGCGAAGCCGTGTCGATCTATGACGAGCAACGCCCTGAAGTGTGGCGCGAAAAGAGCGGCGCGCCGCGCACGGCCTTTGCAGCCCATCTTTATAATGAGGCGTTTCGCCTCCTCGGCGCGCATCCGCGCATGATCGATCCGGTCGAGCAGATCTTCGGTGAGAAGGTCTACATGCATCAGTACAAGATCAACGCCAAATCCGCCTTCACCGGCGACGTCTGGCAATGGCATCAGGATTACGGCACCTGGAAGCGCGACGACGGCATGCCGCAGCCGCTCGCGATGAACATCGCTGTGTTCCTCGACGAAGTGCTGCCGATCAACGGGCCGCTGATGCTGGTGCCGAGAAGCCAGAACGCCGGCGACCTCAAGGCGTCGCACGACCTTGCAACCACGTCCTATCCGCTCTGGACGCTCGACGAGGAAACGGTCACGCGCCTCGTGCAGGAAGGCGGCATCGTTGCGCCGACCGGAAAACCCGGCGGCATGCTGATGTTCCACGGCAATCTTGTGCACGGCTCGTCCGGCAACATCACGCCCTATCCGCGCAAGATCGTCTATCTCACGCTGAACTCGGTTTCGAACTACATCCGCACACCGACACGGCCTGAATTCATCGCGCATCGTGATTTCACGCCGATCCAGACGGTGGATGACGACGCGCTGGTGCGTTACGCCCGCAGCCATCGTCAGGCGGCTGAATAGTTTTCGGTCATTGCGAAAGCATTTGCGACGAAGCAATCCAGCAAGTCTGGATTGCTTCGCTTCGCTCGCAATGACGGTATAGACTGATCGTCCCTCCGTCAGAGTTTTAACTCCATGAACCTTCATCACCTTCTCGAAAAGCGCCGTGCGGCGGGGAAACCCGTGCGTGTCGCGCTGATTGGCGCCGGCAAGTTCGGTTCGATGTTTCTCTCACAAGTGCCGCATACGCCGGGGCTTGAAGTGTCCGTCATTGTCGATCTCGATCCGGACCGCGCGCGCGAAGCCTGCCGCACGGTGGGATGGGATGCAGCGCGGATCGCTGCCACGACCTTCACCAAGGATGGCGGCGCCGCGACCGGTGGAAACATCGAAGTCGTGGTGGAAGCGACCGGCAATCCCTCCGTCGGCATTCGTCATGCGCGCGCGGCGATTGCCGCGGGCAAGCATATCGTCATGGTCAATGTCGAAGCCGACGTGCTGGCGGGTCCGTTGCTTGCGGACGAAGCGCGCCGCGCTGGTGTCGTCTATTCGCTCGCCTATGGCGATCAGCCTGCATTGACCGCTGAGATGGTGGACTGGGCGCGCGCCACCGGCTTCAAGGTCGTCGCGGCGGGCAAGGGCACCAAGTATCTGCCGATCTATCACGACGTGACACCCGCCGGGGTCTGGGGCCACTATGGCCTGACCGCCGCAGAAGCGCAGTCCGCGGGCATGAATCCGCAGATGTTCAACTCGTTTCTGGACGGCACCAAGTCCGCCATCGAAATGGCGGCGATCGCCAACGCCACCGGCCTCGACGTGCCGTCAGGCGGCCTGCTGTTTCCCCCGTGCGGCGTCGACGACCTGCCGCATATCATGCGTCCGCGCGACAAGGGCGGCGTGCTTGAAAAATCCGGCGTGGTGGAAGTGGTCTCGTCGCTGGAGCGCGACAGCCGCCCCGTGTTCCGCGATCTGCGCTGGGGCGTCTATGTCGTGCTGGAAGCGCCGAACGATTATGCAGCCGATTGTTTCCGCCAGTATGGTCTGAAGACGGATTCGTCGGGCCGTTATGCGGCGATGTACAAGCCGTATCACCTGATCGGGCTTGAACTGAACATCTCGGTGCTGTCGGCGGCGCTGCGCAATGAGCCGACCGGTCAGCCGCAAGATTTTCGCGGCGACGTCGCGGCCGTTGCAAAGAAGAATCTGCGCGCTGGCGAAATGCTGGACGGCGAGGGCGGCTATACGGTCTGGGGCAAGCTGATGCCGGCAGCGGATAGTCTCAGGGTCGGCGCGTTGCCGATCGGGCTGGCGCATCGGGTCAAGCTGACGAAAGATATCGCGCACGGCGACGTGGTTCGCTGGTCGGACGTGGAGATTGACACCAAGGACGACGCGGTCGTGTTCCGCCGCGCCATGGAGACGAAGTTCGCCCACGCACGCTGAACCGTTTGTGTGATGCTTGCACTGCAAGCGTTGCGCGTCGTGTAACAGTGATACGCAACGCTTGAACCGCGCTGGCAAGAAGACGGCAGCAATGGCTATAGTGCTTTCCGAAGTCGGAGAGATGGCTGATGCCGTATATCGAAGCGTCCGGAGCGAAGCTATATTATGAAGAAACCGGCAGCGGCTATCCGATCATTTTCGTTCACGAGTTCGGAGCGGACTGCCGCGAGTGGGAAAACCAGGTGCGTTATTTCTCGCGCGCCTACCGCTGCATTGCCTACAACGCGCGCGGTTATCCGCCCAGCGATGTTCCCGATGACCTGAATTTGTATGGCTGGGAATTTTCGGCCGATGACATCGCAGCGGTGATGCAGGGCGCCGGGGTCGATCGTGCCCACATCGTCGGTCTCAGCATGGGAGGATATGCGGCGCTTCAGTTCGGCTTGTGGCATCCCGGAAAAGCCTCGGCCATCGTTGCGGCCGGAGCGGGGACGGGATCGCCGCCGTCCACCCGCGAGGCATGGCTCAAGGAAGCGCCGGCCACTTCGCGCGGCTTTATCGAGCGCGGCATGGACGCGATGGCCGATGAGATAGGGCACAGTCCGACCCGTATTCAGCTCAAGCACAAGGATCCGCGCGCCTGGCAGGAATTCGTCGATCACCTGCGCCAGCATTCGCCTCGCGGAATGTCGAACACGATGGCGCGCTATCAGGCGCTGCGGCCGTCACTGCACGATTTTCAGGATCGGTTCGCGAAGCTGACGACGCCGGTACTCCTGGCGGTCGGCGACGAAGATGCGCCCTGCATCGAGACCAATCTGATGTTGAAGGCGGCGATTCCGAGCGCGGGACTGTGGGTGTGTCCGAACACTGGCCATGCCGTCAATCTCGAAGAACCTGCCGCGTTCAATGCGCAGGTGGAAATTTTTCTCAGCGCGGTGGAGCGCGGGACATGGCGCCGCTGGATACCTACCGCGTAACGTGAGCCGAGACAGCGAGCCACTGGCCGCCGCGTTTGGCCCACACGTCTGTGTATCGGCCGCCGCCCGCGCTGCCGTCCGGCATAGTGTAGCTGGTGCGGGCGTGGATGATGGCGAAATCGCCCATCAGGCGGATCATCACGTCCTCAGCTTTAAGATCTGTGATCGTGACCGGCTTCGCGGTCTGGATCAGGAAACCCGCACGATCCACCAGCGAGCGGTCGGGGTTTGAGCAATAGAATTCGGGCGCGAGGATTTCGTCGAAACGGCGAACGTCGGAGGTCTGCACCGAGTCGATGTAGTCGCGATTGAGCGCGAACAGCGTGTCGTGATCGGTCACTTTCATGTCCATCAGCTTGCCTCCCTTGCGCGCCTTGCCGTTGCAATGATGCGAACAATATCCCGGCTGTGGCATTCGGCAAGACCAGACGCCGCACATGGATACGGTGGGTTGCGAAACCGCGCATGAAAAAGACCGGCCCCGAAGGACCGGCCTTTCCCAGTTATCGCGTCGCCAAAACGCATCAGAGCTTTTTGTTCACGAAATCCGCGGCCTTGTCGGCGGCGTCCTTCACTGCTTCCTTGGCATCGCCGACCGCCTTCTGGCCGTGGCCTTTGGCTTCCTGAAGCGCGCCTTCGCCTTTCAGCTTGTCGGAGCCTGTGGCCTCGCCAATACCCTGCTTGGCCTTGCCGATGGCTTCGTTCGTTGCGCCCTTGATCTTGTCGGTGGTACTGCTCATCACAATCTCCTTTACGTGAGTTCGCTGTGACAACGGCCGAGTTGACGGGATGTTCCTCATCTGATGATTTGGCTTTCGAACACGCGCTTGTGACGCGTTGCTGCAATTCGAGAAGGAACAGAGAATGTCGCATGATCATCCGCATGACCACGCGCACCATCATGATCACGCGCACGACGATCAGCGCTGGAAACACGACGGCGTGCGCGTCATCCCCGGCGACCAGCTCGATCCGAATGTTCCTTCCACCGCAGGCATGGACCGCAAGGCCGCGATCAATTTCGCGCGCGTCGGCGCGCAGAAGCTCTGGGCGGGCACGGTGACCATCAAGCCCGATGCGAAAACCGGCGCACACCATCACGGCCATCTCGAAAGCATCATCTATGTGGTGCGTGGCAAGGCGCGGATGCGGTGGGGCGAGAACCTTCAGTTTACCGCGGAAGCCAATCCCGGAGATTTCATTTTCATTCCGCCGTATGTGCCGCATCAGGAAATCAATGCGAGCCCGGACGAGGCGCTGGAGTGCGTGCTGGTGCGCAGCGACGGACAGGCGGTGGCGATCAATCTCGACATCGAGCCGGTGGAAAAGCCGGAGACGGTGCTGTGGGTCGATCCCATTCACCGTGACCCTGCCGAAAAGGCGTAGGGTGCGTCGTTCACGTTTCCTTGCGCAAATGCAGAGGCGGCCCGTCCGGTCCGGAATTGCGGTTCCGGATCAAGTGGTTGCGGTGCATCAAATTGATTAATGACGATTGTTGACAATCGTCAGTCGTTGTAAGAGGGTTGCTGGAGTATCCCAAGGGAGCTCCCAGATGCACCGCGTCCAGAAATTCATTAGCCAGCGCAATAGCTTGGCTGTTCTCGCCTTGATTATCCCCGCACTGGCGCTGGGAGCTTGCAGCAAGCAAGAGGCAGCGGAGGGCGAGAAGGGTCGCCCCGTCCTGGTCGCGACAGTCCACTATTCGTCCCAGTCTCCGGAACGCAGCTTTGTCGGCACGATCCGCCCGCGGGTGGAAACCGACATGGGTTTCCGCGTTCCCGGCAAGGTCGCCAAGCGGCTCGTTGAGGTCGGGCAGGTGGTCGATGTCGGCCAGCCGCTGGCGACGCTCGATGAGGTCGATCTGAAATTGCAGGCCGAGCAGGCCGAAGCCGAATTTCGCGCCGCGACCGGCGTGCTGGCGCAGGCGAGCGCTGCCGAGGGCCGCGCCAAGGAATTGCGCGCGAAAGGCTGGTCCACCGAAGCGCAACTCGATCAGGTCAAGGCGGCCGGCGACGAAGCCCGCGCACGTCTCAACCGGGCCGAACGCTCGGTCGAACTCACCAGGAACAGCTTGTCCTATGCCAGCCTGGAGGCCGACACGCGTGGCGTGGTCACGGCGACGCTGGTCGAGCCGGGGCAGGTGGTCGCGTCGGGGCAGACCGCGATCCGCGTGGCGCGTTCCGCGGAAAAGGAAGCCGTGGTCGCAATCCCCGAAACGCTGGTGAACTTCGCCAAGACCGGCGAGGCCAGCGTGACGCTGTGGTCGGAGCCTGGCAAGAAATACGCGGCGAAACTGCGCGAGATCGCGCCCGCAGCCGACGTCGCGACACGCACGTATCTGGCGAAATTTTCGTTGCCCGGCGCGGACGACGCGGTGTCGCTCGGCATGACGGCGACGCTGACGCTGGCCGACCCCGTAACCGAACGGGTTGCGCGGCTGCCGCTCTCGGCGCTGTTCAGTCAGGGCGACGGTCCGTCGCTCTATGTCGCTGACGCAAAGACCGGCGCGGTGTCGCTGAAGCCGGTGTCGGTTAAAGCCTATGAGACCGCGGACGTCCTGATCACCGGTGGCGTCGAGGAAGGCGCCACGGTGGTGGCGCTTGGCGTGCAGAAGCTCGATCCGGCCCAGAAGGTCCGGGTCGTTTCGTCGCTGTCGTTCTAAAAACCTCACGAGGGTCCGATGAAGCGATTCAATCTTTCCGCGTGGGCTGTCGCGCACCCCACTCTGATTCTATTCTTCATCGTGATGCTCGGCATCGCGGGCTTCTTCTCCTATGAGCGGCTCGGCCGCGCGGAAGACCCGTCCTTCACCATCAAGGTCGTTATCATCAATGCGATCTGGCCCGGCGCCACTGCCGCGGAGATGCAGTCGCAGGTGTCGGACCGTATCGAGAAGAAGCTGCAGGAGCTGCCTTACTTCGACAAGGTGCAGACCTACACCAAGCCGTCGTTCACCGCGATGACGATGTCCTTCAAGGACAACACACCGGCAAAGGACGTGCCGCAACTGTTCTATCAGCTGCGCAAGAAGCTCAGTGACATCAAGGCCGATCTGCCGCCCAACCTGATCGGGCCGAACATCAACGACGAATTCGGCGATGTGGACTCGATCCTTTATATGCTGACGGGTGATGGCGCGGATTACGCCCAGCTCAAGAAGGTGGCTGAGGGTTTGCGCCAGCGCCTGCTGAAGACGCCGGACGTGACCAAGGTCAATCTGTACGGCACGCAGGACGAACGCGTGTTCGTGGAGTTCTCCCACGCCAAGCTCGCGACACTGGGCATCACCACGCAGGCTTTGTTCGATTCGCTCGCCAAGCAGAATGCGGTTGTCCCCGCCGGCACCGTCGAGACCTCGTCGCAGCGCGTGCCGTTGCGCGTCACCGGCGCCTATGACAGCGTCAAGGCGGTCGCGGAAACGCCGGTCGAAGGCAATGGCCGTGTGTTTCGCCTCGGCGATATCGCAACCGTCACCCACGGGTTTGTCGATCCGCCCGACTACCAGATCCGTCAGGAAGGCAAGCCCGCCATTGGTGTCGGCCTGGTCATGGCGAAGGGCGCCAACATTCTGGATCTCGGCGAGACCGTGAAGAAGGCGACCGCGGAATTTATGGCCGCGGTGCCGCAAGGTTTCAACATCGAGCAGATCGCCGATCAGCCGAAAGTCGTTGAGACCGCGGTCAGCGAATTCGTTCACTCCTTCATCGAGGCGCTGGCGATCGTGCTGTTCGTGAGCTTTCTCGCGCTCGGCTGGCGCACCGGCATTGTCGTCGCGCTGTCGGTGCCGCTGGTTCTCGCCATCGTTTTCATCGTCATGAATGCGATGGGGATGGACCTGCATCGCATCACGCTCGGCGCGCTGATTATCGCGCTCGGCTTGCTGGTCGATGACGCCATCATCGCCGTCGAAATGATGGTGGTGAAGATGGAGCAGGGTTGGGACCGCGTGAAAGCGGCATCCTTCGCCTGGGAATCCACCGCGTTTCCGATGCTCACGGGAACGCTGGTCACGGCCGTTGGCTTCCTCCCCATCGGCTTTGCCAATTCGTCCGTCGGCGAATATGCCGGCGGCATCTTCTGGGTCGTGGCGATTGCGCTAGTGGCCTCATGGTTCGTCGCGGTGATCTTCACGCCTTATATCGGCGTCAAGCTGCTGCCGAACTTGGCCAAGGGAAAGCACAGCCACGATCCGCACGCGATCTACGAGACGCGGATGTATCGCGGCCTGCGCAGCGTAATCGAATGGTGCGTGAAGCGGCGCGGCACCGTGGTCCTCGCCACCGTCGGCGTGTTTGCACTGTCGATCGTCGGCTTCACCCATGTGCAGCAGCAGTTCTTCCCGCTGTCGGAACGTCCGGAACTGTTCCTTCAGTTGAGGCTGCCGGAAGGCTCCGCGTTCAACGTCACCAAGGAGAGCGTGAAGAAGGCGGAAGCGCTGCTCAAGGACGACAAGGACATCGTAACCTACACAACCTACATCGGGCAGGGCTCGCCGCGCTTCTGGCTCGGTCTCAATCCGCAATTGCCGAATGAATCGTTCTCAGAAACGGTCATTGTGTCGAAGGACGTCGCTGCGCGCGAGCGCATCAAGACGCGGATCGAGAAGGCGGTTGCCGACGGCGCGTTGTCGGAAGCGCGCGTGCGCGTGGACCGTTTCAACTTTGGTCCGCCGGTCGGCTTCCCGGTTCAGTTCCGGGTCGTGGGCCCCGACACCAAAACCGTGCGCGATATTGCCTACAAGGTGCGTGAGGTCGTGCGCGCTGAAAAGCGTGCCGTCGATCCGCATCTCGACTGGAACGAGCAGACGCCGTACCTCAAACTCGCTGTGGATCAGGATCGCGCCCGCGCGCTCGGCCTGACCCCGCAGGACATTTCGCAGTCGCTGGCGATGCTGATTTCCGGCGTGCAGGTGACGACGCTGCGTGACGGTATCGAGAAGGTCGGCGTGGTCGCCCGCGCCGTGCCGTCGGAACGTCTCGATCTCGGCCGCGTCGGTGATCTCACGATCTATTCGCGTAACGGCGTCGCGGTGCCGCTCTCTCAGGTCGCCAAGATTGAATACGCCCACGAGGAGCCGATCCTGTGGCGGCGTAATCGTGACATGGCGATCACTGTGCGCGCCGACATTGTCGATGGCGTGCAGGCGCCCGACGTGACCAACGCGATCTGGCCCAAACTTCAAGGCATCCGCGACAGCCTTCAGCCAGCCTATCGCATCGAAATAGGCGGCGCGATCGAGGAATCCGAAAAGGGCAATGCGTCGATCAACAAGCTGTTTCCTTTGATGGTGATCGGCATGTTGACGTTGCTGATGATCCAGTTGCAGAGCTTCTCGCGGCTTATTCTGGTGTTCCTCACCGCGCCGCTTGGCATCGTCGGCGCCTCGCTCGGTCTGAACGTCGCCAATAGCCCGTTCGGCTTCGTGGCGTTGCTCGGCCTGATCGCGCTGGCCGGCATGATTATGCGTAATGCGGTGATTCTGGTCGATCAGATCGAAACCGACGTCGAGCACGGCCTGACCCGGCGCGAAGCCATCGTCGAGGCCACGGTTCGCCGGGCGCGGCCGGTGGTTCTCACGGCGCTGGCCGCGATTTTGGCGATGATTCCGCTGTCGCGGTCGGCGTTCTGGGGGCCAATGGCCATCACCATCATGGGTGGATTGTTCGTTGCAACATTCCTGACGCTGCTGTTCCTGCCGGGCCTCTATGCGCTATGGTTCAGGAAGAGTCTGGACGAACGCGGCCCGGGCGAGGCTCAACAGCCGGGCGCGAAGCCCGGCCACCTTCAGCACGCGCCGCCGCTTGCGGCAGCCGCCGAGTAAGAACTGCTGGTACCGAGACAGACATGACGACGTTTCACGACGATACCGATGCTGAAAAGAAGGCGTGCATTCTCGCCACGGCGGAGCGCCTGTTTCGCGACATCGGCTATCTCAAAACCACGGTCGCCGATATCGCCCGGTCATTGAAAATGTCGCCGGCGAACATCTATCGCTTCTTCGATTCCAAGAAGTCGATTCACGAAGGCGTCGCGCGGCGGCTGATGAACGAGGTCGAGACCGAGGCGGAAGCCATCGCGGCCAAGACCACGCACCCGGCCGTGCGTCTGCGCGAGTTGCTGGCGACCGTGAGCCGCATGAATGCCGAGCGCTTCGTCGGCGATGCGAAGATCCACGAGATGGTCGCCATCGCGATGGAGGAAAGCTGGGACGTCTGTGAAGCGCATATCGAGCGGATCACCATGGCCATTGCCGCCGTCATCGCCGAAGGCGCGCAGACCGGGGTGTTCAAGGTGACCGACATCGAGCTCGCCGCCAAGAGCACCTGCACCGGCATGATCCGGTTCTTCCATCCCCAGATGATCGAGCAATGCGCCAAGAAGCCGGGGCCGAGCCTCGATCAAATGATAGACTTTGTCCTCGCAGCGCTTACCTTGAGCGCACCCGGAACGATGCCGGGCAACAGCGATGCGGGCAAAGTTTCTCATGGATAGTTCTTCGGGTCTTCCCTCTGGCGATTTTCACTATTACGAGCCCTCTCAAGGCCACGGCCTCAGGCACGATCCGTTCAACGCCATTGTCGGTCCCCGGCCCATCGGCTGGATTTCATCGAAGGACAGCAAGGGACACGTCAATCTCGCGCCCTATAGCTTCTTCAATGCCTTCTGTTACGTGCCGCCGATCATCGGGTTTTCCTCGACGGGCTGGAAAGACAGCGTTTCCAATATCCAGGAGACCAAGGAATTCACCTGGAATCTGGTGACCAAGCATATCGCCGAGCAGATGAACATGACATCGGCGAGCGTGCCGCACGAGACGGACGAATTCACGATCTCCGGGCTGACCAAGGTAGCCTCGCGCAAGGTCGATGTGCCGCGCGTCGGTGAAAGCCTCGTGTCGTTCGAGTGCAAGCTGACGCAGATGATCCAGCTTCAGGGCGCCGACGGCAGGAAGGCCGACGCCTGGGTGACCTTCGGCGAAGTGGTCGCGGTCCATATCGACAAGAGTCTGATCCGGGACGGCGTCTACCAGACCGCTGAGGCCTATCCGATCCTGCGCGCGGGGCGGATGGGCGACTATGCGCAAATCCGGCCCGACGTGATGTTCGAGATGATCCGGCCGCGGTAAGCGGCAGGCTCAAGTCTTGGTGATCTTGTCGATTGTTTAGGATGCCGTGCGGGAACGTTGAGCTAACGTGCAGGTTATTGAACCGGTAGTGTTTTCTGGGGCTTTCGCTTCAAACGCGACATAACGCCGAAGTTGTTTTCCAGCCTTGACCCGTTACATTTTACGCCTGTGGCACGCTGTCCGGGCATGATCGCCGAAATCAGATCATGCCCAAACAAATGCGAATTCGGCAAAGGATCATCCCATGAGCTTTTCCCTCCGCCGTGACCTTATCACCCGTCCGATCTACGCATGGGCGCACAAGGCGCTGCCGCTGATGTCCGATACCGAGCGCGAGGCGCTTGAAGCCGGCGACGTCTGGTGGGACGCCGACCTGTTTACCGGCAATCCGGACTGGTCGAAGCTGCTGGCGTTCGCACCGGCAAAGCTGACCGAGGAAGAGACCGCGTTTCTCAACGGTCCGGTCGAACAGCTTTGCGCGATGGTTGACGAATGGAAGGTCAACTGGGAATGGCGCGATCTGCCGCCCGAGGTGTGGGGGTTCATCAAGCGCAACAAATTCTTCGGCATGATCATTCCGAAGGAGTTTGGCGGGCTCGGCTTCTCGCCTTACGCGCATTCCGAGGTGGTGCGAAAGATTTCGTCGCGCTCGGTGACCGCCGCCGTGACGGTGATGGTCCCCAACTCGCTTGGGCCGGGCGAATTGCTGATGCAGTTCGGCACCGATGACCAGCGCAACAAATGGCTGCCGGGTCTGGCGGAAGGGCGCGAGATTCCGTGCTTCGGCCTGACCAGCCCGGAGGCCGGCTCCGACGCCGCGTCGATGATCGACACCGGCATCATCTGCAAGGGCACCTTCAACGGCAAGGAAACGCTCGGCCTGCGGCTGAACTGGCACAAGCGCTACATCACGCTTGGCCCGGTGGCGACACTGCTCGGTCTCGCGTTCAAGGCCTACGATCCGGATCACTTGATCGGCAGCGAGGAAGAACTCGGCATCACGGTTGCGCTGATTCCGACCGATCTGCCCGGTGTCACCATCGGCCATCGTCATCTGCCCGCGATGCAGGTGTTCCAGAACGGTCCGAACTGGGGCAAGGACGTTTTCATTCCGATGGATTTCATCATCGGCGGGCAGGAGCGCATCGGTCAAGGCTGGAAGATGTTGATGACCGCGCTGGCGGCAGGCCGCGGCATTTCGCTGCCGTCGCAATCGGCCGCGGGCGCGGCTTACTGCGCGCGTGCGACCGGCGCTTACGCGCGCATCCGCGAACAATTCCATGTTCCGATCGGAAAATTCGAGGGCATCGAGGAGCCGCTGGCGCGGATCGCCGGCACGGCCTATCAGCTCGACGCCGCGCGGCGGCTGACATGTTCGGCGCTCAATCAGCATATTCATCCGGCGGTGATTTCAGGCATCATGAAGCTGCACGCCACCGAACGCCTGCGCATCACGGTCGATGATGCGATGGACATTCACGGCGGCAAGGCCGTAATCGACGGCCCGCAGAATTACATGGGCAACTTATACCGCTCCGTGCCCGTCGCTATCACGGTGGAGGGCGCTAACATTTTGACGCGCAATCTGATCGTGTTCGGGCAGGGATCGGTCCGCGCGCATTCTTATCTGTTGAGCGAGATGACCGCCATCGGCGAAGCCGATCAGAAGAAAGGTCTCGCAGATTTCGACACCGCGTTCTGGAAACACGTCGGTCACGCCATCACCAACACGTTCCGCGCGTGGGGACGAAGCTGGACCGGTGGCGCGTTCGCGCCTGCGCCGGACGCGGGTGCCGCGACCGGCTACTATCGTCAGCTGTCGCGTTACTCCGCAGCCTTTGCGCTGTGCGCCGACATGGCGCTGCTAACTCTGGGCGGCGCGCTGAAGCGCAAGGAAATGCTGTCGGCGCGGTTCGGGGACATTCTCTCCGAATTGTACCTGCTCTCGGCGGCGCTGAAGCGCTGGGAGGATGAAGGCCGTCAGGAGGCCGATTTTGCTGCACTCGAATGGGTGATGGCGAACGGCATCCGCACCATCGAAAATCGGTTGGCCGAGGTGATGGCCAACCTGCCGAACCGCTTCGTGGGTGCGATCCTGAAATTTCTGATCCAGCCGCTTGGCGCAAACCCGCTCGGTCCGTCGGATCAGGTCGTGCATCGCTGCGCGCAATTGATCCTTGAGCCGTCGGCGTCGCGCGACCGCCTGACGGAAGGGCTTTATCACGCGAATGACGACGGCCCGCTGGCGCGGCTGGAGCGCGCGTTCCTGCTCGTCGCCGCCAATGAGCCGATCGAAAAGAAGATGCGTGACGCGCGTGTCCGGGACCGGGATGAGGCCGTGAAGAAGGGCGTCATTACGGCGGACGAAGGGGCGAGGCTGAAAGCTGCGCATGACGCGGTCGCACTGGTGATCGAGGTCGATGATTTCGCGCCGGAAGCGCTCTCGCCGATCTACAGGAAGCATTCCGACTTCAAGCAGACCTCACCGGATCGGGCTGCAAGCTGATGGCGCGACCGGTTTATATTATCGACGGCGCGCGGACGCCGTTTCTGAAAGCGCAAGGCGGGCCGGGGCCTTTCACCCCGGTCGATCTTGCCGTTCAGGCAGGGCGGCCATTGCTGGCGCGGCAGCCATTCGCTCCCAACGCATTCGATCAGGTCATTCTCGGTTGCGTCAATGTCATCGCGGATGAAATGAACCCGGCGCGCGTCGCCGCGTTGCGGCTCGGCATGGGCGAGCGCATGGTGGCGTTCACCGTGCAGATCAACTGCGGCTCGGGGATGCAGTCGATCGACACGGCGTATCGTTACATCGAAGCAGGCAAAGCCGACATGATTCTGGCGGGCGGCGCGGAAGCATTGAGCTACGCGCCGCTGGTGTTTCCGCAATCCGGCGTGCGCTGGTTCGCAAAACTCGCCACCGCCAAAGATACACTTTCGAAGGTCGCGGCGTTTCTGAAGGCCCGTCCGGAGTACTTCAAGCCGATCATTGGCCTCGAGCGCGGGCTCACCGATCCGATCACCGATCTGAACATGGGCCAGACCGCGGAGGTCGTCGCGCACCTGATGGGCGTGACGCGCGAGCAGGCCGATGCCTATGCGGTGGAGAGCCACAGACGGCTCGCGCGTGCGCAGGAGCAGGGCTTTCTCAAGGGCGAAGTCGAAACGGCGTTCGCGCGCGATGGAAAGTTCTACGACCATGACGACGGCGTGCGGCCGGATTCGTCGATGGACAAGCTCGCGAAACTCAAGCCGGCGTTCGAGCGGCCATGGGGGCAGGTGACGCCCGGCAACTCGTCGCAGATCACCGATGGCGCATGCTGGACGATTCTGGCGTCGGAAGACGCTGTCAACAAATACGGCCTCAAGCCGAAGGCGATCATTGTTGACAGCCAATGGGCCGGGCTCGATCCGGGCGTCATGGGCTTCGGGCCGGTGCTGTCATCGACCGAACTCTTGAAGCGCAACAAGCTCAAATTGCAGGACGTCGAGACCTGGGAAATCAATGAGGCGTTCGCGTCGCAGTTGCTCGGCTGTCTTGCTGCGTGGAATGACGACAAGTTCTGCCGCGAGGTGCTGGGGCTTGACGGCGCAGCGGGCCAGATCGATCAGGCGAAGCTCAATGTTGATGGCGGCGCCATCAGCCTTGGACATCCCGTCGGCACCAGCGGCAACCGCATCGTGCTGCATCTTGTAAATGCGATGAAACGGCTCGGCACCAAACGCGGCATCGCCACCGAATGTATCGGCGGCGGTCTCGGCGGCGCGATGCTGATCGAGACAGTGTAAGGGAACGAGCATGGACTCACGGATCATGGACGTTCTGAAGGATCGTGTGCTCGAGCTCGGGCCGGAACCGGCGGCGGGGCCGTACAGGCATTTCAAGCTGACGCGCGACAGCGACGGCATCGCCTGGCTGCTGTTCGATCGCGAAGGCGCCAGCGCCAACACGTTGTCAGGCGACGTGATCGAGGAACTTGGTCGGATCGTCGCCACATTGGAAGCCGAGCGTCCGGCGGGTCTTGTGGTTCGCTCCGCGAAGAAGTCCGGCTTCATCGCAGGCGCGGACGTCAACGAATTCCGCGGCGCGACCGACGCAAGTCAGGTCGAGACGGAAATGAACAAGGCTCATGCGGTCGTGGACCACCTGGAAGCGTTGAAAATCCCGAGCGTTGCTGTGATCCACGGCTTCTGTCTCGGTGGAGGGCTCGAGATCGCGCTGGCCTGCAACACGCGCATCGCCATTGACAATGCGCGCTTCGGATTTCCCGAAGTCATGCTCGGCCTGCATCCGGGGCTCGGCGGCACCGCGCGCTTCACCCATCTCGTCAGCCCGCTCGAGGCGATGACCTTGATGCTCACCGGCAAGACCATCGACGCGCGTAAGGCGAAGTCGCTGGGTCTGGCCGATGCCGTGACGCAGGAACGCCATGTGCGCGGCGCGGTGAAGGCCGCGATCTTCGGTCGCTTGCGGCCACACAAGCAGGGGCTCCTCACCAAGGCGATGAACTTTGGTCCGGTGCGCGGCCTGCTGGCCAACCGCATGCGTGGCGAGGCGGCGAAGACCGCGCCGAAGGAACATTATCCCGCGCCTTACGCGATGGTCGATCTGTGGGAAAAGCATGGCGGCGACCGCGCCGCGATGCTCAACGCCGAGAAAGCATCATTCGCCAGATTAATGATAACGCCGACGGCGCAGAACCTGATCCGGGTGTTCTTCCTGCGCGAGCAGATGAAGAAACTTGCCGACGGCCGCAACACCGTGAAACACGTTCACGTCATCGGCGCGGGCGCCATGGGCGGCGACATCGCCGCGTGGTGCGCGAACCAGGGCTTGCGTGTGACGCTCGCGGATATGAAAGCCGAGCCGATCGCCGGTGCAATCAAGCGCGCGGCGGATTTGTTCGGCAAGATCATCCACAAGAAGACCGATCTGCGCGATGCGCTCGACCGGCTTATTCCGGACATGAACGGCGAGGGTGTGCGGAATGCCGATCTGATTATCGAGGCCGTGCCCGAAAAACTTGATTTGAAGCAGAAGGTCTATGCCGGGCTCGAGCCCATCATGAAGCCGGGCGCGATCCTTGCCACCAACACATCCAGCATTCCGTTGCAGGATCTGCGCACCACGTTGAAGAATCCCGAGCGTCTGCTCGGTCTGCATTTCTTCAATCCGGTGTCGCGCTTGCAGCTTGTCGAGGTGGTGAGCCACGACACCGTCGATCCGCAGGCGCTGGCGACCGCGCTGAAGTTCGTCGGGGCCATCGACCGCCTGCCGCTGCCGGTGAAGAGTTCGCCGGGCTTCCTCGTCAACCGCGCGCTGACGCCGTACATGCTGGAAGCGATGGTGATGCTCGACGAGAAGGTCGACAAGGCCGTGGTCGATGCCGCCGCCGAGAAGTTCGGTATGCCGATGGGACCCATTGAACTCGCCGATCAGGTCGGTCTCGATATTTGTCTCGCGGTCGGTGACATGCTGCGCTCGAAATTTGGCGAGGCAGCGTTACCGCCCGCGCCGGACTGGCTGCGCGACATGGTCAAGCGCGGTGACCTCGGCCGCAAGACCGGCAAGGGTTTCTATGAATGGAAGGACGGCAAGGCGGTGAAAACCCATTCGCCGGTACAGCCCACCGACGAAATGATCGATCGTCTTGTTCTGCCGATGTCCAATGTCTGCGTCGCCTGCCTGCGCGAGGGCATTGTCGATAACGCCGATGTGGTGGATGGCGCGATGATCTTCGGCACTGGCTACGCGCCGTTCCGCGGCGGGCCGCTGAATTACGCCCGGGTGCGGGGTGGCGCGAATGTCGCCGCGGCGCTGAAGGCGCTTGAAGCAAAATTCGGCGAGCGCTTTAAGCCTGACGCCGGATGGGATACGTTCGGTTAAGCCCCTTTTGCATTTGACGGATTTGATTGATGACTGACACGCCCATCCATGCCCCGGCGCCCCCTTCGGAGCCGCAGGGCGATCTTTCGATTCGCACTATGGCGATGCCGGCCGACACCAACCAGAATGGCGACATCTTTGGCGGCTGGCTGCTGAGTCAGATGGATATTGCAGGCGGTATCTTCGCTTCAAAAGTCACGCAGAGCCGCGCCGTTACGGTTGCGATTGAAGCCATGACGTTTCGCAAGCCGGTCTATGTTGGCGACGTCGTCTCGGTCTACGGATCACTGGTTCGTCTCGGGCGAACATCGATCACCGTGCATGTCGCCGCCTGGGTGCAGCGGCGAAACGAATCAAAATCGATTCTGGTGACTGACGGGAACTATACTTACGTCGCGATCGACGATCAGGGACATCCGCAGGCGATCCGGCGCGACCCGGCTGCTGTCAGCGCCTGACGGGCGAAATCAGCCGGAAAAGCTAGGAAATTTTTCGCGTCATTGACCGTTGGGCGAATTCTTTCGTCCCGTTTCCTCGTCTCGTGCGCGCGTCGCATTGCTATTTTACAACAAGACGTCTTCCCGTCTCCCGCCGCTTGGGCATTTAGGTTATAAAACTGTCGCGCGAAGCACCTATAGGCTTGGCCCGAGAGATTGGACATGACGCCAAACGGCTTGATCGGTGGATGGATGTGCAGCACGGGCTTCTCGGCCCGGCATGTTCATGCGGCGACGGGCGCGTGTCGGTCCTGTCGCCCCTGAAACCTTTTCGAACATTCAGCGTTAGTGCGACAGAGGAACCGGATTCTCCGGCGGGATAGCTATGTCAGATACCTACATCATCGAAGTCAGTTCGGAAGCCGCCGGCATTGTCGTGCGTGAGAAAGCGGGTTTCCGTTTTTTCGCTGCCGTTCACAAGTTCAATCCGCTTGACGGCAAGATTTTCAAGAACGCGCGAGACGCCGAGCGCGCCGCGACGCGGTTTCTTGCGGGACGATTGGATCTGGAACCGGCAGCGGTTTGAACATCCAGTTTGTAGAAAAGGCCGGGATTGCTCCCGGCCTTTTTCAGCGATGTATTCCTGCGGTACTCACTCGGCTGCGGCCTGACGCCCCAACACCGGATAATCGGTGTAGCCCTTGGCGCCGCCGCCATAGAACGTCGCCTTGTCGAAGTCGTTCAGCGGCGCGCCGAGTTTCAGGCGCTCGACCAGATCTGGATTCGAAATGAAGAGCTTGCCGAACGCGATCAGGTCGGCCTTGTTCTTCTCCAGCACCTCGGTCGCGAGTTTGAAATTGTAGCCGTTGTTGGCGATATAGGCGCCGCTGAAGCGCTTACGCAGGCTGTCGTAGTCGAACGGCGCGACATCGCGCGGACCGCCGGTCGCGCCCTCAATGACGTGAATATAGACAAGCTTCAAGGCGTTGAGCTGATCGACGATGTGCTCGAACAGCGGCTGCGGGTTGCTGTCGGAAATGTCATTGGCCGGCGTCACCGGCGAGATGCGGATACCGGTGCGGTCTGCGCCGGCCTCGGCGGCTACCGCTTTCGAGACTTCCAGCATCAGCCGCGCGCGGTTCTCGATCGAGCCGCCGTAGGCGTCAGTACGCTTGTTGGCGCCATCCTTGGCGAACTGGTCGAGCAGATAGCCGTTCGCACCGTGGATTTCGACGCCGTCGAAACCGGCTTCCAGCGCATTGGCCGAGGCGCGCTTGAAACTCTCGATGATGCCGGGAATTTCGTTCAGTTCCAGCGCGCGAGGTTCGGATACGTCCGCAAACGTGCCGCCGACGAAAGTCTTGCCCTTGGCGCGAACCGCGGAAGGTCCAACCGGTGCGCCGTCGTTCTGCTGCAAGGAGGTGTGCGAGATGCGTCCGACATGCCAGAGCTGGATATAGATGTGGCCGCCGCGTTCGTGCACGCGATCCGTCACCTTCCGCCATCCTGCGACTTGCTCTTTCGAATAGATGCCGGGCGTGTCCTGATAGCCTTGGCCTTGCTGCGACACCTGGCTCGCTTCGGTGACGAGCAACCCGGCCGACGCGCGCTGGCCGTAGTATTCGATGGCGAGCGGATTGGGCACGAAGCCCGCGACAGCGCGGTTGCGCGTCAGCGGGGCCATGACAGATCGATTGGTCAGCGTTGCAGCGCCCAGCTTGAAGGGCTCAAACAATTTGGAAGCGGACATGGCGGCTCTTTCCTGAAACGAGATTTCTATGCAGATGCATGTAAGTGTCGCCCGCTCGAAAAGGCAAGTCACGGCTGATTGAAAAGTTCAGATTCGACCGTGCTGGATGGCAGGCATGTCTTTGCCGCCAGGACCGGCGTCCGCAAGGATCGGGAGAACGATTTGTCCGGAACCGGTGCCGAAGCGGCAGAAATGATCTGCCGCTTCGGCTTCGGTTGGTTGAAAGGTGCCGTTTCGTTATGCCACGCCGAGAAAATCGCGCTTGCCGAGCTCGACGCCCTTGTGTCGCAAAATGTCGTAGGCGGTCGTGGCATGAAAAAAGAACTGCGGCATCGCGGAGTGATTGAGAAACTGCTGACCGGGAATGGTCATGGTTTTGCCGGGACCGACCGGGAAGGTGATCTCGCGCTTTTCCGCGCCTTCATATTTTTCGGGAGGCAGCGCCTTGATATTGGCGATCACCTTTTGAATCCGCGCCTGCAATTCCGCGAACGTGGTTTCGGTATCGGCCATCACAGGCAGTTCGGTTTGCGTGAAACGCGCGCAGGCCTTGCCGGAAAAATCGCACGCAAGTTGGACCTGTCTGGTCAGCGGATACATCGACGGATGCAGCCGGGCCTCTAGCAATTCGCCGGGCGCCATCTTGTTGGCGGCGGCATGGGCTTCCGCTTTGGTAAGAATGGCGGACAGGGCTGTCAGCGTATGGATAAAGACCGGAGCCGAACCATCGTAGAATGACATGGGTGACCTTTCAGGGGAAAATTCTTGCCGTGAAGCAGGCTTGCCCGATCTAGATGTTCTCCCTGCGCTTACAAGGGACCGCGAGCGCGAACTTCAGCGCGGTCCGCCACGCATCCGCGCCAGCAACTCGGCGGTCGGCCATGAATCGGCGGGAAGTCCGTATTTCGTCTGCACGGTCTTGATCGCGATGCGGCTCTGCTGGCCGAGAATGCCGTCGATCTTGCCGACATTGAAGCCCTGCCGCGCGAGCAACTGCTGCAATTCCTTGATCTCGTTGAACGGTAATTGCGCCACCGGGGTCGCCGGTTTGCGCATCGGGGCTGCTCCCGCGATACGGGTCGCGAGATAACCCGCGGTGGTCGAATAGATCAGCGAGTTATTCCACTCCGTGTAGGCGGCGAAATTCGCATAGGCGAGAAACGCCGGTCCGTCGCGGCCCATCGGCAGCAACACGGAGGCGGGCAGATCGTCCTTCGGCAGCGGACGCCCGTCAGCAAAAGTTACGCCCCACGCCGCCCACTTGGAGCGCGGGTGCTTGATGGTGAGGTCGGCCTGATCCCAAGGTAAATTCGTGGGCACACGGATTTCCTGTAACCACGGCTCGCCGCGCCGCCATTTCAATCCGGTCGCGATGTAGTTCGCGGTGGAACCAATGACGTCGGGAGCGCTGTGCAGCAGGTCTCGATGTCCGTTTCCGTCGTAGTCGACGGCGTAGTCGAAGTAATGGCGTGGCAGGAACTGCGTCTGGCCGAGTTCACCGGCCCATGAGCCGATCATTTCGGCGGGCGAAAGATCGCCACGGTCAATGATCTTCAACGCGGCGATGGTCTCATCGTGAAACATCTGCGCGCGGCGGCAATCGTAGGCCAGCGACACCAGCGAGCGCAGTGTCGAAAGCTTGCCCTGGATTGCGCCGAAGTCGCTTTCCAGCGCCCAGAACGCGGTGATCACTGCCGGCGGAACGCCGTATTCCTTTTCGGCGCGCGCAAAAGCCTGTGCGTGGGTCTGGATCAGTTGCTGGCCCCGCACTCTCCGCGATTCCGACGCCATGCGGCCCGCGAACTCGGTGAAGATCTGGCCGAACACCCGCTGGCCGCGGTCACGGTTCACGATGCTCTGATCGTAGACCAGATAAGGCGAGGCGGCAGCGATCGCGCGCTGCGACACGCCGGCGGCGACGGCGTCCTGCTTCAACTGTGCAAGAAACTGATCGAAGCTCTGTCCCCCATGGCATGACGCGCCCCGCTGGGCGGAGGCGGACGTTGCAAGCAGGCTCATCGCGATCACGAGAGCGGGAATGAATCTGGTCATGAAAAGATGCTGCATCCTGATGGTGAGGATTGAGAAGGGTGCGGGAGAAATCGAGTCAATGAGCAAGCTGCGGAACGAACTCAGGATAGAAAACATAGCCACGCGTCACAAGCGATCAGTCGGATGAGAATCCGAATGGAACGTTGAGTCGCCGGTAATCGTCGGGCAGCAGTTCACGGCCGATCGGAAGTTCAGATCGCGCAGCGCATGTCGGACGATGGCAGACACGGCATGCGACGCCGATCGGCGTGGGTGCATCCGCGCGCGGTCCGGATTCATCGGTGGAATAAATCAGTTTTTTGGCGTGTTCAGCCGCACAGCCAATCGCAATGGCGCGCTCCACCCGCGCGGCCCCGAACGAGCCCCCGCCGGCGGTGACTGTACGGGCGATGGAAAAGAACCGCTGACCGTCCGGCAACTCCAGCCATTGCGTCACGATTTGGCGCGGTGTTTTGAAGACCCCGTGCACCGACCATAGCGGACAGGCTCCGCCGTGCTTCGCAAAGGGGAAGCCGGCGCCATCGAGCAGCTTGGAAATATTGCCGGCCGGATCGACGCGGATCAGAAAGAACGGAACCTTTTCCGAGCCCGGTCTCTGTAGCGTCGTGATGCGATGCGCCGTCTGTTCAAAGCTGGTCCCGAACTGCCGCGCCAGCGCTTCGATGTCGTAACGGCGCGTCTCCGCGGCTTTCGCGAATGCGGAATACGGCATGATGAGCGCCGCGGCGGCATAACTCGCGAGCGACCGGTGCGCCAGCAGTTTGCCGCTCTTGGAGGTGAATTGGCCGGCTTTCAGCGCTGTGCCGATCTCGTCTTCAAATTCGAGATAAGCGAGTTGCTGGGCCAGCTGGAAGTTGAAGCTCGCGGTGTCGAGCGAGTCGTCAAACAGGACTTCCTTGCGGTGACGATCCAGCCGTCTGACAGCGCCGATCATGACGTCCGGCGGCAAATGGCGAACGCGAAGTTTATGGCGCGTGGTCAGCCGCTCGATAAACCAGTTCGTGTCCGCAGGACCATGCAAAATCTTTTCGGCGGCGTCGTCGAGATCCGCGAAGTTGTTTTTGCGCGCAGCCAGAAACCGGCGGACTTCCGCAACCGGATCGTTGACGTCCAGACCGCCCCGGCGCGAACGCGATGCGGTCCCCGCCGCCGGCTCCTTGCGATCCGCCAGCGCAAGCTGTTCTTCGCGGTAGGCCGTGTAGAGCCGCAGGAATGCTTCCGCCAGTCCCGGATAGCCGATTGCGATATCGCTGATTTCAAGAGAGGGAATATCGATGTCTGCAAACATCGGCTCCTTGAGAACCGCCTGCATGCGCGCGGTATGATCCGCGCCCCCGTCGCCCGCGAGATCCGCCAGATCGATTTTGTAGGTGCGGGCGAGGCGCAGCAGCATGTCAGCCGTCACCGGCCGCTGATTGCGCTCCAGAAGCGCGACATAAGGTGCCGAGATATCCAGATCGGCCGCCATGTTGGACTGCGTCAGCCCCAGATCGCGCCGCAGCCGCCGCAGCCGCGGACCCATAAAAACCGAACGGATTGTCGACGTGGCCACGGCGGTCACCTTGCTAATAAGCGAAATTGTAAACTAATTACATCATAACAACGGATATTTGTAAAGTATGACAAGTTATCTTCGGAGTCCCTAGCGATTGACCGCGCGATGCGTTGAAACGGTGGCAACTCCACAAGGGATCACCACCATGAATTATCAATCGCGCAATATCACCGACCAGGCACTTCAGGGGCCGGCTTCCTATCAGAGCGAAATCGCTGCGGCCGAAGCCCTCCTCAAGGACAAGGGCACATGGAACGGCGTGACCGCCGAGGCCGTCGCCCGTATGCGGCTGCAGAACCGCTTCAGGACCGGTCTGGACATCGCCCGCTATACGGCGTCCGTGATGCGCGCGGACATGGAGGCGTATGACAACGACCCCACCAAGTATACCCAGTCGCTGGGTTGCTGGCACGGGTTCATCGCCCAGCAGAAGCTGATCTCGATCAAGAAGCATTTCGGCGGCAAGACCGATCGCCGTTACCTCTATCTGTCCGGCTGGATGATCGCCGCGCTGCGTTCCGAGTTCGGTCCGCTGCCGGATCAGTCGATGCATGAGAAGACCTCGGTGCCGGCGCTGATCGAAGAGCTTTATACCTTCCTGCGTCAGGCCGACTCGCGCGAACTCAACGATATCTTCCGCGAGATCGACGCCGCGCGTAAGGCTGGCGACAAGGCCAAGGAAGCGACGCTGATCGCGAAGGTCGACAACTTCCAGACCCACGTCGTGCCTGTGATCGCCGACATCGACGCGGGCTTCGGCAATGCCGAAGCGACCTATCTGCTCGCCAAGAAGATGATCGAGGCAGGCGCATGCGCCCTGCAGATCGAAAATCAGGTTTCGGACGAAAAGCAGTGCGGCCATCAGGACGGCAAGGTGACTGTTCCGCACGAGGTTTTCCTCGCGAAGATTCGTGCCTGCCGCCACGCGTTCCTCGAAATGGGCGTTGACGACGGCATCATCGTGACCCGCACCGACTCGCTCGGCGCCGGTCTCACGCAGCAGATCGCTGTCAGCCACAAGCCGGGTGACCTCGGTGACCAGTACAACAGCTTCCTCGATTGCGAAGAGGTCGATGCGTCCAAGATCGGTAACGGTGACGTCATCATCAGCCGTAACGGCAAGCTGCTGCGTCCGAAGCGCCTGCCGAGCAACCTCTATCAGTTCCGCGCCGGCACGGGCGAGGACCGCTGCGTTCTCGACAGCATCACGTCGCTGCAGAACGGCGCCGACCTGCTGTGGATCGAAACCGAGAAGCCGCATATCGAGCAGGTTGCCGGAATGGTCGACCGTATCCGCAAGGTGATCCCGAATGCCAAGCTCGCCTACAACAACTCGCCGTCGTTCAACTGGACGCTGAATTTCCGCTGGCAGGTGTACGATGCCTGGAAGGAAAACGGCAAGGACGTCAGCAAGTACAATCGTGCCGAGCTGATGAAGGTGGAATACGACGAGACGCCACTCGCGATTGAAGCCGACGAGCGCATCCGCACCTTCCAGGCGGATTCGTCCAAGCGCGCTGGCATCTTCCACCACCTGATCACGCTGCCGACCTATCACACGGCGGCGCTGTCGACGGATAACCTCTCGAAGGAGTATTTCGGCGAACAGGGCATGCTCGGATACGTGAAGAACGTTCAGCGTGCGGAAATCCGCCAGGGTATCGCCTGCGCGAAGCACCAGAACATGGCCGGCTCCGACATCGGCGACGACCACAAGGAATACTTCGCCGGCGAGGCGGCCCTGAAGGCGGGCGGCGCTCACAACACGATGAACCAGTTCGGCTGACGATCGGATCTCGGCAGAACTATTGCACTTCAAGCTAACTAACGGAGGCTCAAATGAGTGGCAGCAATTTCTGGGTGATTGGTGGCGAGTTCGGTTCGATGAACTTCCACAAACTCGTGGAAGGGTCGGCCCAGGTCCAGGGCCCGTTCAAGACCCGCAAGGAGGCTGAGGACGCCTGGAAGGAAGTGTCGGAGCAAAACCGTCACCGTGCAGGCGTTCGCTTCTCCATCGTGGAAGAACCGAGCCGCGCGACGGCTTAAACGTCTCCCGGGCGGGGTTCGTCGCCCGCCCCATTCAGCGGCCCTGTTCCGATTCCGGACAGGGCCGTCTTTTTTTCCAAAGCAGGGTCACGGCAAAGGTCAGGGACGCTTGCGGGGGATAGGGTTACTGATAGATTAAGGGGGTCAGAACAAAGGTATTTAAGCCACAAGGTACACAGGCATGGCGGAACAGAGCGCCCCCAACGATTCGGCCGTCAAAACGGCCCCCGTCCGGCTGCGGGACGCCCTGCGGAAGGCGCGCATCGAGGCCGCCGACCGGACCGGCGTGGTGGTCGATCTGCGCGATGCCGAGGTCGCCCGTCTTGAAATTCTGCATGAGGCGCTCGATTCGCTGTTCTCGGAGATTCCGGCAGGCGTCGATCTGTTCGATCGCGGCATCAGCCAGGGCGATACACCACGGCTGTGGATCGACGCCGTCGCGCACGTCGTCATGGGTCGCGACAAGCGCATCTACCGGTTCGTGCAGGACACGCGTTTTGGCCGCATCGTCATCGCCGAATCGCATGATGTGCCGGTGATGGTCGATGCCGTGACGGACTATATCGCACGCCGCCTGATCGAGCGGGAACACGCGATGGTGGTGACGCCCGCTCCGGCGCCGGTGGCCGCTGCTGCCGCCTTCCCGGCAAAGCGCCGCAGCGGAATGTGGACCTTCGCGTTCGGATTCGCGGCAGGCCTTGCCGCGCTGTTCGGCTTCGCGCTGGTGATGGCGTTGCGCGGAATTTAAATCAGCTTCTCGTTTTTGATCGTGCCGAGCGATCCATTCTCAAATCCGCGCACGCGGTGATCGCAGCGCCACGCATTACCGTCCCGTTGCACCGAGAACAAATTGTAGGCCGCCGGGTGATTGTGCCCGTGGGCCATGGCCGATGCCGACGGCACACCGATCGCCGGGATATGTCCGCGCGGCCCGTCGAGCCAGACCGTGGCGTGGCGGTGATCGTGGCCATGCAGCACGAGTTCGACGCCATGACGCGCGATCGTGTCCAGCAATTCATCCGAGTCGCGCAATCGCGCAGCCCAGCGGCCGGGTGTTGTCACAGGCGGATGATGAATCAGCAGCACGCGGAATAAATTTTCTTCCGCGAGTCGCGGCAGCAACACGTCGAGATCATCGCGTTGCGCGCGACCGAGCCGCCCCGTCGCCATGAACGGCGCGGTCGGAACGGCGGTGGAAACGCCGATCAGCGCCAGCGGGCCTCTGCGCCGCAGATAGGGAAACACCGCGTCGCTGTTCGATGCGGCGCCGTCGCCGCGAAGATAGTCCGCCCATACATGCGGGAAATGTTCGTGCAGGCCGCGCACATAGGCGTCGTGGTTGCCCGGCACCAGCGAGACGTTCTGCGGCGCGCCGACGCTTTCCAGCCACGTGCGCGCCTCGGAGAATTCCAGCGGCAGCGCAATGTTGACGAGATCGCCGGTGACGGCGATGTGGTCGGGCTGCTGCGCGTGCATGTCGGCCACGATTTCGCTCAGCACGTCGCGGCGATGGATCATATGGCGCTTGCGCTGCCAATTCAGATATCCGATCGCGCGCTTGCCGGCGAGTTCGCGCAGGCGCGGCCGCGGCATCGGGCCGAGGTGGGGATCGGACAGATGGGCAAGCACGAAAGCCGTCATTGAAACGTGACCGTCAGGGACTGAAATGCTATCACGCCCGGGTTCGCCACCACTCTCGCGTCCTTCGACTTCTGTCTGGATGCGCCTGCATAGCATGATCGCCGGACGGAATCTCGCACGATGACCATTCACGATGTCCGGCTGCGGTTCGAGCCTGTTTTGCGCCGCGTCTTCCATTTCTATTCGCGGTTTGCCAGGGGGATGACGCTCGGTGTCCGCGCCGTCGTGCTCGACGGCGAGAACCGGGTGTTTCTGGTCAAGCACAGCTACGTCTCCGGCTGGCACCTGCCCGGCGGCGGCGTCGAGACCGGCGAGACCTTTCTGGAGTCACTCAGGCGCGAACTGATCGAGGAGGGCCGAATCGAGATGACCGGCGAGCCGCTCCTGCATGGCCTGTTTTTCAACCGCCGGATATCGCCGCGCGACCATGTCGCGGTCTACGTCGTGCGCCAGTATCGGCAGGACCGGATGCCGGAGCCCAATCATGAGATCGTGGCTTGCGGGTTTTTCAGCGCGGCGGACCTGCCGCCCGAGACCACCCGGGGGACGAGGGCGCGGATCGCCGAGGTGCTGGAAAACCGGCCTTTGACCGAGGACTGGATTTAGGGTTTTGAGTGTCATTGCCGGGCTTGGCCGTTCGAAGAACGGCGTCGCTTCCGCTCGCCTATGACCCGGCAATCCATCTTTCTGATGGGGCGTTTGTGATGGATGCGCGGGTCAAGCCCGCGCATGACGTTCAGTGATGTGGACCCAGCCCGCGTCAGATGCTAATTCGCGATCCAGCATGTCCGATCTTTCCCTGACCATACTGGCCGAAACCGCCGGCGACGCGCAGGCCATCGAGCGCCTGCACGAACGCACGTTCGGGCCGGGCCGCTACGCGCTCAGCGCCTACCGGCTGCGCGAACATGTCGATCATCTGCTCGAATTCTCATTCACGGCTCGGATCGGCACGCTGATGGTAGGCTCGGTGCGGCAACTGCCGGTCTGCATCGGCAATACACCGGCGCTGTTGCTCGGGCCGCTCACGGTCGAACCGCCATTTCGCGACCGTGGTGTCGGCCGGGCGTTGCTCGACCGTGCGCTGAAGGACGCGAGGACCAAGGGGCATCGTCTCGTGTTGCTGGTCGGCGACGAGCCGTATTACAGCCGCGTCGGCTTCAAGCGGATTCCGAAAGGGCAGGTGACGATGCCCGGCCCGGTCGATCACGCGCGGCTGCTGGTGTGCGAACTTGCCGATGGCGCATTCGACGGCGTCAGCGGCGCGATCCGGCCGGACTGGACATTCGCTCCCGCTCCCCGCTGAGCCACACATCCCATGTCATCCCCGCTTTCGCGGGGACGACCATGCGGTGAGATCGCTCAATACTTCACATTCGCAAACATCCGCACGCCAAGGCCCGGCAGCAGGACTTCATCCTTGCTGTACGAAACGGAGTTGCGGATGTCCTCGTTGAGCAGGTTGTCGCCGACGACACCGAAGGTGAATTCCTTCGCGCCCCACCAATCGGCCTTGGCGAGTTTCGTCGTGTAGCTGAGTTCGGCCCTGAGCCGGTTGTAGCCCGGCGTCGATGTCTCGATGCCGCCGATGTCGTTCTGTGCAAACGCGTGCAGCAGGTTGACCTTGGCCAGCCAGTTGGCGTCGCGATAGTAGATGCCACCGCCGAGACGTTGCGGTGGAATCCGCGGCACGTTGGTGCCGTCGGTGAAGGTGGCGCGCACGATGTCATACTGTCCCTCGACACCGAACTGGCCGGCCCAGACCGGCAGCACGTCGTACTGGAACTGGAATTCGCCGCCGCGGAAGGTCGCGTCTTTCTGCGAATAAATTGCCTGGTTGAGTTCAAGCCCGGCGCCAAGCTGACACACAACATCTTTGCAGGTGTTGCCCGTCAGCCGCCGATAGATGAACCCGTCGAACCGCGTGACATAGCCGGTGAGTTCGAAGCGGAACGGCCCCGTCGCCTTCCGCAACCCGACCTCGAGCGACTTCGCGGTTTCAATGCCGAGATTCGGGTTGCCGATATCGAAGGTCACCGTGGCGTCGTGGCCGCCGCGCGAAAACAGCTCCGCCGGTTTCGGCGCGCGCTCGGTGTATTGACCGGTGATGCTGGCCGCCAGATTCCAGGGAAGATTCTGGATCAGGCCGACGCTGCCGCTTTTCGGCGTGAAGTTGAGGTTGCGCGCGGTGGGGCCGCCGATGCCGGCGGGATCGACATTGAGATCGAACAACTCCGGAACGAAGCCCGGCGTGGTGCCGCTCAGATTGACGTGCTCGATACGCCCGGCCACCTGCGCCTTGGTGACGTCGCTGAACTTGAACTCATTGAAAACGTATCCGGCGATCTTGGTGTTCTTGTTCGGATCCCACAGGCCATTGAGCGGGCTGCCCGGATCATCCGGGCTCGGCGCGGTCAATTCCTGATGCGACGCCTGCACGCCGACAGCGGTGGTCAGCGCCGCGAAGCGAAGATTGAACGGCGCAAGCTGCACCTCGATGCGGCCTTCCTGCTCCTTGTTGGTAAAGGTCTGGCGCACTCCGTCGCTGGAAAAGATCGCGGGATCGGCAAGGCCGATTTCGTTGTGCCTGTAATCGGTGGCGCCGGCCCAGAACCGGATCACGTCGATAGCCTTGCTATCCGGGTGGTAATCGCCCTTGACCGTCAGCTTGGTTTGCCGCGCGCTGATGCGGGTGCGGTGCTCTTCGCCGTCGATGCCGGGGATGTGATAGATGCTGTTGTTCTGCTGGATGGCCGCGCCGATGAAGCCGCCGTCGAAGAAATAGGAGCCGCCGATCGATGCGCCATCGGATTGTGTCGATGAATTCGGTTGTTTGCCGGTGAACGGCCGCGCCGGATCGAAGCGATAGGGCGAGTTTGGAACGCTGTAGTCTTCGGTCTTGCGGGCAAAGGCGTCGGCATGAATCGCCACGTTATTGCCGGCGGCATCGAGCAGCACCGCGCCCTCGCGGCCCAAGTCGACGCTCGACAGTGAGCTTCGCGTCTCGAAACTTGCACAAGGATTCGATGCCGAGAGTTGCGGGGCCTTCACCGAATATCCGTAGGTTTGAATCGACGGCACCGCGCTGCACGGCAGCGTTTCGGGAATGCGGTTGTTGCTGGCGCTGACCACGCCGCCGATCGATTGCGATCCGTAGCGCAGCGTCGCCGGTCCGCGGATTACCTCGATCTGGTTGGTCGACAGCGGATCGATGGGCACGAAATGATCTTCTCCGAGATCGGACGCGCCATTGCTGCCGATGCCGTTCTCCACGATGCCTACGCGATTGACGTCGAGCCCGCGAATGATCGGGCGGCTCGATGCACCGGGCGCAAAGGACGAGCCGGTGATGCCCGGCTTGTTGTTCAGAAGATCGCCGAGCGTGGACGCGGCGCTGCGACGGATTTCCTCGTTCGGCACGACGGTGACGGTGGCGAACTGGTCAGCGACAATCGGCAGCGTGCCCGCGTAGGTCTCCGGATTTGGCGCGGATGCTGCGGGCGCCGGGGCTGCAACGGTGGTGCGGCCGGGTTCGGCGCGATGCCGGTGCGGCCGCTGGATCGGGCTCGGGGCCTGAACAACGATTTCCGGCAGTGTTTCACCGGCGGACGGCGCGGACGGTTCGGCCTGCTGGGATTGCGCTGCACTCGTGATGAGAAGCGCCATCGCGACGGCTGAGCTGCCGGCCAGCGAGGCGCGAATGATTTTGTGCGACATGATGATGCTGTGATCCTGACACCGCCGCTTCCGTCTTGGGGAATCGTGCGGCTAACCTCGAATGTCCCGTGAACGCCATCGCGGCGAACGTCGGGAACGGACAACTATTCGAGCGGGGATCGGGGAGGCGCGCGGGACCGGAATGCGGCGCGGCGGGTATCGGCCGCGACGGCTTCAGGATAAGAGCCGGTCCGGAGCGCGGTGATCGCCAGCGGCACAGGCAGCGACGGCGCCGCCGTAGTGACGAGGGTATTCGCCATCGCAACGGTGGCGCAGATGGCGCACAGGTCGCGATGGGCGTCCTGACCGTGGTCGGTGTCCGGCGTGGATGCCTGCGACTGGTTTGTCGAAGCCGCAATTCCGGCGACGGCGGTATCGTGGTGGAAATGGCCGAACGACAAGCCAAGCTGCAGCGCCAGCGCGAACAGCGCCAGCAACGACAGCCTTTTTGCCTTTGATCTCAGCCAGTTCATCGCGCAATGCGCCCCATACCTCCGGGCTCAGCGCTGAAGGCCGGGTCCAGATGTTACAATATAACATCGCCGGTCGGGGGGAGGGTGTCAACACGGCAAAGAGCGGAAGGCGTTCAGCGACCGGCGGGTGTGGTTTTGCCGTCACCAATCCACGCTGCCCGGCCATTGGCCCAGTCGGTCAATGGCTGATGTCGAGCGGCTCAGCGTCCCTCACGCAACCACGTGCTTGCGAACGCGCCGAGCAGCAGCAGCAGTCCGATCAGGCCGGCGAAAATCGGCAGCACGCCGATGCCGCGCACGACACTGGCGTCGCGCATCTTGACGCCAAGCCAGCCTTCGCCGCGAAACACCGTCGAGGCGCGGACCGGCAACACGCGCGGCAAATCAATGCTTCCGCTGTCGGCCACGCGGCGCACATCGCCGCCCGTGGTCTGCAACAGCGGACGCAGTGCTTCGGTCGTCGACGTCACTTCGGCGAATTCCTTCGGGTTCACCGGACCGACGTTGATCAGCGCCTTCAGTGCGCCATCGGTGGCCTGCCACAGGCCGAGTTCGTCGGCATTGACTGACGCGCGCCACTCGCCGGGGTCGCCGGCCGCGAGTGTCACTTGCCGCGTGGTGCCCGATGGTGAGGTGACTGTGACGGGCTGCACGGTGTCCGCCATGGTCTGACGCACCACGACGAGATCGTGGCCTTCGACTTTCAGCCGCAGCGCTTCTTCATCGAGTTCGGGCTGTTTCATCAGCCAGTGCGACATCCGCCGCAACAGGTCGAGATGCGGGCCGCCGCCTTCATAACCACGCGCCCACAGCCAGATGTGATCGGACAGGAGCAGCGCGACGCGGCCTTCGCCTTGCCGCGAGAGCAGCAGCAGCGGCTTGCCGTCGGCGCCTTCCATGATCGGCGGGTTGGTCGGATTGCGGGTGTCGATCAGGCGGAAGAAGCGGCTCCAGTGCGGCGGCTCGCTGTTGGCGCCTTCCAGTCCGCGTGTCACTGGGTGACGCTTGCCGATGTCGCTGAGCCGCGCCGTAAAGGCCTTTTCGCTGACGCCAACCGGCTCGGCTGGCAAGATTGTATCCAGCGGCGTGCGCCAGATGCTGGTGGGGCTGGCATAGTCAGGACCAGCCGAGACCAGCACAGCGCCGCCGCCGCGTACATAGCGCGCGATGTTGTCGAAATACGAGATCGGCAGCACCCCCTGCCGCGCGTAGCGGTCGAAGATAATGAGCTGAAACTCGTTGATCTTCTGCTGGAACAGTTCGCGCGTCGGGAAAGCGATCAGCGACAGTTCGTTGATCGGCGTGCCGTCCTGTTTTTCGGGCGGACGCAAAATCGTGAAATGCACCAGATCGACGCTGGCGTCGGACTTCAGAAGATTGCGCCAGGTGCGCTCGCCGGAATGTGGCTCGCCCGACACCAGCAGCACGCGCAGCTTGTCGCGCACGCCGTCGATGGACACCACGGCGCGGTTGTTCACCGGCGTCAGTTCACCCTCGAGTTTCGAGGCTTCGATCTCGACGATGTTCGGGCCGGCATGGGGAATGTCGATGGTGACGCTGACTTGCTCGCCGCTGCGCACCGCGCGCTCGCTGAGCACATCGCCGTCGCGGCGCACGACAACGCGTGCGCTCTGGTTGGTCACGCCCTGATCGTCGAGGCGATAGGTGATGGACTGGGTCTGTCCGACGATGCCGAAACGAGGTGCGGCGACGATAGCGATGCGGCGGTCGCGCTCGTTGCTGCGGCCGGTGACCAGCGCATGGACCGGCGCGTTGAAGCCGATGGCCGCGGCATTGGCGGGAATGTCATGCACCCGGCCGTCGGTGACGAGAAACGCACCGGCGACGCGATCGGTGGGTACGTCGGACAGTGCAGATTGAACGGCGGAAAACAGTTTCGTGCCGTCGGTTTCGCCGTCGGCCTGACCTGCCTCGACCACGCGGACCTCAAGTCCCTTGACGTCTTTGAGCCGGGCGACCAGCGCCTCGCGTGCCTCGTTGGTCTCCTTGGTGCGTTCGCCAAAATTCTGGCTCGGGCTCTTGTCGACCACGACGGCCGCGACCGAGGTTAGCGGCTCGCGCTCCTCGCGCGTGAACGACGGATTGGCCAGCGCCAGCAGGATGAGCGCCAGCGCTGCAACGCGCACCGCAGCCCCGCGCGCCCGCGCCAACAGAAGTACGGCCGCGATGACAAGGATCGCGCCAAGGCCGATCCACAGCACGAGCGTCGGGACGAGGGGAGCGAAAGCGATACCGTACTGCATATTACTGCCCGAGCCGTTCGATCAGCGCCGGAGCGTGCACCTGATCGGCCTTGTAGTTGCCGGTGAGCGTGTACATCACGATGTTGACGCCGGCGCGGAACGCGAACTCACGCTGGCGCGGATCGCCTGGCGTTAGCGGCAGCATCGGCTGGCCGTCGGCCCGCATCGCCCATGCGCCGGCGAGATCGTTGGAGGTAATGATGATCGGGGAGACGCCGTCGCCGCCGCGTGCGGGCCGGTCGGCGGCATCCTCGTCCTCGACGCGCGGCAGGGTCTCGACCCAGGTTTGCCCGGCGTTGAACCGGCCGGGGAAGTCGCGCAGCAGATAGAACGTTTTGGTCAGCACGTGCTCGCGCGGCACCGGCTCGAGTTCGGGAATATCGAGCGAGGAAAGAATTTCGCGCAGTGTCAACATGCCCGGCGTCTGCGATTCACCGCCCGGACCCGGCGGCGCTTCGACCGCGTCACGGGTGTCGAACAACACGGTGCCGCCCTGTTTCATATAGGCGTCGAGTTTGTTGATGGCGTCCTGCGACGGCTTCGGTGCGCCGGTGACCACCGGCCAGTAGATCAGCGGAAAGAAGGCGAGTTCGTCGCGCGCCGGATCGACGCCGACCGGCTCGCCGGCCTCCAGCGCGGTGCGCTGCGCGAGGAACAGCGTCAGTCCGGAGAGGCCCGCCTTGACGATGGAATCAACGTCAGCGTTGCCGGTGACGACATAGGCGAGGCGGGTCTGGGCCACGGCCTTGATCGCGAAGTCATCCGCAGCGGGATTGCTTGCAGGCGCGGACTTGCTTGCCGGCGCAGTTGCGGGCGGAGCTTTCGGCGCTTGCGCATGAGACGGTGCAGGCATGCCCGCGACGGAGGCGAGCGCGAATGCGAGCGCGAGCGCCGCTGTCGCGGCACGGCGTCTCATTAACGCTGCGAGCCCGCCGCCGAGAATAGCGACAATGATCGCATCGATCAGAAACAGCGCCAGCGCGGTCGAGAGCAGGATGCCGCGCAGGTCGCGCGGTTCGGCATTGGTGTAAGTCGCGCGCTGCGCCTTCAATGCGGACGTGTCGAGCGGTGCGAGCCGGTCTGCTGCTGCGAGCGTATTCACCGCGAGCGGACCGTCGGCGGGTCCGTAGAAGCCGGGCGGATGATCGAGGGTGGCGCGGTCGCGATAGTCCGCGCGCAGCGGCTTCGCGGTGGACGGCGGCGGCCCGAACGCGCCGAAGCCGTCGAGGGTGCGGATCGGCGCAACAGTCTCCGCACTGCCCTCGGTGGCGACGCCTGCGCCTGCGTTGGCCGTATAGCCGGACATATCGACGATTCGTCGCAGCATCTCGACGAAGGTGCCAGACATCGGCAAATCCGACCAGCGCATATCGGCGCTGATATGGAACAGCGCGACCACGCCCTTGTCGCGGTGCTCGCCGGTGACCAGCGGCGTGCCGTCGGCCAGCGAAGCCCAGCTTCGCGATGCGAGCGCCGGGTCCGGTTCGGCCAGGACCTGACGGGTCACGGTGATGTCCTTCGGCACGGCAAGGCCGGCGAAAGGCCCATCGGCAGCGAAGGAGGCGAGGGGTTGCGGCTTCTCCCATGTGAGGCTGCCGCCGAGGCTGCGTCCGCCGCGGCGCAATTTGACCGGTACCAGATCGTCATCGCCCGCCGCGAGACGTGGCCCGGCGAAGCGCACCAGCACGCCGCCCTGCGCGATCCATGCGTTGAGGCGGTCGCGAATGTCCGGCGATAGTGTGCCGACATCGGCCAGCACGATCATCGGCAGCTTCTGATCGAGGAATTGTCCAATGGCCACGGCGGGCGCGCCGCGCTCACCGAGTCGCACATCGGCGAACGGCGCCAGCGCGCGCGTGAGATAGAATGTCGAGGCGAGCAACGGCTGCGCGGTGTCGCTGGTCGCACCGGAGACGATGCCGATGGCGCGCCGCCGCCAGCGCTTGTCAAGCAGTTGAACAGCACCGGCCGAGCGCTCGCCGCTCACTTCAAGCCGCGCGATGTCGTTGCGCAGTTCGACCGGCAGATCGAAGCTCGCCTCGACCTCGCGATCCTGCGAGCCGAATGCGAACTTCGCCTCGCCGATCGGCGAGCCTTTCTGGTCGAGCGCGCGCACCAGACCCGTGTCGCCGCCACTACCGTTGGCGCGCAAGACCTTCACCGTCATCTTCGCTGCGGCGTTCTCGGCTGCGACCAGCGCATGCGCCGGCGGCGTGCCGCCCTCGACGATTGTCAAGACGCGATCCTGAATCGTTTTGGTCAATCCTTCGGTGAACTCGCTGCCGCGTCCGGTATCGATGCCGTCGCTGAGCCAGACGATCTCGCCGTCGCCGGTCTTGGCGAGAAAACGCGCCAGCGCCGGCAGGGTTTCCACGCGCTCGACGGCGTAAGGCTTCGGCGCAAGCTGGCGCAGCGCGACGCGCGCGGTTCCGGCCGGCATCAGCGTGATGTCGCGGGTGCTCTCCGACAGCGGCACGATGGCGACGGCGCGCCGGTCGGACTCCGCGTTGGACATCAGTTCGTCGGCGCTCTTGATGCGCGCCTCCCAGCTGGCGGCGGCGCTCCATCCGTCGTCGAGCAGCAACACCAGCGGCGCGCTGGAGCGCGTCACGCCTTCGCTCGGATTCCAGATCGGTCCCGCCGCGGCGAGGATCACGAGTGCGGCCGCAAGCAGGCGTAGCAGTGTCAGCCACCACGGCGTGCGGGACGGGGTTTCTTCCTTCGGTGCGATGTCGAACAGCAGCCGCGTCGGCGGAAAATCGATGCGGCGCGGGCGCGGCGGCATGACGCGCAGCAGCCACCACAAAGCGGGAAGGCTCAGGAGGCCAGCCAGCAGCCAAGGTTCGGCGAAGGACAGCGGCAGGCCCATCATGCGGAGCGCCCCGCGGTGGTGGCAACGCGGCCTCCACTTCCTTTGGCGACCATCATGCCGCTGTGAAGATAGAGCAGCAGTTCGGCAGCCGAGCGATCCGTGGTGTGGGTCGAGAACAGCCAGCCGAGCTTGTTGGTTTCCTCGCGGATGGCGGTGCGATGGGCATCGACCCGCGCGACATAATCCTTGGCCCAGGCTTCGGCGCGGCCCGCGGTGATGACCTCGCCGCCTTCGGGTTCGACGAATTCGACGCGGCCCGAATAGGGAAATGTTTCTTCAGCGGGATCGACGACCTGCAACAGCGTACCATGCGTGCCCGACGATGACAGCCCGCCGAGCATGGTTCGGATCTCGCCAATCGGCGACCAGAAGTCCGACAGCACCACGACTTCCGACAGCGCGGACGGCACGAACGCGGGCGGCAGGCTCGACCGTGTGACGGTGTCGTGCAGGATCGCCTGCGCCATCTTGTCGACGATGTTGCTGCTCGAACTCGGATTCATCAGGCCGGGAATGCCGACGCGCTCGCCGCCGGCCACCAGCAGGTCCGCCAGTGCGAAGGTCACCACCAGCGCGCGTTCGAGTTTGCTGTCGCGCGCGGTCTTCGATGCGAACGCCATCGACTTCGAGCGATCCGGCCACAGCCACACCGTGTGCGCGGCTTCCCATTCCTGCTCGCGAACATACAGGTGATCGTCGCGTGCCGAACGCCGCCAGTCGACGTTCTGCGAGGCTTCGCCGGAGACGAAGCGGCGGTATTGCCAGAAACTCTCGCCGGTGCCGGCGCGGCGGCGTCCATGCAGGCCGTGGATGACGTTGGCCGAGATGCGGCGCGCTTCCAGCACGAGACGCGGCAGGGACGCGGCGAGCGAACGGCTTTCACCATCGGCACGTCGGACTGCTTCGATCTCCTGGAGTGCTGGTTGCGGCCGTGCTGCCATCAGCCGATCCGTGCCTTCAACTGCTTGATGACTTCGGGAATGGTGCGGCCTTCGGCGCGCGCCGAGAAGGTCAGCGCCATGCGGTGCTTCAGTACGGGTTCCGCCAGATCCAGCACGTCGTCGATCGACGGGGCGAGCCTGCCGTCGAGCAGCGCGCGGGCACGGACGGCGAGCATCAGCGCCTGGCTGGCGCGGGGACCGGGTCCCCATGCGATCGATTTGCCGATGTCGCCATTGTCGTCGCCCGGACGCGCGGACCGCACGAGCGACAGAATGGCTTCAACCACGGAGTCGCCGACCGGCAGACGGCGCACCAGCCGCTGCGCGGTGAGTAGTGTGTCTGCCGTCATTGCGGCTTTCGCCACTGCCTGCTCGGCGCCTGTCGTTTCAAACAGGATACGGCGCTCGGCATCGCGGTCGGGATATTCGACGTCGATTTCCATCAGGAAGCGATCGAGCTGGGCTTCCGGCAGCGGGTAGGTGCCTTCCTGTTCCAGCGGGTTCTGGGTCGCGAGCACATGGAATGGTTTCGGCAGATCGTGCCGCGCGCCGGCCACCGTGATGTGCTGCTCCTGCATCGCCTGCAACAACGCGGACTGCGTGCGCGGGCTGGCACGGTTGATTTCGTCCGCCATCAGGAGTTGTGCGAACACCGGTCCCGCGATGAAGCGGAACGAGCGTTTGCCGGTCGCGCTTTCGTCCAGCACTTCCGCGCCGAGAATATCTGACGGCATCAGGTCTGGCGTGAACTGCACGCGCTTGGCGTCGAGGCCGAGCGTGATACCCAGCGTTTCGACCAGCTTGGTTTTTGCGAGACCGGGGACGCCGATCAGCAAGGCGTGTCCGCCTGACAGGATCGTGACCAGCGCATTTTCGATGACACGTTCCTGACCGAAGATGACGGTCGAGACCGCTTCGCGGGCCGTCCTGATGTTGCCCGCGATCTGCTCGGCCGAGCGTACGATCACGTCTTCCAGTTTCTCGACACCGTCTGCGCCAGACATATTGGTCGCTCCTTGCTTCGTGTTGACCCATGCTAAACCGATGCAAAGGCCATGTATTCTCTTATGTATTCCCGGATTCAGGCTGTCCCCACCTTACCGGCCGGGGGACTTGAAACTCATCACGATGTGGCGAGTAATCCCGCAGGGCAGTGTTGAGAATTTGCCCGTTGTTTTCACCGTTCCACGTCTGGTTCGGACTTGCACCATCCGTGCCAAACAGCGGCAAACGTGCCAAACAGAAGCGTCAACGGTCAGGGTAAACAATGGCGAACCAAGGGCAGAAACAGGAACCGAATCCGGTTCAGCGCCTCGACGGCCTGACCCAGGCGGCGCGTGGTGCTGCGACAAAAGGTCTGCCGCCGGTCCATCTGTGGAATCCGCCGTTCTGCGGCGATCTCGACATGCGGATTGCAACCGACGGCACCTGGTTCTATCTCGGCACGCCGATCGGCCGGCCGGCGCTGGTGAAGCTGTTTTCCACAATTCTCAAGCGCGAGGACGGCAAGTATTTTCTGGTGACGCCGGTTGAGAAGGTCGGCATCCGCGTCGATGACGCGCCGTTTCTCGCGGTGGAAATGGAGAAGGACGGCGAGGGTGCGGCGCGGACGTTGCGCTTTCGCACCAATGTCGAGGACTGGGTGTCATGTGACAGCGATCATCGCCTGCGATTCGAGGCAGCCGCCGGTGGCGGACTGACGCCCTATCTTCACGTTCGCGCCGATTTGTGGGCAAAGGTCACGCGCGCGCTCTATTATGATCTGGTCGAGATGGGTGAGGTGCGAGTCGTGGACGGCCACGAGATGTTCGGGGTCATGTCCGGCGGCGAGTTCTTTTCGATGGCCGACGCGGCGCAAGCAAGAGATCCGGTTTGACGAACGAGGGTTTGGGTTGACGAAAAGTGTTTTGAAGGACGCTGCATCCGCCAGCATCGCTCCGCTCGATATGAGCTCCGGCGAATTCTTCCGCCGGGCCCGCGCCCGGCTGAACTTCGATGTGCCGCCGGGACTGACCGATGCCGACGTGCTCGCGCCGACCGGCGATTTCGGCACCGACGCCATGCTGCAGATTATCGCGAAGGAGCGCCCGGTGCGTCCCGCGGCGGTGCTGATACCGATCGTGGAGCGGGATGTGCCGACCGTGCTGCTGACCAAACGCGCCGAACATCTCAACGAACATGCCGGGCAGATATCGTTTCCAGGCGGCAAGATCGACGCAACCGACGCCTCGCCGATGGACGCGGCGTTGCGCGAGGCCGATGAGGAAATCGGACTCAAGCGCGACTTCATCGATCCTGTCGGGTATCTCGATGTCTACGCGACCGGTTTCGGCTTCCGGATATTGCCGACGCTGGCGAGGGTGCGGCCGGGATTCGATCTCACCATCAGCCCGAATGAAGTGGACGATGTGTTCGAGGTGCCGCTGGCGTTTCTGATGGACCCGGTCAATCACAAGCTCGGCAGCAAGGAATTCCGCGGGATGCAACGCTCGTTCTACGAGATGCCGTTCGAGGAGCGCTACATCTGGGGCGCGACCGCTGGCATGCTGCGCGCGCTTTACGAACGGATCTATCTTTCATGATCCGTCCTGTTCTCACCGAGATCGCGATTTTCCTCATTCCATTCGCGGTCTATGCGGTGTTTCTTTTCGCGAGCCGATCGAACGTCTGGGTCAAGTCGTCATGGCCGCTGCATGTCGTCGGCAAGCTGGCGGTCGGAGCGTTCGTGCTCGTGATCGTCAGTCTGGTGCTGCTGGCGCATTTCTCCGGCGCGCCTCCGGGCGCGACCTACACTCCGGCACGCATCGAGAACGGCAAGCTTGTTCCGGGGACCGAGAAATGAGCGCCGCCCGCGTGCTGCGTGACGCTGCGTGGCTGACGTCCGGCCCGGCCGCGAGCGTGCTCGCGCTTCTCAACGCAGATGGTGAGGAAGCCCGCGTGGTCGGCGGCGCGGTTCGTAATGCGCTGTTTGGACTGCCGGTGGGCGAGATCGACATTGCAACCACGGCGCTACCCGAGGAAGTGATCCGCCGCGCCAGGCTCGCGCATATCAAAAGTGTTCCGACCGGTGTGGAGCATGGCACGGTCACGCTGGTGATCGATGGCCAGCCTTTTGAAGTCACGACGCTGCGCGAAGATATCGAGACCTTTGGGCGCAAGGCCAAGGTCGCATTCGGGCGCGACTGGAAACGCGACGCGCTGCGCCGCGACTTCACCATCAACGGATTGTCGGTGACGCAGGACGGTGCGGTTCATGACGAGGTCGGTGGGTTGGCGGACATCGAGGCGCGGCGCGTGCGCTTCATCGGCGAGCCGTCGCAGCGTATCGCCGAGGACTATCTGCGCATCCTGCGGTTTTTCCGCATTCATGCGGCTTACGGCGAGGGCGCGCCGGATCGTGCCGGATACGAGGCCTGTATCGCCGGACGCGACGGTCTTGCCGGTCTTTCCGCCGAGCGCATCCGCATGGAAATGCTGAAGCTCGTGGTCGCGAAGGAGGCCGCATCGGCGCTGGTGATGATGGACGATGCCGGTTTGCTGCTGCGGCTGACGGCGGGTGTCGTTTATCACGGCGCGTTCGCCGGGATGATCGCCGCGGAACGCGAACTCGGTCTCGAGGCGGATCCGGTGCGTCGCCTCGGCGCGCTGACGATTGCGGTGACCGAAGATGCGAAACGCCTGTCGCAGCGCTGGCGGTTGTCCAATATCGAGACCAAGCGGCTGGATTCGATGGGCCACCGCTGGTGGCGGCTTGTCGGCATGGATGAGACCGTCGCCCAGCGGCGGTTGTATCGCCTCGGTGACGCGCGTTATCGGGACCGGATCATGCTGGCCTGGGCACGGGCGGGGCGTGACGCAGCTTCGCCGTCATGGCGTGAGTTTGCGACGCTGCCGGATCGCTGGATGGCTCCGGCGTTCCCGCTGAAGGCGGCCGATTTCATCGCGCGCGGTATCGCCGAGGGACCGGCGCTCGGTCATGTTCTGACACTCGCCGAGGACGCCTGGCTGGCGATGCAGTTTCCGCTCGACGAGTCGGCGCTGAAAACCATCGCCGATGACACCGTCGGGCGATTCACGCGGGATCATCGGCTTTGATGTGACGGTTGCCGCCGCGACTTAGGCGAGTTCCGCCGTTTTTTTCGCGTGGTGATCCTCGTCTTCGTCCTCGTCTTCACTCTCCTCGTCTTCGTCCTGCTCATCCTCATCGTCGGAGGTGTCGATGTGAGCGACTTCGAGAACGGAGGCGGGAAGTTTTTCGCGGAACAGATCGCCTTCTTCGCCGATCCAGACGCATTCGACCAACTCGTCGGTGACTTCGGCAACGGTCAAAGCCGGACCGCCGGATTTGAGAATGACGACGTCGCCTGCTTTCAGTTCCATGATCGGCTCCTTGGTGGGGTGAGGAGCCGCAACCTAGCCGCGCGACATGACATGCCGACAAAGCGAGGCTGACAAAGATCTGCGGAAAAAGAAAAACCCCGGACTGTGTCCGGGGTTTTGAACTTTTTGCGCCGTGCGCTGAGATCAGCGCAGCAGGCTGAACCAGTCGAACTTGTAGTTCACGCCGACCTTGCCGGTGTGGACGCCGCCGAAGTGGCTGGTCGCCACCAGGCCCGGAGGTCCAAACGACAGATCCTTGTCGAAGCCGAGGTAGAGATACTCGGCCTTGACGCTCCACTTCGGAGCGAAAGCATATTCCCAGCCGCCGCCGACGGCGTAGCCGAACTCAAACTCGTGATCGCTGACCGTGCCGTTGCGCGACGAGCTGTCGAAGCGGGTCAGAACCGCGCCGCCCTTCACGTACAGCAGCGACTTGTCCATGACGTAGCCGAGGCGGGCAGCCCAGACGCTGTAGAGGCTTCCGGTTTCGGTTGCCGCATTCAGGGCCGTGCCAGGATAAAGGGCCGAACCCTTCAGCTTCATGTAACCGGTTTCACTTTCGTAACCGATCAGCCAGCTGGGTGAGAGCTGCAGGTTGTAGCCGCCGGTGTAACCACCGATGACGCTCGAGCCGAGGTCATACGATGTGGTTGCGCCGAGGAACGAGTCCGTCGTTCTGACCGTGTTGCCCGAAGCACCACCGATGTAGAGACCGACGTAGGATCCGGTCCAGGTGAAGACTTCGACGGGAGGAGCCTTGCGATAGATCGGGGCGGTGCCGAGATCGGCCGCGGAAGCCGCGCCTGCCAGGCTGATGCCTGCGGCAGCGAGAAGGAGAACAGCAATCTTGCGCATCGAAGCCCCTTAAAAAACATCGGTGACGGCACGATTCCGCCACACCTATGGCAGGGAAAGTACGTCGGGACAGGGATAGTCTCAAATGGATTTAAGTTGGCTGGACGGTGTCCGGAACCGTTATTTGGCGGGTGTGTTCTCTCGGTGACAGGTCGAGCTCGCCAAAAAGCCTGCCTATTTCCTGAGCTTTCCGGACTTTATCGGCCCGCGGGACGGCTTTACGGCCATTTCACCTCGGGGGGCATGGAGGACAGGATGGAGTCGACATTGCCGCCGGTTTTGAGGCCGAAAATGGTGCCCCGGTCGTAAAGCAGGTTGAACTCGACATAGCGCCCCCGGCGCACGAGCTGTTCCTCGCGGTCCTGGGCCGTCCAGGCGTCCCCGAAATTCCGCCGCACAAGCTCCGGATAGGCCTTGGCAAAAGTCCGGCCCACCTCCTGGGTGAAGGCCAGATCGGCACTCCAGTCGCCCGAATCGAGCCAGTCGTAGAAGATCCCGCCGATGCCGCGGGCTTCCTTGCGATGGGGCAGGTAGAAATACTCGTCGCACCAGGTTTTGTATTTCTCGTAAGGCGCGACCGCTGCGTGAGCGTCGCAGGCCGATTTCATGGCGGCGTGGAAGGCTGCAGCGTCGGGGTCATCCTGGTTTCGCCGCCGGTCGAGCACCGGCGTCAGGTCCGCGCCGCCGCCGAACCACGCCTTGGTTGTCACCACGAAGCGGGTGTTCATGTGAACCGCTGGCACATTCGGGTTGCGCGGATGCGCGATCAGCGAAATCCCCGAAGCCCAGAACCGTGGATCGTCCGCAGCCCCCGGAATCTGCGCGCGGAATTCGGGCGCGAATTCGCCATGCACAGTCGAGCAATGCACGCCGGCTTTTTCGAACAGCCGCCCGCGCAAGACCGACATCACGCCGCCGCCGCCGGGCTTTCCCGAATGATCGGTGCGATCCCAGGGCGTGCGAACGAAATGTCCGGCATGGCCGGGATAAAGTGCTGCCGGCGCATCGGCCTCAAGCTGTTCCAGTGTCGCGCAAATCTCGTCACGCAGGTTTTCAAACCACGCGCGGGAAGTTTGCTTGCGCTCTTCGAGCATCGTGACGGGCTTTTCCAAGGGAATGCCTCCGTTATGCGCGCCTAACTCTGCGGGCCGAAATATGTGCAGCTTTCGTTGCAACTGTCGCGGTGGACGCTGACGCGGGTCACGTGCCCGGTATGCTGAACGCGCTCCCAGATAAAGCGCGTCAGATTCTCCAGCGTCGGCGGTCCCAGCGCTTCGACCTTGTTGAGCAGCTTGTGGTCGAGCATTTTCTGCACCTCGGTCATCCGCTGTTCAAGTACGCCGAGATCCATCACCATTCCCGTCGTGGGGTCCGGCCTGCCGCGAATTGAGACCTCGGCGCGGAACGAATGACCGTGAATTTCGTCGCTGGATTCGCCCAGCGTCGTACCGGGCAGCGCGTGCGCGGCCTCGAAACGAAACGATTTCGTCAATTCCCACATTGGTCGTATCCGGTTTTATCTGATGCCAAGCGTCTTGTGCGTCTGGACGCTGAGTCGCCACTGCGGATGACGCAAACAATAATCAATCGCCGCCTGCGTGCTTTGCGTGATGTCAGGTCCATCCATCGGCTGCAACGAGAACCGCTCGAATTCCAGACCCGCGAAATCCTCGGGGGTGTTTTCTGGCTGCGGATAAACCAGTTTCAGCTCGTGGCCCTTGCGGACGACAAGGTCCGATCCGGCCTTGGGGCTGACGCAGATCCAGTCGAGCCCGGGCGGCGGTTCGATGGTGCCATTGGTCTCGATCGCGATGGTGAATCCGTGCGCGTGAAGGGCGTCGATCAGCGCGATATCGACCTGCAGCAGCGGCTCGCCGCCGGTCAGAACGGCATAGCGATGATCATGCGGACCGATCCACTGCGCGGCGATGGCCGCGGCGAGGTCCTGAGCGTCCGCATACCGCCCGCCGAGCGTGCCGTCGGTTCCGACAAAATCGGTGTCGCAGAATTTGCACACGGCGGTAGCGCGATCCTGCTCGCGGCCGGTCCAGAGGTTGCACCCGCTGAATCGGCAGAACACGGCCGTGCGCCCGGCGTGGGCGCCTTCTCCCTGCAATGTCAGAAAGATTTCTTTGACCGCGTAGCTCAAGCCTTCGTTCCTTCTGGTTTGGCGTGTTTCTTAACGCGAACCGGTCCCCACTTCGCTTGAAAACACGCTGCGCGTTTGTCTGAGTGCCTCGCCAAGCGCCATCGCCACCGTCATGGCGACATTCAGGGAGCGCATTCCCGGCGCAATCGGGATAACCAGCCGTTCGTCCGCTGCGTTTACCACGTCGTCCGGAACGCCAGCGGATTCCCGGCCGAACAGCAGGATGTCGTCGTCCCGGTAGATATGATCGAGATAGGGCGTTGCCGCCTTTGTCGAAAAAAGAACCAGGCGGCTGCCCGATTTGGCCCGCCATGTCTCGAAGGCGGCCCAGGAATCGTGCCGCACGATGGTGACCTGGTCCAGATAGTCCATCCCGGCACGGCGAAAATGCCGGTCTGAAATGGGGAATCCGGCGGGCTCGATGATATGTGCCTCCACGCCGAGGCAGGCGCAGAGCCGCAGAATCGTCCCGGTATTTTGCGGGATGTCAGGTTGAAAAAGAACGACGCGCATCGGAAAACGGCCCTTGGCCCCGGTGGACAACGTGAGGAAAAATCCCTGCGATGGGCGGTTTTAGTGCGTCGCACTAAATGTGCCCGATAGCGGGCTTGCGCTCTCTCGGCAAGGGTGCCAATAGATCGATTCTAGATCGTATGTTCCGCCCGGTTGAGTGGGACAAGTGGTCATTCTGCCACCGCGGGGGCCCGCGGGCACCGGCTTCCTCTCCCGGCGAGTGCATTGCGTCGAAGGGATGGTTCCACCGGTTGCAGTTCGGAAAGGGTTTGCAATCGTGACGTCTTCATCCTCGGCCGAGCCGACACGCCGTGATTTTCTATATGTAGCGACAGGATCCGTGGCCGCCGTCGGCGCCGCCGCAGTGGCCTGGCCGCTGATCTCTCAGATGAATCCGGACGCCTCGACCATCGCCGCCGGCGCCCCGATCGAAGTCGATCTGGCTCCGATCGCCTCCGGACAGGACATCAAGGTGTTCTGGCGCGGCAAGCCGATCTACATCATGAATCGCACCAAGAAGCAGGTCGACGAGGCGCGCGCTGTTCCCACCGCGAGCCTTCCCGATCCGCAGAGCGACCAGTCGCGCGTCAAGGAAGGCCACGATCAGTGGCTCGTGGTGATCGGCATCTGCACGCATCTGGGCTGTATCCCGATCGCGCATGAAGGCAACTATGATGGCTTCTTCTGCCCGTGCCACGGCTCGCAGTACGACAGTTCCGGCCGCATCCGCTCGGGTCCGGCGCCGTCGAACCTGCCGGTGCCGCCTTACGCCTTCGTCTCCGATACCAAAATCAAAATCGGCTAACTTTCGTTGAACCGATTGCGTCGCTTCTTCTTTGTCAGGATCGCATCATGAGCGGACCATCCAGCTACCAGCCGCAAAATCCAGTCTTGAAATGGGTTGAGCGGCGTCTCCCTCTCGGGGGACTGATCCACTCGTCATTCGTCGCCTATCCGACTCCCCGCAATCTCAACTACTGGTGGACGTTCGGCGCGATCCTTTCGATGATGCTGGGCGTCCAGATCATCACCGGCATCATCCTGGCGATGCATTACACGCCGCATGTCGATCTGGCCTTCAAGTCGGTCGAGCTGCTGGTCCGCGACGTCAACTACGGATGGCTGCTGCGCTATCTGCATTCCAACGGCGCGTCGATGTTCTTCATCGCCGTCTACATCCACATGTTCCGCGGCCTTTATTACGGGTCATACAAGGAGCCGCGCGAGGTTCTCTGGATCCTCGGCGTCATCATCTATCTCTTGATGATGGCGACTGGCTTCATGGGCTACGTGCTGCCATGGGGCCAGATGAGCTTCTGGGGCGCCACCGTCATCACCAACCTGTTCGGCGCCATTCCTTATGTCGGCGACAGCATCGTGACGCTGCTGTGGGGCGGCTACTCGGTCGGCAACCCGACGCTGAACCGCTTCTTCTCGCTGCACTACCTGCTGCCGTTCGTGATCGCGGGCGTTGTGGTGCTGCACATCTGGGCGCTGCACGTTGCTGGTCAGAACAATCCGGCCGGCGTCGAGCCGAAGACCGAGAAGGACGTTGTGCCGTTCACGCCTTACGCGACCCTTAAGGACGCGTTCGGCATGTCCTGCTTCCTGCTGTTCTTCGCCTGGTTCATTTTCTACATTCCGAACTATCTCGGCGATCCGGACAACTACATCCCCGCCAATCCTGCGGTGACCCCGGCGCACATCGTGCCTGAGTGGTACTACCTGCCGTTCTACGCGATCCTGCGCTCGATCCCGAACAAGCTCGCCGGCGTTATCGCGATGTTCTCGGCGATCCTTGTGCTGGCGTTCCTGCCATGGCTCGACAGCGCACGGACGCGCTCGTCGAAGTATCGCCCGCTCGCCAAGCAGTTCTTCTGGATCTTCGTGCTGGTCTGCCTGCTGCTCGGCTGGCTCGGCGCCAAGCCCGCGGAAGGCATCTACGTCATTGCCGGCCGCGTCCTGACGTTCTGCTACTTTGCCTACTTCCTGATCGTGCTGCCTGTCCTCAGCCGCATCGAGAAGGCGCGTCCCTTGCCGAACTCGATCGCCGAAGACGTGCTGCGGAAAACCGGCTCGACGAAAGCGCCGATGGTCTCCAGCATGATCGCGATTGCGGTCGGCGGCGCACTGCTGCTGGGGGCTGCCGGCACGGCGCGCGCGGCGGACGATTCGCATGGACTGACGCCGCCCTCGCTGAAGTGGTCGTTTGCCGGTCCTCGCGGCAAGTTCGACCAGGGCCAGCTGCAGCGCGGCCTGAAGATCTACAAGGAAGTCTGCGCCTCCTGCCACGGCCTGTCTTATGTCGCCTTTCGCAACCTGAGCGACGCGGGCGGTCCGGGCTATTCGCCGGCGCAGGCCGCCGCCTTCGCCTCCGAGTACAAGGTCAAGGACGGCCCGAACGATGCGGGCGATATGTTCGAGCGCCCCGGCCGTCCGGCCGACTACTTCCCGTCGCCGTTCCCGAACGAACAGGCGGCCCGCGCAGCCAACGGCGGCGCCTATCCGCCGGACCTGTCGCTGATCGCCAAGGCCCGTGGATATGAGCGTGGATTTCCGCAGTTCATTTTCGACGCCTTCATCCAGTTTCAGGAGAAGGGACCGAACTACATCGACGCTCTGATGCAGGGCTATGAGGACAAGGCGCCGGCCGGCTTCGCGCTGCCGGAGGGGTCGTACTACAACAAGTATTTCCCCGGCCACGCGATCAAGATGCCGAAGCCGCTCAATGACGGTCAGGTGACGTTCGATGACGGATCGCCGGCGACCGTGCAGCAGTACGCCAAGGATGTTTCCGCGTTCCTGATGTGGACCGCCGAGCCGCATCTCGAGGCCCGCAAGCGCCTCGGACTGCAGGTCATGATCTTCCTGATCGTGCTGTCGGGTCTGCTCTACTTCACCAAGAAGAAAGTCTGGGCCGACGCCCACTGATCTTTCTTGAAATCTGAATTGCGAAAGGCCCCTCACGAGGGGCCTTTTTGCTGCGCCAATGCTTCGATGCAGCATGACACTCCAAGGCAATCCGCAAGGCTGGCGTCCCGCGATCCGCTCCACTAACCTTGGCAATCCGGGGCCGGGCTGGGGGGCACATGACGGGCGCACCGATCGACGACATTCTGCTGAATATCAATCCGACGGGCCAGCTTGTGCTCGGCGGCGTGCTTGCGCTCATCATCTACGGCGTAGCGCTCGATCTGCGGATCGACGACTTCATCGAGGTATTTCGCAAGCCGGTCGCACCGCTGGCCGGGCTTCTTGCTCAGCTTGCGATCCTTCCGGCGGTGACATGGGCGATCACCATGCTGCTGAAACCGCAGCCGAGCATCGCGCTTGGAATGATGGTGGTGGCCGCGTGCCCCGGCGGAAACATCTCCAACCTCATCACCCACATGGCGCGCGGCAACACCGCGCTGTCGATCAGCATGACCGGCGTCTCCAGCCTGCTGGCGATCGTGACCACGCCGCTCAACATCCTGTTCTGGGCTGCGCTCAATCCGGATACCGCAGCACTGCTGCGGCAGGTCAGCATCGAGCCGCTGTCGTTCCTGGGCTCGACGATGGCGATCCTCGGGCTGCCGATGGCTCTCGGTCTCGCGACGGTGCACTACTGGCCGCGCCTCGGCCATCTGCTGCGACGTCCGTTGCAGATCTTGTCCTTCCTGTTTCTGGTGGCGTTCATCGGCGGCGCGATCTTCACCAACGCGCGCTATCTCACAACCTTCGTGACGTCGATCCTGCCGTTCGTTGTGCTTCACAACGCCATTGCGATTGCGCTCGGGTGGGGCACCGCGCGCGTGCTCGGCCTGAGCAACTACGACACGCGCGCCATGACCATTGAAGTCAGCATGCACAATTCGGGGCTCGGCCTCGCACTGATCCTCAACCAGTTCGAGGGTGTCGGCGGCGCGGCGCTGGTCGCGGCAGGGTGGGGCGTCTGGCATCTGATTTCCGGATGGGCGCTGGCGGCGTGGTGGAAGCGCCGCGATCCGCATCCGGCCGGGTACATGAGTCAACGCACGGACACGGTGGCATGAGCGAGGCGGATGTGGGATTTGAAGCCATGAAAGGCGGCGTGCTGGTTACCGGCGCGGCGGGTTTCATCGGCAAATCGCTGATCGCCGAACTGGCACGGGGCGGCGCGAACTCGGAAGTCATTGCGCTGGACATGCGCGAAGTGGTCGCCCATGAGCGGCTGCCGAATGTCACCTATGTGACCGCGGACATTCGCGATCCGGCGCTCAGGGAGATTTTCCTGAAATATCGTCCGCAAACCGTGGTGCATCTGGCCTCGGTGGTTGCGGTCGGCGGCGACGAGCAACGCGACTGGGAAATCGACGTGCTCGGCACCAAGAATGTGCTGCAATCGTCGCTCGACGCCAGCGTCGAGCATCTGATCGTCACGTCGAGCGGCTCGGCCTACGGCTATCACGCCGACAATCCGGTGCCGTTGCACGAGGACGATCCGCTGCGCGGCAATCCGGATTTCCCTTACGCGCGCAACAAGCTCGAAGTGGAGGAAATGCTGATTGAATGGCACGATCTGCATGCGCATCTCCAGCAGACCGTGTTCCGGCCCTGCACGGTGCTGGGTCCCACGACGAACAACCAGATCACTGCGATCTTCGAGCGTCCCGTGGTGGTGGGTGTCGGCGGCACCGTGACGCCGTTCTCGCTGATTTCCGATGCGGACGTGGTCGCAGCACTGGTGCAGGCCGTGCGCCATCCGAGACCAGGCACCTACAATCTTGCCGGGGACGGCACGCTGAGCCTGCGGGACATCGCGAAACTGAACAACAAGCCGTATGTTGCCATTCCGCCCGTGGTTCTGAAAGCGGCGCTGTGGCTGCTGCATCTTCTTCGCGTCACGAAACTCGGTCCCGGGCACGCCAAGTTCATCCAGTACCGTCCGGTGCTCTCCAACGAGAAGCTCAAGACGGAGTTCGGATTCGCGCCACGCTACAACGCGCTCGAAGTATTCGAGCGGTATCGCGCCGGACGCGCGGAGCATGTGAAATGACCACGCTTGTCATTGGCGCAGGTCCGGCGGGCCTCGCCGCCGTCAAAAGCCTTAAAGCAGCCGGTCTGCCGGTGAAGTGCGTCGAGAAGAACGCGGACGTTGGCGGGCAGTGGCTCTACGGCGCAGCACCTAGCGCGGTTTATGCCTCGACCCATCTGATTTCCTCGAAGCGCACCACGGCCTATGCGGATTTCCCGATGCCGGAGGACTGGCCGGCCTATCCCGGACATGCGCAGGTGTCGGAATATTTCAAATCCTTCGCCAGGCATTTCGATCTTTACCCTTCGATCAGCCTCAACACGGATGTGCAGAAGATTGAGCAGCGCGACGGGAGCTGGCGCGCGACACTCAGTGACGGCACTGCGGACGACTATGAAAGCGTCATTTTCGCCAACGGCCATCTCAGCGATCCGCTGAAGCCGAAAATTCCCGGTGAGTTCAGCGGCACGCTGATACACGCGAAGGACTACAAGACCGCCGACATTTTCGAGGGCAAGCGCGTGCTGGTGGTCGGCATGGGCAACACCGGCTGCGATATCGTGGTCGATGCCATTCACCGGGCGAAGAAGGTGCTGTGGAGCGTGCGCGGAGGCAATCATTTCGTGCCGAAGTTCCTCGCCGGAAAACCCGCCGACGAAGGTAACCACAAGCCGAAACGTTTCATCATTCCGAAGCGTTTGCGCTCGATGCTGCATGAGCCGATCCTGCGGTTTATGGTCGGACCGCCGGAACGCTTCGGTCTGCCGAAGCCGGAACACCGGCTGTACGACAAGACGCCGATCGTCAATTCGCTGGTGCTCCAGCATCTCGGGCAGGGCGATGTCGCCTTGCGCAAGCCGATCCGGGAGTTTCGCGGCGATACCGTTGTTTTCAGTGACGGTCAGGAAGATCAGGTCGATCTCGTGCTGCTTGCGACGGGTTACGAGATCACGTTTCCATTTCTGGAAGACCTCAGCGAACTGAACTGGCAGCCGGAGAGCAACGCGCCGCGCCTGTATCTCAACATCTTCCCGTCACGCGAGAACGGGCTTTTCGTCGCGGGATTGCTTGAAGGCGCGGGCGTCGGCTGGCCGGGCCGCGCATTGCAGGCCGATCTGATTGCCGCCTATATCAAGGCGCAGAAGGAAAGCGCCGATACAACCGCGGATTTCCGCGACAGGATCGCCGCATTTTACGCAAGGCCGCCGAACAAGAACCGCGGGGAACACGGGATTTTTGTCGACTTCCTGCAATACAAACGTGATCTCGAGAAGGCCATCGCGAGCTTGAGCGTCGCTTCGCCCGCGGTATAAGACAATCAAAGCGTTCCGGAGGACATCATGGGCACCACCATCACTTTCAAGCGTCCCGACGGCAAGGATGCCAAGGGTTATCTCGCCAATGCCGCGCGCGGCAATGCGCCGGGCGTTGTCGTCATCCAGGAGTGGTGGGGCCTGTCCGAGAACATCAAGGGACTTGTCGACCGCTTCGCCGTTGCCGGTTTCGATGCCCTTGCGCCCGATCTCTATGACGGCGTCGTCGTGCCGTATCACGATGCGGACGCGGCAGGCAAAGAGATGAACTCGCTGAATTTCATCGAGGCGACGGAGCAGAACGTGCGCGGCGCGGTGCAGTATCTGAAGCGCAACGGGGCCAAGGTCGGCCTCACCGGCTTCTGCATGGGCGGCGCGGTGACCATCATCGGTGCTGCGAAAATTCCTGAACTGAGCGCAGGCGTCGCGTTCTACGGCATTCCGCCGGAGCAGGCCGCGAAGCCTGCCGATATCAAGATTCCGCTCCAGGGCCACTTCGCCAACAAGGATGACTGGTGCACGCCGGCGGCGGTGGACGCGTTCGAGAAGGCGATGCGAAACGTCGGACATGAGTTCGAGGCGTTTCGTTATGACGCCGATCATGCCTTCGTGAACGAGGAACGTGCCTCGGTGCATGACCGCCAAGCCGCCGAACTCGCCTGGGGCCGCGCCACGGACTTTTTCAAGAAGCATCTGGGGTAAATGTTCACCATCTCCGACCTGCGCCGGCAGCCTGCGTTCTTCGACGCGGTTGCCGATCGCATCTGGCGGGCATGGTGGAAGGAGCGGGGATTTCCGGCGGATTACATCACCGGCCGCCTGAAGGAAAACATGACCCCGTCGCCGATCCCGTTCGCGCTGGTGGCGCATCGGGGCGATACGTTTCTGGGCACGGCGTCGGTCATCACGTCCGACCTTGAGGATCTTCCGCAATATTCGCCATGGGTGGCGGCGGTCTGGGTCGACCCGAAATTCCGGATGCAGGAGATCGGAACGGCGCTGGTCGGGCGCGCGGCGGAGGACGCTTTCGCGCTCAATGTCCGGCGGGTCTATCTTTGCGCCCAGAAGGAAAGACGGCGCTTCTATACCCGGCAGGGGTGGGCCCCGATCGAGGAGAATGTCGGGGAGCGGAAGGTCACGGTTTTTGTCAAGCAAGCCGGGCCTTGACATCATCCCCCGCGGGTGATGATTTGCCCGCCATGAGCACCCTGGCCCTCCCGAACCGTCTTTGGTGGCGCACCTTCTGAAGGTGGCCGGTGCGATTTCTTTTATCACAATCGTCGAGGCCGTCATCGCAGAGCGACGGCCTTTTCGTTTGTCCTGTGTGGCGTTCCTCCAGCAAGTTTCGTAAGAGGACCAGATGAACAGGACGCTTTTTTCCCTTCCCGCCGAGAGTGAATACCGGACCGCCCGGGGCCTCGATGTGGCGCGTTCGGTGGCGCATTTCACCGGGGGCACGGCGCTCGACCGGCTGATCGAGCAACTCGATACCCGCCGCGGTGTGGTGCTGTCGTCGGGCACCACGGTGCCGGGCCGCTATGAGAGCTTCGATCTCGGCTTTTCCGATCCGCCGCTGCGGCTGGAATCCACGGGCACGGATTTTGTCATCGAGGCGTTGAATGCGCGCGGCAAGGTGCTGGTGGCGTTTCTCGGCGCGACCCTGAACGAGCCCTGCGCGGTCATTACGGAGAAGAGCGCGACGCGCCTCGTAGGTCATATCGTGCGCGGCGATGCACCGGTGGACGAGGACCAGCGCACGCGGCGCGCCTCGGTGGTGTCGCTGGTGCGGGACATTATCGCGGCGCTCAATTCTCCGAATGACGGGCTGCTCGGCCTGTTCGGCGCGTTCGCCTACGACCTCGTCTTTCAGTTCGAGGATCTCAAGCAGAAGCGCGCGCGAGAAAAAGATCAACGCGATATCGTGCTGTTCATTCCTGATCGCATCCTGGCTTACGACCGCGCCACCGGACGCGGCGTTATCCTGAGTTACGAGTTCGCGTGGAACGGTCAATCGACCAAAGGTCTTGAGCGCGAAACTCCGGAAAGCGTCTACGCCAGGACAAAGCGCGAAGGCTTTGCCGATCACGCGCCCGGCGTTTATCAGGCCACCGTCGAAACCGCACGCAAGGCGTTCGCGCGCGGTGATCTGTTCGAGGCGGTGCCGGGGCAGTTGTTCGCTGAGCCGTGCGAACGCACGCCAGCCGAAGTGTTCCAGCGCCTGTGCAAGATCAATCCGTCGCCTTACGGCGCATTGATCAATCTCGGCGACGGTGAATTCCTCGTGGCGGCGTCGCCGGAAATGTTCGTGCGCTCCGACGGGCGGCGGATCGAGACGTGTCCGATTTCGGGCACCATCGCGCGCGGTGTCGATGCCATCAGCGACGCGAAACAGATTCAGGAATTGCTGAATTCGCAAAAAGACGAATTCGAACTCAACATGTGCACCGACGTCGACCGCAACGACAAGGCGCGCGTCTGCGTGCCGGGCTCGATCAAGGTTCTGGCGCGGCGGCAGATCGAGACCTATTCCAAGCTGTTCCACACCGTCGATCATGTCGAGGGCATGTTGCGTCCGGGCTTCGATGCGCTCGACGGTTTCTTGACCCACGCATGGGCCGTGACCGTCACCGGCGCGCCGAAGCTGTGGGCGATGCAGTTCGTCGAGGACAATGAACGCTCGTCGCGACGCTGGTACGCCGGCGCGCTGGGCTTTCTGGGGTTCGACGGCAGCATCAACACGGGCCTCACCATCCGCACCATCCGCATGAAGGATGGCCTCGCGGAAGTGCGAGTCGGAGCGACGCTGCTGTTCGATAGCGATCCGGTTGCGGAAGAGAAGGAATGCCAGACCAAGGCCGCGGCGCTGTTTCAGGCGTTGCGCGGCGATCCGCCGAAGCCGCTGTCGGCGCTGGCGCCGGATGCGACAGGCTCCGGCAAGAAGGTGTTGCTGATCGACCACGAAGACTCGTTCGTGCACATGCTGGCGGATTATTTCCGTCAGGTCGGCGCGACTGTCAGCGTCACCCGGCATAATCATGCGCTCGAACTGCTGAAGACCGAAACATACGATCTGCTGGTGCTGTCACCGGGGCCCGGCCGGCCTGAAGATTTCGGCATCTCGAAGTTTATCGGGGCGGCATTGGAGAAAAAGCTTCCGGTGTTCGGCGTCTGCCTCGGTGTGCAGGCCATCGGCGAATACTTCGGGGGCAAGCTCGGACAACTTGCGATGCCGGCGCATGGCCGTCCCTCGCGGGTTCAGGTACGCGGCGGTACGCTGATGGGCAATCTTCCCAATGAGGTCGTCATCGGCCGCTATCATTCGCTCTATGTCGAGCGCGACGGGATGCCGGATGTGTTGGAGATCACCGCCAGCACTGAGGACGGCATCGCCATGGCGATCGAGCACAAGACTTTACCCGTCGGCGGCGTGCAGTTTCACCCGGAATCGCTGATGTCGCTCGAAGGCAATGTCGGATTGAGGATCGTGGAAAACGCGTTCAAGCTCGGCCGGCAGGCCAATGCCTGAACGATCTGTGATGATGGAATTTTGAAAGACGCCATATGACACTTGAAGATGATTTGAAAGCGACGGTCCGCGCCATTCCGGACTATCCGAAGCCCGGAATCATATTCCGGGATATCACCACACTGCTCGGCAACGCGTGGGCGTTCCGCCGCGCGGTGGACGAACTGGTGCAGCCGTGGGCTGGCTCCAAGATCGACAAGGTTGCGGGCATGGAAGCGCGCGGCTTCATTCTCGGCGGTGCGGTGGCGCATCAGGTGTCGGCGGGTTTCGTGCCGATCCGCAAGAAGGGCAAGCTGCCGCACACCACCGTCCGGATCGCTTACTCGCTTGAATACGGTCTGGATGAAATGGAAATGCACGCCGACGCCATCAAGCCCGGCGAGCGAGTGATCCTGATCGACGATCTGATCGCCACGGGCGGTACAGCGGAGGGCGCCGTGAAACTGCTGCGCCAGATCGGCGCGGATGTTGTGGCGGCGTGTTTCATCATCGACCTGCCGGAACTCGGCGGAGCAGCCAAGCTGCGCGCGATGGACGTGCCGGTGCGCACGCTGATGACATTCGACGGACACTGACAGATGGATCTTCAGCTCACGGGAAAGATCGCGGTCGTCACCGGCGGGACACGTGGGATCGGCAAGGCCATCGCGCGCTCGCTCGCCGGCGAAGGCATGGATGTTGCGATTGTCGGGCGCGATCTGTCCGCTGCGACCGCCACAGCTTCGGAGATTGCGGGCGAGACGGGCCGTACCGTACGCGCCTATTCAGCCGACACCGGCAAGGATGACGCGGTTCGCGCCGCAGTCGCCGCTATCCATTCGGATTTCGGCCGGATCGACGTACTGGTGAACAGCGCCGCGCAGCCGAGCGGGCAGGCGAAGCCGCCGACCCTGAGCGAGATTACCGACGACATCTTCTGGAGCGACGTCAACGTCAAGGTGATGGGCTATCTGCGCATGGCGCGGGAAGTGGCACCCCTGATGATGAAGCAGGGCTGGGGCCGTATCATCAATATCAGTGGGCTCGGCGCGCGGCAGACCGGCGTGACCGTCGGCAGCATCCGCAATGTCGGTGTCGCGGCGCTGACCAAGAACCTCGCCGACGAACTCGGGCCGGGCGGCATCAACGTGACCTGCGTTCATCCGGGTCTCACGCGCACCGAGAAGACGGCTGGCGTCATCGAATGGCGCGCCAGCACCCAGAAGAAGACGAAGGAGGAGGTCGAGAAGGCGATGAACGATCTCAATACGATCCGCCGTCTTGTGACGGCGGAGGAGATCGGCCATATCGTCGCGTTTCTCGCGTCGCCGAAATCTATCGCCATCAATGGCGACGCCATCGCGGCGGGCGGCGGCGTCCCCGGAAGCATCTACTACTGAGCCGTCATGACCTGTGCAGGATCAGGGTAAGCTCCAGCTCGCGGAAGCGCGTGTAGTTGTCGCGCACCCACTGATGCAGTTCGGATGACTGATCCCTGTTGCTGCGCAGATAATGCGTGAACGAAAAATTCAGCCGCGTGATGATCGATTTCAGGAAACCCGGCAGCGCCGCGATCCTGAACGTCCGGACGCGGCCGAATGTCTTCGGCAGTTCGCCCCACAGTACATGCTCGTTTTCCACCAGCACCAGCGCGGCATTCGGAAACGTTTCACGCAGCATGGTCCAGGCGACAGCCGAAGCGCGGTCGCGATCCGGGATGAAAAGAACGACGGGATCGATGCCGCGGCGCTCCGCTTCCTTCATCAGGCCGATCTCGGCGATGATCTTGAAGAAATCGTCGAATGCATGGAAGCCGAGGTCGATGACCTTCGGAACGCCGTCATTCACGATCAGCCGATCCATCAGCGCCATCTGCCCGAAGGTGTCGTTGATGACAGCGGTTTCGGTGACGCCGGGCAGATAGTTGAGCAGCGACGGCTCGCGCAGGTTGATGTCGAAGGCGGACACTGCCCCGTGCTTGAGCAGCAAGAACTCGGTCAGCAACCTCGCGATCAACGTCTTGCCGACCGCGGGACGGGGAGAGCAGACGATATAGAGCGGCGTGCGGCGCATCTGTGCGATGTCCGAATGTCAGGACCGGACCACCGGATCAGATCTCGCTTGTGGGCGTCCGCGGCTTGTCCTTGGAGCCGACGATTTCGGTCAGCTTGATGCGGTCGAATTCGCCCCAGACGTTGCCGAGCCAGTGGCGGACATAGCCGCGCAGCACGAACGAGTAGTTGGCGGCTTCATCCTTGGTGCCCTTGTTGGCGACGAACTTCAGGAACGGCACGGAGGCGACTTCGACCTGCTCGTAGGCCATTTCGTTCAGCTTCGGAATGGTAATCTCGGTCGCGTTCTTGATGCGATGGAAATACGAATTGTAGGTCGCCTGATCCCACTCGAAGAAGCTGGTGTTGTTGATGAAGTTCTTCACCAGGAAGTACTTCGCGCCGTCCATGAAGTTCGCGGTCTCGGCGATCTCGTCGAGCGAGGCGATCGAGGGTCCGAGAATATGGAACACGGCGAAGGTGATCTGGCCGGAGCGCGCGGCATCGAGAAAGCCGATGTCGCGGAGCGCTGCGAGGGTGGGGGACAGCAGTCCGGCGCGGACGTCGATGACGGTGACGCTGGTGCCGGATGTGTTCAGGGTGTCGAAGATTTTCATCTGATCGGACGTCGAGGTCACGTCGACGATCTCGGTGATGTCCGGATGAAAGCGCATCAGCGTACCGCGCGGCGATTCGGTATCGAAGGCGCGGGTCGGGATGTTGTTTGCGCTGAAATAGTCGAGAACGGTGCGCGAAACGGTGGTCTTGCCGACCCCACCCTTGTCTGCGCCTACCACGATGACTGCCGGTTTCGCCATAAGACCCCTTTTACGCGCTAAACACATCCGTCTGACGACGAAAGCTTAGCCTGCTTTCTGCCGGAACATGGCAGAAACGAGGGATAATTCAATTCTTGACCTCGCGGTTATGCTTAATAACTACCGGCTTTGTTAATACCGGCGGCTACCTGCGGCTCCACGGACCGATGGAAGAGGGCGACGGTTGGGGGGAACTGCCCCAGGGGCCGGATTGTGGGTCCGATTGCGCGCCGGTTGGCGGCAATTGAGATGGTGCGGGATCGTCCTCTGACCTACCCGGCGCATTCTCCCGCTCGGCGCCGCTGGAGCCCGGCAGTGGCAGTGGCAGTGGCAGTGGCAGTGGCAGTGGCAGTGGCAGTGGGCCGGGGTCGCGACCGCCGGCATACTTCACCAGCGCCTTGACGCGGGAATCGACCGACGGGTGGGTGGCGAACAGGTCGGCGAAGCCCTCGCGCGGATTGTCGATGCACATTTCCATCACCGCGGAGGTTGCGCCCGGCAGTTCGCCGCGGCCCTCAATCTTGCGCAGCGCCGAGATCATGGCATCCGGGTCTTTTGTGAGTTCGACGGAGCCCGCGTCTGCCAGCAATTCGCGCGACCGCGACAGGGCAAAGCGCACCACCAGCGACAGGCCCCATGCGAGGCCGATCAGGGCGATTGCCAGAAGCACGATAGCGAATGCGCCGCCGCCCTTCTTGTCGCCGTCCGAGGACGACGAGGACCGTCCGCCGCTACTACCGCCCCCGAAACTCCAGTTGGAGTTGAAGAAGATGCGGAAAAACAGTTCGGCGAAAAAGCCGACCACGCCCGCGATGACGACGGCGACCACGAGCAATTGCACGTCCCCGTTGCGGATATGGGTTAGCTCGTGGCCGAGCACCGCCTCCATCTCGCGGTCGTTGAGCGCGTTCATCAGTCCGGTGGTGACACTGATGGCGTATTGCTTGCGGTTCAGGCCGGTCGCGAAGGCGTTGAGCGCCGGGCTGTCCACGATCTTGAGCTTCGGCATCGGGATGCCGCGCGAGATGCAGAGATTTTCAAGCAGATTGTACAGTCGCGGCTGTTCCTGCCGCGTGACGTCGTGTCCGCCTGTCACGGCATCGATGAGCTTCTGGTGGAAGAAGTAGGCGATCACGATCCACACCGCCGCGCCTATCGTGGCGAGGGGAAACGCCTTGATGAGGTCGCGCGCCGCGAGGCTGATGTACACCTCGAACGGACGGTTGCTGTTGAGCGCCACTTCCGCCAGCAGCGCGCCGGCGAACACCATGACATAGACGAGCACGAACAGGCCGCCGAGCAGCAGCACCGAACGAAACTTGTTCGATGCGATATGCGTGTAAAGACCATACGCGGCCATGATGCGCTGCCCGTTCCTGAGGCCCGGTCAGACGGTCAGAATTTGACCGACGGCGCCTGCTCGAGCTGGCCGCGGCTTTCGCCGAGGTCGAAGAAGTCCTTCTTCGTGAACCCGAGCGCGCCCGCGAACAGGGCGGCCGGCAATTGCTGGATGCCGGTGTTGTATTCCTGCACGGCGTTGTTGAAGAAGCGGCGGCTGGCCGCGAGCTTGTTTTCGATGTCGGACAGTTCGGACTGCAACTGCTGGAAGTTGGCGTTGGCCTTGAGGTCCGGATAGGCCTCCGACAGGGCGATCAACCGGCCCAGTGCTGCGCCGAGCTGCCCTTCGGCTGCGGATACCTGCGCCGGTCCCTGCGCGGACATTGCGGCGTTGCGCGCCTTCACCACGTCTTCCAGCGTGCCCTTCTCGTGCGTCGCGTAGCCCTTGACGGTTTCGACGAGGTTCGGGATCAGATCGTGGCGCTGCTTGAGCTGCACGTCGATGTCGGCGAAGGCTTGGCTGACGCGCTGCGCCAGTGCGACCAGGCGGTTGTAGGCGCCGAACACGAACAGGGCGATGACGACGAGGACACCGAGTAAAATCCAGCCGGAAGACATGAGGGGGAAACTCCTTGAGGACAACGAAGAGATGCACCGTAGACGAAAAACCGCCCGCACGGCAGGGGCGGCCCGATTACCGTTAGATCGTCCTCAAGGTAAAATGGTTCAATGATTTGATGGAATTCATGAAAAATCCCGCCCCTGAGCGCAGGAGCGGGATTTCTGATCGAAGCCGTTCAGCCGATCAAGGCTTGGCCATATGCCATGCGCCGTTGAGGAAGCCGTCGCCCGTGGTGTCGCCGGGCTTGGTATCTTTCGCGAACGTATAGAGCGGCTTGCCCTTGAGAGCCCACATCTTGCTGCCGTCGTCGCGCGTGACGATGGTCCAGTCGCCCGACGCCTTGGCGTCAGCGGCGGCCATCAGCGGTGGCCAGTTGGTGGCGCAAGGACCGTTGCAGGCCGATTTGCCGCCCGTATCCTTGTCGAACGTATAGAGCGTCATGCCCTTGGCATCGACATAGACCTTGCCCTTCGGCGTGTCTGCGACCTTCGCGGCCTGCGCGAAGGCGGCGGATGATGCGAGCATGAAGGTCACAGCCGCAATCGCGGCGAATGTTTTGGACATCGCAGTTTACTCCTGATGAATCTGTGTCGGACGCGAACGCGTCATCAGGACAAACTCCGGCAGCTGAGAATTATTCCGGTTCCGCGCTCCCGTCGCGAAAAACAGCATCGCCCCAACTCCATTTTTTCGCGCGCTTGTATTCGAGTTTGTCCCGATGCGGGACGCTTGCGGCTTCTATTCCATCGGTCGTGCAAATTTTTGCGGTCACGGCGATCTTGGTGATGAGCGGCTGCGCCAGCACGCGGTCAGGGCGTCGTGCGGGCGGCGTGCGCGACAAGGCGACGTAGCTGAATTTTTCATCTTCATAGGGAAGGTCTGCGCCCTTGAGGTGTTTATGCGCGCGCGACCGCGCCAGTCGCTGTGAAAAATGACACCAGTCACGTGCGGTCAGCGGACATGCCGCGTCGTGCGGGCAGGGTGCGATCACGTGCGCACCCGCCGCGATCAGGCGGGCTCGCAGGTCGATGATCCGTACATATCCCGCCGGCGTGCCGGGCTCGACGACCAGCAGCGTATCGCGCGTCTTCGTCCATAGCGCATCGGCGAATGCCGCGCGTTCGCCGTCGCCGAGTTCGTTGATCACATAGCTCGCGATGACGAGATCGGCATCCGGCGCCGCGGCGAGCAGTTTGCGTGCATCGCCTGTGTCGTAGCGCATGGCGGCAAGGCGCGGGTCGGATTGCGCGAGATCAATGGCGAGATGGCGCAGCGCCGTGTTGGCGTCCAGCAGCGTGAAGGTTGCGATGGATGCGAAAGCTTCGCTCGCAGCCCATGTCGCCGTTCCGGGTCCCGCGCCAATGTCGAGCAGGCTCTGCGGGGCAAAGTTTGGATTGATCTCCACCAGCGCATTGAGGCTTGCGGTGACGGCGGCATAGGTCGCCGGCATCCGCGCCAGCGCATAGGCCAGCGCATCCTCACCGGTCCTGATGCGGGCGGATCCGCCGCCGCTGCGATAGGTCTGCGAGATCGCGTCCGCGCGCTGCGCAGCATCGTTGCGCGACAGGCCTTCGGCCTTGCGGGCTAACGCGGCTTTCAGCTCGGAGGGGAGATCAGGCGTCATGGGAGTCCTCAGGCCGGTCCGGCCTGAGGGGCATTATGCCACGTTCTGGTCGAGAACCTTCATCGCGCCGTCGAGGTCGACGGAGACGAGCTGCGACACACCTCGCTCCGCCATGGTGACGCCGAACAGCCGGTTCATGCGCGCCATGGTGATCGGATTGTGGGTGATGATGATGAAGCGCGTCTCGGTGGACGAGGTCATCTCATGCAGCAGGTTGCAGAACCGCTCGACGTTATGGTCGTCCAGCGGCGCGTCGACTTCGTCCAGCACGCAGATCGGCGACGGATTGGTCAGGAACACCGCGAAGATCAGCGCCAGCGCGGTCAGCGCCTGCTCGCCGCCGGAAAGCAGCGATAGCGTCTGCGGCTTCTTGCCGGGTGGCTTGGCGATGATTTCGAGACCTGCTTCGAGCGGGTCTTCGCTCTCGATCAGGGTCAGCTCTGCCTGGCCGCCGCCGAACAGTTCGGTGAACATCCGCTTGAAGTGACCATTGACCACCTCGAACGAAGTCAGCAGGCGCTCGCGCGCTTCCTTGTTGAGGCTCTGGATGCCCTGCCGCAGCCGCTTGATGGCTTCGACCAGATCGTCGCGCTCGGTGGTGAGCGTGAGATGCTGGGCCTCGACTTCGCGGAGTTCTTCTTCGGCGCGCAGGTTGACGGCGCCGAGACGCTCGCGGTCGCGCCGCAGTTTCTCCAGATCGGTTTCGATGTCGCCGACGGCGGGAAGCTCGGTGTCGGGCGCAATCTCCGCCAGTGCCGCAACGCCCTGCGGCTCGACTTCGAGCATGTCGCGGATTTCGCGTTCGATGTCTTCGAGGCGACGCCGCGTGCCGTCCATGCGCTCCTCGGAGCGGGCGCAGGCCTCACGTGCGGCGGACAATGCGTCGAGCGAGGCGCGCGCCGCCCGGTCGGTTTCCGCCATCAGGGTTTCGGCGGTTGCGAGCGCGTCGGCGGCGGTCCGGCGTTCGCCTTCCGCGAACTCGATTTCGCTGATGATCGCGCTGCGCTTTTCGGCGAACACGGCCGGCGCGTTTTCAAGCTCGGCGCGCTCGGTCTTGACTTCACCGATACGGGTTTCAACGGTCGCGATCTGCGATGCGGCGTTTTCCTTGCGGCTTTGCCATTCGTTGCGCTCGGCGACAATCGCCTGCACGCGACGGTCGGCCAGTTCGGCTTCACGGGCCAGGGCCTGCGCTTCGGCGCGCACCTGAGCCGCAAGACGGCGGTGACCGTCCATGTCGGCGCGCACGGCGGCGAGCTTTTCTTCGTTCTCCGCGCTGCCGGGCAATTCGCTGAGCGTGCTGATGGCGCTTTCATGCGCGCTGTGAGCTTCAGCGCGATCCGCAGCGAGTCGTGTTCCGCGTTCATCGAGAGCGGAACGGTGCGACGCGTGGCGGTTGATCTCGCGCTCGGCGGCAGCATGACGCTCGCGCGCGGTGTTGGCTTCGCGCTGGGCGTTGCGCGCGGCTTCGCGCGCGGTGCTCTCGGCGGCGGAAGCTGCCTTGAGTTCGGCGTCGGCAGTTTCGAGCGCCTGACGCTTTGCGGCGGCATCGGCGCGGGCCTGTTCGATTTCGGTTTCGATGTCCTTGAGACGTGCGCGCTCCGCCAGCCGGCGCGCGGCGCCGGTCGGGGCATGGGCTGCCGCGACGAAGCCGTCCCAGCGCCAGAGATCACCCTCGCGCGATACCAGCCGCTGGCCGGTCTTCAACTGCGAGGCAAGCTGCGCGCCGCGCTCGCGGCTGACGACGCCGATCTGCGCCAGCCGCCGCGCCAGTTCCGGCGGAGCCATGACATGCTCGGCCAGCGCTTCGACGCCCGCCGGCAGCGACGGATCGCCCGCGACGATGCCAATGCTCGACCAGCGCATCGGCGCGGTCGGATCGACCGGTGCGTCGAGATCGTCGCCGAGCGCTGCGCCAAGCGCCTTCTCGAAACCCTTGGCGACACTCACCCCATCGATGATCGGCGGCCACAGATTCTTGGTTTCGCCGTTGACGAGCTTGGAGATCGTCTTGGCTTCGGTTTCCAGCCGCTGCACGCGCTTCTCCGCGTCCGCGAGCGGAGCACGCGAGGATTCCAGCGTGGCACGCGCGGCGACATGAGCGGATTCGCTGGCCTGCGTGGCCGCCTCGGACTCCAACAGCGTCTCTTGCGCGGTTTCCATGGCCGCCGCGAGTTCGTTCAGATCGCCGAGACCGCCGGTTTCCGCGGCGAGCTTTGCGACTTCGCTTTCGACATTGGCGATGTCCTGATCGAGCCGTGCGAGACGGTCGCGATGGGTGCGGACATTGGCTTCGAACTGGTTACGCTTGGCGGTGAGGTCGGCCAGCGCGGTGGTCAATTCGGAGAAGGTGCGTTCGGCAGCGGCAAGCGTCGCCTCGGCCTCGGCCACACGCTCATCCGCGCCGCTGCGCTTCTCGACGCGCGACTTGATCTCGTCCTTGAGCTCGGTGTCTTCGGACTCGAGCCGCGCCAGCGCCACGTCGGCGTCGGACAACTGACGCTGTTCGCGCTCGATATCGGCGGCGAACTGGGTGAGGCGGCGGTCGAGTTCGGTCACGCGTTCCTTGGCGCGCGCTTCCTCGCGATCGAGCATTTCGCGGGCGCTGGTCAGCCGCTGCAATCCGGCGGCGGCACGCGCTTCGTTCTCGCGCAGGCCCGGCAGTTCGGACGCACGGATTGCCTGAATGCGCGCGGATTCTGCCTGGTGCTGGACGCGTTCTGCATGTTCGCGAACGTTGAGGTCATGGGTCTGGCCCGCTTCCGCGACATCGGCGTGCGACTGAACCCAGCGCAGGTGAAACAACATGGCCTCGGCCTTGCGGACCTTGGCGGCGACTTCGCGATAGCGGATCGCCTGACGCGCCTGCTTCTTGAGGCCGTCGATCTGACCGGCCAGCTGGCCGATAACGTCTTCGACACGGGTCAGATTGGTTTCGGCTGCCTTGAGGCGCAGTTCGGCTTCATGGCGGCGGGCGTGAAGTCCAGCGACACCGGCTGCGTCTTCCAGCACGCGGCGGCGCTGGTCGGGCCGCGCCTGAATGATTTCGCCGATCTTGCCCTGGTGGACGAGAGCCGGTGAACGCGCACCGGTCGCGGCGTCCGCGAAAAGGATCTGCACGTCGCGCGCGCGCACGTCGCGGCCGTTGATGCGATAGACCGAGCCCGCTTCGCGCTCGATCCGGCGCGAGATTTCAAGAAATTCCTGATCGTTCATCGCGGACGGCGCGGAGCGATCGGAATTGTCGATGGTCATCGCCACTTCGGCGTGGTTGCGCGCGGGCCGGTTGCCGGAGCCGGCAAAGATCACGGCGTCCATGTCGGCGGCACGCAGCGACTTGTGTGAGGTTTCACCCATCGCCCAGCGCAGTGCTTCGACCAGGTTCGATTTGCCGCAACCATTCGGACCGACAACGCCGGTCAGACCCGGCTCGATCAGGAAATCGGTCGGCTCAACGAAGGACTTGAAGCCGTGAAGGCGAAGACGCGTGAGTTTCATGCAACTGATGCTCTGTTGGCCGGGCTGAAATCTTCAGCCGGGGCAAGGTCATAGCAGCCCTGTGCCAGTATAGCTGAGTCGCGGGATGCGCCTCGGACTGTCCGCACAATGGCGATGCTGGCTGCCGAGGGCAACCGGCCCTCGGGGCTTTTCCCAAGGGATTTCGGGCGTTTATAAGGGATTTCAGAGCGTTCGGGCGGGCGTTCCCGGATATTCGCGGAGTTCCCGAACCACTCTCAGCTCTTGAGCAGCGGCTTGATCAGCTTCTCGAAGCCCTCGAACGAGGTCTCGCCCTTCACCGGCGTGCCGTTGACGAAGAAGAACGGCGTCGAGTTGACCTTGAGCTTGGTATAGGCGTGCTCGCGCACGTCCAGGATGCCCTTCTGGATCGCCGGATCGCCCTGTACGCAATCCTTGATCATCTGCTCGCTGAAGCCGGCCTGCTTGCCGACGCGGTTGATGGTGCCGAGCGCATCGGACGCCAGATCGTTCTGCTGCTTGAACAGCATGTCGACGACCGCGAAATACTTCGGCGCATCATCCTTCGCCACGCAGCGCGCCAGCGCGGAGCCGGCGAGCGCAACCTGATCCAGCGGGAATTCGCGGAAGATGAAGCGCACCTTGCCGGTATCGATGTAGTCCGTCTTCAGCTTCGGGAAGACATCCTTGGTGAACGCCGCGCAGTGCGGGCAGGTCATCGAGGCGTATTCGATGATGGTGACGGAGGCGTCCTTGGAGCCGAGCGCCATGTCGCCCAGCGCGCCTGCCTTGTTGATGTCCTCGGCCGACTGGGCGCTGGCTTCTCCGAACAGCCGCAACGGCGACACGCCGATGGCTGCGGCAACGGCGGTCAGGGAAAGGGCGGCGTTAAAGGTGCGGCGCGTGATGTTCAACGGTCTGCTCCGGAAAGGCGTGCGAACGGCGTCGGATAACGCCTGTCGGGCACGTTCGCTAACTTGAAACGATGATTGTGGCAATGGCGGGCCGTCCATGGGCGGGCTGCCGGACCCTCAACTTCGCTTGATCGATGCGCCAAGCCGCGCCAACGCTCCGCGCAAGGCCTCGTCCTCGATGGTCCCAAGGCCGTCCGCGATCCTGGCGACCTCTGCGGCATCGGGTTTTTTCCGGACGTTCGGTGCCGGCCGGCGCGACAGCGGGGCCTGACGGAGCGCGATCCGCCCGACCGCGTTCCAGCCGAAGAAGCGGTTGACCCGCTCCAGAATGACATCCGAGGTGTGCTGGATTTCCAGCGCCATCGGACCCTCCACGCGCAGCACCAGCGTGGCCGGTTCCGGGTCTTGACCTTCGACGGGCCGCGGCCACTGGATTTTCAGCGGTTCCGAATGCGCTGCGACGTCCGCCCCTGCGATATCCGCCCAGCGCGTCACGAGTTCGCGCGACGCAAAGCCCTGCTTGGCGAAGACGTCGTTGATCGCGCCGCCGAGCAACGCGGATAACGGCTTTGCGTGGATGCGACCGGGCTTGTTCATGGGTGGTTGTCGTCGGTACATAGTGTGCCATGACCTTATCAGGTGCAGCACTGCGACGAAAGAAATCTCAGGATGACGGTGTAACCGGTCGTCCGGTGCTGTTGCTCGCCTGGTACGACCGCCACCGCCGCCAGTTGCCTTGGCGTGCGCTGCCGGATCAGACGAGCGATCCCTATCGCGTGTGGCTGTCGGAAATCATGCTGCAGCAGACCACGGTGAAAGCGGTCGGGCCGTATTTCGAGAAATTCACCGCGCGCTGGCCGACTGTCGCAGCACTTGGTGCGGCCTCGCTGGATGACGTGCTGCGAATGTGGGCCGGGCTCGGCTACTATTCCCGCGCGCGCAATCTCCATGCGTGTGCTGCCACGGTGCTGCGCGACCATGACGGCGTATTTCCCGACACCGAGGACGGTCTGCGTGCGTTGCCGGGGATCGGCCCCTATACGGCGGCGGCGATCGCCGCGATCGCATTCGGCCGCCGGACCATGCCGGTGGACGGCAACATCGAGCGCGTGGTGTCGCGTTTGTTCGCGGTGGAAGATCCGCTGCCGAAAGCGAAGCCGCTGATCCAGTCGCTTGCGTCGACATTGCTCGGGCCTGTGCGTGCAGGCGACAGCGCGCAGGCGCTGATGGATCTCGGCGCCACGATCTGCACGCCGAAGAAGCCTGCCTGCGTGCTGTGCCCGCTTAAAGACGATTGCGCGGCGCGGACGCGCGGCGATCAGGACACATTCCCGCGCAAGGCCGCAAAGAAGACCGGCGCGCTTCGGCGCGGCGCCGCGTTCGTGGTCACGCGCGGGAACGAGTTGCTGGTCCGCACGCGCGCCGAAAAAGGATTGCTCGGCGGCATGACCGAGGTGCCGACATCCGAATGGCTGGCTGGACATGACGACAAGGCGGCGCGCAGTCAGGCGCCCGACCTGAAAGCTGTTTCACGCTGGCATCGCAAGGCGGGCGTGGTGACGCATGTGTTCACGCATTTTCCGCTGGAGCTTGTGATTTACACCGCAGACGTTACTGCGCGCACCCGCGCGCCGGACGGCATGCGCTGGGTGCCGGTGGCGACGTTGAAAGACGAGGCGCTGCCGAATGTCATGCGCAAGGTGATCGCGCACGGGCTCGGCGATTAACCCGCGCTCGACAGCGCCGATGTTTCGGGGCGCGGCACGATCGGCGGTTTGGCGTTGAGCGCATCGACCTGAAAGCCTGCGACACGTTTGTAGGTGTTGGCGACGTCTTCCAGTTCCTGCCGCGACAGCACGTCGGTGACGACGCCGAAATCGTTCGGCGCGCGCTCTTCCACGATCTGCATGACCTGCTCGGGGCCGTTGCGGCGGTTGAGCTTCACCAGTTCAGTGGTGGCGGGGCGGCGTTCGGCTTCAAAGGCTTGAAGCGCCGCCGCCGTCTCGCCGTGGTTGAGAATTTCGCGCGTGATGACACGCGCATCGAGGATGGCCTGCGATGCGCCGTTGGAGCCGATCGGATACATCGGATGCGCGGCGTCGCCCATCAGCGTGACGTTGCCGAAGGTCCAGCGGTCGATCGGATCGCGGTCCACCAGCGGATATTCGTAGGCGTGCGGGCAGTTGCGGATCAGGCCGGGGACGTCGAGCCAGTCGAATGTCCAGTCCTCGAACCAGGGCAGGAATTCGTCGAGATTCGCGGTGCGGTTATAGTCCTCGCGCCGCCATGAATAGGTCGGCGGCATGAAGCGCTCGGCAATCCAGTTGATGCGGAATTTTCCGTTCGGCAGCGGCGCGTTGGAAATCGGATAGCAGACGAATTTCAGAATCTCGTGACCGGCCATGATCATGGTGCGGCCGGACAGGAACGCGTCGCTTTCGGTGATGCCGCGCCAGAGAATGCGGCCGTTCCAGATCGGCGGGCCTTCATCGGGATAAAGCTTCGCGCGCACGGCGGAATGGATTCCATCGGCCGCGATCAGCAGCGTGCCGTCATAGGTGCCGGCGTCCTTAGCCGTAGCCCTGTCGATGAAACTCGCGCGAACGCCGTCAGGCGTGTCGGTGAAATCGGACAGATGGTGGCTGTTCAGCAGGCTGTCGGCGCCGAGGCGTTCAATCACCGCATCGAGCAGGATCTGATGCAGGGTGCCACGGTGAATTGAGAACTGCGGCCACTTGTACCCGGCTTCAAGGCCGCGCGGCTCGCTCCAGATCGGTTTGCCGTGTTTGGAGAAATACGACAACTCCCGGGTGCGAACGCCGGCCGCGTCCAGCTTGTCGAGCAGTCCAAGCTCGATCAGTTCGCGCACCGCGTGCGGCAGTACGTTGATGCCGACGCCGAGCGGCTTCAGTTCCGGCACGCTCTCGAACACGCGGCACGGAATGCCGATCTGATGAAGGCTGAGCGCGAGCGTGAGCCCGCCGATCCCGCCACCTGCAATAAGAACTGTCATGAACGCTCCCGAGTTCGGAAACGTCATGACACAGGAATGGGAAAGGGGGCAATTGCGAAAGGCGAGAAAGCGGCGGCTTAGACCGCCGCCATCTCGCTGCGGATTTCAGCGCGCAGCTCGTCGATCAGCTTGAGACCCTTCTTGGTCTCGACATGCCAGAAGGTCCAGCCGTTGCAGGCTTCCGCGCCTTGCGCGATCGCGCCCATCCGATGGATCGAGCCGACCTTGTCGCCGAGCATGATGGCGCCGTCGGCACGTACCAGCGCGCCGTGCTTCTTCTTGGAATCCACCAGCTTGGTGCCGGGCAGGATCATGCCGCGCTCGACCAGTTCGGAGAATGCGACGCGCGGTGCGCCACGCGCGGTCATGAACGGAGCGAGCGTCGCTTCCGGCAGCGGTTCGATGGCGGCGATGCGCGCTTCGGCTGCGGCTGCGTAGGTCTTGTCGCGCTCGAAGCCGATGTAGCGGCGGCCGAGGCGTTTTGCGACAGCGCCGGTGGTGCCGGTGCCGTTGAAGGGGTCGATGATGAGATCGCCGGGCTTCGACGAGGACAGGATCACGCGCGCCAGCAGGCCTTCCGGCTTCTGCGTCGGGTGAACCTTCTTGCCGTCGCCGCCCTTGAGGCGTTCGTCGCCGGTGCAAAGCGGGATCAGCCAGTCGGAACGCGCCTGCACGTCCTCGTTGGCGGCCTTCAGCGCTTCGTAATTGAAGGTGTAGCCCTTGGCGTTCTCGTCACGCGCCGCCCAGATCATGGTCTCGTGCGCGTTGGTGAAGCGGCGGCCACGGAAATTCGGCATCGGATTGGTCTTGCGCCACACGATATCGTTGAGAACCCAGAAGCCGAGGTCCTGCATGATCGCGCCGACGCGGAAAATGTTGTGATAGGAGCCGATCACCCACAACGTTGCCGACGGCTTCATGATGCGGCGGCAGGCCAGCAGCCATGCGCGCGTGAAGTCGTCATAGGCGGCGAAGGATGAGAACTTGTCCCAGTCGTTGTTGACGGCATCGACATGAGATTCGTCGGGGCGTTTCAGATCGCCCTTGAGCTGCAGGTTGTACGGCGGATCTGCGAACACCAGATCGACCGAACCGGCCGGCAACTTCGACATCTCGGCGACGCAATCGCCAATGACGATATGCGAACTGGATGGCACTTCAAATTGAGTGCGGGGCGCCCTTGCAGACGCCCCGCGACGCGACACAACCATGACTCAAAACCTGACTCAGGCGACGCAGTCGGCGACGCGGGACTAACAAATCCGACTTTGATCACCATGATCGTCCAAGGTAAAAATCGGCTTAATCGAAAACAGGTTTGTCATTAATTCGAACTGATTCCGAAACCGACTTGCATCGCGGATGAAAGACGCGCGGCACGGAGAAAAATCCACTCGTTGTGGGGAAACGCTGTCGCAGCGCGCATTTCGTTTGGAAATTCAGCTGGCGTTCATGTCATTCAGCCGAAACACATCGAAACGCCGCACTAGGCAATTTTTGCCGGGCGCTGTATGAATCGTTAACAGGATATGTTGCGGCCCGCTCGTGCTACGATCACGACGCGCCCGTCGAGGAGATTTCCGATGCGTTACGATGATTTCCGCCGCAGCGATAACATTGACGATCGCCGTGACGACAGCGGTGGCGGCTTCGGCGGAGGCGGCGGCTTCGGTTTTCCGATGGGCGGCGGCGGCGGGCTCGGTATTGGAACCGTGATCGTTCTCGGCCTGATCGGCTGGGCGGTCGGCATCGATCCGCGCATCCTGATCGGCGGCGCGGAAATTCTCACCGGGGGCCAGCAGCAGGCACCGTCTTACCAGACCGACCGCAAGACCGGCCCCGCAAAGGCCGGCGCGCCCTCCGACGAGATGGGCAGCATGATCGCGGGCGTGCTCGGCGAAATCGACGACCGCTGGACCGAAATTTTCCAGGCCAGCGGGCAGACCTATCGCGGGCCGCGCATCGTGCTGTTCCGTAATGCCACCAACGGCGGACGTTGCGGCATGGCGCAGTCGGCCATGGGACCATTCTATTGTCCGCCGGACCGGCAGATTTTCCTCGACACGGGATTCTTCCGCGAGATCGAGACCAAATTCCGCGGCTGCTCGGGCAATGCCTGCAAGTTCACCGCGGCCTACATCATCGCGCATGAAGCGGGTCATCACATCCAGAATCAGCTCGGCATCCTGTCGAAGGCGACGCAGATGCAGCAGCAGGCGAGCAGCAAGGCGGAAGCCAACGCCATTCAGGTGCGCGTCGAGTTGCAGGCGGATTGTCTGTCCGGCGTCTGGGTCAACCGCGAAGAGAAGAAGCGTCCGGGCTTCCTCGAAGCCGGCGACATCGACGCGGCGTTGCAAACCGCCTCCGCCATCGGCGACGATACGCTGCAACGTCAGACGCAGGGCCGCGTGGTGCCGGATTCCTTCACGCACGGCTCGGCCGCGCAGCGCAAGCGCTGGTTCATGACCGGCTATCAGCAGGGCAGCGTGCAGGCCTGCAATACGTTCGCGCCCGGCGTACAGCTTTAACCGCCATGTCTGCAAGCAACGACGCGTCGCCGTTCATCCCGCTCAATATTGCGGTGCTGACGATTTCCGATACGCGCGCGCTTGCCGACGACAAGTCCGGCACCACGCTTGCGGATCGCATCACGGCGGCAGGGCATGTCCTTGCCGCGCGTGACATCGTCACCGACGACGTCGAGGCAATCCGCGCAAAACTAAGAACATGGATCGCCGACGAAGGCGTGGACGTTGTCGTCACAACCGGCGGCACCGGCTTCACTGGCCGCGACGTGACGCCCGAAGCCGTCGAGCCGCTGTTCGAGAAACGGATGGACGGTTTCTCGATTGCGTTTCACATGATGAGTCACGCGAAAATCGGAATGTCGACGATCCAGAGCCGTGCGACGGCGGGCGTCGCCGGTGCGACCTTCATCTTCTGTCTGCCCGGTTCGCCGGGCGCGTGCCGCGATGGATGGGACGGCATTCTCGCGCACCAGCTCGACTACCGCACCAGGCCGTGCAACTTCGTCGAGATCATGCCCCGGCTGGACGAGCACCTGAAGCGCGGCAAGGCGCGAAGCTGACGCCGATCAGCGGCGAACCTTGCTGACGGCCTTCGAGAGGCCGGCAAGGATCATCCGCATCGCCTTGCGATAGGCGCGCAGCCGCAACCGCCGGGCCTTGGCGGTGTGGAGGGCGATGATTTCGGGCGTGACGCGATATTCGCGCTCGTCACGCCCGTGCATCACAAGTCGCGCTCCCAGGTCTCGCCGGTCAGGTCATGACCGAAGCTGTGATGCGGTTTGCTTGCGACGTGTCTGAACCCCGCGTTTTGGTAGATTCCGCGTGCGGCAAGCAGCATGCTTTGCGTCCACAGCGTGATTTTGCGGTAGCCGGACTGGCGCGCGAAGGCGACGCACTCATCGACCAGCCGCTTGCCGAGGCCGATGCCGCGTCCCGCCGGATCAACCAGCAGCAGACGAATCTTTGCAATGTCGTCGGAATGCTTGACCAGAAACACCGAGCCGACCTGTTTGCCGTCGATCTCGGCGATCCAGCAGCGTTCGCGGGCCGGATCGAAATCTTTCAGAAACTGCGCGACGATCTCGGCGACCATGCCTTCAAATGAAATATCCCAGCCAAATTCCTGCGCGTAGAGAAACCCGTGCTGTTGCACGACCCAGCCCATGTCGCCGGGCCTGTGCGTGCGCAGCGTCGCCTCCGGACGGGCCGCCGGCTCGTCGCCAAGCAATCGTTCGATGGTGGTCATCGCCTCGACCAGACGTTGCCCGCCATCGCCGGGAAGCGCGTCGATCATCTTGCCGACTTCCCGATGCGATGTGCGGTCGAGGCGCTCGAAGGCCTGCTTGCCCTTGGCGGTCAATGCCAGCTTGAACTGACGGCGATCCGACGGAACCGGCTTGCGTGTGATCAGCCCTTGTTCGGTGAACGCTTGAACGATCCGGCTGAGGTAGCCGGCGTCGAGGCCCAGCTCGGCGCCGATGTCCTTGGCGAGAGCGCCATCACCATGCGCCAGTTCGAACAGCACGCGGGCTTCGGCCAGCGTGAAGGGGCTTTCCAGCAGGTGCTGCTCGAGCACGCCGATCTTGCGCGTGTAGAACCGGTTGAACTGCCGGACGGCCGCGATCCGCGTGTCCTGACCGTCTTTGGAAGGTGCGCGCATCGGCGAACGTGCCTCGTCTTGTCCAGACGGGCATTCTCATGAAATTGTTGACGCGGTCAAGTATTATTGTTGACGCGGTCAACTACTTCAGGCGGCCACGAAAATCTTGGTTCTGAGCACCGCGCGGCCGGTGCGGCCAAGTTTCGAGATCAGTTTAGCCTCGGCGCGGCGCGTAGCCGGGGCATAGCCGCCGACGCGCTCATAATGGTCGCGGGAGATCAGCAGGCCTTGGTCAGCGGATGGGCCGGAAATAAACCGGGCGAGGGATTTCATCCCGTCGCGCACCGTCGCCTCCTCATAAGGCGAGCGCGCATAACGAAAGATGCCTGCGCGCTGACGTCCGCTCAGCGACACCCGCTGCATGAACTGGGCGGCCTCATCGATCCAGCCGGCTTCCAGTACGGCGCCGGGAAGCAGGAACAGCAGCCACGGCGACCGGCTTTGCTCCGCCCCTGCCGCGAGGGCCGCTGCGCGCGAGCCGTCGAATTTCAGGAAGTCGCATCCCGCGATGTCGGCCACGCGCTCGATCGTGTCGGAGCCCGGCCGGTCGACCAGCACGACCTTCTGCACGATTCCGGCGGCCGCCCCCGGAACGAGGGCAGCGAGGGTGGCAACGACAGGTTGCTCGACGCCTTCGGTGGGAATGACAACGCTGATCATGGGCCGGGGCTGGAATGCTCGTCCGTCAATGCCTAGTGCGGAACCGTTATCATCTTGTCACACTCAGGACAGCCCGTCAGGTGCAGCTTTTTGCGGCATTTGTTAACGGCGGACCCGCCCGGTCCAAACGAAAGCCCCGGCGAAAGTTCGCCGGGGCTTTTTGATGTCGAGACTATCGGTCAGTAGGCGCCGATGGTGATCCCGATGCCGGGCTGGCGGTAATAACCCGGTCCATCATTATAATATCCGGCGCCGTAAGCAGGGCCCGGCGCATAGGCGTAGGAATCCTCATATCCGCCATAACCGCCTCGCCATCCGGGATTGGACACGCACTGGCCGCCGGCGCCGCTCACGGTGCGTGCGCACGAGGCATAGGTCGGATAGCCGCAACTGCGGAAACTCTGTCCATCAGCTTGCGTCGCGCAGAATGCGCCTGCGGAGGCTGGCGTCGCCAAGAGAGCCGAGCCGGCAATCGCGGCGGCTGCGGCGGTCGAATAAAGCAATTCTCGCATAATCGTCTCCCTTCAATGGTCCGTCGGGCGGTCAACGCGGCAGGCAAACAAAAGCTCCGAAAAATCGGCGCTGAAAAATCAGGCTGAAAAATCAGCTCCAAAATTTCCTGTGAGCGCTGCGCGAGAGTTCTTGTTTTGTTCTCATTCGGTGCTATGTTCACCCCATGAGCCGTGCATCCCATGCCCTCAAACACCCGCCGGTCACGTCGCCCTCCGAGCCGGCGGGTGTTCCTTCTCCTTTTCCCGAGATCGAAGTCGCCATCGACCGCCAGCGGCGCAGGGGCCGCGGGGCGCAATCCAACGCCAGCGGGCGGTTTGAGGCCGAAGCCAGGGTTGTTTTCGACGACGGCTGGCAAAGCCTCGAAGAATTGCCGCCGTTCCAGACCACTGTCGCTCTCGACACCGCGCGCAAGGTCATCACCCGCAACGACTCGCCCGACATCGGTTTCGACCGCTCGATCAATCCCTATCGTGGGTGCGAGCATGGCTGTGTTTATTGCTTCGCGCGCCCGACCCACGCCTATCTTGGGCTCTCGCCGGGGCTGGATTTCGAATCCAGACTGTTCGCCAAGCCTGATGCGCCGGAATTGCTGGAGAAGGAACTGGCCGCACCGGGTTACGAGCCGCGCATGATCGCGATTGGCACCAACACCGATCCGTATCAGCCGATCGAGCGCGAGCATAAAATCATGCGCGGCATTCTCGAGGTTCTGGAGCGAACCGGGCATCCGGTCGGCATCGTGACGAAGTCTGCCTTGGTGACACGGGACATCGACATTCTGGCGCGGATGGCGAAGCGCAATCTCGCCAAGGTCGCGATTTCGGTGACAACGCTGGACCCGAAGCTGGCGCGCACCATGGAGCCGCGCGCGGCGACGCCGCCGAAGCGGCTGGAGGCGCTGCGGCTGCTGGCCGATGCGGGCATTCCCTCGACCGTGATGGTCGCGCCCGTGATTCCGGCGCTGAACGATTCCGAGATCGAGCGCATTCTCGATGCCGCCGCCCACGCCGGCGTGAAGGAAGCGAGTTACGTGCTGCTGCGGCTGCCGCTTGAAGTGCGCGACCTGTTCCGTGAATGGCTGATGGCGAACTATCCGGACAGATACCGCCATGTCTTTACGCTGATCCGTGACATGCGTGACGGCCGCGATTACGACTCGCAATGGGGAACGCGCATGAAGGGCACCGGCCCGATGGCGTGGATGATCGGACGGCGGTTCGAGATCGCGTGCGAGAAGCTCGGCCTCAACAAGCGGCGCTCGAAACTCACGACCGCCCACTTCGCGCGGCCCAGGCGCGCCAACGCGCAGCTTGATTTGTTCTAAAGCCGGCTCGGTTGAATAGCGGGCAAGAATGAAAATTCCGGCTTGCGGGGCGGCACGCGCGCCCGCAGCATCGCCGCATGATTCGGGATAAATCCGCAGCGGTTCCACAGGCAGCGAAACGCGCGCCGCGCAACGGCGTGGTTGCCGTGGCGCCGCCGAGCTTTCGGCGCGAGCGCGCGCTGATCAAGCGCGGCGTCTGGCCGGTCGCGGGCTGCGACGAGGCCGGTCGCGGTCCGCTGGCAGGTCCGGTGGTCGCCGCTGCCGTGATCCTCGATCCGAAACGGATTCCAAAAGGCATCGACGATTCCAAGCGCCTGACGCGGGAGCGCCGCGAGGCGCTGTTCGAGGAAATTTGCGCGACCGCGCTGGTCTCGGTCGCCGTCGCGCCGCCATCGCGGATCGACCGCGACAACATCCTTCGCGCGTCGCTATGGGCGCTGGCCCGGGCTGTTCATGCCTTGCCCGAAATGCCGCAGCATGTGTTCGTCGACGGACGCGACCGGCTGGATACGTCGTGCGAAAGCGAGGCCGTGATTGGCGGCGACGGCATTGTCATCTCGATCGCCGCGGCTTCGATCGTCGCCAAGGTCTCGCGTGACCGGCTGATGTGCCGGCTGGCGCTCGACCACCCTGGCTACGGTTTCGAGCGCCACATGGGTTACGGCGTTCCGGCCCATCTCGAAGCGCTCGACCGGCTCGGGCCGACGGTCCATCACCGCCGCTTTTTCGCGCCTGTTGCCGCCGCGCGGCAGAAACACGGCGCGGATCAGGACGGTGCGGCGGAGCCTGTTGAAATCGAGGCGGCGGTTGTGGCTGAGGATGCCGTTGCGGCCATCTGAGCGGTTCGGTTGCCGGATGGCTTGATGCGCCTTATCAGTGAGGCAGTCCCTCAGAATGCCGGTTCATACGTTTCATGCGTTTTACCTCCCTGATCGTTGAACTGGTTCGCGCCCGGCCGCGCCTGATCTTCTGGATCGTGGTGCTGGCGCAGGCGGCGGTGTGGCTGGTCCTGCCGTGGCTGCTGTACGGAAGCCCGCCGGGTGAGGTCGCGACCGTGCTGGCTTTCGGCCGGGAGTATCAGGTCGGCACACATCTTGGGCCGCCCGCCGCGTTCTGGCTCGCGGACATCGCTTTCCGTCTGTCCGGCAATCATATCTTCGGCGTCTACCTGCTGTCGCAGCTTTGCTTCATTGTGACGTTCTGGGCGCTGTTCAAACTCAGCCGCGCCATTGTCGGAGCGCAGCAGGCGGTGCTTGCCGTGTTGCTGACGGCGACGATCACCGCCTTTTCCTTTCCCGGCATCGAATTCGGCCCACTCATTCTGGCGCGTCCGTTGTGGGCGCTGGTGCTGCTTCATGCATGGCAAATCATCGGGCAGGGGCGGCGCAACGCGTGGTTCCTGTTGCCGGTCGAGGTCGGCCTGCTGGTGCTGACCACGCCGGCGGCGATTCCGCTGCTGGCCTTGCTGGCCATTTTCGCGGCGGCGACCGCGAGGGGCAGGCGCGCATTCGCATCGACCGATCCGCTCTATGCGGCTGTCGTCGTCATCGTGCTGGTATTGCCTTATGCGGTGTGGTGGCTGCGCGCGGATACGACCGCGCTGCCGCCATTGCCCGCGGCGGCCGAACTTCAGGACAGGCTGTTCGGCTGGATCGGGCTTCTCTCCGGCCTGCTGTTCGCGCTGTTTGGCGTGGCGCTGCTGGTGATCGCCAATTCCCGCTATCTGGAACGCAAGGCGGAAGATGCGCCGATCATCTATCGCCCGCCGCTCGATCCCTTCGCGCGGCTGTTCGTCTATGTTTTCGTACTGGTCCCCGCGATCACGCTCAGTTTCATGTCGGCGTTGTTCGGCAAGGACCAGATCATCGGCGGTGACGGCATTGCGCTGCTGCTTTCCGGGCTCGCGGTGGTGGTCACCGCGGGCGATCTCATTCCGCTGCGCCGGCAACAGTGGCTGCGCTCGGTCTGGCTCGTCATCATGGCGGCGCCGGTCGTCGTCGTTCTGGGCATCACGTTCATCCAGCCGTGGATTGGCAGCGCTGACGTTGGAACATCGCTTCCCGCGCGCGACATCGGCGTTTTCTTCGGCGAGAATTTCGAGCGGCGCACTGGCCGTCCGCTTGCGGCAGTCGCAGGCGATCCGCAGATCGCGACCTTGATCGGTTTCGCAGCACCCTCGCGTCCGCATGTGATGCTCGATGCGACGCCGCAACAGACGCCTTGGATTACCCCGGCATCGTTCAACGAGACCGGCGGCGTGGTGGTCTGGCGCGCGGCGGATACGGCTGGCACGCCACCCGCTGACATCGTGAAACGGTTTCCCGGTCTTGTGCCGGAAGTGCCGCGCGCGTTCGAGCACAAGGTGCGGGGCCGTCAGGCGCTGCTGCGGATCGGCTGGGGCATCGTGCGACCGCAGGCATCCCGATAGGCGAGAGCGGGGTTACACGGATACTCGCCGCTGCATCATCGCGGAAAGAGCGAGGCCTGCGAGCGCAATGGCCACCGCTGGGAACACGACGATGTTGACCATCGACCAGCCGTAGCTGGCGAGCAACTGGCCCGATGAGAACGAGCCGATCGCCACCAGCCCGAACACGATGAAATCGTTGAAGGCCTGAACTTTCTTGCCTTCCTGCGGACGGTGCGTCTCGACAATCAGTGCCGATGCGCCGACGAACGAAAAATTCCAGCCCATGCCGACCATGAACAGGGCGGCCCAGAAATGCGGCGCGGTGATGCCAGACAATCCAATCGTCGCGGCGGTCGCCTCCAGCAGAAGGCCGAGTGCCGCGATCTTCGCCGCGCCGAACCGCAAGATCAGCGAACCGGTGAAGAAGCTCGGCGCGAACATCGCGACAATGTGCCATTGGATGCCGAAATTGGAATCGCTGAGACTCAGTCCGCAGAACTTCATCGCCAGCGGCGCGGATGTCATCAGCAGGTTCATGCCCGTAAAGGAAACCGCGCCGCACACCGCCGCCGCGATGAATCGCGGTTGCCGCACGATCTCCAGCAGCGGTCGTCCTCCCGCCAGATGTGCAGGAGGAGGTTTGGGCGCATCGACGGTCGACAGCACGGCCATCGCCACCAGCGCGACCAGTGCCTGAACCAGAAAGCTTACGGCGAAGAGATACGGCGGCCAGATATCCATGGTCCACTGCACAAGTTGCGGACCGAGTACGCCGGCGAACACGCCGCCGGCCATCACCCACGAAATCGCTTTCGGGCGATACGCGGCGCTGGCGCCGTCCGTCGCCGCAAAACGGTAGGACTGCGACACCGCGCCATAGAGTCCGCCGAGAAATGTCGCGAAGCAGAACAGGACGAATGAGCCTTGCAGGATGGCGACAGCGGCGACGACACCGCACAGCGCCCCACATCCGGTGCCTGCGATGAATGCGGCGCGCCGGCCAAACGCTTGCGAGATCATGCCCGTGGGCAACGTGCCGGCAGCGAGCCCCAGCACGTAGATCGAGAGCGGCAAGGTCGCGAGCGAAATGCTGGGGGCGAGCGTTGCGCCGACGATCGAGCCGGTTGCAAAAATGACCGCCGCATTGGCGCCGGTCAAAGCTTGCGCTGCCGCAAGCCGTTTGACGTTTGCACGTGCGCGGGTGTCGTTGGTCGTCTCTGCCGTGTTAGCCGTCACATTCCACCCGGGGCTGTTTCTTGGTTATTTCTTTCATGCTTATGGATGGAAATAGGAGATTCTTCCACGTGCAATCCCGTGATGGCCGTCATGCAAAGCCCGGGTGCGATCCAAAGAAGACGCGATCGAAAGAATGAGGAAGGTTAGCTGAGCGTCAGCGCCGTCAGCCCTGAAGCGCTTTTTGCACCGCGCGCAGGTCCTGCCATGTCAGGCGCTTGTAGCTCGGCTGCCGCAACAGATACGCCGGATGGAATGTCGCCATCGCCTTGATCGTTCGCTTGCCGGTGTCGTAGTCGAACCATCGGCCGCGGGTTTTCATGATGCCGTCCTTGAGATCGAGCACGGCCTGTGACGACGGCTTGCCGAGACACACCAGCACATCGGGATCGACGAGTTCGATCTGCCGCCGAATGAAGGGCAGGCAGATCTGCGTTTCCTGCGGCGATGGATCGCGATTGCCCGGCGGCCGCCACGGGATGATGTTGGCGATATAGGCATTGCTGCGGTTGAGGCCGATGGCGGCCATCATCAGGTCGAGCAGCTTGCCGGAGCGGCCGACGAACGGCAGTCCTTCCAGATCCTCGTCGCGTCCTGGCGCTTCGCCGACGAACATGATTTTCGCTTCCGGGTTGCCGTCGGCGAACACCAGCCGCGTCGCGGTCGATTTCAGCGCGCAGCCGTCGAAGCGCTCGAGCAACGCGCGCAGTTCCGCAAGCGATGCCGCCTGGGGCGCAATCTCGCGCGCCGACATGATCGCGGCGTCCGGCGCGGGCACAGGCCCGGCCGGAATCGGCGGAGGAACAGGGTTCGCAGTGCGGAACAGTGCGGGCTTGGCTGCCGGCTTTTCCTCCGCCGCCGGCTCTTCCGACAGGCGATCGACGGGGGTATCCGACAACGCGCAATCGACCCCGGCCTCCAGATAGAAGGCGAGAAGTTCGCGGGCTGTAGGCGTGGGTTCTGACATCGGCACGGCGTCAATCTAGGACGGATCGCGCTGCAGCGAAACGGGGTTGTTCTTGCGCTGAAAATCGGGAAGAACCATGCTTAGAAACATTCTGAAACGCCATTTCGAGATGACATCATGAGCACCGAGCCGCTTCCGCCGCGCGATTCCATGGAATTCGACGTTGTGATCGTCGGAGCAGGGCCATCGGGTCTGGCGGCCGCCATCCGGCTGAAGCAGATCAACCCGGAACTGACGGTTGTCGTGGTCGAGAAGGGTTCGGAAGTCGGTGCGCATATTCTGTCGGGTGCTGTGATCGATCCGGTCTCGCTCGACAAGCTGATCCCGGACTGGCGCGACGACGCCGACTGTCCGCTGAAGACGCAGGTGAAGGACGACCAGTTCTTCTGGATGACGGGTAGCTCCGCGATCAAGCTGCCAAACTTCATGATGCCGCCGCTGATGAACAACCATCACTGCTTCATCGGCTCGCTCGGCGACGTGTGCCGCTGGCTCGGCCCGCGCGCGGAAGCGCTCGGCGTTGAAATCTATCCCGGCTTCGCCGCGGTCGAGGTGCTCTACGGTGAAAATGGCGAGGTGCGCGGCATCGCCACCGGCGACATGGGCGTGGCGCGCGACGGTTCGCACAAGGCGTCCTACACGCGCGGCATGGAATTGCTCGGCAAGTACACGCTGTTCGCGGAAGGTGCGCGCGGTTCTCTCACCAAGCAGCTGATCGCGAAGTTCGCGCTCGACAAGGATTCTGAGCCGTCGAAGTTCGGCATCGGCCTCAAGGAGGTCTGGCAGATCGATCCGGCGAAACACAAGAAGGGGCTGATCCAGCATTCCTTCGGCTGGCCGCTGAACATGTCCACCGGCGGCGGATCGTTCCTTTATCACTACAACGAGAACCTCGTCGCCGTCGGTTTCGTCGTGCATCTGAACTACGACGATCCTTACCTTTCGCCGTTCGATGAATTCCAGCGCTTCAAGACCCATCCGAAGATCAGCGGCGTTTTCGAGGGCGCCAAGCGCATCGCCTATGGCGCGCGCGCGATCACCGAAGGCGGCTACCAGTCGGTGCCGCGCCTGACCTTCAAGGGCGGCGCGCTGATCGGCTGCGCGGCCGGTTTCGTCAACGTGCCGCGCATCAAGGGCGTCCACAACGCGATGGGCACCGGGATGCAGGCGGCGGAACATGTCGCGGCGGCGCTCGCGGCCGGGCGCGCCAACGATGAAATCGTCGAATACGAAAACGGCTGGCGCGATTCGGCGGTCGGCAAGGACCTGTTCAAGGTCCGCAACGTCAAGCCGCTGTGGTCGAAGTTCGGCACCATCGTCGGCGTTGGCCTTGGCGGTATCGACATGTGGACCAACACACTGTTCGGCTTTTCGCTGTTCGGCACGCTGTCGCACGCCAAGCCCGATCGCAAGACGCTGGATCCTGCCAAGGCGCATGCGCCGATTGCCGGCCCGAAGCCGGACGGCAAGCTGACCTTCGACAAGTTGTCGTCGGTCTTCCTGTCCAACACCAACCATGAGGAGGATCAGCCGATCCATCTCAAGGTGGCGGACATGAACCTGCAAAAGACCTCGGAGCACGACGTGTTCGCCGGTCCTTCGAATCGCTACTGCCCCGCAGGCGTTTACGAATGGGTCGAGGAATCGTCCGGGCCGCGTTTCCAGATCAACGCCCAGAACTGCGTCCACTGCAAAACCTGCGACGTGAAAGACCCGAACGGTAATATTACATGGGTTCCGCCCGAGGGCGGCGGCGGGCCTAATTATCAGTCAATGTAAGCACGATTGCGCGAGGATGGCGGATCGTCACGATTGCGCCACACTGGCTGGGCTCGTCGTTTGACGGCTCGAATCCTTGCGGATGACAGCCAAAAGAGCCATTGTCCCGATGCTGCTGGCCTGACCGGTCGCACACCCCAATCATGGAGCCGGCGAGCGTGATGTTCCAAGGTCGTTTCAGTCGCGTGGCCGTTGCCACACTCGCTCTGACGTCGGTGCTGGCCTATGCCGGTCCGCTCGCCGCGCAAACCCGCACCAGCGCCAGCGAAGACGCCAAGCAGGCAACGTTCCCGACCTCGCGTGATCTGATCGGCCTGACCGTGTCCGGCAGCTATCTCGCCGCGCGTCACGCCAGCGTCGACCGCGACGCTACCGCAGCCGCTGCATTCTACCGCGCGGCGCTGCGCTCCGATCCGAAGAACAACGAACTGCTCGACCGCGCCTTCATCGCGTCGCTCGCCGATGGCGACATCGACGAGGCCGTGAAGCTCGCCGATCGCATTCTGACCATCGACAAGAACAATCGCGTCGCGCGGCTGGTCGCGGGCGTGCGCTCGCTGCGTCAGAAGCAGTACGCCGCCGCCCAGCAGAACATCAATCAGTCGATCCGCGGGCCGATCACCGATCTGGTTGCGACGCTGCTGTCGGGATGGGCGAGCTACGGCGCAGGCAACACGCAGGCGGCGGTCGCCAATATCGACAAGCTGGCGGGACCGGAATGGTATCCGATCTTCAAGGATCTCCACACCGGCATGATCCTTGAGCTTGCCAACAAGCAGAAGGACGCGGGCGTTCGCTTCGAGCGCGCCTACAAGCTCGACGATTCCGCGCTGCGGGTGTCGGACGCCTATGCGCGCTGGCTGTCGCGCAACAAGGACGCGGCGGCTGCGACCGCCATCTATGAGGGTTTCGACAAGAAGCTCGCGCGCCATCCGCTGGTGGTGGAAGGCATCCGCGAAACCAAGGCAGGCAAGAAGCTGTCGCCGCTGGCGGAAACGCCGCAGCAGGGCGCGGCCGAGGCGCTGTACGGCATCGGCGCGTCGCTCACGCGCCGCGGCGGTGAGGATCTCGCGCTGGTCTATCTTCAGCTCGCGCTTTACCTCAACCCGAACCATTCTCTCGCGCTGCTTTCGCTGGCGGATCTCTATGAATCCGTGAAGAAGCCGCAGATGGCGATCAAGGTGTATGAGCGCGTCCCCGCGACGTCGCCGCTCAAGCGCAACGCACAGATCCAGCTTGCGACCGATCTCGACGCCGTCGATCGCACCGATGAAGGCATCAAGATTCTGAAGGCCGTCGTTGCCGACGATCCGAAGGACCTTGAGGCGATCATGGCGCTCGGCAACATCGAGCGTGCGCGCAAGAAGTTCGAGGATTGCAGCGAGACCTACGGCAAGGGCATCGAGGTCCAGGCCGGAACGGAGAAGCCGAACTGGGTGTTCTATTACTTCCGCGGCATTTGCGGCGAGCGCTCGAAGCAGTGGTCGAAGGCCGAGGCCGATCTCAAGAAGGCGCTCGAGATGCAGCCCGAGCAGCCGCACGTTCTCAACTATCTCGGCTATTCGTGGATCGATCAGGGCATCAATCTCGATGAAGCCATGAAGATGATCCGCCGCGCGGTCGAGCAGCGGCCGGATGACGGTTACATCGTGGATTCGCTGGGCTGGGCTTACTACCGCATCGCCGACTACGAGAACGCCGTGAAGAATCTCGAACGCGCGATCGATCTCAAGCCGGAAGATCCGACGATCAACGACCATCTTGGCGACGCCTACTGGCGCGTCGGGCGGACGCTTGAGGCGAAATTCCAGTGGGCTCATGCGCGCGATCTCAAGCCCGAGGCGGAAGAGCTGCCGAAGATCGAGGCCAAGCTGCGTGACGGCCTGCCGGAGGATACCTCGAACGCGGCCGCCGCCGAGAAGAAGAAAGAAGACGGCCGGGGCGGCTGATCCAGGCCGTTCTTTCGGCCGTCAACGATCGGCGTCCCTCCATGTCATTGCCGGGCTTGACCCGGCAATCCATCTTCCTCAATAACCATTGAGCTTCCTGAGCGCGCGCAGGCCAAATCTGTGCGCGATATGTCGTTGCCTGGAATGGCGGAAACTCGATGACCCTTCTGACCGAAACCGCCCGCGCCAAGGTCAACCTGACTTTGCGCGTTCTCGGCCGCCGCGCCGACGGTTATCATGACATCGAAAGCCTCGTGGTGTTCGCCGACTGCGCGGACACGCTGACGCTGACGCCCGGTCCGCAACTCGATCTTTCGACCGGCGGTCCCGGAGCAGAGGCCTGTGGAGATACTGCCGACAATCTGGTCATTCGCGCGGCGCGGCTGCTCGGCGAGCGCATTCCCGGCCTGACGCTTGGACACTTCACGCTGGACAAGCATCTGCCCGTCGCGGCCGGCATCGGCGGTGGTTCGGCGGACGCAGCGGCGGCCTTGCGGCTGCTGGCGCAGGCGAACGGCATTGCAAGCGATGATCAGCGCATTGTCGATGTCGCGCGCGAAACCGGCGCAGACATTCCGGTGTGTCTCGCTTCAAAGGCCTGCACAATGACCGGCGTGGGCGAAAATCTGTCGATGCTCGACGTGCCGTCGATGCCATGCGTGATGGTCAATCCGCGCGTCGGCGTCGCGACCAAGGATGTGTTCGCGGCTCTCGGGCTCGGCAAGGGCGAATTTCTTGCGGGCGCGGGCGACGTGATGCTGTCACCCGGCTGGCCGGCGGACGGTGCGTCATTCGATGCGTGGCTCGATGCGATTGGAAGAGGCACCAACGATCTGGAGCGGCCGGCGCTGAAAGTCGAACCGATCATTGGTGATGTGCTGGAAGCGCTGCGTGCGACGGAGGGTGTGCGGCTCGCGCGCATGTCGGGTTCGGGCGCGACGTGCTTTGCGATCTTCCAGACCATCGGCGATGCGGGCCAGGCAGCGAAAGCCATTTCGCAAGCCCACCCCGGCTGGTGGGTTCATGCCGGCGTGCTGAGCTGAAAAGAAGCTAGTGCGAGCGCGCGAGGCAGAACGCGACGACCTGCTCGAGCGCGGTCTTCATCGGCGATGACGGAAACAGCGCCAGCGCGTCGACGGCCATGGCGCCGTAATGCTGGGCGCGGTTCATCGCGTCTTCGAGCGTGCGATGCTTGGTCATCAGGCCGATGGCGTGATCGAGATCGCCGTCCGCGATCTCGCCCTTCTCCAGGGTGCGGATCCAGAATGCGCGCTCGACGTCGTTGCCGCGGCGGAACGCCAGCACCACCGGCAGCGTGATCTTGCCTTCGCGGAAATCGTCGCCGAGGTTCTTGCCGAGCTTGGCGGCCTTGCCGCCGTAATCCAGCACGTCGTCGACGAGCTGGAACGCGATGCCGAGATTCATGCCGACCGAGCGGCAGGCGGTCTGTTCGGCCTTCGGGCGGTTGGCGATCACGGGACCGACTTCACAGGCCGCCGCGAACAGTTCAGCCGTCTTGCCGCGGATCACGGCGAGATATTCGTCCTCGGTGGTGGCGGTGTTTTTCGCCGCCGCAAGCTGCATCACCTCGCCCTCGGCGATGGTGGCGGCCGCCGACGACAGGATGTCGAGCGCGCGCAGCGAGCCGACTTCGACCATCATCCGGAATGCCTGCCCGAGCAGGAAGTCGCCGACCAGCACGCTGGCCTCGTTGCCCCACAGCATGCGCGCGGAGAGCTTGCCCCGCCGCAATTCGCTTTCGTCCACCACGTCGTCATGCAGCAGCGTCGCGGTGTGCATGAACTCCACGGCCGCGGCGAGCTTGATATGGCCTTCGCCCGTGTAGCCGGTGAGGTTGGCCATCGCCAGCGTCAGCATCGGACGCAGACGCTTGCCGCCCGACGAAATCAGGTGATTGGCGACCTCGGGGATCATCGTGACTTCCGAGCCGGTTCGCGACAAAATGGTGCTGTTGACGCGCTCCATGTCGGACGCAACAAGCTCGACAAGCCGATCTATCGATGGCGTCGAGTGGCTCTCAAAGGGTACAATAACCGCCACGTCCGGTCTCCGGATGAATTTAGGGGCACAATAGAAACTGCCGTGCGATGCGGCAAGAGCAACGAACGGGCCTCCCGGATCGTTTCCAACTGCGGGAGACGGCTGCTTTGAAGGAACTGGTGCGGACCAACGATGTGGTGCTGGTGTCTGCGATCGGCGCATTGCTGGACGGGGCCAATATCCATCATCTCGTTCTCGATAATAACATGAGCATCATGGACGGATCGCTGGGCGTTCTCCCCCGGCGCATCCTCGTCCATGAGGACGACAATATGGCAGCCCGGCAACTGCTCTCCGATGCTGGCCTCGCCCATGAGTTGCGGGACAATGACTGATCCCGCCGCCCCCAATCCGGCAACTGGCGTCACGGACGATCTGTTTCTCGGCGGGCAATTGCGGCTGCGTCAGCCGGTGCGCGGCCATCGCGCGGGTCATGACGCGATCTTGCTCGCGGCAGCCGCGCCCGCGCGGCCCGGACATCGCGTGGTGGAATTCGGCGCTGGCGTCGGTGCCGCGGGGCTCAGCGTGGCCCGCCGCGTCGCCAATGTCGATCTGGTGCTCGTTGAGATCGATGCGGCGCTTGCGTCATTGGCGCGCGCCAATGCGGACGTGAATGGCATCAACGCGCATGTCGCAATGCTCGATGTCACCGGCAGCGCCGATGCTTTCGCGGCGTCTGGACTTGGTCCTGACAGCGCCGATGTGGTGCTGATGAATCCGCCGTTCCACGACGCGGGTCGGCATCGGCCCTCACCGGACCCTGCGCGGGCGGTTGCGCATGTGGCGGCTGCCGACACGCTGGAAAAGTGGACCCATGCCGCGCGGCGCGTGCTGAAATCCGGCGGGACGCTGACGCTGATCTGGCGGGCGGACGGACTGGCCGAGGTGTTGACCGCGCTGGCACGCGGATTCGGCAGCGTCGAAATCCTGCCGGTTCATCCCACTCCTGGCGCGGCTGCGATCCGTGTGCTGGTCAGCGCCGTCAAAGGCGGACGGGCGCCGCTGGTGCTGCACGCTGACCTTGTGCTTCTGGATACGAATGGGGAAGCAGGAGCGAAAGCTCAGGCCATCCTGGGCGGAAAGGCCACATTGCCGATGGCGAAGGCGCCATAAACTGTTGAATGCCGACCGCTGAATGCTCAGCGGGCCAGCAGTCTGCTTATTGGGTTACCGATTTTGGTCCCTTTTCGGGCACCTGGGTGAAGTGGATGGTCGTCAGGAGAACGCTAATCAGCAAGATCAGGAGGTAAATCTTCATTTTTGCACCTTTAGGGCTGCGCTGCTGCAACCGTTGTGATTGTTGCAAAGCAAAGTGCGTTCCAGTTTTGCCGCGCTCCGGCGAATAACCGGAGAATTCAAGGAAATCCCGTCCGATCAGATATTTAGACGGAATTTCGGCACAAACGACGTGCTTAACGATTGTCGAATGTGCTGATGGCTCCTGATGCCAGTTACCGAATAATAAACCGTGAACATGAAGGGCTTTCCATGGCCGAGAATGACGGCAGAGATCACTTTGGCGCGAGATTGAGAAATCTGCTGCCGGCGCGATGGCGCGGCGGGGCGGTGGTGCCCGTGGTGCGTTTGTCTGGTGTGATCGGCGCGGTGACGCCGCTGCGGCCGGGTATGTCGCTGTCCGGCGTGTCCCGGACGCTGGAGCGCGCCTTCGCAACCAAGGGCGCAAAAGCGGTCGCGCTGGTGATCAATTCGCCCGGCGGCTCGCCGGTTCAGTCGCGGCAGATCTATCAGCGCATCCGCCAGCTCGCCGCCGAGAAGAAACTGCGCGTGCTGGTGTTCGTCGAGGATGTGGCGGCATCCGGCGGCTACATGATCGCGTGCGCGGGCGATGAGATTTTCTGCGATCCGTCGTCTATCGTCGGCTCGATCGGCGTGGTCGGCGGCACGTTCGGTTTTACCGAACTGATCAAGAAGGTCGGTATCGAGCGCAGGCTCTATACGTCGGGCGATCACAAGGCGACGCTCGATCCGTTCCTGCCGGAGAACCCCGAGGATGTCGCGCGGCTGAAGGCGATCCAGCGCGAGATCCACGACACCTTCATCACGCTGGTGAAGGACAGCCGCGGCGCGCGGCTCAAGGGTGAAGGCGATTATCTTTTCACCGGCGAATACTGGGCGGGCGAGCGCGCGGTGAAACTCGGTCTGGCCGATGCCATCGGCGACTTGCGCACCGTGCTGCGCGCGCGATACGGCGAGAAAGTTCAGATGCCGGTGATCGCGCCGCCGACAGGACTGCTGTCGGGCCTTGCAGGCCGCAAGCCCGGCGCGGGATCGTCCGTGCTGGACTTCACGGGATTTTCACAGGATCTGATTTCGACGCTGGAAGAACGCGCGGTCTGGGCGCGTTACGGTTTGTAGAACGGGAGACCGACGATGCCGCCGCTGATCCTGATTGCCGCCGGAATTCTGGGTGGCGCGGCATTGGTGCGTTTCGCGGTGCGCGAGGGCAAGCGCATCAATCGCGAACTCGACGATGCGCGCAAGGCCAAACCCGCCGAGCAGGAGAGCCTTCCAAAACTCCGCCGCGATCCCGAGACCGGGACCTACAGGCCATGATCGCGAAAGCGGGGTACGAGACGATCAGCCGTGCCTGCGCACGTCGTTGATGGTCATGATGCAGAGCGCAGCCATCACGGCGGCCGCAAGCAGAACCTGAAACACAATCATTGCCATCCCCGTCAAAAGCACCGCCGGTTAAACCCGGCCGTTGGTTGCAATGGCGACCTTGCTAAGGGGAGGTTGCTAATAAAGACGAACGCGCGGGCGCCTGTTCATTCGCGCGGTTAAACCGGCGTTCGGGGGACCGCTAAAATTGCGCCGATTCCGGCAGGAATTGAGGCTATCGCCTTGATTCCGTTAGCCCGCGCCGATACGGTCCGCGCGCAAATCACCCCCTGCCAAAGATCAAAGACGTCCGATGGATTCCCTGCCTCCGCACATGCGTCCCGAACGCTCGTTTCAGGGCCTGATCCTGACGCTGCAGCGTTACTGGGCCGACCATGGCTGCGTCATCCTGCAGCCCTACGACATGGAAGTGGGCGCGGGCACGTTCCATCCGGCGACGACGCTGCGCGCGCTCGGCCCGAAGCGCTGGAACGCGGCTTACGTGCAGCCGTCGCGCCGCCCGAAGGACGGCCGTTACGGCGAGAACCCGAACCGCCTGCAGCACTACTATCAGTTTCAGGTGATCCTGAAGCCGTCGCCGCCGGACATTCAGGGTCTCTATCTCAAGTCGCTCGAAGCCATCGGTGTCGATCTGCATCTGCACGATGTGCGTTTCGTCGAGGACGACTGGGAGAGCCCGACGCTGGGCGCGTGGGGCCTCGGCTGGGAATGCTGGTGCGACGGCATGGAAGTCTCGCAGTTCACTTACTTTCAGCAGGTCGCGGGCGTCGAATGCGCGCCGGTGGCGGGCGAACTCACTTACGGCCTCGAACGCCTCGCGATGTATGTGCAGGGCGTCGATCGCGTTTACGATCTCAACTTCAACGGCCGCGACGGTGACGAGAAGGTCACCTATGGCGACGTGTTCCTGCAAGCGGAGCAGGAATACTCGCGGCACAATTTCGAGCACTCCGACGCGGACATGCTGTTCAAGCAATTCTCGATGGCGGAAGAAGCTTGCAAGAAATATCTCGAGGCGGGCTGGCAGGATGGCAAGCGCGAGGCGCACCTGATGGCGCTGCCGGCCTACGACCAGTGCATCAAGGCGAGCCACGTGTTCAATCTGCTCGATGCGCGCGGCGTGATCTCGGTCACCGAGCGCCAGAGCTACATCCTGCGCGTGCGCGAGCTTGCGAAAGCCTGCGGCCAGGCATGGATGCACACCGAAGCGGGCAGGGTGGCGTAAGATGCCTGATCTTCTCCTCGAACTGTTCTCCGAAGAAATTCCCGCGCGCATGCAGGCGAAGGCGGCGGAAGACCTGCGCCGCATGGTGACCGACAAGCTGGTCGCCGAAGGTCTCGTTTATGAGGGCGCGAAAGCGTTCGTGACGCCGCGCCGCCTCGCGCTGACCGTGCACGGCATTCCTGTGCGCCAGCCCGACCTCAAGCAGGAGCGCAAGGGCCCGAAGATGGGCGCGCCCGATGCGGCCGTGCAGGGCTTTCTCAAGGCGACCGGCCTCAAGTCGCTGGATGAGGCGAAGATCCAGCGCGACCCGAAGGGCGATTTCTATATCGCGCTGATCGAGAAGCCGGGCCGTCCGGCCATCGATGTGATCGCGGAGATGATTCCGCTGATCATCCGCACGTTCCCCTGGCCCAAGCAGATGCGCTGGGGCGAGCGCTCCGCGAAGAACGGCGCGCTGACCTGGGTGCGGCCGCTGCATTCGATCATCGCCACTTTCGGCATCGAGACCGAAGAACCCGAAGTCGTGAAGTTCGACATCGCCGGCATCGAAGCCGGACAGACCACGCGCGGCCATCGCTTCATGGCGCCCGCCGAATTCAGCGTGCGCCGCTTCGACGATTACGTGTCGAAGCTGGAAGCGGCGAAAGTCGTGCTCGATCCCGAGCGCCGCAAGAACATCATCCTGACCGAGGCGAAGAACCTTGCCTTCGCGCAGGGGTTTGAGCTTGTCGAGGATCAGGTGCTGCTCGACGAAGTGGCGGGCCTGGTCGAATGGCCGGTGGTGCTGATGGGATCGTTCGACGAAGAATTTCTGTCGATCCCCGGCGAGGTGATCCGCGCCACCATCCGCAACAACCAGAAGTGCTTTGTCGTTCGCGATCCGAAGACCGGCAAGCTCGCCAACAAGTTCATTCTGACCGCGAACATCGAAGCGAGCGACGGCGGCAAGGCCATCGTCGCGGGCAACGAGCGCGTTATCCGCGCGCGGTTGAGCGACGCCAAGTTCTTCTATGAAAGCGATCTGAAGAGCTGGAAAGACAAGTCGCCGGACGATTTGCTGAAGAAGTTCGACCAGATCGTGTTTCATGAAAAGCTCGGCACGCAGGCCGAGCGCATCGCGCGCATCACGCGGCTCGCGGTCGAACTCGCGCCGCTGGTGAAGGCTGATCCGAAGAAGGTGGAAGCCGCCGCGAAACTCGCCAAGGCCGACTTGCTGACTGAAGTTGTCGGCGAGTTCCCCGAACTTCAGGGCCTGATGGGCAAGTATTACGCGTTGGCGCAGGGCGCCGATGCATCCGTCGCGAGCGCCTCGGAAGATCACTACAAGCCGCAGGGTCCTGCGGATCGCGTGCCGACCGATCCGGTTTCGGTTGCCGTCGCGCTTGCGGACAAACTCGACATTCTGACTGGCTTCTGGTCCATCGATGAGAAGCCGACGGGATCGAAAGACCCGTTCGCACTCCGTCGTGCGGCGCTCGGCGTTATCCGCCTTGTGAGCGATAACGGAATCCGGGTGCCATTGCTTGCTGCTTTCGCCAAAGCGGCAAAGCCGCATGACGGCGACGATCTGCTCACCTTCTTCGCTGATCGCCTGAAAGCGCAGTTACGCGAACAGGGCGCACGCCATGATCTCGTGGACGCCGTGTTCGCGCTCGGCGGGCAGGATGATCTGTTGATGGTCGTCCGCCGTGTCGAAGCGCTTGGCAAATTTTTGGAAAGCGACGACGGAAAGAACCTGCTCGCAGGCACCAAGCGCGCGTCGAACATCCTTGCCATCGAGGAGAAGAAGGACAAGCGCAAGTTCGACGGCGCGCCCGATGCGAAGCTGTATCAACTCGATGAAGAGAAGAAGCTCGCCAGCGCGATCGCCCAGGTGAAGACCGAGGCCAGTGCCGCCGTCGCCAAGGAGGACTTCGCATCGGCAATGACCGCGATGGCCAAGCTGCGACCGGCGGTCGATGCCTTCTTCGACAAGGTGAAGGTCAACGACGACGACAAGGCCGTGCGCGAAAACCGCCTGAAGCTGCTCAACGAAATCCGAGAAGCAACCCGCGCGGTGGCGGATTTCTCGAAGATTCAGGATTAAGCGCGAGAGCGTTTCCGATGCGCTCCCTCGCCCCGCGTGCGGGGAGAGGGTTGGGGTGAGGGCCAACTTCGTCTCGCGACCGCAGATTGGCCCCTCACCCGGAGCCTTCGTTGCACTTCGGCTCCGACCTCTCCCCGCAAGCGGGGCGAGGTGAAACAGCAGCGGGCTGGATGCACGCTTGCAGAAGTTTACCTTCCGTTAACCATGTTCTGAAAGGTTCCGGTAACCTTCGTTAACAGCGGCTAACGGCGGACGACCCATGACGTCGATCAATCCCGGCACCAATCCTTACGCCCAATACGGCTCCGCTTATGCGCGTGCGGCTGCCGCCGCGCAGCCGTCGTTGGCCGATGCGCTCAACGCGGCGGACGCAGGCAGTAGCAGCAATTCATACGATCCGAACGCGGCAACCAATCTCACGCTGTCGGATGCCGCGAAAGCCAGGCTCGCCAGCGATGCGGCGATTCCGGATTTCACGACCGTCGCCAATGATGCGCGCGTAACGCTCGACAAGCTTTACGCCGACGCAAAAGTCACCAGCCCGATCGGCGCCGACGGCAAGACCACGATTGATCTGGCATCTCTGGATCGCCGCGCGCTGTTTGCGATCGCCACCAACAGCGGCGGCAAGTTCACGCCCGACGAGCAAACAGTCGCTTTCGGCGAGTTGCAGAATCGCTTCGACACGGCGCTTGCGCCTGCTGCCGCGGCGACGTCGATGACCAGGAACTACACCGTCGTCTACAAGGCCGCGCTGGATTATCTCGATGGCGCGAGCAATGAGGAAAAGGCCACGGCGACGTGGGCTGCGCAGCGCGCCGCCGTGCTGAAGGGTTTCGACGCCGCCAAGCAAAAACCGGATATGGCGCCGTCCGGCATTTCCGGCGATCCGGTCGCCGCCTACTTCAAGCAATATCCGGACGGCTCGGCGCCCACGACATCGACAGCAAGTTTCGCGGATGTCGCCACCGGCGCGCGCGCCACGCTCGACGCGCAGGCGGCCGTGGCCGCCGCCGCCGGCAAGGAACTGGTTTTCGATCCGGGGCGCAAGACCGGCCAGCTTGTGGACTTCGCGTCGATCGACAACCGCTCGCTGTCGGCGATCGCGCTCAATCAGGATCAGAAATTCTCAAATCTTGAGAGTTATGCGGCCAAGAAGGAACTGGATTCGCGCACGCGCGCCAGCATCCTCACGTCGCTAAAGCAGAGCCAGCAGAGCGGCGATCCCAGCCAGCTGAGCCTTGGCATTCTGCAAAGCTATTCGGCGATGAGCGATGAGGAACGTCAGGCATCGGGATGGAGCCCTGCGTTCCGTGATAACCTGGTCCAGAGCTACAAGACCACCAGCAACATTCTGTCGATCCTGAAGGGATCGTAAGCATCGGATCAAAGAAACCCCGCCCGGGAGTGCCGGAGCGGGGTCATGCCGCTTGTGCAAAACGGGAGGGGAGCCTGTTCCGCACAAACGAAACTGCCTGGTCGATCAACTAGTCGATCACCTGCATCACGCGGCGGGTGCGCGGCTCGACCAGAACCGGACGGTCGTTGACAACGGTGTATCGATAGCTGGTCGCGCCGTATTGCTGCGGCACGTCGTAATAGGTCACGCCTGCTTCGGGCAGCACGGTGCCGACCCTCACCGGAGCCTCGATGGCGTAAGACGGCACGCGCTCCTGAACGATGTACTGACGAAAGCGCGGACGCTCGTCTTCGGTGATGATGCCGACACCCGGACCCACGAGGCCCGTCGTGACGCCTTCCTCAACGATAATGCGCTGCTGAGCGTGCGCTGCGAGCGGCAGTGCCGTGGCGGCTGTCAGCAGCGCTGCAGCGAGAAGGGGAGTACGCATGGTGTTCTCCTTATGCGAGGAGCATGAACCGCGCGCATTGATGCGCTCATGCGGCCACGCTTGGAAACCGGCAACGGCCGATCGACCGGATTGACAATCCATGCCGCCGCTCGTCGTTCCTGCGCGAATGTGATTTCACCGGGGCATTTTCATGGGAATGCAGGCGATGAAGCGGCAGGCGCGCGCCAACGGGAACCAACAGGTCATTTGCGCCATTAGCTGTTGCTGCGCGCGGCGTGAGGATAACTTTCTTGCGATTCGCGTTTTCAGATCGTCCTTGCCACCCACCTCCCTGGAGAGAACAGATGACACTCAGCACCCACCTTCAGCCGATCGTCGCACTGATTGCCGGCGTGTTGATTCTCATCATGCCGCGACTGCTGAATTTCATCGTCGCGATCTATCTCATTCTGGTCGGCATCATCGGATTGGGGATAATTAAGTAACGGGACATTACAGATTGTTACAGTTCTCGGGGCAAAAGCCGAAATTTCCCGGAATCTGTAACAATCTGTAACCGTCCGTGACCGAAAACGCGGATATCCGCCGGGAGTCGCTTGCGCGCGAACGGGCAACCGTGGTGTAACGCCGCTGCCGTTTCACTCATGCAGCGTCTGGAAGCCATGGCCAAAGCCTCATCGAAGAAATCCGCCGCGAAGTCCTCTCCAAAATCAGTTTCCAAATCCAGACCGGCTTCGAAAGCGAAGCCAGCCGCAGCGAAAACGGCCAAAGCTGGCAAGACAAGCGCGAAGACATCCGCGCCAGCGTCCAAGGCTTCTGGCATCAAGGCTTCCGGCATCAAGGCCGGCAAGTGGGTTTACACATTCGGTGACGGCCGCGCCGAGGGCAAGGCCGGGATGCGCGACCTGCTCGGTGGCAAGGGCGCGAACCTCGCCGAGATGGCCAATCTCGGATTGCCGGTGCCTCCCGGCTTCACGATCCCGACGTCGGTCTGCACGTACTTCTACGCCAACAACAAAACCTATCCGAAGGATCTGAAGGCGCAGGTCGAGAAGGCGCTGGACACCGTCGGCCAGATCGCCGGCAAGACATTCGGCGATGCGAAGAACCCGCTGCTGGTGTCGGTGCGCTCCGGCGGCCGCGCGTCGATGCCGGGCATGATGGACACCGTGCTCAACCTCGGCCTCAACGACAAGACCGTCGAGGCGCTGGCATCGCTCTCCGGCGACCGCCGCTTCGCCTATGACAGCTATCGCCGTTTCATCACGATGTATTCGGACGTGGTGCTCGGCTTCGAGCATCATCACTTCGAGGACATCCTCGACACCTACAAGGACAGCAAGGGCTATTCGCTCGACACCGAACTGACCGCGGACGACTGGGTCGATCTGGTCGGCCGATACAAGGACGCCGTGGCTCGCGAAACCGGCCATGACTTTCCGCAGGACCCGCACGCGCAGTTGTGGGGCGCGGTCGGCGCCGTGTTCTCGTCATGGATGAATGCGCGCGCGGTGACCTATCGCCGCCTGCACGATATCCCCGAGTCATGGGGCACAGCCGTCAACATTCAGTCGATGGTGTTCGGCAACATGGGCGACACCTCGGCGACCGGCGTTGCGTTTACGCGCAACCCGTCCACCGGCGAGAAGCGCCTCTACGGCGAATTCCTCATCAACGCGCAGGGCGAGGACGTTGTCGCGGGCATCCGCACGCCGCAGGACATCACCGAATACGCGCGCAAGGATTCCGGTTCGGACAAGGCGTCGATGGAAGTCGCCATGCCGGATGCGTTCAAGGAGCTGACGCGCATCTACACGCAGCTCGAAAAGCACTACCGCGACATGCAGGACATGGAATTCACGGTCGAGCAGGGCAAGCTGTGGATGCTGCAGACCCGCAACGGCAAGCGCACCGCGAAGGCTGCGCTGCGCATCGCGGTCGAACTTGCGAACGAAGGCCTGATCACCAAGAAGGACGCGATCGCGCGCATCGATCCGGCTTCACTGGATCAGTTGCTCCACCCGACCATCGATCCGGTCGCCAAGCGTGACGTTATCGCCACGGGGCTTCCGGCCTCGCCCGGCGCCGCTGCGGGCGAGATCGTGTTCTCGTCGGACGAAGCCGCCAAGCTCCAGGCCGATGGACGTAAAGTCATTCTGGTTCGTGTCGAGACCTCGCCGGAAGACATCCACGGCATGCACGCTGCCGAAGGCATTCTCACCACGCGCGGCGGCATGACCTCCCACGCGGCGGTGGTCGCGCGCGGCATGGGCAAGCCCTGTGTGTCCGGTTGCGGCACCATCCGCGTCGACTATGGACGTGGCATGATGACCATCGGCAATCGCAGCTTCAAGGCCGGCGATGTCATCACCATCGACGGCTCGCTCGGCCAGGTGCTGGCCGGACGTATGCCGATGATCGAGCCGGAACTGTCCGGCGACTTCACCACATTGATGGGCTGGGCCGATCAGGTTCGCAAGCTCAAGGTCCGCACCAACGCGGATACACCGGCGGACGCGCGCACCGCGCTGAAGTTCGGCGCCGAGGGCATCGGGCTTTGCCGCACCGAGCATATGTTCTTCGAGGAAACGCGCATTCGTACCGTGCGCGAAATGATTCTCGCCGAGGACGAGGGCGCGCGCCGCGCGGCGCTGGCGAAGCTGCTGCCGATGCAGCGCGCCGACTTCGTCGACCTGTTCGAGATCATGAAGGGCCTGCCGGTCACGATCCGTCTGCTCGACCCGCCGTTGCACGAGTTCCTGCCGCATTCGCAGAGCGAGATCGAGGAAGTCGCCCGTGTGATGAATACCGACCCGCGCAGGATCGCCGACCGCGTCCGCGAACTCGCGGAGTTCAACCCGATGCTCGGCTTCCGCGGCTGCCGTCTCGCGATTGCCTATCCGGAAATCGCGGAAATGCAGGCGCGCGCGATTTTCGAGGCCGCCGTCGAAGCCGGAAAGCGCACCGGCAAGCAAGTCGGTCTCGAGGTGATGGTGCCGCTGATCGCGACCCGCGCCGAATTCGACATCACCAAGGCGCGCATCGACGCCACCGCGCTGTCCGTGTCCAAGGACACCGGCGTGAAGATCGCCTATCAGACCGGCACGATGATCGAACTGCCGCGTGCATGTCTGCTGGCCGGTGAAATCGCGGAGACCGCCGAGTTCTTCTCGTTCGGCACCAACGATCTGACGCAGACCACCTACGGCATCAGCCGCGACGATGCGGCGAGCTTCCTCGGCACCTACGTGGCGCGCGGCATCCTCGAGATCGATCCGTTCATCTCGGTGGATCGCGCCGGCGTCGGCGAACTGGTGAAGATCGGCGTGCAGCGCGGGCGCAAGGTGCGTCCCGGTCTCAAGATGGGCATTTGCGGCGAGCATGGCGGCGATCCCGCATCGGTCGCGTTCTGCCATGAGATCGGTCTCGACTACGTGTCGTGTTCGCCTTATCGCGTGCCGATCGCGCGTCTTGCCGCGGCACAGGCGGCTCTCGGCAAGGCCGTCGCCAGCCAGGCGTGAGTTCCACCGTCACTTCACGACAGGATGCCGTCTCCGCAAGGAGGCGGCATTTGCTTTTGCGGCATCCGCTCGTTCATTATTTTCGTTGACGTTATTTTTACCACATTGCTGGACGCGCCATTTACCAACGCTTGCGAAGTGATGATGCGATTTCAAGCGCGCTCTTGCGTGTGGCGCGCGTGCCGCTGCGATTAACCCCCCGGCAACTTTAATTCGATACCAACGAAATTGATCGGATTGTACTGAACGTGCGGTTCGATCGCGTGTGCATAAGCGTACAGTTGCGTGAGCGTATCGATGTCTGTGTTGCGTAACGGGTCGAAGGGCGCGCGGTTCGCGCCCTTCGGCTTTGTTCTCTGTCTTCTGACAGTGAGCCCGACCGAAATCGGCTATCAGGATATCGCTTCGTTGCTGGCGCGCCAGCCCGGCGTCGCAGAGCGCTGGCAGCAGCACATGTTCTCCTCCTCGCGCCGCATGTTGCAGGTCGCGTCGTTCAATCTGCCGCGCCCGATGGGCACGCACACGTCCGAAACCGCCCCTTATCGTCTGGCCAGTCTCGACAGCCAGGGCGTCGACGTCACCGGCTCGATCGGCAACGAGCCGCTCGGGCAGGTTTTGCGGCCGCTGCAAAAATCGGATTTTCCAAAGGTTGTGCGTTCGTCGAAGGGCGACCGTCTGCCGGTTCGCGCGCCGGAGCCCACAGCACCTGAAGCACCGCCACAGGCGACGCAGGAGCAGCCGAATTCAAACGCTTCGGTGCGCGGTGCGAAGACCGCGGACGCGGCCCCGGTCACGAATCCTGCCGCGCCGCTCGACGCTGAACTCGAAGCCGCACTGAACGCGCCACGTCTGTCGCAATACGAATCGACCTCGCTTCAGGGGCTTCCCGCCGATCATCCCCTGAATGCCTCTCCGGTGGATGCGAACAGCGAAGCCAGCGCGGTGACGCCGGAACTCAACCGCGACGGTTTTTCGTTCCAGTCAGCCACATTGTTTTTCGGAAACTCCTCGCTCGGCATGTCGAGCGGATCGCTGGAGCGTTGGCAGCCGGGCGAAGAGCCGATCATTGTGATCCCCGGCGTCGATCCGGACATGAAGCAGCCTGCCGCATTGCCGGCCGATCCCGCCGCGCCGTCGGCCGGTGGTGAAAGCGTCGCTAGCAAGGGTGCAGTCACCGGCGAGAGCCAGCGTCCGCGAACGCCGGCGGAGCGTCTCGGTCTCGACGCCAAGTCGCGCGCGAAGTCCGAGAAGTGCCTGACTGAAGCGATCTACTTTGAAGCGCGAGGCGAGGCGGTGCGCGGCCAGATGGCCGTGGCGCAGGTTGTCGTGAACCGCGCGTTCTCCGGCTACTACCCCACCACGGTCTGCGGCGTCGTCTACCAGAATTCGCATCGCCATCTGTCGTGCCAGTTCACCTTCGCCTGCGATGGCATCCGTGATGTGGTCAAAGAGCCCGAGATGTGGGAGCGCGCGAAGAAGATCGCGCAGGCGACGCTCGACGGCCGGCTGTGGCTGCCGGAAGTCGGCAAGTCGACGCACTATCACGCCTATTGGGTTCGCCCGTCGTGGGTCAACGAGATGAAGAAGATGTACAAGTATGGCGTGCATACCTTCTATCGTCCGCGCGCGTGGGGCGACGGCAAGGATGCGCCGACCTGGGGCACGGCGGCGGAGACGGCGGCGATTTCCGCCAAGCTCGCCGAAGCGGCCAAGAGTTCGGCCGAGATGACCGGGAAGCCCTGAGCTAAAGCTCTACCCGCTCTCCCAATACTATCGTCATGCCCGCGCTCGTCGCGGGCATCCACGTCTTTCTTTTCATCCAGATTTAGGACGTGGATGGCCGGGACGAGCCCGGCCATGACAACTGATAGCTTATTGTCAGTTGCTACGCATCGATATCCAGCGCCACGTCGAAGTTCGGCGCGGAATGCGTGAGCGCGCCGGCCGACACATAATCGACTCCGGTTGTCCCGATCTCGCCGATCGACGCCAGCGTCACGCCGCCGGACACTTCCAGCACCACGCGGCGATTGGCGATCTTCACGGCTTCGCGCAGCGTCGGGATATCCATGTTGTCGAGCATCACCACATCGGCAAGGCCTGTGGCCAGAACCTCGCGCAACTGATCGAGCGTATCGACCTCGATCTCGATCTTGACCAGATGCCCGGCATGGGCGCGGGCGCGCTCCAGCACGGCTTTCACGCCGCCGGCCACCGCGATGTGATTGTCCTTGATCAGGATCGCGTCGTCGAGGCCGAAGCGGTGATTGAAACCGCCGCCACAGCGCACCGCATACTTTTCCAGCGCGCGCAGTCCCGGCGTGGTCTTGCGGGTGTCGCAAACCCGCATCTTCGTCACACCGGCGTGACGGATATAATCCGAGGTCAGCGTGGCGATGCCGGACAAACGCCCGACAAAATTCAGCGCGGTCCGTTCGCCCGCGAGCACCGCGCGCGCCGGGCCGGAGATCGTCAGCACATGGACGCCCCTGGCGACGGCGTTGCCGTCGTGGACATGGGCCTGAATGTTGATGTCAGCCGACAGCCGCTGAAACACGGCCACGGCCAGCGGCAGCCCTGCGATCACGCCGGCCTGCCGCGCGACGAGAACTGCGTGGGCATGAACCGCCGGGGGTATTGTTGCCGCCGACGTCACGTCGCCGGCGCGGCCGAGATCTTCCGCGAGCGCGCGTGTGACGGCTTCCTCGATCGCAAGCGGCGACAGGAATGCGTTCGGATACATCAGAACCGCAGGATTGAGGACGTCGCTGATGCTCATGCGCGGGCTCCCGATGCGAATATTGCAACAGGCTCATCGCCTGTCATCGATGACGCGATCTTACGCGCTTCCGCGAGCGTCGTCATGGTGCGATGCCGCTGTGCCGGATCTTCCGCCGGGTAGTCGGATCGATCATGCGCGCCGCGGCTTTCGCGCCGCGACCATGCGGACGCCGCGACGATCAGCGCTGTGGTCGCCATGTTGCGCAAGGCGATATTGCCCGTGTCGCGCTCGATGGCTGCGAACGCTTGCACCGCTTCCATCAGCCGGCCGCCGTTGCGGACCACGCCGACATGCGAACTCATCATCGCGCGGAGATTGCGTTCCGTCAGCGACGGCATGGCGCAGTTGCGCGGCGTTGTTTCCGCCATCCGCACGGCGGGTGTTGCGAACGTGGCGCCGTTGATATCGTCCGCGATCCGCGCGGCATAGACCACGGCTTCGAGCAGCGAATTCGAGGCGAGGCGATTGGCGCCATGCGCGCCGGTGCTGGATACTTCGCCGCCGGCCCATAGTCCCTTCAGCGATGTGCGGCCGTGTTCGTCCACGGCGATGCCGCCCATATGATAATGCGCGGCGGGCGCGATTGGAATCGGCTGTGTCGCCGGATCGATGCCCGCCGCCTTGCAGCTTGCGTACACCGTCGGAAATTTTGTCTGGAACTTTGCGCCAATTGCTTTCGTCGCGTCGAGAAACGCGCCGCGACCTGCTGTGATTTCGGCGAACACGCCACGCGCGACGATGTCGCGCGGCGCAAGTTCTCCCAATGGATCGAGCGCCAGCATGAAGCGCTCGCCCTTGCTGTTGACGAGTGTCGCGCCTTCGCCGCGCAAGGCTTCCGTCGCCAGCGGCGCGGGGTCGCGTCCGACATCGAGAGCGGTGGGATGAAACTGCACGAATTCCGGATCGGCGATCACCGCGCCAGCGCGCGCCGCGATGGCGAGGCCGAGCCCGCTGGCCTCCACGGGGTTCGTCGTGACCGCATAGAGATGCCCGATGCCGCCGGTCGCCAGCACGATGGCGCGCGCTGCGAGCATGACGGGCTTTGCCGTCGCATCGTCCGCCTTGCGCAACTGCAATCCGGTGACCGCGCCGCCGTCCGTCAGCAGCGCTTCCGCGGTGAAGCCCTCGATGACGCGGATCGAGGGCGTGTTGCGCACCGCCTCGATCAGCGCGGCGATGATCGCCTTGCCGGCCCTGTCGCCCTGAACGTGGACGATGCGACGCGCCGAATGCGCGGCTTCGCGCCCCACCGCCAGTTTTCCTTCGAGGTCGCGGTCGAACGGCACGCCATATTGCAGCAGATCGTGAATCCGCGCGCCGGCCTCGCGAGCCAGCCCAAGCGCGACCACTTCATCGACGATGCCGCCGCCGACCGCGATGGTGTCGGCCGCATGCGCTTCGGCGCTGTCGCCGTCTGCAACAGCCGCTGCGATGCCACCTTGGGCCCATGCGCTGGACGCGCCTTCGCCGAGTGGCGCTGCCGAAATCACCGTGACGGGGCGGGGACTGAGTTTCAGCGCGCAGAACAGACCGGCGAGCCCGCCGCCGACGATGATGACGTCGGTGGCCGAGTCAGAATGCATCAATGCGGTGGTGGTCATGAGAGCCGTCAATTCTTCAAATTGATCATGCGTTCCACCGACTGCCGGGCGTTGCCGATGATCGCGGGATCGATGGTCACTTCCTCACGCATGTGGATCAGGCTGTCGAGAATCTTCGGTAGCGTGATGCGCTTCATGTGCGGGCACAGGTTGCACGGCTTGACGAACTCGACGTTCGGCAGTTCGGCCTGCACGTTGTCCGCCATCGAGCATTCGGTGACCATGACGATGCGCTTGGGCTGGTGCTTGCGGACCCAGTCGATCATGTGCGCGGTCGAGCCGGTGAAATCCGCCTCCGCGAGCACGTCGGGCGGGCATTCCGGATGCGCGATGATCTGCACGGCCGGATCGGCTTCGCGGTAGCTGCGCAACTCGTCGCCCGTGAAGCGCTCGTGCACCTCGCACGCGCCCTTCCACGCGATGATCTTCACGCTGGTTTTCGAGGCGACATATTTCGCCAGATACTGGTCGGGCAGGAAAATCACGGTGTCGGCGTTCAGGCTTTCCACCACCTGCACGGCGTTCGACGAGGTGCAGCAGATATCAACCTCCGCTTTCACGTCGGCAGATGTGTTGACATAGGCGACCACCGGCACGCCGGGGAAGCGTTCGCGCAGCAGCCGTACATCCGCGCCGGTGATGCTTGAGGCCAGCGAACAGCCGGCGCGTGAATCCGGGATCAGCACGGTCTTGTCCGGGTTCAGGATCTTCGAGGTTTCGGCCATGAAGTGCACGCCGCACTGGACGATGACCTTCTGCCTGACCTTGGTGGCCTCGCGCGCGAGCTGCAGCGAGTCGCCGCCGATGTCGGCGACGCAGTGAAAGATTTCCGGCGTCTGGTAGTTGTGCGCGAGGATCACGGCATCGCGCTGCGCCTTGAGATCGTTGATCGCCTTGACGTAAGGCGCCATGAACGGCCACTCGATTTCCGGAATGACGTTCTTCACCTTGGCGTAGAGATGCGCGGTGGCGCGCTCCACGTCGGGCGTCCATTCCAGCGACGGCATCGGCAGTGCGCGCGCACGTTCCGCATCGGTGATGCGGGCGCGGACGGCGCCCGCCGGGGGGCGGTGAACCGGATTCCCGAAATCGTCGGGACCGTAAATTCCTGAAATCGGCATCGCAGCCTCCTTGGTCGTCAAATATACTCAAGTTGAGCATATTTGGGCTTCGAGAAATCCGGCCTTTTGGGCCGGCGTCCAAACTCTGTTTCCGTTTTCGAGGTGACGGCTCAGGCGAGCCGCATTCCTTTCTTGCTTATTCTCATATCGAGCAAAACAAATATAACAGGTCGCTGGCGTCTCTGCCAGACGGGACGTCGGAATTTTCCGCATGGCGGAAATGCGCTTGGCAAATTGGACCAGACCAGCCAATCAGGGCCGGACTCGCGGCATACGGACATCACGGAGAACGGCTTTGGCGACTTTCAAGGCGATCAGGATCGAGAAGGCGGAAAAGGGCACCACGGCGGCGCTGACGCAGTTTGACGAGGCTGAACTGATGGACGGCGACGTCACCGTCGCGGTCGAGTGGTCCACGGTGAACTACAAGGACGGGCTCGCCCTCACCGGGAAATCGCCGGTGGTGCGCCGTTTCCCGATGATCGCCGGTATCGATTTCGCGGGCACGGTGCTGGAGTCGTCGCATGCGGGCTGGAAGGCCGGTGACAAGGTGATTTCCACCGGCTGGGGCCTCGGCGAAACGCATCTCGGCGCTTATGCCGAAAAAGCGCGCGTGAAGGGTGACTGGCTGGTGCGTCTGCCGGACGGCATGACCGCGCGTCAGGCGATGGCGATCGGCACCGCGGGCTTCACAGCGATGCTGTCGGTGCTGGCGCTGGAGAAGCATGGCGTCACGCCGAAAGACGGCCCGGTGGTGGTCACCGGCGCGGCGGGCGGCGTCGGCTCGGTTGCCGTCGCGCTGCTCTCCAAGCTCGGTTTCCATGTCATCGCCTCGACCGGCCGCGCCGCCGAGGCGGATTATCTGCGCGGTCTGGGCGCCGCCGAGATCATCGACCGGAACGAGTTGTCCGCACCGGGTAAACCGCTCGGCAAGGAACGCTGGGCGGGCGGCATCGACAGCGTCGGCTCCATCACGCTGGCCAACCTGCTGTCGATGACGAAGTACGGCGGTGCGATTGCCGCATGCGGGCTTGCCGCCGGTATGGATCTGCCGTCATCGGTTGCGCCTTTCATTTTGCGCGGGGTGTGCCTTTTGGGCATCGATTCCGTGATGTGCCCGATCGGGCCGCGCAAGGCGGCCTGGGCCCGGCTCGCAACAGATCTAGACCATGGGAAACTTGCTGAAATAACTACGGAAATCGGTCTTGCCGAGGTGATCGACGCCGGCCCCAGGATTCTCGCCGGCCAGTTGCGCGGCCGGACGGTGGTGAGAATTTCCTGAGGACGTTCAGACTTTACAAACCATGGTGCGCCAATGTTGCCATGGTTGGTATGGTAATCAGCGGGTTAAGGCCTAAACCGCCCGGCCGGGAGCCGAGCCGGTTTTCCAGACCCGCAAGTTCAGTCAGTTGGAGTCGCAACATGCTCGTGCGCATCGTTTTTGGAGCCCTTCTTGCCGGCTCAGTCGCAGTTCCGGCACTGGCGGAAAACCTGAATGCCGACGAAGCGCGCAAGTTCGTTTCCAACAAGATGTTCTCCTTCAATTGCTTCGACGGCACCAAGGGCGTCGGCAAGATCACGGACGACGGTGCCGCGGCGGGTGCGGTTCAGTTCAGCGGCGCCGGCCAGCCTCGCCATATGCGGCTGCCGTCCAACACGCTTCAGGTACGCGGCCAGCAGATTTGCGCCTCGATCAAGGGCATCCCGTTCGAGCCGTGCTTCAACCTGAACAAGACCGACAATGTCAGCTTCCGCGGCTCGGTGTCCGGCATGGGCTTCGCCTATTGCGATTTCCGCCGTCACGGCAATGCGCGCGTCTTCCTTGCGCGTTCGATCTCGAAGCCGCGTTCGCTTCGCGCGCCGGGTGTGACCCGATCCGCCGACGCCGCTGCGTCGCGTGCCGAGGTGCGTCCGGCTTCGGTTCAAAGCGAAGCGCCGCTTGAGTTGCGCCGCTCCGCCAGCGAGTAATCTATCGCCACTTTGGAATATCGATCACGCCGCCGGGCTGCCTTGAGCCGGCGGCGCTTTCGTCTGCTTGAACAGGATGCGCTGATACAGCCATCCGATTGCGACCAACACCAATCCCAGACCGATGAACGAGAACGCCCGGTAGGCGCCGGTCAGATTCGACATGTCGATCAGGAACACCTTGAGGATGGTGACGGCGATCATCACCGCCGAGGCAAGCCGTGCGCGCTGCGACGGCAGCAGCAATCCGATCCCGAGCAGGACCACGCCGAACACCAGCCACGCCACCGAGTAGGTGTATTGCTCGGCGTCGAAGGTGCGGAAGCTGTTCAGGAACGGGCCGTGATAGAGCCTGCGGATTTCCAGCGTGATCCAGGCCAGCGCAAGGATCAGCGCACCCGCCGCGATGGTGTTGGCATAGGCCGCCGCGCGGCGTCCCGCCACCGCATAGGACAACAGCAGCGCGAGCACGGCCGGGATCGCATAGCCGAGGATCAACTGGTTGATGAACGGTCCGGTGATCTCGATGCTCCGCATCAGCGGGTTGGCGATGCCGAACAATCCAAGGACAACCGCGAGACCTGCGAAGCACGTCAGCAGCAGCGCGCCGATGTTGTGGATGACGCTGCCCGTCCGTATCCGAAGCCGTTCAAGCCCGATGGCCATCGCAAGCGCGACGCAGACCTGCAGGCCGATCTCGATCAGGCTCGACGATTTACTGTAGATGTCGCCGTTGTTGACGTAGTGGCGGATTTCCGTGAAGGCGAGCAGCACCGTGAACAGGATCGCCGCGGCTTCGACGCTGCGCAGCGGCGCGTCGTCGCCGCGCCTGCGCAGGAAGATGCTGCCGAGCCAGAATGACGCCGCCGGAATGCCGTAGCCGAGCAGCAGCCAGTTGAAGATCGGCGTGGTGCCGACGTCGTTGCCGGCGATGCGCGGTTCGTAACCGATCCGCAGCACAACGATGCCGGCAAGGATCGCGGCGAGCGATCGCAGGAACGGGATCGGCCGCTTCATCGAAATCCAGGCAGTGCCGAGCGACATCAAGGCGAGCGCGATGGTGAGCCAGCCCTTTTCCAGCGCGAACGTAAACGCCAGCGCCAGCGCAGCCAGCGTGCCCGTGGCGAACAGGGCAGTCGCGATGGCCTGTCCCGGCCGCGGATCGCGCTTGGTCAGAAGCTCGGTCGCCCAAGCGAATGCGGCGGCGAGCGCAATGGCGATGATCGCGAACGGGATCGAACGGTCGAGATGCGCGATGCGGGCATAGAGCGCGATCAGCAGCGCCAGCGGCGTGAACACACCCGCCGCGGCCCAGATCACGGGAATGATCGCGCCGATGGAACGGCCCTGCGCCAGGAAACCCGCCGCGCCGAATGCGGCGCTGAAACCTGCCGCCGTGACCAGATGCATGGTGATCGAACCGTCGTCCGCGCGCGGGCCGATGCCGGGCATTGGACCGCCGGGCGCGACCGCGAGATCGGGATTGGCGCGGATCGCCCATTCCGCGAACACCGCGAACACCAGCAATGCTGCGGCGGCAATTGTGCCGGTCGCGCTTTCCGCGCGCCATGCGATGGCGAAGGTGGCCGCGACCAGCAACGTGAACACGATCATGGCGGGGTCGGAATGGTTGTTGATGAGAACCAGCGCCGTTGCGCCGAACAGGAACACGCCCAGCGAAATCGTAGACACCGGCTCGACACGGCCCTGTTCAGCCGGCGGACCGAACATGAATCCGGCGACCACCAGCAACGCGGCAAGTGCGAAGCTTGCGATGATATCGAATGCTTGAGGGCCGAACGTATTGGGACGGAAAATGTCAAACAGCATCCAGAACGCGCCGAACGCGATCGTGGTGACGGCCAGCCAGCGCCACAGGCGAATCCGCGCCAGACCGAACGCGGCTGCGGTGACGATGGCGATATAGATGTAGAGCGCCCAGTAATCCGGCTTGTCCGACGACACCAGCACCGGCGTGACGAATGCGCCGACCACGCCGAGGCCGGCGAGCGAGGGTCCATGCAGCAGCGCGGCGGCGAGCGTGCCGAGCGCAACCGCGCCGAGCAGCACGAACGCGACCGGAGGCGAGAGAAAGCCGTAAAGCGCGTATGCCGAATAGACGGTCGCGAACGCCACCGCGGTGCCGGCGGCGGTGAGGATTGCGGGAATGTTGGCCTTTGGCAGCGCCGCAATCGGCAAGAGACTTTCCTTGCGGCGCGCATATTCGCCGGTGGCGAGCAGCGCCAGCGCGAACAGGCCGCCGAGCAATATGCGCGTGCCGGGGCCGAGCAGGCCCGCCTCGATGGAGTATTTGACGAGAAACAGACCGCCGAGCGCCAGCGTCAATCCGCCGATCCATACCACCCAGCGGGTGCCAAGTCTTTCTTCAAGGCCGGGCCCCTGCTGTGCGGCAGCGGAAGCCGAAACATCCGGCGTGGCGGCGGCAATCTCTTCATATCGCGGCCTATCGACGGGAAGCGGCGGCGGCACCGGCGCGGGCCGTTCGGAATCCACGGTCGTCTCGGGGACAATCGGCGGTGCGAGGGGCGCATCTGTTGGCAAGGTTGCGGGACGCACACCGCTTGCGAGCGAGGTTTCAAGCAGCGTCAGCCGCGCCTGAATTTCTTTCAGGCGCATGGATGCCTTGCGCGCTATGGCAATTGCGACAATGGCAAGAACGAGTGAAATGAATTCCATAAATCCTCCTTGCGCGATCCATTGCCGCATCGGCGGCGGATCGGATCGCGCGAAATAACTGTCACAACACCCTAACGCCGGCCGCGCACACGCAATCCCGGTGCAGGCCGTTCCTGCAAGACTTCACGGCGGAAGCGAAACAGCGCAGCCGGCCGTCCGCCGGTCTGGGTGGACATCTCGCCGGTCGGTTCGACCAGCGCGCCATTTTCCACCAGACGGCGAAAATTCTGTTTGTGCAAATGACGCCCCGAGATGGCCTCAACGGTCCGCTGCAATTCAGTTAGTGTGAACTCCGGCGGCAGAAGTTCAAACACCACGGGACGATATTTCAGTTTGGCGCGCAACCGCGCAATGGCGGTGGCGAGAATGCGCCGGTGGTCGAAACGCATCGGCGTGCCGAGGGGGGGCTGCGGCTTGCGCGCCAGCGCTGCCGGACGGCCGTCGCGCCGCGATTCCTCGATCAGCCCGGCCTCATAGAGCAGTTCGTAACGGTCGAGCACGCGCTCCTCGTCCCACTGCGCACCCTGGGTGCCGAAATAAAGCCGGACGCGGTCACCGCGGGCCAGCGCGCGCGCGGCATCCGGTTTTTCGGATTGCGCCGCCCAGGCCTCGAGCGCGGGCAAGATCTGTTTTTCGATGATGGCCGGTCGCGCCTCGCGCCAGTCCTCCCACGGGAAATAGCGATACCAGGGCTCGAACGTCGCGCCTGCGACCTGCGGTTTCGATGTGTTGTCGGCCGCGCGGGTCAGCGCGAGATAGCCGACCGAGGCGACATGCGCGTCGGTGTCGCCGCGCTGCGCATGGCGGCCGCGGTCGCCGAATGTGTAGAGCTGTTCGACATAACCGAGCCGCAGGCCGGTCTGCTCCTCGACCCATGCGCGCAGGCCGATCTCCAGCGTGCGGTGGGCGACCGCATCGAACGGGCCGAACGGCAGGCCCGCGAGTTTGTCGTCATCGCCGCCGGACGCCGTCAGGATCGAGGGTTCGTTGCCGTCGATGGAGACGATGGCCGCCGTCAGTCCGATCTCGATCGGTGTCAGGGCTTTATCGGTCATCGCGCATGAGCCTCGTCATCGCGAGGAGCGCAGCGACGAAGCAATCTCATTCGATCTCCACGCGGAACGGACGGCCCTCGATGCTCATGTTGCCCGGACCCATGTCGTCCAGCGCGCGGACCATTCGCCCGTCACGGCCCAGCACCTGATCGGCCAGCGTCACGATCAGGCGATTGGGATACGCGGTCGGCGATGCGGCGCGGATCTGCCGCGCGATGGAGGATTCGTCGCGGTGCGGATTGAGCGCGCAGGCCGCCATGAATGCGCTCGCGGTGGAGCGGCTGATTCCGGCGTAGCAGTGGATCACCATGGGCGCGGCGCGATCCCATTTGCGGATAAAGTTCAGCGCCTGCTCGACATGTACATGCGACGGTGCTGTGAACCCGTCCGCAGGCTCGTTGATGTCGTCCATCGAAATCCGCAGATGGTTGGCTTCGAGAACCGAGGCCGGACGCACGACCTGATTGACGTTAGCCATCACCGTGAGGATGTGGCTTGCGCCGAGAGCCTCGACAGTAGCGGGCAGGGCGGCAAGCGAGCAGACATGAATCATGGCGGTCCCTTATGTTCCGCACGAGTATATGCTTGCTGACTTCGCTCGTCATGCTGCACGGCAAACATGCCGTGGATGATTATGACAAAAGCGCCTTGAACCGCGCGAGAAACTGCTTTTCGGCCCGTCCGGCGGACCACGGCGTCACGTAGTCCTTCTCGGTGGCGGCCGGCAGCTTCGGATCCCGGCCGAACAGCCGCTTCGCTTCGGCCTCCCCGAAACCCGCAAGGTGGGTCGCTTCGAGATAGGCCGCGCCCATGTCCGCAGCCTTGATCTGCGCTTCGATCTCGGCAGGCAGGACCGCCGGCAGCCCGAAGCGGATATGGATTGCGGACAAGAGGCGTTTCTCGACGATCTTGTAGGAGCCGCCGATCACGGCCTTGAACGGCGAGATCATGTCGCCGATGACGTATTCCGGCGCGTCGTGCAGCATCGCCGCGAGCCGCACGCGATGATCGACACGCGGGGTCTGCGCGCGCAGCACCGCCTCGACCAGCAGCGTGTGCTGCGCGACGGAAAAAATATGCGCGCCGTGGGTCTGTCCGTTCCAGCGCGCGACACGGGCCAGGCCATGTGCGATGTCCTCGACCTCGATGTCGAGCGGCGAGGGATCGAGCAGGTCAAGGCGGCGGCCCGACAGCATGCGTTGCCAGGCGCGTCCAACCTTTGACGGGGAGAACTTCTTCGCGGTCATCTTGTCTTGCGCTTCGGCTTCTTCAACTTGCTGCATGTCTCATGGCAATGGCACGAGACGAGATGGTCGTTGACCATGCCGGTGGCCTGCATGAACGCATAGACGATCGTGGGTCCCACGAACTTGAAGCCGTGCCCGAGCAACGCCTTCGACATCTTGATGGAGACGGGCGTCGACGCAGGCACCGAGGCGGTCGTCTTGAACTGGTTGACCTTCGGCTTGCCGTCGACGAAATCCCACAGGAACTTTGAGAATCCCGGACCGTCTTCCATGATCTTCAGATAGGACTTCGCGCTGTTGATCGTGCCCTCGATCTTGGCGCGGTTGCGCACGATGCCGGCGTCGGCCATCAGCGCGGCGACTTTCTTGTCGCTGTAGCGCGCGATTTTCAAAGGCTCGAAATCGTCGAACGCCTTTCGGAAATTGTCGCGCTTGCGCAAAATCGTGATCCACGACAGGCCCGCCTGAAAGCCGTCGAGGATCAGCTTCTCGAACAGCGCGCGGTCGTCGTATTCCGGCACGCCCCATTCGGTGTCGTGATAGGCCATGTAAAGCGGGTCTTCGCCCGGCCACGGGCAGCGGATCAATCCGTCGTCGTGCAGCCGCGCGCTTTTCATGCGGACGCTTTCTTGGGCGCCTGCTTGATGTCGTCGAGCGCCACGATGCTGACGGGAAGGCCGCCTGCGGTCAGTGGCAATCCGGCGTCGAGCGCGTCGGAGACGCGGTCGGTCCGCAGCAGCGCGAGGCCAAGGCCGTTGGCCGACGAGCCCATGGTGCCGACGGACTTGTCGCCGGCGGTCACGGGGAGACCGATTTCGGGAACCGGCCCGTCCAGACGGACGCGCACGGTTCGCGTCCGCGCGGTGCCGCGATGCTGCATGCGTGAGACGACTTCCTGGCCGACATAGCAGCCCTTGTCGAAATCGACGCCGTGCAGCCGGTCCATGTTGGTTTCGTGCGGGAAGGCGTCGCCATAGATGAAATCGATGCCGCCGCGCGGGACGCCGCAGGCGATGCGATGCGCTTCATAAGCGTCGCTGTCGCTCACCTCCGCGCCGATGGCGGTCGCCGTTTCCTCCACGAGATCGTCCGGCACGACAATGCGCCAGCCGAGTTGCGAATCGCGGGGATCCTCAAACGCGAGGTCCGGCTTGACCGCTGGCGTGCCGTCCCACACCGCCAGCACGCCGAGTTGCGACGACAGGTTTTCGACGGTGACTTTCGCGCGCAGTTTGTAGAACCCGAGTTTCGTGGCGAAGGCTTGCGCCAGCGCCAGGGGCACGTCGAACACGAAGCCGCCGCCGTGGGCCTCGGGCGCTTCGGTCACCAGAAAGTCAGCGATGATCTTGCCCTGGGGCGTCAGCAGCGCGCCGAACCGTCCGAGCCCGGGTTTGACCAGATCGACATTCGTGGTCACGAGCCCGTCGAGGAATTTGCGGGCATCCTCGCCGCTGACCTTGACGATGCCGCGATCCGGCAGAAACGCTGCTTTCATGAGGTTTTCTCAGAATTTCTCGAAGTTCTTGGGGAAATGAATCCCGCGATTGTTACACCGCAACGTAAGGCGCTAAGGTGCAGACAACAAGGCCTGCGCGGCCTGCATTCAGTCCCAACACCAGACGAGTTTCGAGCATTGGCCCAGACATTTGATGTGATTCTAAAATCCGGCACCGTCGTCAATCAGGATGGCGAGGGCGTGCGGGACATCGGCATTACCAGTGGCCGGATCGCGGAAATCGGTTCGCTCGCCGGCGCCGGCGCCGGCGAGGTCATCGACTGCAAGGGGCTGCATATCCTGCCGGGCGTGATCGATACGCAGGTGCATTTCCGCGAACCGGGTCTCACGCACAAGGAAGATCTGGAAACCGGATCGCGCAGCGCGGTGATGGGCGGCGTCACCGCCGTGTTCGAGATGCCGAACACGAATCCCTTAACGGTGACGGAAGAAACCTTCACGGCGAAGGTGAAGGCCGGGCACCACCGGATGCATTGCGACTACGCCTTCTTCATCGGCGGCACCCGCGACAACGTCAATCATCTGCCCGATCTCGAACGCGCGCCGGGCTGCGCGGGGGTGAAGGTGTTCATCGGCTCATCCACCGGCTCGCTGCTGGTGGAGGACGACGACAGCTTGCGGCGCATCTTCAAGGTGATCCGCCGCCGCGCCGCGTTCCATGCCGAGGACGAGTATCGCCTCAACGACCGCAAGCATCTGCGCATCGAAGGCGATCCGCGCTCGCATCCGGTCTGGCGCGACGAGGACGCGGCGCTGATCGCGACCCAGCGGCTGGTGAACATCGCGCGCGAAACCGGCAAGCGCATCCACGTGCTGCACATCTCGACCCGGCAGGAAATTGAATATCTGCGCGACCACAAGGACGTCGCCTCGTGCGAAGCGACGCCGCATCATCTCACGCTTGCAGGTCCCGAGGCCTATGAGCGTCTCGGCACCCGCGCGCAGATGAATCCGCCGGTGCGCGACGCCGCCCACCGCGACGGTATCTGGCGCGGCATCGAGCAGGGCATCATCGACGTGCTGGGCTCGGATCACGCGCCACATACGCTGGAAGAAAAAGACAAGATCTATCCCGCATCGCCGTCCGGCATGACCGGCGTGCAGACGCTGGTGCCGATCATGCTGGATCATGTGAACGCGGGGAAACTGTCGCTGGCGCGCTTTGTCGATCTCAGCAGCGCCGGTCCGGCGCGGCTGTTCAACATTGCCCGCAAGGGCAGGATCGCGGCGGGCTACGACGCCGACTTCACCGTCGTCGACATGAAGCGTGAGGAAACCATCACCAACGAGTGGGTCGCGTCGCGCGCGGGCTGGACGCCGTATGACGGCGTGAAGGTCAAGGGCTGGCCGGTCGGCACCTTCGTGCGCGGCAAGCGCGTGATGTGGCAGGGTGAACTCACGACGCCATCGACCGGTGAGACGGTGCGGTTTCTGGAGACGCTGAAGGCGTAGGTGGCCGGGCCGCTATAGGTACGGATTTCCATTCTCCGTCATTCCGGGATGCGCTCTTGGCGCAGACCCGGAATGACAGTGCCACACACTCGATGTCGTCCCCGCGAAAGCGGGGACCCATAACCACCGAGCACCGTGGTGATGGCAAGACGACCGCTCCAGCATCTCCCTCAATCGAGAACTCAGGGAGTATGGGTCCCCGCTTTCGCGGGGACGACGTGGAGAGACTCTGAATGTGCCCGAAACATTTCGTGATGGGGATACACATCCCCGCGCTCCGGACCTCTCTTATGTTCAGCACGTCCTGTTCGTGAGGGGCGCTTCTCGAGGGCGCTTTGAAGCGGAGCAGGATGCGGCGCCTGCACGTGTGTTTCGCAAACACACGCTCGGGAGGCGCGATAAACGCAGACGGCGCAAGCTTGTCTGCGGGGTCACCGTCCGGGCCAACTACGTGGCTCTGCCGTTCGCGGCTGGACGCGGACAGGATGAAGGCGGGGAAATCCCGCCGGATAAAGACGCACCGCGTCCGTCCTGTCCCGGAAGTACGGTCCTCTCGCCCAAAATCGCTGCAGTGGAGCGCCGTGAGGCGATGCGCTTCCGGAGTTCATCGTCTCGCAAGCGATGCCGGGAGCGAAACAAGACAAAGGTGCGCTTTACGGCGCTCCATGCCCCTCGTTGTTTTGAGGGGGCGAAACCAAAAGCTCACCTCGCGCATGGCGCGAGAGCAAATGCGCGTGCGTGAATGGACGTGGCTGTTTGAAAACAGAATCGAGAATGCGAGGTGGTGCGAGACGTTCGCCACACCCACGATGTCGTCCCCGCGAAGGCGGGGACCCATAAGCACCAAACGTGGTGATGACGAAGGAAAGAGTTGGCCCGCTATCGCGACGATCGATGACTCAGGGAGTATGGGTCCCCGCCTTCGCGGGGACGACGTGGAGAGAGATTGCGCGGGATGAGTCGCTTACTGCCGGAATTCCACCACCGAGAATTCGCCGCTGCGGATGCGGCCGGCGAGGCCTTCGACGAACTTCGCCACGGCGTCTTCGCCGTAGGTGCTCACGAGTTCCGCGAACGCGGCGAACAGGCTGGCCTGCGCCAGGCAATCGCCGTCGACGCCATCGTGACGTGCTTCCGCCCATGCCTCGTTGAGGTAATTGAGAGCGGCGCGCTTCTGATCCTGGTCGGGCAGGAGATCGCGAGCGGAAACCCAATGGGAAGGATGCGACATGAAATCAAATGACCTGTGAACGCGAGCAGGTTGGGCCTGCGCGGTTGGAACTGCACAGAGCAATAGCATGCAGGGCAAGGGCCGCGAGACGGTTCTTTAGGAAAGGTTAACGCCGGGATTTCAACTTAACCTGTTATTTCCGGCATTCGCTTCGGAGCGCGGAAAACCGTCCCAAGAAATTCGGTGGATAATTCAGTTGGCGTAGCGCGCCGTCAGGTCTCGCGAGATTTTCGAGCCTTCTTCGAGGTAGCGGCGGATGGCGACATTCGCGGCGGGCGTGCAGGTGCGGTAGGTCTGCTGGAACCCGTTATAGCCGCGGTTGAAGCTCGCGATCATCCGGCTGCGGCGGTCGCCGCTCGGGGTTTCGGCGTCGACGAGGGCCTGCATTTCGCCGCGCCATTTCTGGCCCTCATTGGTGCCGCAGATTCCCCGCAGGTAATGCAGCGTGCCGAGGATTTCGGCCAGCCGTTGCAGGTCGCCGTCGAACGGCGCAGCCGCATCCTGGGCCCGGACCGAGCCGGAACCAGCCACTGCGACCACCAGAAAAACCGCGAAAATATGCTTCAGCATGAAGGCCGCCATATGCCCGTTCAACGGGCCGGAAGCAAGGCAGGCGCTGGTTGCTGTTATAATCCGAGCAGGGCGCGGGCCGACCGGATGGTGTCCTGCAGCCCGTGGGTAATAGGAAGGCCGCCCAGATCGCCGGGGGTCAGCCAGCGGGCGTCATCGAGTTCGTCGTTGAGCACGACGTCCCCCGCGGCCCAGCGGGCGGCAAACGGCAGGATGACGAAATGGCCGTGGCCGCCGGTTTTCGCCGGCAGCGCCTCGCGGTAGCCGATCAGGCCGACGATTTCGATCGTGAGGCCGGTTTCCTCCCGGATCTCGCGGGCCAGCGCTTCGGTCAGGCTTTCGCCGAATTCCACCCGGCCGCCGGGAAAGGTGTAGATGCCCTTCGAAGGCTCGCGGGCGCGGCGGACCAGCAGGATCTTGCCGTCACGGAAGATGCCGGCGCTGACGGCCAGTTGCGGGCCGGTGTGCGGAGTCGCGGTCATGTCACTGGCTCATGATGCGGTCGACGTCGTCGTCGCTGCTGCCGCCATTGATCATGGAGCCCGCCAGCGTCACCAGCGGCTTGACCCAGCCGGCCGCCTGTTCGGCGAGGATGGTGCGGGTTTCAGTGTGCCGGGCCTGACGCATGGCCGTTCCGACAGTGGTCAGGATCGAGGTCATCGTCGCGGTGATATTGTCGAATTCGGTGCGGACGGCCGGATCGCTCGAATCATAGGCGCTGATGGCAAGCTCGCGGGCCTTGAAATTGGACGCCGCGAAATGCTCGCGATAGCTCAGCGGATGCCACTCCAGGAAGTCGTCGGCGCATTCGGGGATGTCGGGGATCATTTCAAGCAGCATGATCGCTTCGTTGAAATGATTCAGGTAATCGGTGGCAAGGCCGGTGCGGGGATTGATGTTGGCCTCGAGCAGACGGCGCGCGCGCATGTCCGCCGCCAGAGCGGCATCGTCCGGGCCGATCTCGTCGTCAGGGGACTCGGCTTGGAGGGCTGAATGCGACATTACCGCCGATGTTTGGGCATTGGGGGTTAAAGGTGGCTGAAGAAGTCCCGTTTATGTGTCACTTTCTGCCGCCGAACGTTATTTTTTGAGCTCTTTTTGAGTCTTTTCATGTGCGGTCGATACGTCATTACCTCGTCCCCCGAAGCGCTGCGCCGGCTGTTCGACTATAACGAGCAGCCGAATTTTCCGCCCCGGCATAACGTTGCGCCGACCCAGCCCGTGCCGGTGGTGATCCTCGAAAACGGCATTCGCCAGTTCAAACTGATGCGCTGGGGTTTCCTACCGTCATGGGTGAAAGATCCCGGCAAATTCGCGCTGGTCATCAACGCGCGTTCCGAAACCGTGCTTGAAAAGCCGTCATTCCGGAATGCCATCAGGCGGCGGCGCTGCGTGCTGCCGGCGGATGGATACTACGAGTGGCAAGCGTGGCCGGGGCGCAAACGTCCGCACTATATTCGCCGGCGCGACGGTGCGCCGATGGGTTTTGCGGGTGTCGCGGAAACCTGGACGGGGCCGAACGGCGAGGAGGTCGATACGGTCGCCATCGTCACCGCCGCGGCGGCCCCGGAAATGGCTCTGCTGCACGATCGCGTTCCGGTGACGATCGATCCGCGAGATTTCGATCGCTGGCTCGACGGCAATCTCACCGATGCGGAGAGCGCGATGGACATGATGATCGCGCCGCCGCCGGGAACGTTCGTCTGGCATGAGATTTCGACGGCGGTCAATCGCGTCGCCAATGACAGCGCGGAACTGCTGCTGCCGTTCAGCGCGGAAGACGCGGAAGCCGAGGCCTTGCTCGAGAAAAAACAGCGCGACGACGAGAGGCAAGTAGCAAAGGTCTTGCGACCGAAGACTCCGCCCGCGAAGCCGGACGACGGGCAGGGCAGTTTGTTTTAGTGCGGAGGATTTTTGTATCTCACGGCGTCATTGGGCGGCCATCGAGCCACTTGGCATAAATGACGCGCTCCTGCTCTTCGTAATCGAGCGTTTCATAAAACGCCTGGGCCTCGGTGTTGCCGGGCCGCACCAGGAGTTGAAGCTTCTCGATGTCGCGTTCGCGCAGCCAGTCCTCGGAAGCCGCAATGATCACACGGCCATGCCCTGCCTTGCGATGATCGGGATCGACCGCGACGTAATAGACATATCCGCGATGCCCGTCGTGCCCGACCATGACCGTTGCAACGATGGTGTTTCCGTCGCGACCGACAAGGACCTCTGAATTGGCCTTACCCCGCGCTCTTGCAATGTCCGCCAGCGGCTCGTTCCACGGACGCGTCAGTTCGCAACGCTCCCACAGCGCGACGATCGCCGGGATGTCGGCGTCTTCTGCGGCCGCGACGGCCAGATTGCTTTTTGGAGCCGGTGTTGCGGTCACAGCACCTTGCCCGGATTCATGATGTTGAGCGGATCGAGCAGATGCTTGATCGACCGCATGATGTCGAACGCGACCGGGTCCTTCACATGCGGCAGCTCATCGCGCTTCAGAACGCCGATGCCGTGTTCGGCGGAGATCGATCCACCGTGCCGTCGCACCACGGCATGAACGACATCGTTCACATCATGCCAGCGCGCCAGATAGGCTGCGGTGTCGGCGCCGACCGGTTGACTGACATTGTAGTGAATGTTGCCGTCGCCGAGATGGCCGAACGCAAAGGGGCGCGCGCCGGGAATAAGTTTGGTCACGGCGGCGTCGGCTTCGGTCAGAAAATCCGGAACGGCGGCGACCGGAACCGAAATGTCGTGCTTGATGGACCCGCCTTCGGGCTTCTGCGCCGGCGAAATCACCTCGCGCAATTTCCAGAACCCGTTACGTTGATCGAGATTGGCCGCGATCACTGCGTCGTGGACGATGCCTTGTTCCATGCCCCTGGTCAGGATCGCCTCGATGGTGTCGCGCGCATCGTCGCGCGATGATGAAACCTCCATCAGCACATACCACGGATGGCGATCCGCCATCGGCGCGCGGATCGACGGGCCGTGTTGCACCACGAAGTCGATGGCGATCTGCGGGATCAATTCGAAACTCGTGAGGCTTCCGGCGGCGATGCTCCGCGACAGATCCAGCAGCGTCAGCGCATCGGCGGGCGAGGCGATGGCTGCGAACGCGGTCTCGACGGATCGCGGTTTCGGAAACATCTTCAGCGTCGCTGCGGTAATAATGCCGAGCGTGCCTTCGGCGCCGATGAACAGATCGCGCAGGTCGTAGCCGGTGTTGTCCTTTTTCAGGCTCGACAGGCCGTGCATGATGCGGCCATCCGCGAGCACGACTTCAAGCCCGAGCACCAGATCGCGCGCGACGCCGTAAGCCAGCGCCGCGATGCCGCCGGCGTTGGTGGAAAGATTGCCGCCGATGGTGCAGCTTCCTTCTGCGCCGAGCGACAGCGGAAACAGCCGGTCGGCATCGGATGCGCACTGCTGGGCCTTGGCGAGGATCACGCCGGCCTCGACGGTCATCGCGTTGGATTGCGTATCGACCGCACGAATCTTGTCGAGTCGCCGCGTGGAAATCACGATCTCGCCGTTGTGCGGCGTTTGCCCGCCGACCAGCCCGGTATTGCCGCCTTGCGGGACCAGCGCGGTTTTCGTTTCAGTGGCGAGCTTGCAGATCGCGGCCACTTCCGCAGTCGAGCCCGGCCGTAGCACGAGCGGCGAATGCCCTTGAAACAGCCCGCGCTCCTCGGTGAGATAGGGAGCGGCCTCATGCGGGTCGGTGACCGCGTACTTGTCACCGACGATGGCGGCGAAGCGCGCCAGCAATTCGGGTGTCAGAACGGAAGACGGCGGCGGCTGAACGATGTTCATGTGCTCTGTTTCTTGTTGTAATTCCAGCGTGTGATCAGTTTCGCGGCACGGCTGCCCGGCGCAGGCGGTCGTTGATGGCTTCGCCCAGCCCCTCATTTGGAACCGTCATCACGGCGATGGCGCGGGAGCCGGCAGCGTCAAGCTCGCGAAGATAACCGAAAAGATTGGCCGCAGCCTCCACCAGATCGCCGGCTTTCGACAAATTCACGACGCTGGCGCGTTCGGCACCCGGGATCATGTGAGGCCCGAAGGCCAGCAGGGATTCGCCGGCTTCCAATCGACGCGCGTCGAGCCGAACCGGCGTTCGCGGTGCGTAATGCGAGGCCATCATGCCGGGCGCCAGAGGATGGCTCGCGTCCGTTCCATCTTCTTCCGGCATTCGTGCGAGTTTTTCGCCGAGCACGCGCTCGATGTCGTCGCGGGGAAGCCCGCCGGGGCGCAGCAGCATCGGGGTCTCGAAGCAGCCGACGATGGTGGATTCGACGCCGACCGAGACCGGCCCGCCATCCACGATCAGATCGATACGTCCGGCAAGATCGCCAAAAACATGTGCAGCCGTGGTTGGCGAGACATGCCCCGAAATATTGGCCGAGGGTGCGACCACAGGTTTGCCGAACGCGCGCAGGATCTCGCGCGCCGCCGGATGCGCCGGCACGCGCACGGCGAGCGTCTCAAGTCCGGCGGTGGCCAGATCGGACACCGGGCAGCCGGATGCCTTGGGCAGCACCAGCGTCAGCGGTCCCGGCCAGAAAGTTTCCGCCAGCCGAAGACTTCTGTTGTCAAAACGCGCGATACGTTGTGCGGCCTGCAGATCGCTAACATGGGCGATGAGGGGATTGAACGACGGCCGGCCTTTCGCTTCGTAAAGCCGGGCGACGGCGCGGGCGTTGGTGGCGTCCGCGCCGAGCCCGTAAACTGTCTCGGTCGGAAACGCGACCAGCCCGCCGTCCTCCAGACATCGCGCGGCGGCGTCCGCCGCGCCGGCGGCAGGGACAATGGCCGTATTCAGGTCGAGTTTCATCGCGTGGTGCATATCCTGCGGGCGCATTTGCTGAATGGAGTCTCTTATACAGCTTCTTGCGGTCCGCGAGAGCCGCCGCTATACCGGCGCCCAAGTCGGAGTATAGCGCAGCCCGGTAGCGCACCTGCTTCGGGAGCAGGGGGTCGCAGGTTCAAATCCTGCTACTCCGACCATAACCCACTGAAAAATCATATTATTCCGAGTTCGGCGCCGCCGGCGGCGGTTCGCGTCCGCTTGCCGCCGCGACAGCCTGACGGGAGGCTCAGCGGCCGCCGACCCTGGTCCAGTTTTCACCGCCGCAAAGTGCGCCGACGCACCCTTCGACGCGCAGCGTTTGGGGTCCCAGCAGAGACACTTTGCTGTCGTACACCTTGCCGTCGTCGCCGTTATAAATCCGCCCCGTCCATGTGCCCGGGCCGCTGGGGTTCATCCCGATGAAAAGCTGCACGCCGACCATTGGACGTGCGGCAAGCGACGCATTCGGATTTTTGTCGTCGGTCTGGGGTCTTCCGGTTGCCGGGTCGATCGCCTCACGCAGCCAAACGACTTTTCCGCAAATCGCCCGTCCGCACTGGCTCACTTGAATCCTGGCGTCACCTTTTTCCGTGAGCCATGTGCCGAACACCGATCCATCATTCGCGAAGGCCTTGTCAGCGAAAGTCTGGCCTCCAAGCAAAAATACCGTTGTTAAAATGAAGCTCAATTTCGAAGTCATGATCAACCTGTGAAGCTCTGAAGGCCCGCCGAATCGAACCTATACAGGCCGATCTGTTATTCAAGCCGACCATCCGTTTGGATCGGCCGGTTTTCGGACGATGTTACTTCGAGGACACCATCCGATGGGGGCGCGTCGCCGGCGGGTTGCTGGCATCTCATTTCGCGCCGGAGGGCGCTGTCGTGCCCCGGTACCATTTGGTGGTCGCTTCCGACGACAGATCGCGGTTCGGTGAAGGCGTTTCGGTGACGTAAAGCATGCCATGGATGTTGCTTTCGCAGCATTCTTTGGTCCTTATACACAGGCCTGATTCAAATCATTTTTGATGCTGCCGAACCGGTCGAGGGCATGCACGAGCTTATTCGCGACATTACGTTTTCAATCCTGTTTGCCTGGGTACTCGGCCTTGCCGCGCATTTTTTCCGGCAGCCGCTGATCCTTGCCTATCTGATTGCCGGATTTTTCATCGGCCCCTACGGCATGCAGTGGGTCAAATCGGAGGAATCGATCAAGACGATTTCCGAGCTGGGCCTGATTTTCATGCTGTTCATGATCGGGCTGGAAATCGACCTCAAGAAGATTATCCGCGCTGGGCGCGTGATCCTGTTCGCAGCCGGCGGGCAGTTGATCGGCGCCTGCCTGCTCGGCATCGTCTTTTTTGTCGCCATCGGTCTGTCGATGGGCGGGAACAAGTTCGACGCGCTTTACCTGACCGTCGCCTGCGCGCTGTCGAGCACGGTCATCATCGTCAAGGTGCTCTACGAGAAGCGCGAACTCGACACGCTGCCGGGACGCATCACGCTCGGCGTGCTGGTGCTTCAGGACATCTTTGCGATCCTGTTTCTCGCGGTTCAGCCCAGCCTCGCGGATCTCCAGATCAGCGTGGTCCTGCTGTCGATCGGCCGTGTCGGGTTGCTGGTTGTCACCGCAATGGTGCTCAGTCGTTTCGTGCTGCCGAAGATTTTTCACCAGATCGCGCGAAGCCCGGAACTCGTCATGCTCGGAGCGCTGGCGTGGTGCTTCCTGATCGGCGAAGTGGCGGAGCGGCTTCACCTGTCGCGCGAGATGGGGTCGCTGGTCGCGGGCGTCTCGCTCTCGACCTTCCCCTACGCGCTGGATGTGACCGCGAAGGTCACGACGCTGCGGGATTTCTTCATCACGCTGTTCTTCGTCGCGGTCGGGATGACGATACCCATCCCGAATTCGGCGACCATCTCGCTGGCGCTCGTCATCGCGGCTTTCACTGTCGTCAGCCGGGTGTTGACCACGTTCCTGCCGCTCTATTTCATGAAGCAGGGTCTTCGCGCCAGTTTGCTGCCGGCGATCAATCTCGCGCAGATCAGCGAATTCTCGCTGGTCGTCATCCAGACCGGCATCATCGCGGGTCATATCACGCCGGAGACATCGAGCGCGGCGTCGTTCGCCTTCGTGATCCTTGCGGTGCTCAGTACGTTTGCGATCGCCCGCAGCGACCAGATCACCCGATGGGCCATCGGCCCTCTGAAGCGGATCGGCTTTCGCGATCTCGACCAGACCCAGACCGCGGACGCCGATCACGAGGGCGGTCACGGCGCGGCCCGGCGCATCGTTATTCTCGGGTTTTTCCGGGCGGCAAGCGCGTTGCTGAGCGAGATCGAGCGGCAGAACAAATCCCTGCTCGACCAGATCAGCGTGGTGGACTTCAATCCTAATGTATTCCGCACGCTCACCTCGCGCGGCATTCATGTCATCTACGGCGATATCAGCAACATCGATACGCTGATGCATGCCGGCGTCGGCAACGCGGAGATTATCATCCTGAGCGTGCCGGATTCGCTGCTGAAGGGTGCGAACAACGAAAAGCTCGTTCGTCACGTGCGCTCGATGAATCCGGACGCGAAGATCATTTCGACGGCGGATATGCTGCGGGATGTCCAGGACCTCTACGCCGCGGGAGCAAACTACGTGACGGTGACCCGTATCACCGACGCGGAGGAGCTGTATAAGGTCATCGAGGCGGTCGACAACGGCCTGATCGAAGACAAGCGCGCCGAGATGGATCAACTGCTCAGCGAACGCAGGGAAGTCCTGCCTTAAGGCAGCCACCCGAGGCTCATTTCGCCTGGAGAACGTTTGAAACAAGCTGCCGCCGGGCCGATAATGGGCGGCGGATATCGGCCATGTGGACAGGGCAGTTGCGCCCAAACCCGCCCTGAGCCATACGATCAGCGTCCCATTGAGTGTACGATGACGGAGAGTATGTAAGCGTCATGGCCCATCCCATTCCTGAAGTTCTGAAAGCCTTTGCTGCCGGCGAGATCGTCGTCGTCACCGATGACGATGACCGTGAGGGCGAGGGCGATCTGATTGTCGCCGCCACGCTTTGCTCAGCGGAGAAGATGGCATTCATTATTCGACATACCTCGGGAATCGTCTGCGCGCCGATCACGAGCGACAATGCCCGGCGCTTGCGGCTCGATCCGATGGTCGCGCACAACGATTCCAACCACACCACCGCCTTCACCGTGTCGATCGACTACAAGCCCGGCATGACCACCGGCATTTCCGCCGAGGAGCGCATGTTGTGCTGCCGGGCGCTGGCCAATCCGAACGCGGGGGCCAGCGACTTCGCGCGGCCCGGCCATATCTTTCCGTTGATCGCCCGCGACGGCGGCGTCCTGCTGCGCTCGGGCCACACCGAAGCTGCGGTCGATCTTTGCAAGCTGTGCGACCTGCCGCCGGTCGGCGTCATCAGCGAACTGATGAATGATGACGGCACGGTCATGAAGGGCGAGCAGGTCGTGAAATTTGCGGCCCAGCATAATCTCAAGCACGTCACCATCGCCGACATGATTTCGTACCGGCAGGCGCGTGAGAAACTGATCGAACGTGTATCGACCTTCACCGTCGACAGCCCGATCGGGCAGCTCGACGGCTACGCCTATCGGTCGCCGTTCGATCCGATCTATCACGTCGCGTTCGTCTACAAGGGCGTCGGCAACGGCCAGAACGTCCTGACCCGCTTTCACAAGCCCAACATCGTGAAGGATATTTTCTTCGGGTCGGGCCGCGTCCTTGCCGCGCTCGATCACTTCAAGAAGAACGGCAGCGGCGTTCTGGTTTATCTGCGCGACGGCGCTGCAGGTGTGCCTGTTGCGCCGATTGCTGAAGATCATTCGGCGGAGGCCGACCGTCATCGGCAATGGCGCGAAGTCGGCGTCGGCGCGCAGATCCTGCGTGATCTCGGCGTCACGTCGATCCGGCATCTCACTTCGTCGGCGCACGATTACAAAGGCCTCTCCGGATTTGGCATCGAAATTGTCGCCAACGAGCCGTTTGACGGCTAGGCTTCACGCAAGCGGGAACTGGTTTTGCGCTTGCAACCTGACGCCGACGATTTATCGTGATTTCACAACAGCGGACTTGAGCTGAAAGGATTTTGTCATGAGCGCCCGCCCGCAGACCAAGGACAAGCCCGCCAAGGTGACGTTCCAGTGGGACGATCCGTTCCTGCTCGACGATCAGTTGACCGAAGACGAGCGCATGATCCGCGACACGGCGCGCGCCTATGCCCAGGACAAGCTGCAGCCGCGCGTGACGCAGGCTTATCTCGAAGAGAAAACCGACCGCGAGATTTTCCGTGAGATGGGCGAACTCGGATTGATCGGCGTGACGCTGCCTGAGGAATATGGCTGCGCCAACGCGAGCTATGTTGCCTATGGCCTGATCGCGCGCGAGATCGAGCGCGTCGATTCCGGCTATCGCTCCATGAACAGCGTGCAGTCGTCGCTGGTGATGTATCCGATCTACGCTTATGGCGACGAGACCCAGCGCAAGAAGTACCTGCCCAAGCTCGCCACCGGCGAATGGGTTGGCTGTTTCGGTCTGACGGAACCGGATGCCGGTTCCGATCCCGAGGGCATGAAAACCCGCGCGGAGAAGGTCGCTGACGGCTATCGCCTGACCGGCAGCAAGATGTGGATTTCCAACGCGCCGATCGCCGACGTGTTCGTGGTGTGGGCGAAGTCCGCCGCGCACGACAACAAGGTGCGCGGTTTCATTCTCGAGAAGGGCATGAAGGGCCTGAGCGCGCCGAAGATCGGCGGCAAGCTCTCGCTGCGCGCCTCGATCACCGGTGAAATCGTGATGGATGGCGTCGTGGTGCCCGAGAGCGCGCTGCTGCCCAACGTGTCCGGTCTGGCCGGTCCGTTCGGCTGTCTCAACCGCGCCCGCTACGGCATTTCATGGGGCGTCATGGGGGCTGCGGAAGATTGTTTCCAGCGCGCCCGGCAGTACACGCTCGACCGCAAGCAGTTCGGCCGGCCGCTGGCCGCGACCCAGCTTGTGCAGAAAAAGCTCGCCGATATGGAGACCGAAATCGTGCTCGGCCTGCAAGGTTCGTTGCGCGTCGGCCGCCTGATGGACGAGGGCAAGATGGCGCCCGAGATGATCTCGATCATGAAGCGCAACAATTGCGGCAAGGCGCTCGACATCGCCCGCGTCGCCCGCGACATGCACGGCGGCAACGGCATTTCGAGCGAGTATCAGGTGATGCGCCACGCGCAGAACCTCGAGACCGTGAACACCTATGAAGGGACGCACGACGTCCACGCACTCATTCTCGGCCGCGCCATTACCGGCATTCAGGCGTTTTCGTAAGGCGCATCTGTCCGGTTGAGGGTCTGGCTTTGAGCGATAACGACGACATTCCGTTCAACCGGGATTTTCCACTCGCGCCCGGTGTCGTGGAGGAAGTTGTCCCCGGCGTGCGGCGGGTGTTGTGCAACAACCCCAGTCCGTTCACGTTCACCGGAACGGTGAGCTATATCGTCGGCCGCGGCAACGTCGCCATCATCGATCCAGGCCCGGTCAACGAGGCCCATGCGCAGGCTCTGCTCGACGCGGTACGCGGCGAAACCGTCTCACACATCCTTGTCACTCACACGCACAACGATCACTCGCCCGGCGTCGCTCGCATCAAGGCGGCGACCGGCGCGACGGTCTATGCGGAAGGGCCGCATCGCGCGTCGCGTCCGGCTTACGCCAGCGAGACCCGTGCCACCGAGTCCGGCGGCGACTGGGACTTCCGTCCTGACGTGATGCTGAAGGACGGCGATGTCGTGGAAGGTGATGGCTGGCGGCTTGAAGTCGTCGCGACGCCGGGACACACGGCCAACCACATCGCTTTCGCCTGGCCGGAGCGCAAGCTGATGTTTGTCGGCGATCACGTCATGGGCTGGTCGACGTCCATCGTCGCGCCTCCCGACGGATCGATGGTCGATTACATGGCATCGCTTGAAAGACTGACCCGGCGCGACGAGCAGCTCTATTTCTCCGGTCACGGTCCAGAGATTCCCGACGCCGTACGGTTCGTGAAATTTCTCATTCGCCATCGCAAGGCGCGGGAAGCGTCGATCCTGCATCGTCTCGCCAAGGGTGAGGCCGACATTCCGACCATCGTGCGGGCAAGTTATATCGGGATCGATCCCCGGCTGGTGGGCGCAGCGGGCTATTCGGTGCTCGCGCATCTCGAGGATCTCGTCGCGCGCGATGTCGTGGCGACCGACGGCGATCCGACCATCGACGGCAATTATCGTTTGGTCGTGCCCTTGGCCTGAGGCTTGGCCGGCGTGATCAGCTTTTTCACCGGCCTTGCGTTGTCCACGGCCTCGTTCAACTGCTCGGCGAATTTGGCAATGCGCGCGGCGTTGGTGCCGAGATCGTGCTCGAAGTAACGCGATGACGAGCGAAGATCGACGCGCGCGGCGTCACCATCCGGCATGATGCGGATCGCGATGTCTTCTCGAAAACCCATGATGGGCGTTCGGGCCACCGCCTCGATGCGGCCGATACGCTGCGGCGGTTGTGGCGCACGCTCGTCGATGACCAGCCACTTGTACCGTCCAACCAGCGCCCGGGCCAACTCGTAGGCCTTTTGAACCGGCACGTCGATGCTGATCGGCTCGATGTCCGGATAAGCGGTGCGCTGCTGCTCGGCCGAATAGAGACCGGCATAGACTGCGGGGTTTGCGCCGTCGCCTGTTCGAAGCCGCGCCAGCGCTTCGAAGCGCGGCGGATCGATCGGATCGGTGGTGATATCGTGAATGGCCGGCAGTGTGTTGTACTGGTAGGCGAGATAGGCCGGATAAGCGAGGATCGCGGCATCAATCAGGAACGCCAGCAGGATGCGGCTCATGCCGCGCGAGCCGTTTTGCCAGATCGCCGCAAAGGCAGCGAGGCCGACGAGGATCGACAGTCCGGCGCAGGCGAGCGCGCCGAAGAATGTCGCCAGTGCGGGCTTGAAATCGAGAAATCCGAAACGGACGATAATGACCGAAACGATCGTCGCGATCAGTGAGAACACCGCAAGACGGCGCGTCCACGACGCAAGAGCCGAAAGGGGCTCCATCTGATAAGCGGCTGCGATCCGGCGGGCCATGCCTTGTCAATCCGTTCTGGCGCCGGGCGAAAGGGCGCGCCGGTCAACTAGCGCATTTCCGGGGCCGCTGTGAAGCAGTTCGAGGCGGAATATCACCCGGTGAACGGGCAAAAAAATGCCCGGTACAAGCCGGGCATTTCGATGAATGATGAACTGGGCGGCGTCAGGCCGCCGCGACCGGGAATTTGTAATCCTTGAATTGATCCCGCAGCGCGGTTTTCAGGATCTTGCCGGTTGCGGTGTGCGGAATGGCGTCCACGAATTGCACGTCGTCCGGCATCCACCATTTTGCGATCTTGCCGTCCATGTATTGCAGGATTTCGTCACGGCTTGCCTTCTGCTCGGGCTTGAGCTGCACGATCAGCAGCGGCCGCTCGTCCCACTTCGGATGATGGACGCCGATGACCGCGGCTTCCAGCACCTTCGGGTGACCGACGGCGAGGTTCTCGAGATCGATCGACGAAATCCATTCGCCGCCGGACTTGATAACGTCCTTTGAGCGGTCGGTGATCCGCATGTAGGCGTCGGCATCGATGGTCGCGACATCGCCGGTGTCGAAGAAGCCGTTGTCGTCGAGGATGTTGGTGTCGATGCGGAAGTAGCCTTTGGACACCGAGGGGCCGCTGACCTTGAGGCGGCCGAAGGTCTTGCCGTCCCACGGCAGCTTCTTGCCCGCGTCATCGGTGATCTTCATCTGGACGCCGAACGGCGGATAACCCTGCGTCTGCAGAATATCGAGCCGCGCCTCGCCGGTGAGATTGGCGAACGGAGGCTTCAGCGCGCCGACGGTGCCGATTGGGCTCATTTCCGTCATGCCCCAGGCATGGCGAACCTCGACGCCCTGATCGACGAAAGCCTTGATCATGGAGCGCGGCATCGCCGAGCCGCCGCAGATCAGGACCTTCAGATCGGGCAGCGTTTTCTTCTCGGCGGCCATGTATTGCAGCAGCATCAGCCACACCGTCGGCACGCCGGCGGTGTAGGTGACCTTCTCGGTCGAGAGCAATTCATAGACCGATGCGCCGTCAAGTTTGGCGCCGGGCATCACCAGCTTGGTTCCCATGGTGGGCGCCGAGAATGCGATGCCCCAGCTGTTGGCGTGGAACAACGGCACCACCGGCAACATGGTGTCGCTGGCTCGGGTGCCGAGCGCGTCCGTATTGTTGGCCATCAGCGCATGGAGCACATTGGAGCGGTGGGAATAGAGCACGCCCTTCGGATCGCCCGTGGTGCCCGAGGTGTAGCACATCGCGGCTGCGGTATTTTCGTCGAATTCCTTCCACTGGAAATCGCCGTCGACTTCCGCGATCCATTCTTCATAGGAGATCGCGTTCTTCAGCGCGGTCTGCGGCATATGCGCCTTATCCGTGAACACGACGTAGCGTTCCACGGAAGGCATCTTGTCCGCGATCTTTTCCAGCAGCGGCACGAAGGTGAGGTCCGTCATCATGATGCGGTCCTGCGCATGATTGACGATCCAGACGATCTGATCGGGGAACAGCCGGGGATTGACGGTATGGCAGACGGCGCCGATGCCCATGATGCCGTACCAGGCTTCAAGATGACGCCATGTGTTCCAGGCAATGGTGGCGACGCGGTCGCCGATCTTGATACCGTGCTTGTCGAGTTGCTGGCCGACTTTCAGCGCGCGTGCACGAATTTCGGCGTAATTGGTGCGATGAATGGGTCCCTCGACCGATCGCGTCACGACTTCCTGCTTGCCGTGAATCTCCGCTGCGTGATCGATAATCCGCTGACACAACAAGGGCCAATTTTGCATCAATCCGAGCATTCGTTGTTTCCTCCTGAAAGTGACTTTGTGTCTTTATGATTGGTGTGCCCCGAAGGACCTGCATGAACTCTAGCGCGGACGACGCGGCCAGCAAATGGCCTTCTGGTTGGCATGCCAGGAGCGGGCTGCCGGCCCGCGTCATTGTGGCCGCCGGGCTGGTCCTTACCTGTGCGGCTTCGATCGAGGCAAGCGCAAAAGTGCCGCTGCCGCAGGCTCGGCCCGCAGAAGCGCCGGCTGCCTACCGTCCGCAGCCGGAGCAGGGCGGCGCAGCCGATCAGCCCGCGGAGCCGACGCCGGAATCCAAACCTTCGGAATCCAAGCCTCCCGAGCTTTCGGCATGTCGCCTTGCGTTGACGGAGAGCATTGCGATCGCGCCCTCGATCCCGTCGATCAAGGGCCCCGGCGGATGCGGCGGAGAAGACCTCGTGCGGCTGGAGGCAGTCGTGCTGTCTCCGACCCAGCGTGTGGTGCTGAAACCCGCCGCCATCTTGCGCTGCGCGATGGCAACCGCCGTGGCGGAATGGGTTCGTACCGATATGGCGCCGCTGGCGGCGGGCCTTGGCACGACCATCAGTGAACTCGATAATTTCGATTCATTTGAATGCCGTGGCCGTAACCGCGTCAAGGACGCGAAACTATCCGAACATGGTCTCGCCAATGCGCTCGACATCCGGGGCATGAAGTTCGCGAACGGCAACACGCTGTCGCTCACCGACCGCACGGTGTCGCGTGAGACCCGCGAGAAGGTGCTGGCCTCCGTCTGCACGCGGTTCACCACCGTGCTGGGTCCGGGCTCTGACTGGTATCATGAGGACCATATCCATCTCGACCTCGCCCAGCGCCGCAACAACTACAAACTGTGCCAATGGGGCGTCTACGACCCGCTGCCCGCCGTTGCGCCGCTGATGCCGTTGGAACGCCCTGAGGAAGCGCCGCCACGCCAGACCGCAGAGGAAAAGGCTGCGCCGGCGAAATCCAGCGAGGAAGCACCGCAGGCGACCCCGACGGAAGAGGGTGACAAACCAGCAGCGCCTGCCAAGCCGCGCCGCAGGATGTCTCGACAGACTGGCACAAAATAAAAAGCGCCGGATCGACCGGCGCTTTTGGAATCAAACTCGATTGAGGCGAGCGTTCAGAACGGCGCTGTTCCGCCGCCGCCTTGCAGCGCCATTTTCGAATTGTAAGGCGAGTCACCCTGCTTGGGATCGAGCACCACAACGACGCTGCCCTGCTTAGCGCGGCTGTAAAGATCGATCACGTCCTCATTGGTCATGCGGATGCAGCCCGAGGAAATCGACGCGCCGATATATTCCGGCTGGTTGGTGCCGTGAATGCGGAACAGCGTGTCGCGATTGCCCTGATAGAGATACAGCGCACGCGCGCCGAGCGGATTGTCCGGGCCGCCTGGCACCGATTGCGGCAGGCCTTCGATGCGCTTGTGGATGTCCGCGGTCGGGGTCCATTTCGGCCATTCCTGCATGTTGCCGACGCGGGCGATGCCGGAGAACGCCAGCGCTTCTTCGCCGACGGTGATGCCGTAGCGGATCGCCTTGCCGCCCTCGAGGACGTAGTAAAGATAGTGATTGTCGGAATCCACCACGATGGAGCCCGGCGTTTCCTTGCGATGATAGTTGACGATCGCCCGCCGGAACGGCTCGGCGACGGCGACCTTTTCGTACTTGGCCTTGGCCAGCAGTTCCTTGTCACGCGGCTTGAGGCTCGCTTCCGGAGCCTTCTCAAAGCTGGTGGAGGTCTGCATACAGCCCGCAAGCGCAAGACCTGCGAAGAGCAAGATAATTTTTGAGCCGAACGAGGACATTCCGAAGTTCCAATGGGCGCTGGGCGTGTCTCCACGCCGAATCTAGCCGGAAGATGCTTCCGATTCCGTTACCTTCTATCTGCGCCGAAACGTGCCGTATTTCCAGCATTTCGATGCTGATTTTGCCATGCAGCATCCTACCTGTGGCATTTGCGCCTCAGGACTCGTCCTCAACGCCACCGGCTGCCCAAATGACCGGCGGATGCCGGGTCTCGGGCGCTAAAATGACCCGCTGCCGCCCTGTAGCGCCATCTTGGAATTGAACGGGGAATCCCCCTGCTTGGGATCGAGCACGACCACCACCGCTCCCATTTTGACCCGGCTATACAGATCGATCACGTCCTCGTTGGTCATGCGGATGCAGCCCGAGGAAATTGACGCGCCGATATATTCCGGCTGGTTGGTGCCGTGAATCCGGAACAGCGTATCCTTGCCGCCGGAGTAGAGGTAGATCGCCCGCGACCCCATGGGATTGTCCGGACCGCCCTTCACGAACGTCGGGACGCCGAGCCGGGAAATCTCGCTTTTGGTCGGATGCCAGTCCGGCCATTCGGTCATCGCACCGACCTTGGCGATGCCCGACCAGGCCATCGCCTCCTCGCCGACGGTGATGCCGTAGCGGATCGCCTTGCCGCCCTCGAGAACGTAATAAAGATAGTGATTGTCGGAATCGACCATGATCGATCCCGGCGTTTCCTTGCGGTGGTAATCCACGATCGCCCGCCGGAACGGGGTCGAAACGGGCACCTTGTCGTAACTGACCTTGGCGAGAAGCTCCCGGTCGCGGGGCTTCAGGGTCGTGTCCGAGGCGGCCTCGTAGGTGGTGGTTTGCATGCAGCCGGCGAGCATCAATCCGGCGGCCAGCACAACCAGTTTAGAGGCAAGATTCGAGGCAGGAGAGGGCATCGACGGTTTCCGATCAGTGCGTGGTGCGCGTCGCTCGGTCACATGGTATTTACGTCGAGCTTCTGTTTAGCGCCAGCCCATAACCGCCGGGGCGGACGCCATTCGGGTCATACCCTTGTGATCCCGTGCGATGGTCCCGCAACTGTGGCTTTGGCGTCGCACCGGCAGGGCGCTTCCCGCTTATCGGGCGGGCGGCATGCCATCGTTCGGGATGGTCGGCGCGTCCTTCATGACAGTTGAATGTCGTGCGGCGGTCCGTGAAAGGCTTGCGGGAATCGAGAACATTTGCGCTTTGAGAGCGGATGGATCACAGGTTGTCCGCGAAAGAAATTCCGGGAGTTCTCCATGTTGTCGGTCTTCGTTCCCAGCGCCTCTGTCCTTAAGAAAATCGACGACATTGACGTTGAATCGTTGCCCCCGGATGCGATCTGGATTGATCTGAAGACGCCGTCGCCCGGCGAGGACAAGGCCGTCGAAAGGCTGGTCGGTATCGAAATTCCGACCCGCGAAGACATGCAGGAAATCGAGGCGTCCAGCCGCCTCTACGTCGAAAATGGCGCGCGCTACATGACCGCGACCCTGATGTGCGCCGCGGACTCGCAGGCGCCGCGCACCACTCCGGTGACATTCATCCTCACCGACCATCGCCTCGTGACAGTCCGCTATGATGAACCGAAGCCGTTCACATTGATTGCCGCGAAGCTCGCGCGCTCCTGTCCAGCGAACATCACTGGCGACGGCATTCTGCTCGAACTGCTCGATGGCGTGATCGACCGCTGCGCCGACATCCTCGAACGAGCCGGCGCGGACGTCGACAGCGTGTCGTCGCAAATCTTCGAGCCGTCCGCCGAACGCGGTCACGCACGGACCTATTCCCAAATCCTGCTGACCATCGGCAAGAAGGGCGACCTGACCTCGAAGGTGCGTGAGAGTCTGGTCTCGATCGGGCGTCTGATCTCGTTCGTTCTCGTCGAGACCGATACGGGACGCTGGAGCAAGGAACAGAAAGCGCAGTTCAAGACCCAGCAGCGCGACGTGTCATCACTGACCGATCACGCGTCTTATCTGTCGAACAAAATCACCTTCGTGCTGGACGCGATGCTCGGCGTGGTCAACCTCGAGCAGAACAACATCATCAAGCTGTTCTCGGTGATGGCCGTTGTATTGATGCCGCCGACGCTGATCGCCTCGATCTACGGCATGAACTTCAAGATGATGCCCGAGCTGGAGCATCCGTGGGGTTATCCGCTGGCGCTGCTCGCGATGCTGCTCGCGGCGGCGGGGCCGTACATGTTTTTCAAGTGGAAGCGGTGGCTGTAATTATTTCGCGAGCTTCGCGATTGCGGCCTTGATCGATCGCGCGGCAGCATCGTAATCGGCCCAAGCCTTCGTTTTTGCGAGCAGCGCGGGCACCGATCGCAACGTATATTTCATCGGATCGAGATCGCTGCGGACCTGCGCCCATGTCATTGGCATGGATACCGGCGCACCGTCGCGCGCACGGGGCGATAGCGGCGCGACGGCCGTCGATGTTCGATCGTTGCGCAGATAGTCGAGGAAGATTTTTCCCTCGCGCTGCTTCTTCGACATGTTGAGGAGATAGTGTTCGGGGCTGTCCTCTGCCATCTGCTGGCACACGGCCTGCGCGAATGCCTTCGCGGTTTTCCAGTCGATCTTGTCTTTCTTCGCGTCCTTCAACGGCGTGACGACATGAAGTCCCTTGCCGCCGGTTGTTTTGCAAAAACTTTCCAGCCCCAAATCCGTCAGCCGTTCACGCATCTCGCGGGCGGCGTCGACCACTGCGGAGAATGCAACGTCAGGTGAGGGATCGAGGTCGAACACCAGCCGTCCCGGCACGTCGGGTTCATTCGGTGCGCAATTCCACGGATGCAGTTCGAGCCCGCCGATCTGGGCTGCTGCGACGAGACCTTCGACGCGATCGATCTGCACATACGGTTTGCGGTCGCCCGAAACCTTTACGAGGTCGAACAGCTTCGACACGCCGGCCATGGCATGACGCTGGAAAAAGGTTTCGCCACCGATGCCGTCCGGCGCACGGATGATCGAGCAGGGCCGGCCCTTGATATGCGCGATCAGCCAGTCGCCGACCTGCTCCATGTAGTGCGCCAGATCGAGCTTGGTGACGGGCTCGCCGTCTCCGCTGTCGGGCCACAGCGCCTTGTCTGGATTGGAGATCGTGACGCCCATGACAACATTGCTATTGTGGGAAGCTGCGCGTGTTGACGGGGACTTGCCGTTCGTCTTCGCGGACAACGCCGCAACATGGGTCTTGGCGGGTTTATCGGCTGTCACGTCGCTTGCCGACTTGTCCTTGCGCAGGCCCTTGAAGGCTGCCTGCCGGACCATGTTATCGCCGGTCCAGCCTGCGAATTCGATTTCAGCGACCAGTTCCGGCTTCAGCCAGTGCACTTCCGCGGTTTTCTTCGGTGCGTTCTCGCCACCGAAGGGGTTTTTGGCGGCGGCGTTAGCCTTCAACTCGGGCATGATGCGCTTGACGACGGCCTGACCGTATCCGGTGCCGACCACGCCGACATAGGCGAGATGATCGCCGTGCGGCACGCCGACCATCAGCGAGCGGAATTTGCCTGCGTTGCTTTTCCAGCCGCCGATAACGACCTCGTGCCCGGCGCGGACCTTTGCCTTGGTCCAGCTTTCCGAGCGTCCTGAACGATAGGGGGCTGTGAGTTTTTTGGACACGATGCCCTCGAGTGACAACGCGCGGGCGGATTCCATGATGGCGTTGCCGTTGGACTCGAAATGCTCCACGTAGCGGATGGTTCCCTCATCGCGCTTTCGCTTGCCGTCGAGCAGCACCCGGAGCCGCGCCTTGCGCTCGGACAACGGCAACGGCCGCAGGTCTTCTCCATCTGCAAAGAGGAGATCGAACGCGAAGAAGATCAGGTCATCCGTCTTCTCGTCGGACAGCGCCGCCTGCAACGAGGCAAAACTGGGATGGCCTTCGTGATCGAGCGCAACGATCTCGCCGTCGATGATCGCGTCCGGAAGGTTGCCTCCTTTTTTTGCGAGGGCGGGGAATTTCTCCGTCCAGTCGAGTCCCTTGCGAGTCCTGAGCGTGACTTCACCATCCTCGATCCGCATTTGAACGCGATAGCCGTCGAACTTGATTTCGTGCGCCCAGCCGTTACCTGCCGGCGGCCGTTCGACCGACGTGCAAAGCTGTGGCGCAATGAAGTCCGGAAGCTCTGCTGCGCGCCGGCTGCTGGCGGCTTTCGCCACGGTGCTCTTGGCTGCGGTCTTGCTTCTCAGCTGCGCGACGGTTGCTTCCTTGGCCGGGGCCGATCCCGGCGTGCTTTTCTTTTCACGTTCGACAGCGGCAAGTCCCTTGCTCGAATCCCATACCTGATCGGCTTTTGCCTTGGTCGATGTCTTCAGCATGAACGGCTTCGGCGCGCGGCCCTTGCCCGCCGCGATCTGCGCCATCGATCGGCCGGACGCAGCGGATTTTTCGTCGTCGAGGACATCGTTCTTTTTGCCTTCGCGTGAGTACGCGTCGCGATGTTTGATCAGCAGCCAGTTGGTGCGCTTGCCGCCGTTGCGGTCGTTCTTCATGCGAACCAACACCCATTCGCCGTGGAGTTTGTCACCCTCCAGCGCGAATTTGAGATCGCCTTTCTTAAAGCCGCGCTCTGGATCGTCGGACAACCAGTAGCCGCGATCCCAGACCATGACGGTGCCGCCGCCGTACTGTCCTTTGGGGATGGTGCCTTCAAAATCGCCATAGTCGAGCGGATGATCCTCGACCTCGACCGCCAGCCGTTTGTCCTTGGGATCGAGGGACGGTCCCCGCGTCACCGCCCAGGATTTGAACACGCCCCCGTACTCAAGCCGGAGGTCGTAGTGGAGCCGGCTGGCGTCATGCTTCTGGATGACGAAGCGCCGCACCTTCGACGTTCCCACGGCGACCTTGCCGCTTGGCTCCGACGTCTTCGTGAAATCACGTTTTGTTCGGTAAACCTTAAGTTTCTTTTGGGCCACGGAGCGAAACCCCAACGGTGCAATAAATCCGGAATAATTGTATCATGCGCCATAGGGCAGGGCGGCAGGAACAAAAACCTGAAACCCTCGTTGAAGTTCCTTCGTCATGTAAGTGTTGAGTGGAGGTTTACCGATGTTGCCGCGTGCGTATTGGAAGGGTTCGCTGAAGCTGTCGCTCGTCACCTGTCCCGTGGCGCTTTATCCCGCCTCCACCAGCGCTGAGCGGACCCGGTTTCACATGATCAACACCGAGACGGGCAACCGCCTGAAGCAGCAGATGGTGGATTCGGAAACCGGCGAAGTGGTCGAGAAAGAGCAGAAGGGTCGCGGTTACGAAGTCGCCAAGGGCGAGTATGTCCCGATCGAAAAGGAAGAGCTGGAATCCGTTCAGATCGAAAGCAATCACACCATCGACATCGATAATTTTGTGCCGCGTGACGAGATCGACCGCCGCTATCTCGACAGTCCTTACTATCTCGTGCCGGACGGCAAGACCGGCGCCGATGCCTTCGCTGTGATACGCGATGCGATGAAGGATCAGGATCGCGTGGCGCTGGCCCGCATTGTGCTGTCGAACCGTGAACGCATCGTCGCCATCGAACCGCTGGGCAAGGGGTTGCTCGCCACCACGCTGCGCTACGCTTACGAGGTGCGCGACGAGAAGGATTTCTTCGAGGACATCAAGACGCCGAAAATCTCGAAGGACATGATCGAACTGGCCTCGCATATTCTCGATACCAAGGCAGCTCATTTCGACGCCTCGAAATTCGAGGACGAATACGAAAACGCCCTGAAAAAGCTGGTTCAGGAAAAGGCAGCGGGCAAAACGATCAAGTCCGTGGAACGTCCCGCGAAGCCTGACAACGTCATCAGTCTGATGGATGCCCTGAAGCAGAGCCTGAAGGGCAAGGCGCCTGCGCAGCGCCCGGCGCGGGCGTCACGTGCCGCGCCCCGGACCGCTCCCAAGAAAGCAGCTCGGTCAACCGCGCGGCACCGCAAGGCCGGTTAGCGTCTTCACGAAGCTGAAGCCTCAAGCGGCCTGTGCGTCGAGAAGTTTCTTGCGAAGCGCCTTGATCTCGGCGGTGAGTTTCATCACCTCGGGGACAGTGATGTTGGTGGCGCAACCGATTGCCGCCGGAATTTCCACCGCTTTCGCTTTCAGCGCTGCGCCCTCGGCCGTGAGCTGGATACGCACAACACGCTCGTCATCCCGATCGCGGGTTCGCTTGAGCAGACCCGCCGTCTCGAGCCGTTTGAGCAATGGTGTGAGCGTGCTCGACTCCAGCAGCAGCTTCTCGCCGATCTCGCCAACCGTCCGGCCGTTCTTTTCCCAAAGCACCGCCATGACGAGGTATTGCGGATAGGTCAGTCCGAGCGGATCGAGCAGAGGCTTGTACAGCCGCGTGAAAGCATGTCCCGCCGAATACAGCGCAAAGCAGATGAAATTGTCGACCTTCAAAAGGTCGTCGGATGTTGGTCGGGTTGCCATCGGCTTGTCCTTCCGGCGCTCATTGCGCCCGTGCCGGTTATTTAAGGCGCGCACGATTGAATCGCACAACGCATTTTTGCAGGCCTGCCATTCAAAATACTTGTTGCACGATTAGATCGTGCACGATATAAAACGCTCGTTCAGCCATACTGGCGGGGCCGGCCCAAAGGCTGTTTGCTCCAAGCCCAGGTTTTCAAACCCAAGGAGAAAGCCCATGCCCACAAAAGTTCTCTACCGCACCCAGGCCACTGCAACCGGCGGCCGTGACGGCAAAGCCTCCACCACGGACGGCACGTTTCAGGTCAATCTGTCGACCCCGAAGGAACTCGGCGGTGGCGGTGGGCCGGGCAACAATCCCGAGCAGCTTTTCGCGGCTGGCTATTCGGCCTGCTTCATCGGCGCGATGAAGGCGGTCTCCGGCACGGTCGGGATCAAGGTTCCGGCGGATGCGACCGTCACCGCTGACGTGGGCATTGGACCGCGCTCGGAAGGTGGTTTCGGTCTCGATGTCGCGCTGAAGGTGTCGCTGCCGGGTCTCGATCGCGCCGACGCCGAGAAGCTGGTCGCCACTGCACATCAGGTCTGCCCGTATTCCAATGCCACGCGCAACAACCTCGACGTGAAGATCACCGTCGTCTGATTGCTGACGCTAGTTCCTATCGAACGGCGAGGCTTAGGCCTCGCCGTTTTTCGTTTGAAGTGCGTTAAACGTGCTGGCCGCCGTTGATGTGGATTTCCGCGCCGTTCACGTAGGAACTGGTCTCCGTGCAGAGCACGTAGATGATCTTTGCGACTTCGTCCGGTGTGCCGAGACGGTTCATGGGAATCTGCTCGTGGACGATCTTGTCGGTTCCCGGCGACAGGATCGACGTATCGATTTCGCCCGGTGCAATTGCATTGACGCGCACGCCGACACGGCCGAAGTCCGCTGCCATCTCGCGCGTCAGCGATGCGAGTGCAGCCTTCGATGTCGCGTAAGCTGCGCCGGCAAACGGGTGCACGCGCGAACCCGCGATGGACGTCACGTTCACCACCGATCCCTTCGCGGCTTTCAGTTCCTCGATCAGTCCGCGCGCGAGCATCACAGGCGCGAAGAAATTCACGCGAAACACATGGCTCCAGACATCGACATCGGTGTCGATGGAGCCCATCCGCGCGCCGCCTTTTCCTTTGGGTGAAATCGCCGCGTTGTTGACCAGCGCATGAAGTGCGCCGCCGTCGAGTCGTTCGCGGATTTCATCAATGGCGCGCGCCGTATCCTTGTGGTCGGCGAGATCGACCTGGATGTGGTCTTCCGGTCCGGCGTCCCATGGGCACTGTTCGGGAAACGGATGCCGCGAACAGGTGATGACGCGCCAGCCTGCGCTGGAAAAGCGGATCACGGTGGCGTGGCCGATGCCGCGGCTTGCGCCGGTCAGCAGCAGCGTGCGTTTTGGCGCGTTGGAATCGGGAGGAGTTGAAGTCGGCATGGATTGAGGTCTCGCCTTCGGCGTTCGCATTCAAAAAATAACGTTCATGGATAGAGTCGCACCTTGGCCCACGGCGCATCCGGCGCGGCGCGGCGGAATTCGATGCGGTCGTGCAGGCGGAAGGGGCGGTCATGCCAGAATTCCATGGCCTGCGGCGTGATGCGCCAGCCGCTCCAGCCGGGGGGGCGGGGGACGTCGCCGATGGCATATTTCGCGGCATTGAGCGCGATGGCTTTCTCGAACGCCATGCGGCTTTCCAGCGGCTGCGACTGCTTGCTGGCCCACGCGCCGATCTGGGCCTGCTTCGGCCGGGTGGCGAAATAAGCGTCGGCCTCGGCGTCGGTGACCCGGCTGACGGTCCCGCGAATCCGGACCTGCCGGCGCAGGGATTTCCAGTGAAACAACAGGGCGGCCTTGGGGGTCGCGGCCAGTTCGCGGCCCTTGGCGCTGTCGATGTGGCTGTAAAACACGAACCCGTCGGCATCGAAGCCCTTGAGCAGCACCATGCGCACGTCGGGCAGCCCGTCGCCGTCCACGGTCGCCAGGGCCATGGCGTTTGGATCGTTCGGCTCGGACTTCACGGCCTCGGCAAACCACACCGCAAAAAGCCCAAAAGGCTCGTCCGCGGCAGTGAAATCACCTGAAATTAACTCACTTGGGGTTTTGATGGATCCTGGACCGTTCATGTCTGGAGTATCCGGTTGCGTATCCTGGCGGCGCTCAGTGCCAAGTCTGTTCTCGAGCGTTCCCTATATAGGGTACGTGGGGGCCGTGGCCTATCGCCGATCGGGCGGCTTGTCACGGCGGTGACGCTGGTTGCGGTGGGTTGCTCCGCCGGCGGGTGCAGCATGGGGACCATGTTCGGCAAGGACCCCCGGAAGGACGATGCGTCCGACGTGACCGGCTCGATCACGCCGGTGATCCGCTCCCACGACGACACCAATCTCACCGACGCCGACCTCGCGCTCGCCCGCAACGCCGCCTCCGACGTGCTGAGCCGCGGCCAGAAGGACGTCAGCCAGCCCTGGGAGAATCCCGAGACCGGCGCGCGCGGCTCGGTCACGCCATTGGCCTCGACCTACACCGCGGAAGGCCGGACCTGCCGGGATTTCCTTGCCAGCTATGTGCGCGGCAGTAATGAAGGCTGGCTGCAGGGCGCCGCCTGTCAGCAGGACAAGGGCTCTTGGGAAATCCGTAACCTGAAGCCCTGGAAAAGAAGCTAGGGTTGAGGCGCGGTTAACAAATCGAACACGTGGCCAGAACCGCCGCGGCCATCGCAGTTTCGCGGGTAAACCCGTTGCGGGATTGTCACGAAAACCCCACATCAGGGCAAAGGGCCACTCGGTCCTCACCTGAATTCCAAGGAGACCTGACGGATGCGCGACCCCTATGAGGTCCTGGGGGTGCAGCGGGGTGCCAGTGCGGCGGCGATCAAGAGCGCTTTTCGCAAGCTCGCCAAGAAGCACCACCCCGATGCCAACAAGGGCGACCCGAAAGCGGCCGATCGCTTTGCCGAATTGAACTCTGCGAATGAAATCCTCGGTGACGAGGACAAGCGCAAGCAGTTCGATCGCGGCGAGATCGATGCCGAGGGCAAACCGAAGTTCCAGAATTTTGAAGGCGCTGGCTTTCCCGGCGGCGGCGGCGCGCGCCGCGCGGGGCCGGGCGGCTTCGAGTATTCGTTCCGCACCGGCGGTGCGCCGGGCGCGGGCGGATTTGCCGGCGCTGGCGGCGGCGGCGCGTTCGAGGACATTCTCAAGAGCATGTTTGGCGGTCAGGCCGGCGCCGGTCCCATGGGCGGCGGCGGTCCGCGCGGCGGTGCAGGCACGTTCGAATACGACACGCCGTTCGCGACCGATCTCGATGTCTCCGTCACCATGACCGTCGCGCTCGAGGAAGCGGTGAACGGCGCGACGCGCCGCGTGCGGCTGCCGACCGGCAAGGAACTCAACGTCAAGATTCCGGCGGGCGTCACCGCGGGTCAGCAGATCCGCCTCAAGGGGCAGGGCGAGACCGCGCCCGGCCATCGCCCGGGCGACGTGCTGATCACCGTGAACATCGCGCCGCATCCCTACTTCAAGGTCGACGGCAATGATCTGCGCCTCGACCTGCCGATCACGCTGTATGAAGCCGTGCTCGGCGCGCGCGTCCGCGTGCCGACGCTCGACGGCGCGGTGCAGCTCTCGATCCCGAAGAACACGTCGAGCGGGCGCACGTTTCGCCTGAAGGGCAAGGGGATGCCGATCAAGGGCGCGCAGGGGGCCGACGCTTTTGGCGATCTGTTTGCGACCACGCGGATCGTGCTGCCCGACGGCAACGATGCGGAGCTGGAAGCGCTGATGGAGAAATGGCGTGACCACCATCCGACCAATCCGCGCACGGATTTTGAGTAATCTTTCCACGCCGTCCCCGAGGCGGCGTCCCAAGTGCGGCACAGAACTCGCCTGACTTAAAGTTCGTCATGGCCGGGCTTGACCCGGCCATCCACGACTTATCCTAACGTTCGCAAGGCGTGGATCACCGGGTCAAGCCCGGTGATGACGATCATGGGTGGTGCAACATCGCGCGCAATTTTTCTTCGCGCCGTCCCTGATCTCTCTTCACGTCGTCCCCGCGAAAGCGGGGACCCATTAATCCTCGAAAACATTGTTGATGACGGCGATCCGCTCTCCGCAAGTTCAGTGAGCATGGGTCCCCGCGTTCGCGGGGACGACATCGTGGGTGTGGCGAACGTGTCGCACCACCTCGCATTCTCGATTCAGTTTTCAAACAGCCACGTCCATTCACGCACGCGCGTTCGTTCCCGCGCTTTAGTTGCGCGAGGTGAGTTTTTGGTTTCGCCCGCTCTAAACAACGAGGGGCATGGAGCGCCGCGAGGCGCACCTTGTGTTTGTTTCGCTTCCGGCACCGCGTGCGAAGCGGCGTGTCTCCGAAAGCGCATCGCCTCACGGCGCTCCATTGCGGCGATTTTGGGCGAGAGGACCGTACTTCCGGGACAGGACGGACGCGGTGCGTCTTTATCCGGCGGGATTTCCCCGCCTTCATCCTGTCCGCGTCCAGCCGCGAACGGCAGAGCCACGTAGTTGGCCCGGACGGTGACCCCAGCCTCCCGAGCGTGTGTTTGCGAAACACACGTGCAGGCGCCGCATCCTGTTCCGCTTCAAAGCGCCCTCGAGAAGCGCCCCTCACGAACAGGATTATAGGAATATAATCTTATATCCGGATTTTGTCAACGCTCGCCCGCGGTTCCGCCGCTGCTGCGATTTGCACTCAAGCGGTGGCGGAACGGGGTTCCAATACCCATATATTGATGATGACAAGTAAAGCCCCCAAGATTCAGACGCCCGAACAACTCGCCCGCCTCGAAACGCAGCGTGTGGCCCGCATCGAGGGCGCGGCGGCGCTTGCCCAGGTGGACAAGCAGTCGATCGACGTCCGCAAGAACATGGAGCGCCTGCGCGCGCTGCGTCTCGCGAAGGAAGCGGAAGAGGCACTGAATCCGCCGCCGGTCGAGCCGAAAAAGAAGAAGGCCGCGCCGAAGAAAAAGCTCGTGGAAGTTGTCGAACCGGAGGCGGTCGGCGAGGCGTGATGTCGCGCCCTCGCAGCAGCGCCTGAGCATACCGCCGCTTTCAGAGAGATAATTTTTCAGCATTTCAGATTTGAAATCACGCGCGATTTAATCGCGCCCGCCGTCGGCGCAGATCCGGTTCCACGGAGTAAGGTGCGCGGGTGCGCCGCCTATCCTCACCCTGTAAACGCCGATAGTATTCGGGATCGACGGCAGAGCGTTTCGTCACAAAAGGCACACCTTGTTATCCCTCGAACTTGGAATCGTCACGGTTCTCATCGTGATCAACGGCTTGCTCGCCATGTCGGAGCTTGCCATCGTCTCAAGCAGGCCCGCGCGGCTGATGGGACTTGTTGAAAAGGGAGTGAGCGGTTCGCGTCGCGCGCTCGCCCTGGCATCCGATCCCGGAAAATTTCTGTCCACCGTGCAGATCGGCATTACGCTGGTCGGCGTGCTGTCGGGCGCGTTTTCCGGCGCTACGCTCGGCGCGCGCCTCGGCGCGTGGCTGGGAAGTGTTGGATTGTCGCCGGGCGTCGCCGATGCGGCGGGTGTCGGCATTGTGGTTACGGTGATCACCTACGCCTCGCTGATCATCGGTGAATTGGTGCCGAAGCAGATCGCGTTGCGCGATCCCGAAGCGGTCGCGGTAAAGGTCGCACCGGCGATGGTGATGCTGGCGAAAGTCTCATCGCCGCTGGTCTGGCTGCTCGATCGCTCGGGCAAGGGCCTGCTCTGGCTGCTCGGCCAGCGCGGCGATGCCGAGGAAAAAATCAGCGAAGACGAAATCCGCACGCTCGTCGTGGAAGCGGAAAACGCGGGCGTGCTCGAGCCCGGCGAAAAGGAAATGATCGCCGGCGTGATGCGGCTCGGCGATCTTCCGGTGGGCGCGGTCATGACGCCGCGTCATGAAGTCAGCATGATCAATCTGTCGGAGCCGCCGGAGGCGATCCGCTTCGCGTTCAGGGACAGTTCGCATTCCCGCCTGCCGGTGTTCGACGGCGAGGAAACGCTCGGCATCGTGCAGGCAAAGGACATGCTGGATGCGTATCTCTCGGGCAAGGTGCCCAACATCCGCGACCTGATCCGCGAAGCGCCGGTCATTCCCGAAACCGTCGACGCGCGCGACGTGGTCGCCATCCTGCGCGACTCGCCGGTTCACATGGGGCTTGTTCACGACGAATACGGGACGTTTCAGGGCGTCGTCACCAGCGCGGATATTCTGGAATCCATCGTCGGCAGTTTTCACACCGAGGAAGGTCCGGCGGAGCCGGCCTTCGTCAGACGCGATGACGGATCGTTGCTCATCGCGGGCTGGATGCCCGCGATCGAGTTCGCGCAACTGCTCGGCATCGAACTGCCTGCGTCGCGCCCTTACCAGACCTTTGCCGGCTTTCTGCTCGAGAAGTTCGGTGCAATTCCCGCGGTCGGGCAAGTCATCAACGCGGATGGCTGGCGGTTCGAGATCATGGACCTCGACGGACGCCGCATCGACAAGGTGCTGGCGAGCAAGGAGTGAGGAGAAAAGCCGGGCTTACAGTCCGGCCTTCTCGTTCTGGTCGTAGATCAGCCGCGCGACTTGCGTGAGGCGGTCGCGGTCCGCGCCGCCGCTCACGACATAGCCCACGCCGCGGTCGGCCCAGAACATTGCGCCGTTGCTGCCGCTCGCCGCGTAGCGCATCTGTGTCGTGTCGGTGGTTGCGCGCGACGCGTAGATCGTGAAGCGCTCGCCGGATGTCGTCTCGTACATCAGGAACGACGCAGGGCCGTTGGGGCCGGGCAGCAACCGGCCGCCGACGAGTTTCAACCCGGTGGCGTCGAGTTCGGGCGCACGAACCTGCCAACCGCAGCGCTTGGTCAGCCACTGCTGAAGGTGCGCCTTCTCATTGCCTGCGACTTCGACCGGATGGCGCACCTCGACCACGTAAAGCTTGTGCGCGTCGAGCGCGTCGCCGGTGAAATTCGCGAACATCGACGGCTTCGCGCTGGCGCCATGCGCCATCCATCCGGCGCCGCCGCCCGCCGCGAACGCCAGCAGGGAGGCCGCGATAGCGCCCATCATCCAGCGGCGCGGCGCACGCGACAACTGGTCGACCGACAGCCGCGCCGGCACCGGCTCGTCCATCACCGTGTCGTATTTGGCATGGAGCGCGTCGCTCATCGCGCGCCATGACGTTACCCGCTCGGCGTCGTCGGCGTGGGTCGCGAGCCATGCCTCGACCGCGGCCCGCCGCTCTGCGGGGAGTTCGTTGTCCACGTAGGCGTGGAGTTCGTCCTCGGTGACGGGAATGTTGGTGTCGGTCATCGGCATTGTCTCTCAGATCCAGTGTCGTTTCGTCGCAATCGCGGCACCCCGCCGCTCGCACAGGTGGGGTGGAGGTTACGCAAGGTACAAACACCTCCACCCCGCGCGCCAATCGCATGGCTTTCAGCGCGCCACCCTCTCCACGAAGGAGAGGGAGAAGAAAGCGGATCTCCCCATTTGTCGCGCATCGATTCCATCTCGCATCGTTCCTTGTCGTGTCTCACTTCACCCGCCGCAGGGCGGGACGTTCCCCCTCAAGCGTCGCCTTCACATGCGCCCGCGCGCGGGCGAGGCGTGACATCACCGTGCCGATCGGCACGCCCTGAATGTCGGCGACATCGCGGTAGCTCAGGCCTTCCAGCACCACCAGCAACAGCACCGCGCGCTGGTCGTCCGCGAGCGTGGCAAGCGCGCGGGAGATGTCGCGGCCTTCGGCTTCGGTGCCGGAGGCGTCCGCCGTGGTGTCGTGCAGTTCCATCAACGTAGGCTGCCGCGCCAGCGAGCGTCGGCGGTTGCGGTTGAGGTTGGTCAAGATCGTATAGAGCCAGGCGCGCAGGTCGCCGCCGAGAAACAGCTTCTCCGAACGCAGCGCCCGCACCAGCGTGTCCTGCACCAGATCGTCCGCGATGTCAGAGTCCCGAGCCAGCGCCCGCGCATAGCGCCGCAGGGCCGGGATCATGGTCTCGACGTTGTGGCGGAAGTCGTTGCTCATCAATGGCCCGCGAAGGTCGTCGTGGTCTGGCGGCACATCTGCCGTTCTATCGATAAAACACCGCCAATGGCCACGTATTCCGGCGGTTTCGGCCATTAAGGTTAGGGGTCTGCGTCCCTTGTCGGCTTGAACCGCTTTGGCGCCTATGTCATGAGGGGCGTCCTTATTATCCGGCAATCTGGATGTGAATTCATGGCTGAAAATGTGGGCCTGATGCGCGGCAAGCGCGGCGTGATCCTGGGCGTGGCGAACAACCGCTCCATCGCCTACGGGATCGCGAAATCGTGCCGCGACCAGGGCGCGGAACTCGCGTTCACCTGGCAGGGCGATGCGCTGAAAAAGCGCGTCGAGCCGCTGGCGAAGGAACTCGGCGCGATCACGCTCGGCCATTGCGATGTCACCGATCCGGCGACCATCGACGCGGTGTTCGCCGAACTGAAGAAGCGGTGGGGCAAGATCGACTTTGTCGTGCACGCCATCGCGTTTTCCGACAAGGACGAACTCGACGGCCGCTACCTCGAGACCACGCAGGACAACTTCACCAAGTCGATGCTGATCTCGTGCTACTCGCTGACCGCGATCACCCAGCGCGCCGAACACCTGATGACCGAGGGCGGCTCGATCCTGACACTGACCTATTACGGTGCGGAAAAGTGGATGCCGCATTACAACGTGATGGGCGTGGCGAAGGCGGCGCTCGAAGCCAGCGTGCGCTATCTCGCGGCCGATCTGGGCGAGAAGAACATCCGCGTCAACGCGATCTCGGCGGGACCGATCAAGACGCTGGCGGCGAGCGGCATCGGCGATTTCCGTTATATCCTCCGGTGGAACGAACTGAATGCACCGCTCCGCCGCAACGTCACGCAGGAAGAGGTCGGCGACAGCGCGATGTATCTGCTGTCGGACCTGTCACGCGGCGTCACCGGCGAAGTGCATCACGTCGATTCCGGTTATCACGTCACCGGCATGAAGAATCCGCACGCGCCGGACATCTCGCTGGGCGGGAAAGAATAAGCGTCACTCAAGACGCGCAGCGTCATCCTGAGGTGTGAGCGACGTTTGTCGCGAGCCTCGAAGGAGCGCATGTCCGTCTTCTTTGTCACGCCATCCTTCGAGGCTCGCCGCAAGAACGGCTCGCACCTCAGGATGACGACCAAGAGAAAAAAACCGAGTAATTCCATGCCATCTCCCACCGTTTACTTCATCCGCCACGGCCAGACCGAATGGAACGCCGCGGGCCGCTTTCAGGGCACGCAGGACATTCCGCTGAACGACATCGGCAAGGAACAGGCGATCCGCTCCGGTGAATTGCTGGTCGATATTCTGGCGCGCGACGAACACAACCCTGCAAAGGTGCCGTTCGTGTCGTCGCCGCTCGGACGCGCGCGCAACACCATGGAGTTGCTGCGCGGAGTACTTGGCGTGCCGCCGTATGACTATCAGCTCGACGACCGGCTGCGCGAGATCGGCTACGGTCACTGGGAGGGCTCGACGCTGCCGCAGATGGAATTGTCGCATCCCGAGATTTTCGCCGAACGTCAGATCGACAAGTGGGGCGTGCCGCCGCCGGGCGGCGAGAGCTATGCGTCCGTCACCATCCGGATGCGCGACTGGTACGACTCGCTGCTGCAGGACACCGTCGCGGTGTCGCATGGCGGCTCGATGCGCGCGTTGCTGGTGGCGCTGGATGTCGAAACGCCGGTCGGTGCGTCGGATCTCACGGTGGAGCAGGGCGTGGTTTACGTCTTTGCCGACGGGCAGGTCACGAAACATAGTTAAGGCGGACGCTTTATGCGCTCGCGTATTTGACCCTGACGGCTCCTAGCGGTACGAAATGTAGCGATTTCCGCTACTTTCGGTACGAACCATGTCCTTCAACACCTTCGGCCATATGTTTCGCGTCACGACCTTCGGCGAGAGCCACGGGCCGGCGCTCGGCTGCGTGGTCGATGGCTGCCCGCCGCAAATCCCGCTGACCGTGGAGGAGATCCAGCTCGATCTCGACCGCCGCCGTCCGGGGCAATCGCGTTTCACGACGCAGCGGCAGGAAGCCGATCAGGTGAAAATCCTGTCCGGCGTGATGGACACGGACAAGGGGCAGGTCACCACCGGCACGCCGATCGCGCTGATGATCGAGAACACCGACCAGCGCTCGAAGGACTATTCCGAGATCAAGGACAAGTTTCGTCCCGGTCACGCCGACTTCACCTATGAGGCGAAATACGGCCTGCGCGATTACCGCGGCGGCGGGCGCTCCTCCGCGCGCGAGACGGCTGCGCGTGTCGCGGCGGGTGCTGTCGCGCGCAAGATCATTCCAGACGTGCGCGTGCGCGGCGCATTGGTCCAGATGGGTCCGCACAAGATCGACCGGGCGGCATGGGACTGGGACGAGGTCGCCCGCAATCCGTTCTTCTGCCCGGACAAGGCCAAGGCCGCGTTCTTCGCGGAATATCTCGATGACATCCGCAAGAAGGGTTCGTCCATTGGTGCTGTGATCGAGGTTGTCGCCGAAGGCGTGCCTGCTGGATTGGGCGCGCCCATTTACGGCAAGCTCGACGGCGATCTTGCCGCCGCGCTGATGAGCATCAATGCGGTGAAGGGCGTCGAGATCGGCGCGGGCTTTGGCGCCGCCGAACTGCACGGCGAGGAAAACGCCGACGAAATGCGCATGGGCAATAACGGCCCGACGTTCCTGTCGAATCACGCCGGCGGCATTCTCGGCGGCATCTCGACCGGGCAGGCCGTCGTTGCGCGCTTTGCGGTGAAGCCGACGTCCTCGATCCTGACGCCACGGCGCACCATCGACAAATCCGGCGCGGACACCGACATCATGACCAAGGGCCGCCATGACCCTTGCGTCGGCATTCGCGCCGTTCCGGTCGGTGAAGCCATGATGGCCTGCGTGATCGCGGATCATCTGCTGCGCCATCGCGGGCAGGTCGGGACATAAATTCCGCAGTGTCAGCGCGCGGCCACCGAGAGCCAGCTGGCGGCTGATCGCTGTTATGAAGCGTTCATCTCAATTAAATTTGACGAGGCGCGGAAATATAATCTCGCACGCCGCGTTATGATTTAGGGGCCACATCTCGGTTGGAGGTGAGCCATGTTCAGAAAACTCATGATCGGCGTTGCCACGGTTGCGGCAATCGCTGCGTACTCGCCAGTTGACGCGTTCGCACGCGGCGGTCACGGAGGAGGCGGTCACGGCGGCGGCGGCTTCCACGGTGGTGGCGGCGGCGGATTCCGCGGCGCAGCGATATCCGGCGGCGGATTTCGGAGCGGCAGTTTTGCCATGCACGGTGGTGGATTCAGCGGATCCCGCTTTGCCGTGCCGTCAGGCGGTGCCCGCTTTGCCAACGTGAGCGGCGTGGGATTCCGTCACGGTGGACACTTCCGTCATCACCGGCACTTCCGGAATTTCGCTCCGTTCGCGATCGGATTCGGCGTGCCCTACTATTACAACGACTACTATTACGCCGGTTATCCGTATGACGACTGCTACCAGACCATGCGGGTTCCTACCCGCTACGGATGGCGCTGGCGGCAAGTGTATGTCTGCGGCTGACGCCGACAGTGACCGGGTCTGAATCCGGACACGCTGCGGGCAGAACCGGCTCGTCGCAAGTCTCGTTCTCGGTTGAGGTCGTGACTCGCGCCGAGCTGGACTCCTGCGCGGCCTGGCGATCGATGTTCGCCGGAGAGAGGAAGGACTATCGCTACTACGAGATCATCGAAGATACGCTTCCGGACAATTTCGAGTATCGCTATTTTGCGGTCCGCGACGATGCCGGCCGTATCCGGGCGGTCCAGCCGTTCTTCCTGCTCGATCAGGATATCGTCGAAGGCGTCAAACCTGCCTATGTGCGCTGGGTTTCGTCCGTGCGCCGCGTGAACCCGCGCTTTCTCAAGTTGCGAACCCTGATGGTCGGCTGTTCCGCAGGTGAAGGACATCTGGCCTGCGCCGACGATCTGCCGGCCACCGCCATCGCGGAATTGCTGTCGCGCGATATCGTCAAACATGCGCGAATGCTCGGCGCGGATCTCATCGTCCTGAAGGAATTTCCGGCGCGGTACCGTGACGCTCTCGCGTGCTTTGTGAAAGCCGGATTCTCCCGCGTCCCGAGCATGCCGATGACAAAGCTCAACATCGATTATGACGGCTTCGACACGTACATTTCCAGGGCCATGAGCTGCAACTCGCGCAGGCACTTCCGCAAGAATCTCAAGGCGACGGCGGACGAGCGCATTCGCATGAGCGCCACCGATGACATCACCGGTCTGGTCGATGAAATCTACCCGCTCTATCTGCAAGTCTACGAACGCTCGAAGCTTCATTTTGAGAAACTCACCAAGGACTACTTCCGCCAGTTAAGCGTGCGAATGAAGGACAAGGTTTTTTTCCTGCTCTGGCACAGGGGCAACAGGCTGGCCGCCTTCGGCATGTTCATGATTCAGGGCGACGAGTTGTTCTTCGAATACGTGGGCTTCGATTATGCCATCGCACTCGATCTGCACCTCTATCACTACATCGTGCGGGACATGACGACCTGGGCGATCGGGCGCGGATTCAAGTGGATTCGCAGCAGCGGCCTCAATTACGAACCGAAGCTGCATCTCGGACATCGCCTTGACCCGATCGATCTCTACGTGCGTCACGTCTCGCCGATGCTGAATCCGGTCATGAAGGTGGCCCTGAGGTGGCTGCAGCCGGTCCGTTATGACGCGATGCTGAAGAAATTCCCGAACTATCGCGATCTGTGGTGAGCGCACCCGGCCACCGGTCTTGACCCGATGCCGCCTGTCGTCGCAAAACGGAACCATGCAGGCTGTAAACCTTGAGAGCGTTGCGAACTGGCTGGCGAACGGCGCGCAGTCGGCGCCGCAGGTTGAACTGTTTGCAGCCGAAGCGTGCGAGCGGCTGGTCGCGGGCGGTCTTCCGCTGTGGCGCGTCGGCATCTTCGTCAGTATGCTTCACCCGAGCCTGATCGGCCGCAGCTTTGTCTGGCGGCGCGGCTCCGGCGTGACCTTGGGCACCATGGCCTATGGTTCGGAATTGCAGGATGACTATCTCTCAAGTCCGCTGGCGACGGTGTTCGAACAGGGGCGGGAGGTGCGGCGGCGGCTGTCCGACAGCAACATCGGCAACTCGCCGTTCTTTTCCGAGATGCGCGCCGAGGGCGCGACGGACTATCTCGCGCTCCCTCTCGTCATGTCAGATGGCGAAGTCCACGCTTCGAGCTGGATCACGCAAGAGCCGGGCGGCTTCACGGACGCACAGATCGACGGCCTGAATGCGCTGATGCCGTCCCTGACGCGCATGATCGAAATTTGGCTGCTGCGGCGCACCGCCGCCGGGCTGCTGAACAACTATGTCGGCGGGCGCGCGGGCGCCAGAATCCTTGCGGGGCAAATCCGTCGCGGCCATACCGAATCCATGCATGCCGCGATCTGGCTGTCCGATCTGCGCGGTTTCACGCCGCTGTCGGACCGTCTGTCGTCCGAAGCGGTGGTCGATATTCTCAACCGTTACTTCGACTGTCAGGTGCCGTCGATTCTCGATCACGGCGGCGAAGTCCTGAAATTCATGGGCGACGGGTTGCTGGCGGTGTTTCCGATCAGCGAAACCGAGGGCGACGAAAAGGCCGTGTGTCAGCGCGTTCTGGACGCGGCCCGGGCCTGTCGCGCCAGCGTCGCGGCGATGACCTATGACGACGGCGGCGAGACGCTCGCCAACTTCCGCTTCGGTCTGGCGCTGCACGTCGGCAAGGTGCTCTACGGCAATATCGGCGGCGGCGACCGGCTCGATTTCACCTGCATCGGCCCGGCGGTCAATCTCGCCGCGCGCATCGAGAAGATGACCGGGCGGCTCAACCGCACGGTCCTCGCCTCCACCGAGTTCGCGGGCCATGCTGATGCGGACTGGACCGATCTCGGCCTGTTCTCGGTGGCGGGATTTGCCGCCCCGCAGCGCGTCTACGGCTTGCCGGACGACATGCCGCCCACAGACGGGGACCAGGCCAAATAAAAACGGCGGCCTTTAAGGCCGCCGTTTTGCTCTTGGGCGATGCGACGAAGCTTACGCCGCGCGAACCGTGGTGAGGAATTTCTGCACTTCCATCTTCAGGCGGGCGCTGTCGCTCGACAGCATCTGCGCCGACGACAACACCTGGCCGGATGCGGCACCGGTTTCGCCCGCACCCCGGCTGACATCGGTGATGCTGTTGGCGACTTCGCCGCTCAATTCCGCCGCCTGCTGAACGCTACGGGAAATTTCCTGGGTCGCGGCGCCCTGTTCTTCCACAGCCGCGGCAATGGCCGCGGAAATTTCGGAGATCAGGGTGATGGTCGTGCCGATTTCCTTGATCGTGGTCACCGACTCCCGCGTCGCCGTCTGCATGTTGGCGATCTGCGCGCTGATTTCATCGGTCGCCTTGGCGGTCTGCGCGGCGAGCGCCTTGACCTCGGAGGCGACCACGGCGAAGCCGCGGCCGGCATCGCCGGCGCGGGCGGCCTCGATGGTGGCGTTGAGCGCGAGCAGGTTGGTCTGTTCGGCAACCGCCGTGATCAGTTTCACCACATCGCCGATGCGGTTTGCAGCCTGGGAGAGTTCGGTAATGCTGGTGTCGGTCTTCTGCGCCTGACGCACGGCCTCGTTGGCAATGCGGCTGGACTCCTGCACCTGACGGCCGATCTCGCCGACCGACGAGGTGATTTCCTCGGTCGCCACCGCGACGGACTGCACGTTGCTCGACACTTCCTGCGAGGCGCTGGCGGCAGCACCCGAGGTCTTGCCGGTGGTCTCGGCGGTGCTGGTCAGCGTATTGGCCGCTGCTTCCAGTTCGGTCGAGGACGACGACAGCGACTCGACCAGTTCGCCGATCAGCGATTCGAAATCCCGCGTGATGGCATCGACCCGCTGGCCGCGCTGGATCTTGGCATCGGCCTCGATCGCCGCGGTCTCGTCGGCGGCCTTCTTGTCGATCAGCGCCTGCTTGAAGACCTGCAGGGTGTCCGCCATCGTTCCGATTTCGGTCTTTTCGCCCTGATGCGGCACGATGGCCGTGAGATCACCGCTTCCAAGCGCCTTCATCGGCGTCACGATCGAGGTGATGCCGCGCGAGACGTCGCGGATCAGGTAGAAGCCGATCGCGATGCCCGAGATGATCGCGAAAGCGAGCGCCCCGACGACCATCTTGAACGCCGTCGCATAACTGTTGCTGGCTTCCAGGCCAGCCGCATCGGCGCCCTTGTTGTTGAGTTCGATGCTCTTTTTCAGAATGCCGTCGGCCTTGATCCCGATCAGGTTGACGGTGATCGTATTCAGGTCATGCGCTTCGGTTGGTTTCTTGCCCGCGCTTTCACGCGATAGCTTCATCACCGCTGCAGCGCCCTTCTTGTACTCTTCCCAGACCGCGGCCCATTCGTTGTACAGCGCCCGTTCTTCCGGTGACGTAATCAGCGTCTCGTAGGTCTGGCGGATTTTCGTGTTGCCTTCGACGACCAGATCCAGCGTTTTTTCCTGGGCCAGCTTTTCATCGAGAAGCTCTGACAGCATGTGTTCGCGGATCACGTTGCGGTAGGTGATGACGCCCGCGCGCAATTCACCGAGCACCCGGACGCTGGGCAGCCAGCTCTTCTGGATTTCGGAGGCGCTGGTGTTGATGTCCTGCATCTGCCTGATGGCCAGAAGTCCCATCGCGGTCATGGCGATGAGCAGGAAGGCGATGACGGCGGTGAGCTTGGTACGAATGGAAAGCCTGGACAGCATGATGGGGTCCTTGGGTCTTTCTGACCCGTTGGTGGGCGTTGGCATCGCCGGAAGAGTGCGGAGATGAGATGATTGGCCGAATCCGGGCCGCTTTCAGGACCAGATTCGCGATTTCGACTTTCGCGATGTTGGGTGAAATGTTCGTAAAGGCATCGGCGCGCCGGCCACGAAAGCACTCCATTTCGTGCGGCATTTGCGCTGAGGCCCAATGCGCCAAACGCATGAATCGGTTTTGCAATCCGATGCATAGACAAACGGCAGCCCGAGAGCTGCCGTTTTGAATCGTTCGCCAGGCGAATCGGGTTATGCGGCGCGGATCGTCGAGAGGAAGTTCTGCACTTCCGTTTGCAGGTGGTTGCTTTCCTTCGACAACGACTGCGCCGCCGAGAGCACCTGCGCCGAAGCAGCGCCGGTTTCGCTGTTGCCGCGGTCGACATCCGAGATGTTCGCGGCCACGCGCGCCGAGAGTTCGGCCGCCTGCTGCACGTTGCGGGCGATTTCCTGGGTTGCGGCGCCCTGTTCTTCCACGGCGGCCGCGATGGTCGAGGAAATCTCGGACATCAGGTCGATGGTGGTGCTGATCTCCTTGATGGTCGCGACCGAGTCGCCGGTTGCCGCCTGCATTCCCGCGATCTGCGTGGTGATTTCGTCGGTGGCTTTCGCGGTTTGCGAGGCCAGCGCCTTGACCTCGGACGCGACCACGGCGAAGCCGCGTCCGGCCTCACCGGCACGGGCCGCCTCGATGGTGGCGTTCAGCGCCAGCAGGTTGGTCTGCTCGGCAATCGCTGTAATGAGCTTCACCACATCGCCGATGCGGGCCGCGGCCTTCGACAATTCGGTGATGCTGGCATCGGTTTTTTCAGCCTGCTTGACCGCGACCTGGGCGACCCGGCTGGACTCCAGCACCTGACGGCCGATCTCGTTCACCGAGGAGGTGATCTCCTCGGTCGCCGTGGCGGTGGACTGGATGCTTTCCGAAACGTCGCGCGAGGTATTGGCGGCTTCGCTGGATAGCTGCCGTGTGACGTCGGCGGCGTTGGTCAGGGTGCTGGCGGTCGCTTCCATTTCGGTGGAGGCCGACGACAGTGAGCCGATCAGTTCGCCGATCATGCCTTCGAAATTGCGCGTGACCTTGTCCAGCGTTTCCGCCCGGCGCATCTTGACGCCGGCCTCGACCGCAGCGGCTTCATCGGCGGCTTTCTTGGCGATCATGGCATCCTTGAACACCTGCACCGTGTCGGCGATCTGGCCGATCTCGGTGTTCTCGCCCTGATGCGGGACCTGGGCGTCGAGGTTTCCGGCGGCGAGGGCGCGCATCGGGGTCAGTACCGAACCGATGCCACGGGCGATGTCGCGGACGATGAGGATGGCTGCGGTCAACCCGGCCAGCGCCATCGCGGCCAGCGCGCCCAGGACGATTGCAAATGCAAGTTCGTAGTCTTTCTCGGCTTTCAGCCCGGATGCGGCCGCGCCCTTGTCGTTCAGATCGACCAGCTTCGTCAGCACCGCGTCCATGCTGCGGCCGGCCACCGTCGCGCGCTGGGCGTTGACGGCGCGGGCCTGCGCCGTTTCGCGCTTGCGGGCGTGGGCGATCACCTCGTCGGAGGCCTCGCGGAAGGTTTTCCAGGTCGCTGACAGTTCCTTGTAAAGAGCCGCTTCCTGCGGGGAGGAGATCAGCGGCTCATAGGCCTTGTTCGCGGTGTCGTAGTCCTTGGCGCGCGCATCGAGATTGCGCTGGATATCGGCCATGAAGGCCTCGTCCGGTTCGGTCAGGTAATCGCGCAGCACGGCGCGGTAGCGCGCCGACTGGGTGCGCAATTCGCCGACCAGGCGAACGCTCGGCAGCCAGCTTGTCTTGATGTCCTGCGCGGACGCATTGATGGCGCGCATCTCGATGATCGCGAAGGCGCCCATGGCGGTGAGGGAAATCAGCAGGAATGAAACGAGGGCAACGAGTTTGGTGCGAATGGAGAACCTGGAGAGCATTGAAATGTCCTTTAGGGTCTTCTGACCCCCGGTCTGCGATCAACGATGCCTTTGGGCGACAGGAGGACCTGACGGTCGAACGCAAGTTCGACGCCCGGGAAGGCTTGGCACTGTGTGGCAATTTCCAGTCGGAGGGTCATTCCCGGCGTTGGGAGGACGTCCGCACCGCTAAACGTAAACAAATTCCGTGAAATGTTGGTAAATGCCTCCCCATGAGGCAGTCCGCCCGAAAAAGGACCGGAATTCCGGTTGCTGTGTACGAAGCGGATGCGGACCCCGGTTCCGGCTTTCGGGGCTGGGCGCGGCGTGTCACCATCCTGATCTGGACGACGGGAGGTTCGCCATGCGCTGGTGTGTCTCGATCGGAGCCGTGATTGCGGCGGGGGTGATCGCCGGCGGGGACGTCCCCGGCCTCGCGGCGCCGGCCACACCGTCTTTGCCCACGCAGGCCGACGAGGCCAAGCGGGTCGATGTCGAACTGATCCTCGCGGTCGACGTCTCCTATTCCATGGATATGGACGAACTGGCCTTGCAGCGCGAAGGCTACGCGCTCGCCCTCACCTCGAAAGAATTCCTGCAGGCGCTGAAGACCGGCCCGACCGGCAAGGTCGCGGTGACCTATTTCGAGTGGGCCGCGTCCACCGACCAGAAGATCGTGATCCCGTGGCGCGTGATCGACGGTCCGGAATCGGCAGGCGCCGTCGCCGACGAAATCCTGAAAGCGCCGCTGCGCCGCGCCTCGCGCACCTCGATCTCCGGCGCGATCAATTTCGCCATGCCGCTGTTCGAGGCAAACGATTATCGCGGCATCCGCCGGGTGATCGATATTTCGGGCGACGGGCCGAACAACAACGGCGAGCCGGTCACGATTGCGCGCGACGCGGCGCTCGCCAAGGGCGTCACCATCAACGGCCTGCCGATCATGTCGAAGGAAACCAATTACGCCACCATGGATATCGAAAATCTCGATATCTATTACGAGGACTGCGTGATCGGCGGCGCGGGATCGTTCGTGGTGCCGATCAAGACGCGGGAAAAGTTCAAGGAGGCGATCCGCACCAAGCTGGTGATGGAAGTCGCGCATCGCGTGCCCGAATTGTCCGTCGTTCCGGCCGCGACCCGCGAGCCGCGGGTGTCGTGTCTGGTCGGCGAGAAGATCTGGCAGGAACGGTGGGGAAGGTAGTCAGCGCCGAAACCGCGCCACCAGCTCCACATGCGGCGTGTGGCGGAACTGGTCCACCGGCGCGACGCTGTCGAGCTTGAAGCCGCCGTCGATCAGAATCCGCGCATCGCGCGCGAAGGTCGCCGGATTGCACGACACCGCGACCACCAGCGCGATCTTGCTGGCCGCGAGTTGCTGCGATTGCGCCTGCGCGCCCTGACGCGGCGGATCGAATACCACGGCATCGTAGTCGCGCAGCTCTTGCGGCATCAGCGGCCGGCGGAACAGGTCGCGCGCCTCGGCCCTGATCGGCTTGAGGCCCTGCGTGAGTTTCACGGCGTTTTGCAGCGCCGTCACCGCGACCGCATCGCTGTCGAAGGCCGACACCTTGAACTTCTCCGCAAGCCGGAATGCGAACGGACCGAAACCGCAAAACAGATCCGCCACATGTTTGGCGCCCTTGGCTCGCGCGAAGGCCAGCGCGGCCAGCGTTTCCTCGCCTGCGGCGGTCGGCTGCATGAACGAGCCCGGCGGCAACGTGACCTGCGCCTTGCCGACGCGCACCACCGGCGGCGCGCGCATGATGACCAGCTCGCCGTGTCGCGTCAGCCGCGCGAGATTGTGCTTCTCGGCGAGTTTCGACAGCGCCGACAGCATTGCAGTGTTGAGCGGACCCGAGCCGCGCACATCGACGTCGAGGCCGTTATCCGCCGCCGTCACCTGAATATCGAGCGGCTTGCTGACAGGTTTCAGCAATTCCGCGATCTCGTTCGCCGCCTCGATGGCGCCGTTCATGGCCGGGTCGAGGATCGGGCAGCGGTCGATGGCGATGATCTCGTGCCGCCCGGCGGCTGCAAATCCGACGCGCAGGATATCCTGCTGGCTCTGCCGCGCGTGCAGCGTCATGCGGCGACGTCCGGTGCCATGCGCGTCGATCAACCCTTCGACCTCGCAGGAGATGCCGGCGTGATCGAGCGTCTCGACCACAAGCTGCCGCTTCCATGCCCGGTAAGCCTCCGGCTGCCAGTGCTGGATGGCGCAGCCGCCGCAGGTGCCGAAATGCGGGCAGAACGGATCGATCCGTTCCGGGCTTGCAGTCACGACATGCGCGAGTGCGCGCCGGTCCGGGTGTCCGGGCGAGGGGAGAACATCGACGGTCTCGCCGCCGAGCGCATAGGGCACGTAGATTCTCGCGCCGTTCGCGATGGCAACGCCGTCGCCGAAATGGCCGACATGATCGATGGTGAAGCGTTCGGTCATCAGCCGCGCCGCGCGCCGAGAAAGAATTCCGCGTTGCCGTCACCGCCTGCGATGGACGAGGGGAATATCTTGATGTTGGTGCAGCCCAACTGCGCCGCGAAGGCGGCGATATCATCGCACACGGCCTGATGCACGGTCGCATCCCGGACGATGCCCTTTTTGGAATGCTTCCGCTCGGCCTCGAACTGCGGCTTGATCAGCGCCAGCAGATGGGTCGGCGCGGCCGCCAGCGGCAGCACCGCCGGCAGCACGAGTTTCAGTGAAATGAAGCTGACATCGATCACCACGACATCGGGCCGGATCTCCAGACGCTTGCCGGCGAGCGAGCGAATGTCGGTCTCCTCCATCGAAACGATTTTCGGATTGCCGTGCAGGCTTGGATGCAACTGGCCGCGCCCGACATCGATGGCATAGACAAGGCTCGCGCCGTTGGCGAGCAGCACTTCGGTGAAGCCGCCGGTCGATGCGCCGACATCGACGCAAACGTGGTCCTCGACGTCGATGGGATACTGCTCCAGCGCGCCGCTGAGTTTGACGCCGCCGCGCGACACCCAGGGATGCGCGGGTTCGGCTGCGATCTCGGCATCCACAGGAACGGTTTCCGAAGGCTTCAGGATCTGCTTGCCGTTGGCGATGACGCCGCCGGCTTCGATTGCCGCCTGCGCGCGGGCACGGCTTTCGAACAAGCCGCGCTCAACCAGCAAAAGGTCCGCGCGCTTGCGTTCGGCCATATGCCTTGCCCCTCAGGCCAGCTTCACCGTCTCGGACTTCATGTCCTTGCCGAGCGCCTCGTACACCTTGGCGACGATGCCCTTGGCGTCGAGACCCGCCTGCGCGTACATCGCGGCCGGTGAATCGTGATCGATGAACGTGTCCGGCAGCACCATGTTTCGCACACGGACATGGCCGTCGAGCGCGCCGTTGTCGGCCAGCGCCTGCAGCACATGGGTACCGAAACCGCCGATAGCGCCTTCCTCCACGGTGATCAGCACATCGTTCTCGCGTGCAAGTTTGAGAACCATGTTGAGATCGAGCGGCTTCATGAAGCGGGCGTCGGCGACGGTGGTGGGCAAGCCAAGCGTTTCGAGTTCGTCGGCGGCCTTCAGGCATTCGCCGAGCCGCGCGCCGAACGACAGCAGCGCAACCTTCGATTTTTTCCCGGCAGCTTCGCGCATGATGCGGCCCTTGCCGATCGGAAGCGGCACGCCAACTTCCGGCATTTCGACGCCGCGGCCTTCGCCGCGCGGATAACGCAATGCGCTCGGCGCGTCGTCGATGGCGACCTGCGTCGCGACCATGTGAACGAGATCGGCCTCATCGGCCGCCGCCATGATGACGAAGCCGGGAAGCACGCCCAGATAGACATTGTCGAACGAACCGGCGTGGGTCGGGCCGTCCTGGCCGACGAGACCGGCGCGGTCGATGGCAAAGCGCACCGGAAGGCGCTGGATCGCGACGTCATGCACGACCTGGTCGTAGCCGCGCTGCAGGAATGTCGAATAGATCGCGCAGAACGGCTTGAAGCCTTCGGTGGCGAGGCCCGCTGCGAACGTCACCGCGTGTTGTTCGGCGATGCCGACATCGAAGGTGCGCGCCGGAAATGCCTTGGCGAAGATATCGACGCCTGTACCGCCGGGCATCGCTGCGGTGATGGCAACGATCTTGTCGTCCTTCTGCGCTTCCTTGACGAGGCTCTGGCCGAACACGGCCGTATAGGACGGCGCGTTGGATTTCGCCTTGGCCTGCGCGCCGGTGGCGACATCGAATTTCGCAACGGCGTGATATTTGTCGGCAGCCGCTTCGGCGGGCGCGTAGCCCTTGCCCTTCTGCGTCACGACATGAATCAGGACCGGGCCGGTCGCGGCGTCGCGCACGTTCGTGAGCACCGGCAGCAGGTGATCGAGGTTGTGACCGTCGATCGGGCCGACATAGAAGAAGCCGAGTTCTTCAAACAGCGTGCCGCCCGTCACCATGCCGCGCGCGTATTCCTCGGCGCGCAGCGCACGGTCCTCGAAGAATTTCGGCAGCTTGTGTGCGAGGTTCTTCAGCGCCTCGCGGGCCGACCCATAGGTCTTTCCGGAAAGCAGGCGCGCGAGATAGGCCGACATTGCGCCGACCGGCGTCGCGATCGACATGTCGTTGTCGTTGAGGATCACGATCAGCCGCGAATGCATCGCGCCGGCGTTGTTCATCGCCTCATAGGCCATGCCGGCGGACATCGAACCGTCGCCGATCACGGCGATGACGTTGTTCTTGCCGCCGGTGAGGTCGCGTGCGACGGCCATGCCGAGGCCTGCCGAGATCGATGTCGAGGAATGCGCCGCGCCGAACGGATCGTATTCGCTCTCGGCGCGCTTGGTGAAGCCGGACAATCCGTTGGCGGTACGCAGCGTGCGGATGCGGTCGCGGCGGCCGGTGAGAATCTTGTGCGGATAGGCCTGATGGCCGACGTCCCAGATGATACGGTCGTCCGGCGTATTGAACACGTAGTGAAGCGCGGTGGTCAGTTCGACAACGCCAAGGCCCGCGCCGAAATGGCCGCCGGTCACCGACACCGTGTCGATGGTCTCGATCCGCAATTCGTCCGCGAACTGGCGCAGCTGCTCGGGTTTGAGCTTGCGGAGCAGGTCCGGCGTCGGCGCAGCGTCGAGGAGAGGAGTCTTGCTCGAATTTGACACGTCAATGATCCGCAATGAGTTTGGGAGCGCCCGGCCGGCACAAAAAGCGCCATGAAAGGTCCGAAGCGGTCCCGTGGCTTATACCAATTCCAGAACAATGCCAATCCGTTAGGGGGTGGCGATGAGCCTCACCTTTTGGGCATTGGAGGCCGGAAAATGGCTGTTAGGGCTCGAAATTGAGCGGCCGATGGTTCCACATCCGCCATATCTGCGCGGGAACCGCTGAAGTGAGATTGTCCGAAGCGATGCTGCCGGTTGCGCAGGTTTACTGGACGTCGAGCGGCTCGGTGCCGGCGGCGTGGCCGGATGCGTCGGTGGTGATCTTGTCGACGCGGGATTCCGCCTGACGCAGCAGTTCCTCGCAGCGCCGCTTCAGGCTCTCGCCGCGCTCATAGATCGCGACGGACTCTTCGAGCGGCACCTTGCCGTCCTCGAGGCGCTTCACGATCGATTCCAGTTCCTCGATCGCGCGTTCGAAACTCAGCTTCTTGACGTCGGCGTGTGCGGTTTCGGCCATGGTCGGTTTCCGAGTTACGAGTCCTGAAATTGACAGAGCCCGCGGAATCTAGAAACGATTTGCGGGCGCAATGTGGCGGCAATGTAGCGCGATTTATTGCGGTGGGGGAAGAGATTCTGCCGTCATTGCGAGCGAAGCGAAGCAATCCAGTCTGAGGAAGGAAAAGCTGGATTGCTTTGTCGCAAGAGCTCCCCGCAATGACGAAATGAAATGTTAGTTGTTCATCAGCGCCGCGACGTGAACCGCAACCGAATCCCGCAAGCCTTGCAGATCGTAGCCGCCTTCCAGCACGGAGACGATGCGTCCCTGCGCCGATGTGTCGGCGATTTCCATTAGTTTGCGCGTCACCCACGCATAGTCTTCCTCACGCAGTTCGAGGCTGCCGAGCGGATCGCGCCAGTGCGCATCGAAGCCGGCGGAGATCACGATCAGTTCGGGCGCGAAGGCTTCCAGCCGCGGCAGGATCGCGAGATCGAACGCTTCGCGGAATTCGCGCCCGCCGTTGCCGGCGCGCAGCGGCGCGTTGACGACATTGTCGTCCTCGCCGCGCTCCTGTGTGGCACCGGTGCCCGGAAACAGCGGCATCTGATGCGTCGAGGCATACATGACACTCGGGTCCGACCAGAAGATTTCCTGGCTGCCGTTGCCGTGATGGACGTCGAAATCCACCACCGCCGCGCGTGAGATGCCGTACTTGCGCTGCGCGTAGCGCGCGGCGATCGCGGCGCTGTCGAAGAAACAGAAGCCCATCGGCTTCGATGTTTCGGCATGGTGTCCCGGCGGGCGCGTGCCGACAAAGGCGTTGGTGCGGGTGTTGGTCATCACGGCATCGACGGCGGCGACAGCGCCGCCGGTGGCGCGCAACGCGGCTTCCAGCGTGCCCGGCGACATTGAGGTATCGCCGTCGAGATAGATCATTCCCTCTTTCGGCGAGATGTGCCGCAGTTCGTCGATGTACTCGTTGCTATGGCACAGCGCGACAGTGTCGAGGTCGGCCAGGGGGGCTTCATGCCGGACCAGTGCATCGAACTTCTCGTTCGCGAGACCTTCCGCGATGGCGCGCAGGCGATCCGGCCGTTCGGGATGGCCGGGGGCGGTTACATGATTCAGGCCAGCAGAGGTGTGATAGTAAAGTGTCGGCATTTCAAACCCGATCTTCCTGTGTCTGATATGGATATATCAGATCAGGCTTTCTTTTTGCGCGCGAAAAATGCGCTGAATGCGTTCCGCGCCTCGTCGGATTTCAGCCGCTCGCCGAAATGATGCGACTCCTCGTCCATCCTGCGCAGCACGTCCTCGCGCGGCGGCTTGAGCAGCTTGCGGGTCAGCGCGACCGCGTCCTTCGGCAGCGCGCCGATTTCGCGCGCGACCTTGCGCGCCTCGACCTCGGTGTGTCCGGGCGCGACCACAACGTTGACGAAACCGGCCTCGCGCGCTTCCTCCGCGCTGACAGTGCGGCCCATGACCAGCATCGAGAAGGCGCGGTGATGTCCCATGGTGCGCGGCGCGAGCAGGCTGGACGCGGCCTCCGGAACCAGACCCAGATGGATGAACGGCGTCGAGAACGTCGCCGTGGTGCTGGCGAGAACGTAGTCGCAATGAAACAGCATGGTGGTGCCGACGCCGACGGCGATGCCATCCACCGCGCCGATCAGCGGCTTCTCGTTATAGGCAAGCGCCTTGAGGAACTGGGTCGCCGCGAGCGGCCGGGCGCTGTCGTCGTGCGCGGTATTCGCCTTCGCGAAATCCTCAAGATCGTTGCCGGCCGTGAAGACGCCTGAGCCGCCGGAAATCACGATGCTGCGGATGTCCGGATCGGACTGCGCGGATTTGATGGCCTCGGCCATCGCGAGATACATGCTCTGCGTCAGCGCGTTTTTCTTGTCCGGCCGCCGCATGGTGATGATGCGCGCCGCGTCTTCATCGGTGACAATCACGTGGTCGGTCATAGGCGTTTCCCGGGTGTTTTCTGAATGCGAGAGGGCGCTGGAACATTGAGGTGACTGGCGCCGTTTGTGAGTTCATCCTACATCATTGGCCAGAACGGCAAGAGTGGCCAATCGATTTCCGCACTCGTTCGTGAAGGGAAACTGCCATGCAACTCACCGGTATCCATCATCTGACGGCGATTTCCGCGAACGCCAAGGGAAATCTGGCATTTTATACCGGCGTGCTGGGCATGCGGCTGGTCAAAAAGACGGTCAATCAGGACGATGTCAGCGCATATCACCTGTTTTATGCCGACGGGAAGGCCAATCCGGGGACCGATCTCACCTTCTTCGACTGGCCGGCGGCGCGGGAGCAGCGCGGCACCCGCAGCGTGTCCCGCACCGGCCTGCGGGTCAATGGCGAGAAGACGCTCGCCTTCTGGCAGGACCGGCTGATCAAGCTCGGCGCGCATGTCGGCAAGGTGACAGAGATCGACAGCCGGCTGACCCTTCCGTTCGAGGACCCCGAGGGTCAACGGCTTGTGCTGGTGGATGATGGCGGCCGGGGTGACGCGCATCCGTGGGAGAAGAGCCCGGTGCCGGCGGAACATCAGATTCGCGGGCTCGGGCCGATCGTGCTGACCGTGCCCGACCTCTCGCGCACCGCGCGGATATTGACCGACGTGATGAACATGACGCGCGTCCGCGATTACGCATCGCCTGACGGCGAACACCGCATCGATGTGTTTTCGATGGGCGAGGGTGGTCCCGCCGCGGAGCTGCATGTGCTGGGACAGAAGGATTTGCCGGACGCGCGTCAGGGCGCGGGCGGTGTGCACCACGTCGCGTTCCGCACGCCGGACGAGACGCAGTATCATGCGTGGACCGCGCGGCTTGCCGAATTCGCCGTCCACTCGAGCGGAGAGATCGATCGCTTCTATTTCCGCAGTCTCTACTTCCGCGAACCGAACGGCATCCTGTTCGAAATCGCCACCGACGGCCCCGGTTTTGCCACCGACGAAGCAATGGAGACGCTCGGCGAAAAACTTGCGCTGCCGCCGTTTCTCGAAGCGCGCCGCAAGGAGATCGAGGCGGGGCTGAAGCCGCTGGTGTGATCGCGATAGTCGCGAATGAGCGCTGGAAAGACGTGGGGTGCTGCGCCAGTATCAGCCGCGCAGAACGGGGAGCGTATATGGCCATCGAAACAACTCTGACCGCGAAGCTCGGGATTTCCGCGCCCGTCCTGCTGGCTCCGATGGGCATGGTGAGCGGCGGCAAACTTGCCGCTGCCGTCACCAGCGCCGGAGGGTTAGGCATGATCGGTGGTGGTTACTGCGACAGCGAATGGGTCAGGAAGGAAATCAAGGAAGCGGGTAATATCCAGGTCGGTGTCGGATTCATTACATGGGCGCTGGAGCGAAATCCCTATCTGCTGAATATCGTAATCGAGCAAAGGCCGAAGGCGATTTTCCTGTCATTCGGGCAACTCGGGAGTTTCGTTGCGCTCGTCAAGCAGGCTGGTCTCCCGTTGATCGCGCAGATCCAGTCGGTCGAGCAGGCCCGTATTGCAGTCGAAGAAGGCGCAGACATTATCGTTGCACAAGGAACGGAAGCCGGCGGCCATGGCAGCGTGCGTTCGACTCTGCCTTTGGTGCCGGCGGTGGTGGACGCGGTCGGCGACGTGCCCGTGGTTGCGGCGGGAGGAATTGCCGATGGCCGGGGGCTCGCTGCGGCGCTCATGCTCGGGGCGTCCGGCGTGCTGTGCGGCACCGCGTTTCTGGCGGCCGATGAAGCCCTGGCCCATCCGAGCGTCAAGGGCGCGGTGGTCTCTGCATCAGGTGACTCGACGGCGCGTGGCAAGGTCTTCGACACGATCCGCGGATACGACTGGCCCAAGCCATGGAACATCCGCACACTGGTCAATGATTTTTCGCGCCGCTGGGAATCCGACAGCGACGGATTGCAGCATGACCTGGAGCGGCAGAAAGCACATTACGCCGCCGCGCGTGACGTCGGCGATGTAAGCGTCGCGGCCGTCATTGCGGGGGAGGCGGTGGATCTCGTCCATGCGCAGCAACCGGCCGCGGACATCCTGAACGGGATGGTCGCGCAGGCGGAAAACCTGTTGCGGCGCGGACCTGCTTTTCTGGCGTGATGCGGGTTTTCTGTTTCCCGCAAGGGAAAGCTTACTCCGCCAGCACGGCGTCCGAGTCGGTGACCGACGTCGCGCTGTCCACCACCGCGCGCTCGAGCGCGCCGGACTGCACGGTGATGTTCTCCGCGAAAAACCGCGCCAGCGTGACATAACGGCTGGTGTCACCCTGAATGTTGTCGTCGTTGCGCGCGGCGAGCGCCTCGTTCGCCAGCGCGCAGCCGCCGAGCGTGGTCGAGAACATCCGCAAGTAAGGTGACGCGCCCGCCAGTGCTTCAGCCGGCGATGTCGCGATCTTTTCCAGGAGCCACTTGCTGGTGCGCTCCACGGACGCCACGGCGTCGCGCAGCTTTGCGCCCGTGGTGCCGAAGGCCGGATCGTTCGAGGCCTCCACCTTGGAGACGATGGCGGAGAGTTCGCCCAGCAGATCCCACACCGCTTCGCCGCCGGACATTTGCAGTTTGCGCATCAGCAGGTCGTTGGCCTGAATGCCGTTGGTGCCTTCATAGATGGTGAGAATGCGCGCGTCGCGGACGTATTGCGCAGCACCGGTTTCTTCCATGAAGCCCATGCCGCCGTGGATCTGCACGCCGATGGCCGCGACCTCGTTGCCGATGTCGGTGGAGAATGCCTTCGCCATCGGCGTCAGCAGCGCTCCGCGCGCGGCAGCCTTCTCGCGCACCTTCGGGTCGGTCGCGCGATGCGACACATCGATGGCGACCGCCGTGGCGTAGCAGATGGTCCGCGCCGCGGCAGTCAGGCCGCGCATCAGCATCAAATTCCGCTTCACGTCGGGATACATGATGATCGGATCGGAGCCGTCGCCCTTGTGGCCGAGCGCCTTGCCCTGCTTGCGCTCCTGCGCATAGGCCAGCGCGCGCTGATAGGCGCGGTCGGCGATGCCGACGCCCTGCAGGCCGACGCCGAGCCGCGCCTGATTCATCATGGTGAACATCGCCTGCATGCCGCCGTTTTCCTTGCCGACGACATAGGCGACCGCGCCGCCCTTGTCGCCCATGGTCATGGTGCAGGTGGGCGAGGCATGAATGCCGAGCTTGTGCTCGATGCCGCTGGCGTAAATATCGTTGCGCGCGCCGAGCGAGCCGTCGGCGTTGACCAGATATTTCGGCGCAAGAAACAGCGTGATGCCCTTGGTGCCGGGAGGCGAACCGGGCAGGCGCGCCAGAATGAAATGAACGATGTTGTCGCTCATGTCGTGGTCGCCGTAGGTGATGAAGATCTTGGTGCCGAACAGCCGGTAGCTGCCGTCGTCCTTCTTTTCCGCGCGCGTGCGCAGCGCGCCGACGTCGGTGCCGGCCTGCGGCTCGGTGAGCTGCATGGTGCCGGGCCACACGCCGGAGATGAGTTTTTCGAGATAGATTTTTTTCAGGTCCTCGCTGCCGTGGGCATCGAGCGCATCAATCGCGCTCAGCGTCAGCAGCGGACACAGGCCGAACGCCAGGTTCGACGCGCTCCAGATTTCATTGACGGCGGAATGCACTGCGAGCGGCAAACCCTGTCCGCCGAAATCCTCGGAGCCCGACACCGCGTTCCAACCGCCGTCGCACCAGCGCTTGTAGGCATCGGGCCAGCCTGTCGCGGTGATTACGCCCTTGTCGGTGAGCTTGATGCCCTCGCGGTCGCCCACCTGGTTGAGCGGCTCCAGAACGTCGGTCGCGAACTTGCCGGCTTCCTCGATGACCGCAGCTGAGAACTCCGCTTCGTAGCCATTATAATGTCCCGCCTCGACGGCGGCCAAAAGGCCCGCGCCGTGGTTGAGGGATAGGAGCATGTCGGTGATCGGCGCGCGGTAGGTCATGAGCATGATCTCGCTGTTCGGGCGGGGCCTCGGTGGCGCTGGTCTCACAAGACGGCCGGCTGGCCGGGCAAGATACGCGCGCACGTTGTGTTGCAATAAGTCGTTGTTCTGCGGTGTTTTTCCTCGCGCCCCGGCTCTTGTCGCGGCCGTTTGAGCGTCTCTTGTCTTCCCATGAAAAAGGCGCGCCCTCAACTGCCGCGCAGGCCGATTTCGGGGCCGCAAGGGACCCATTCGCCATGCGGAACTTCGGCCTCGGGGCGTCAACCGCGGCGAGCGCCATGCACCCTGTTTCGCAGACGCCGCCTGCTGCCGTTGCGGCGGGAATCCGCATGAATTCCCATGGTTTGGCAGCCTGTTTACCGCTGAAAACCGGGTTTCCACTTTGCCGGAAAATGCTCTAAGACCTGCGCTGCCACGGTGAATCGGCGCGGTTCATGGCTTCCAGCCGCAAATCCGCCGCACCTTTTTCGACAACGAGCGGCGCGCAGCGGCCGGGTTCGACCCCGCCGCAAAACCGTTCGGCGCTATTGGGGCGTCGCCAAGTGGTAAGGCAGGGGATTTTGATTCCCCCATGCGGAGGTTCGAATCCTCCCGCCCCAGCCAACCAGTCCGGCTTTCATAGAATATTATTTTTTTAGTGCAGAAAGGCCCGCAAATAGCGGGCTTTTCATGGGTAAAGAGTCTCTGTGGAGACCGATGTTCGCACCAAATCCTCCGAAAATTCCTGAAAGTCTCCATGTATCCATTGGGAAATTCCCGTTTTCTGGAGACTCGCTTTGGAGACCGGAGAAGAAAACCACTGCGCGGTGGGGCGGCAGTGGTAATCGCAACCTTTGGCGGCGAGCAGTAGGGACTGCATTGGACAAATTCGGGGTGACACCGGCAAGCCCATCGAAGCTTTTATAGAGCCTTGCTTAGTTGAACTCGCTTTGAGAGCGCTTCCCGGCTTTCTTTTCGCTCGCTGTATCGGTTTGTGAGATATGCCGATTCATTTCGCGTCAGCAGTGTGAATTTTACGAGTTCTTCCATCACGTCGACGATGCGGTCGTAGTACGGCGATGGTTTCATACGGCCGCAATCGTCAAATTGTTCGTATGCTTTCGCTACTGAGGATTGATTTGGAATTGTGATCATCCGCATCCAGCGGCCAAGAACGCGAAGCTGATTGACCGCGTTAAATGATTGCGAGCCACCACTGACTTGCATCACGGCTAGCGTTTTTCCTTGCGTGGGCCGAACAGCCCCAATCGAGAGCGGTATCCAGTCGATTTGAGTTTTCATAATGCCGGTCATCGCACCGTGGCGCTCAGGACTGCACCAAACCTGGCCCTCCGACCAAGTCGAGAGGTCACGCAGCTCTTTGACTTTTGGGTGGTCAGCTGGAGCGTCATCGGGCAGCGGCAAACCAGCGGGATTAAAGACGCGGGTTTCCGCACCAAACGCTTCAAGCAGGCGCGCGGCTTCCATTGTTGCAAAGCGGCTAAAAGACCGCTCCCGCAATGAGCCGTACAGCAACAAAATTCGCGGCCGATGGATCGCTCGCGTTGGCTGACCTAAGTCAATCCTTGGCACTTCAAAAGCTTCCCTATCGATATTGGGAAGGCCAAGCAGGTCAGGCGGCATCGACAACCTCGCCATCCTCTTTCACAAACCGACCGATATGTGGATTCGGTAGTATTTCAAGCACCGCCTCGGATGGACGACAGAGCTTTACGCCCTTTGCGGTAACTACAATTGGCCGATTGATCAGAATCGGATTCGCCAGCATGAAGTCGATGAGATCATTATTGCTCCACTTGGAATCGGCCAACCCAAGCTCAGCGTAAGGCGTGCCCTTCTCACGGAGCAAAGACCGCACCGGCATTCGCATTTTCTCAATCAACTCAATCAGCCTTTCACGTGCGGGCGGCGTCTTGAGATACTCAATTACGATTGGCTCGACACCGCTTTGCCTAATCATGGCCAGTGTGTTGCGTGAAGTAGCGCAGTCTGGGTTGTGATAGATCGTGACACTCATAATTGCGCCTTCGAGTTTAGAGCGGGAGCATTTTGTTCCGGTCGGAATAGCCACGACATAACAACGAGACCGACAATAGCGCCGCAGATTTCCGATGCGATGAATCCCGGTAAATCGTTTGGTCGAATGCCAGAGAACGTATTTGTAAATGAGCGTGCGATCGCTACGGCCGGATTTGCAAATGAGGTTGATGCTGTGAACCAGTAAGCAGCTGTGATGTAGAGGCCGACTAACCAAGGTACAGCTTCTTTTTGAAACCGAATGCCAGCCAGAATTGTTGCAACGAGGCCGAAGGCCGCAATACCTTCGGAGAACCATTGTGCTCCGCCCGTTCGTACTTTTAGAGAAGCATCGAGCATGGGCAGAGCGAACATCAAATGCGCCGTGATTGCGCCGACGAGTCCGCCGGCGATCTGGGCCAGGACGTAAAGCAGACCAGTGCCGACTGACAACTCTCGCTTAAGCGCAAATACCAGTGTCACGGCTGGATTAAAGTGGGCGCCGGAAATTGGACCGAGGATTGTGATCAGTACGACGAGAATGGCGCCGGTTGGTAAGGTATTGCCGAGCAGAGCTAAGGCAACATCTTTCGTGAGCGTTTCGGCCATGATGCCAGAACCCACAACTGTCGCCACGAGCAACGCTGTTCCCAGTCCTTCGGCGACCAGTCGACGTGGCAGATCGAAAGCACGCATCAGCCGGCTTTCTCCTGACCCGAAGTCGATCCGTCAAGGCGACCGATTTCGCGCAGTTGAGTACCGAGCGACAGCTTATCGATTTCAGAAAGTGGCAAACTGGCAAACGCGGCCAGCCTATTTTTCAGATAACGAAACGCTGTAAGGAATGCGGCGTGCTTCTGGAGGTCTGTACCCTCCACGGCAGCTGGATCCTCAATGCCCCAATGCGCGGTCATTGGTTGACCCGGCCAGATCGGGCATGATTCACCGGCTGCGTTGTCGCAAACAGTGAACACAAAATCCATCACCGGCGCATCCGCTGCGGCAAATTCCATCCAGCTTTTTGAGCGCATGCCTTGAGCTGGATAATCCAAACTTTCAAGAATCTTCAACGCGAATGGATTCACTTCGCCCTTCGGCTCACTTCCTGCCGAGAACGATTGAAAGCGACCGCGTCCATCCTTTCGCAAAATCGACTCAGCGAGGATCGAACGTGCGGAATTACCGGTGCAGAGAAACAAGACATTGAAGATTCTATCGGACATTGAGCTTTCCTTTCGGTGAGCAAGACGACAGGCTTTCAATCAAGGGCGCGCACACCTCGGGGCGACCCCCGCAGCAGTCCTTGACCAAAAACAGCGTGACCTCTTGAAGTACGGATAAATTGGCGCGGTAGATGATCGAGCGGCTATGGCGCTCTCCAGTCACAAGACCCGCGCGGGACAAAATTGAGAGATGCGATGAGAGAGTATTCTGCGGAACACCAACAAGACGCGCCAGCTGGCCGGCTGGCACGCCGTCAGGTTCATGTTTCACGAGAATGCGGAAGGTATCGAGGCGCGTTGATTGGGCCAGCGCAGCCAAGGCATCGATTGCAACTAAATTTTCCATATATCCAGAATAACAGATATATTGAAGCGGTCAATGGTGCGGTAAACTGCAACTCTGACCGAAACATTCCCGAATTTGCAGGTGCCGCTGTAGAGACGGAGTTCGATCAGGAATGCGTGAGTTTGAATCCTCTCACTTCAGCCAGCCAGTGCGCGTTTTGGAGAATTTTATTCTTTTTGCAGAGAAAGCCCCGCCAATTGCGGGCTTTTTGAATCGCTCTCAGTCTCCGCATCCTCCGTTATCAAATAAAACTCCCGTTTTCTGGAGACTCGCCGCAGAGACCGGAGAAGAAAACCACTGCGTGGTTAGGAACCAGTCAGATCGCGCCGGAGACCTGATGGCAACAAGCCGCCTTGCAAATTGACCTACCGCGGACTTTCATGAACAGAGACAGGTTCGATCCAGACTGAGCGAGTTCGAGTCCTCGTTTTGTCGGTTTCAGTTGGAGCTCCGCGAAATCAACGTCCCAACTGATGTCTGATATCGAGCGCACAGCGGAAACCTTCTGCGAAAGTTGTCTCGTCTCACCGCAGCGGACATTGAAGCCGGGAAAACAAATCCGCAGAAAAGCACCGCGTTGCCGAGCGCCTATAGAGCGCCACCATCCAGGGAGCACCCGTCGAGCACGGCCTTAGGTCTCTTGATCAGATTAACCGGCCGGTGGTTCCAGTGAGCCGAGCGGAACATCGAGCGCGTAAACGAAACCCGTTGTCTCATAGACCAGGTGAACTTCGCCGCTGAGCTGCTTACCAAGGGTTTCGATCAACCGCGTTCCAAAGCTTCGCCGAGTGGGAGTACTCACGGGCGGTCCGTCTTTTTCGGCCCACGACAGATGCAGTCGCTTTTTCTCCGCATCGATCGTCCAGGAAATTTCGATGCGACCTCTAGGCGTCGATAGCGCCCCGAATTTTGTGGTGTTGGTGCAGAGTTCGTTGAGAGTCATGGCCAGCGCAATGACCGCAGCGGACGTGATCTTGATGTCGGGGCCCTGTATCGAAAACTTCCCCGCAGCCTCGCTGTCATATGGCTCGGTCGCGCCTCGAACAATGTTGGCGAGACTGGCGCTGACCCAACTTGCTTGCATAAGAAGATCGTGAGCCCGCCCAAGTGCGAGCAGCCGTCCTTCGATGGCATGCTGTCCGTGTTCAATGCTTGTCGCCGTACGCAGGCTTTGCGATGCGATAGCACTCACGGTTGCAAGCGTATTTTTGATGCGATGGTGCAACTCGTCCAGAATGAGCTTTTGCAGCTTGTCGGCGGCTTCACGCTCCTTGGCGTCGATGCCGGCCTGCGCAAGCAATACTTTCGCATCGATTCCTGCTTGCAGAAGCAGGACCCTAAGACTGTCGTTTTCTGCTGTCAAAACTTCTTGCGAGGGCAAGATCAACCGCGCTTTCTTGGATTCGGCGATAAGGTCAACCTTTACCGGCTCGGTCTTTAACGCCCCGATATTGACGGCGAGAAGTCCCAATGACCCTTTGCCGATCATGTCCTGAAGCTGGGCAATCATCTGCGCCGCCTCCAGCGGCTTTCCGAAAAACCGGCTGTTGATCGGTGCTTCACTTTCGGTGAGCTTCAATTGACCTGACACAAGTATAATTTTTATGGGAGGCCAACGATCGGCGACAGCGTGAGCGAGTTTCAGGCCGTCCATGCTGCCCGGCATTTGAATGTCGGTAAAAAGCAATGCGATATCGGAGCGCGCTTCGAGAATGGCAAGTGCTTCGTCAGCGTTCACCGCTTCGACCGCATTGAACCCGGCGTCTTCGACAATATCCACCGCGCGCATTCGCAATATCAACTCATCTTCAACGATGAGAACGGTTGGCAAAGCTAGGGGTGGGGTCAAAGTGGACGGTGATGCTAAAGGTGGATCAGGGATGAAAGTCATGAAAATCTGGCTCTTTCAGAATTGGAGCTAAACGGTTTATCCCGTGCCAGATGCTCAAAATGATCCCAAACGCACTAACAACGCGCTCGATCCTGAATTTGTTCCGGGCGCGCTCTGGCGCGAAGCGGACATCATAGCATGTCCGCTTTCCGGGGGCACCGACGTTTTATGCTCGATCTGAGGCCTTCCGCTTCTGGCAGATTTTGTTGCAGAAGCCCGTTGAGGCATGCGGCGAACCGTGATTCCATCCTGCTGACGCGAATCTTGGTGGGGGCAAGCCATGATGGGCCGGCTGAAGAGCGAACAAGCGCAGCTTTTCTACCAGTTTCAGCTCGACGACGCGGTTCCTGAAGATCATCTAGTGCGGAAGATCGATGCTGCTCTCGATCTGTCCTGGCTTCGCAGCGAACTCGCACCTCATTACTCGTCCACGGGCCGCCCATCGATCGACCCGGAGCTGATGATCCGGATGCTCGTGGTGGGGTATGTCTTTGCGATCCGTTCGGAGCGATTGATCTGTCGTGAAGTGCAGGTGAACCTCGCCTATCAGTGGTTCTGCAAGCTCGGCATCGAGGACGCTATCCCGGATCACTCGGCATTTTCGCGCGCCCGCAATGAGCGTTTCCGCAAGGGCAATGTTTTTCGCCGCGTATTCGAGCGCGTCGTCGAGGCATGCATCGCGGCTGGTCTCGTTGGCGGTGAAGGCTTTGCAGTCGATGCAAGCCTGATCCAGGCCGACGCCAACAAGCAGCGCTCGATCGCGGGTCAGGACTGGCACAAGGATCGCGATCCGGAGACTGCCAGCCGCGCGGTGAAGGAGTACATGGCGACCCTTGACGACACAGCCTGGGGGCGGCTACCGACGTGGTCCCGAAGTTTGTCTCGCCATCCGATCCTGCGGCCCAGTGGACCGGGGCTAACAAGGGACCGGCATTCTTCGCTTACTCTGACAACTATCTCATCGACGTGAAGTTCGGCGTCATCGTTGACGTCGAGGCCTCCCGCGCCATTCGCCAAGCCGAAGTAGGCGCGGCCAGGACCATGATTGAGCGAACGGAGGAGCGTTTTGGTCTCAAGCCAGAGCGGCTCGCGGCCGATACCGCTTACGGGTCGGCTCCGATGCTGAACTGGCTGGTCGAGGAGAAGGGCATCGCGCCACATATTCCGGTGATCGACAAGTCGAAGCGAGATGATGGCACCTTCTCACGCAGTGACTTCGACTACGACGCAGCAAACGATGCCTATCACTGTCCCGCAGGAAAGACCCTCACGACGACCGGGACGCTTGTGAATGATGGAACGACACTACTCTATCTAGCGAGAAAGCATGACTGCGACGGCTGCGAACTCAAAGCAATGTGCTGTCCCAAGAATCCATTTCGCAAAATTCCACGCAATCAACACGAAGCCGCTCGCGATGTTGCTCGTGCCCTCGCTGGCACCGAGGGCTTCGAGCAGTCACGGCATGAGCGTAAGAAGATCGAGATGCGGTTCGCACACCTGAAGCGAATCCTGAGGCTTGGTCGACTTCGACTCTGCGCGGCCCGCGGGGTGCACAAGACGAATTCACGCTCGCCGCCATCGCCCAGAACCTGAGACGGCTCGCCAAATTGGGCGCCCGGCCGCCCCCCTATGCGGTCCAGTGCCTCGCGTAGAGGAGATATTGCCTAACAGCGTCAGGGCCCAACAGGGCGGCACAACGGCCTAATCAGCAGACGCGACTTCTACAACAAAATCGGCACCTTTGAGACATGCCGACTGCATCGGGAAATGTCGGAGTTTGAGGGCAAAGCGGAAAACCTTTGCTCACACTGAGTTCTTCTCAGTTTGACCCAAGGATGGGGGTTCAGGCTAATGGTGAAACGAGGTCCATGGTTACGGCCTCAAGCATCAGAAGGGGAAGCGCAGCATGGACCAGCGCTGCCGCGCAATGGCGATCGAACGTTGGCAGCCATCGATTTCATGAGTAACCACGTTCAGTTACGAAGTGTCAGGAATTACGGCGTTTGCTCTTTGTCACGCTCCTAAAGCGGCGAGACATGGTTATGCCGATTGGACGATACATAGCCTGGGTTGGCGCATCGCTATTTGTGTTGCTGCTCGTGGTGGATTGGTGCCTTCCCAAATCTTTCCCGAAACTAGCTAGTGACCCAATCAACAGACCGGTCATTCGGATAGCCTCACTTCAGCATCCTCCCGAGCGCATCGTTATTGACACCAGTCAGCCCACCATCGTCCCGCCACCAACGCCGGTCGAACCCACAATCACAAGCGAGCCATCCCTACTGCAATCGTACGCGTCAGCACCTCCGCCTCCGCCAATAGTTGGCGTTGATAAAAAAAGGCGGACGGTCATTAAACGGCAGGGGCCTAAGGTTGTGGCCAACCAACCGCAACTGGCGAGCACCCCGGTGGTTGCGAGTGGCAGCTCGGCGACGGCCGTTCCGCTGACCAAATTGTCCTTCACGAGTATCATTTCTGGGCAGCTAGTGAGAAACCTGTTCAACCTGCATTGAAGCCTCTCCTTGTGGACCAGTTGGTGGTAGTGGCCAGGCTACCCGCACGACTGCCGCTGTTGGTGATTGAAGTGGAGGTCGGACAACGCCATCTACGTTTCGCATCCTGGCGTGAGGTTCAGCGCCCTTAACAACCCCGCAAAGCCCTCTAGGCGTCGACAGGCCCTGAGATCGACGGTGGCTTTCCCACGGTCGAAATTCTTACTCTTCTTCGCCTCTTGGCTCTTGATGCGTCGGCCTTGCGACACGGCCGCGGACTTCTTGGCGCTGGGATCGCGCCAATGCCGGCTCACAATCTTAGGGATTGCTGTTGAACGAGGAGGTCGTGGTGAAATTTCGCTTGGCGCCTTCGTAGCCAGCGTGGCCGGCTCTACGACAGCGGCGTCACGAACGTATGCAATTTCCAGCTTGTCTGCCTTGTTCAACGTATCCTGTGAAAAGGTTCTACCGACAGTCGCTTGCTCCGGAGGAGCTCCCACGGTCGGTGGAGGCGTCGGCGTTCCGGCGTCAATGTTAGCGACCATTGCAGCCACGCCACTCAAACAAACAACCGCAAGCCACGCTGTCCTGATCACGGTCAACCCCGCATGGTCCGAGTATGCGAATTGATTGTGAGCGTAAGACTGAATCAGGCACTTAAGGGGCAGCCGGGCTGGAAGCTCGTGACATCGTAGAAGAGTTTCGCACCAGAGTTAATGAGTGGAAGAGCGGCGTTGGTTGCCGGTTTACCGCAAAGTTGAATGGCGCGAGCCAATGGCGCACTGCGATACAGCGCGGAACGTTTGTCAAGTTTAAGTTGGGGAGCAGGTCACGAGCAGTATCCCTCTGAAATTCTGTATCGATATCTTGCTTATTCTCACGTCGCCCCCCGGCCGTTTATTTGACTGATCATGGCATCAACTGTCTGTTGAAATAACTAGGACACAGCGACGTGTTCTTCACAAGTACGAGCAGGCCTGCTGCGCATGTATGTCGAAGGCTTGGAGGTCTGGCATAACACCTATTGGGAATGGGAAGATGCGATCTTCGCCGGTTGCGAAATGTTTCATCAGTTGTGCCAAGAGATGCAAGGGACCGTGCACGTCGATCTTGCGAACCGCCGTCTCACTTTCGAGCCCACCGTGTCGCCCAACGTGCAGGGGATTACCGTCGGCCTCGGCATGGGGGCGGCGGCTCTTGCGCCATCCGACTGCGAGGTGAAGAAGATGTTATCGACGCAGGAGCGGGCGGCGGCGACAGCGCCGCCGCGTCTGGCTTACGTGCTCGCCGCGAAGCGGGCGCTGTTGGGCGCTCTCGGACTGGAGGTGGCCAGTGAGGCTTATTGGTCGCAGATCGAAGTCCGCCTCGACGCCATGAATACGCTCTATGTGAAGGCCAGAGAAAAGGCCCTCGACCGGGCATGGGCATTACGGGCCATTGATTACAAGGCCGCGTTCATCGAGTCGGCTGGCAGTGTTCTCTGTACCGCCACGGCGATCGCCGATGTTGCCGACGTGGACGATATATCAAAATAGACAGTCGGGAATCCGCGCGTTGAGGTCCCATTTCGGCGGATACCAGGGTGCCGGCGCCGTCCTGCCGGGCTGAAATTTTTGCTTGATCCGCGTGCGGCCGGCGACCCCGGAATATTCCGGGAACGCGACGCGTGCATATTTGGAGATTTCGCAAAACAAGTTCTGGCAATCGATCAGCTGCAGCGGCCGTCCCCATAGCGACTTGAAGTCGATATCGTGGGCGGCGAAATGCTCTTGCTGGGTTTCCCACATATAGCGGATGATGTCTTCGGCGCTGATACCATCTACGCCGACGAAACATTTATGAATGCCATCGAGTGCGCCGGGACCCGCGACGACGAAGTCGTCCTCCGAGAAGCTGGTCAGCCGACTGTAATTGAGATCAATTGCATACTGGTACGCAAGGAAAGGGCCTACCGAAGGTATTGAGCGAAGAAGGGCGAACGCATCCGCCATTTTCTCTGTTGCGACATACCGCGCAGGGAATTCTTCCTTCACAAGATATGCAAGCATCTTGAGATGGTTTTGGTGCTTGGCGCTGTGTCCGAAAAAGCTACCAGCTGACGGCATGATATAAGCAGCCGAATAGATACGCTTGCCGGCCTTCATGCATTGCGCGAGAACGCGGTTATAGCGTTCGTAACTGAACGTCTCCCAAACGATGGGGCCGACCGTCCTTTCAAGCGTTTCCCAAGTCTCGATCTTGTTAAATAACTTGAAAAGTAGCGTGCGAAAGAAGACGTTTGTTGTGTCATTCGGCAAATCGTCGCGGTAGATGACGTTGCGGATCAGGTATTGGCTGACTCTGTCCGAGGCGCGGTACGCATTCGTAAATTTGTAAACGCTCAACACCGGATCGCTCGTCGTTTGAGTAAGCGAACCCTGCAGGCGTCGAAAGAAGATGCGTTGTCGCTCAGCAGCGAAATACCAGTACGCAGCGAAGACTGGCGTCGTCGTAACGGTTTTACCGCGAATCTTTACCGATAGCCGGGGCCGCGATGACGCCGCTTCGCGGCTATCCGCGAACGGAAAGGAAAGGAAATGGTCGACATATGTCATCGGATTTCTCCAGCGTAAACGTTTTTGCACAGCTTGGCTGATTTGACTACCTTGCTTCAAGGTTCGCCTTTGGGATACATCTACCCTGTGTCAAAAAAGACTCACGAAAGGACCGGAGAGTTTCCGTCAGCGCTTCGTTAGCATCCATTTGAAAGTCACCGCCCGCTCTTGGTGCAAAGCGGGCGCACAGATTTCATGGCTGGATTTGTCATTTCGAGCCTTGAGAAACGGAGAGCGTGACATTGCTCCAACCATGTCAGCGGCAAGGTCTTCGGAATCTGTGCGAGCGAGAGCGCCGACGGTTGGCCGCCTGTCAAAATTGCCTCCGTAATGGCTGATGCTAAAAACGCATAACGCAGCTCCTGCCGCACCAGCTTTGGATGCAGTTTGACCGACGCGGCGAGCGCCTCGACAGTGTCAAACTTGTTGCTTTGCAGAGCGCGCAGCCAAGCATGAGCCCGAACAGTGGCCTGAACCAGTTTTGCATCAGGCTGGCGTTCGCCGTCCGCCTCAAGGATAGTTGCCGAGTCCGGTTGGCGGACCTGCCAAGGGATCGCGAATTTGTTCGATCGAATTTTTGCTCCCGGTGTGGTGGTGATTTTGACGGCGCGGCTGCTCAATTCGGCACGCGCGATGTAGGTACCGATAACATTGGTATCCAGCGTAGCGTTGTCGATCTTCAGCCGATCTCGCAGGGCGTTGATCACGGTCTGCTCGATGTTGATCGCGGAGACGCGTGTGACCGATCCTGCTTCCAATTTGCGGCCACGCAGGACGGCTGAGCTGACATAGAAGCGATAGCGGGCGCCGTTCTTGCTTGAAAAGCTAGGGCTCATTGCGTTGCCGCGATCATCGAACAGCTTGCCCATCAGGAGCGCAGCGCTTTCAGACCGTTTGATTTTTCGTTTGCTGGTGCTCGCCGCCAGCAGTGCCTGCACTTTGTCGAAGGTCTTTCGTTCCACAATGGCCCTATGCTCTCCGGGATACCATTTGCCGCCGTGACCGGTTTCGCCAATGTAAATCCGGTTCTTCAGGAAATGAGCGAGGGGTCCATAGGTGAACGGGATCCCGCCGTTGAACTTCTTGACCTTGGTGTTCCGCCGTTTGGTGACGATGCCACGCTTATCGAGATCGGTAACAAGGCGGCCGAAGGATTGCAGCTCGATATACCGTCGGAAGATGATGCGGACGGTTTCGGCTTCCGTGGGATTGATGACGAGTTTCTTGTCCCGAGCCTCATAACCCAGTGGCACCGTGCCACCGGTCCACATTCCTTTGCGGCGGGAGGCCGCCACCTTGTCCCGGACGCGCTCGGATGATAGCTCGCGTTCGAACTGGGCAAAGGAGAGCAGGACGTTGAGCGTCAGCCGTCCCATTGATGTGGTCGTATTGAACTGCTGGGTGACAGCGACGAACGAGATTGATCTGGCGTCGAACGCCTCGACCAGTTTGGCAAAGTCGGCCAACGAGCGGGTGAGGCGGTCAATCTTGTAGACCACGACGACATCGACCTTACCGGCGTCGATATCCTTGAGAAGATGCTTGAGGGCAGGGCGCTCAAGGTTTCCACCGGAGAAGGCTGGGTCGTCATAGGGCTGCGTGATTACCTTCCACCCGAGTGATGCCTGGCTTTTGATATAAGCCTCGCAAGCTTCCCGTTGGGCATCGAGCGAGTTGAATTCCAGCTCAAGGCCATGTTCAGTCGATTTGCGGGTGTAGATGGCGCAGCGCAGGGGTTTGGGACTGTTACTTGCCATCGGGCGCCCCCTGAGACTTTGACCGCAGCCCGAAAAACCGCGGTCCATTCCAGTTGGTGCCAGCAATCAGCGATGCGATCTCGGAGAGGCCCGCATAAGTCTTGCCATCATAGGCAAACCCGTCCGGCCGGACCACGACGCGGTAGGTCTTCCCCTTCCATGTCCGAACCAGCTCCGAGCCAGGCTTGATCCGGCGCGGAAGCTCCAGCTGTCCGTTGGGCTTGGTGGCCATCACTTTCACAAGCTGATCGAGCAGGCGCTTGGTCGGACCGGACAACCCACCATAGGCCTTTTCCTGAATCCGATGGGCAATGCTCCGGCGCAGCAGATCTGGACCGAATGCTTTCGGCGGATCCGTTCGAAGCACCTCCCGGTAACGTTTGCGCAGTTCGACGATAGGGGCGGTTGCCAGCCGACCGAGCTCTGCTTCTACGGCTGGATCGGCTGGCTTCATGGAGGAGGGGGCACGGATCATTTCGCAGTACCCGGTTTCGCGATCCGGTAGACGCGCTGTCCAGCGGTCTTGACCGAGGTTAGGTTCAGCTTGAGCTTTTTGCGCACGGTACCAGCGAAGAAGCCGCGCACCGAATGTTGCTGCCAGTCGGTTGCCTTCATGATGGCGGCGATGGTTGTACCGGACGGCGCGCGGAGCATATCGAGGACCTTGTCCTGTTTGGACACGGCCACGTTCGGCGTCTTCAGCATGACCGGCTTCTTCGGCGCGACGGAGGGCAGAACCTTCCCGGCGGATTTTGTCGGTCGCTTTGCTGACGGTGTAGATTTACGCCCGGTCTTGCGAGGCGGCTTTCGTTTGCTGGTGGGCATTTCGGTTCTCCTGCTTCAACGACAGCATCATGTGCTGCCACTGCCGCAAGCCCATCGTTCGCAGACGGGCCGAGAACCTTTCGGTTGGAGAAAGAGCTTTACTCGCTCGACAACCGGTTGAGCAGCGAAGCCGCATCCTGCAAACGGCCGGTCTCATAGAATATCTGTTCGAGATCCATCGAAACTCTTACGCCTTCGGCGACACTGCCGGCCAGCGCACAGGCCTCGGCGGCCTTGGCAATCCGTGCGGCCTCGCCAAGGCGAATGCCGATCTCGGTAAGGATCAAACCTATCGCCTGTTCCGTGATTTTGCGGTCCATCATCGCCTCCGTTTACGGCGACAGTGACGCTCCACGTGCAGGGAAAGTCGAGTGGAAAGGCAGCAATCTAGTGGCTCTTATCAGCAGGTCCGAATCATAAAATGATCCGACAAGAAGCCTAAGCTGTACGGCTATTTGATCGGGCGCTTTGCAGCGGCCTTGGGCGAGCCTTTTCCGCCAAGGTAATCCTTAAACAACTTCACGGGATCTGCGCCAAGAGCGCGCGCAATGGCCGTGAACTCGATGATATCGAGGCGGCGCTCCCCGTTTTCATACTTGGCAACAAAAGATTGAGGTCGCCCGAGTTTCTTGGCCAAGGCCTGCTGTCGAACATCCGCAGCTTTCCGCACTGCGACAAGCAGGTCGATCAGTCGGGCATAGTCCGCGGATTTGAGGGTCTTCTGCATGCGCCGCCTGGGCCGTGAATCGGCGGCGCACAATTTGATCCCAGAAACGGATTATCCCAAAATAGGATCAAAAATTAACTCTGACCTGCTTCTTTCCCTCCTAATCGGCCTTCGGACTGGATGTTGATGCGCAACGAAGCGACTAGCGGATTGGCGCTTTACGCGGTGTGAGCGCGGCAATGAGAGACGGAAAGAGACGCAAATGGAAAACAGTGCAACAACGTTATCCACTCCGAAGCAGAGTGAGCATCAGGTCGCTGTTCAGGTTCGAGAGATCCTGGCCGCGCACTTTCCCGATTACATCGTCGAAACCGGAAAAAGCCTGCTCTACAAGATCGAGGTCGATCCGTCCGGCCAGCTGAGCCATGAGAACGCTGCAAGCCCTATGCGTGGGCAAAACGCTTTTCAGACGGACATTCTGATTACCAAGGATGCGATTCCGCTGGTCGTTATCGAACTAAAATCTGGATCTTTCACATCTCATGACGTCATTACTTATAGCTTCAAGGCGGCGCGGCATAAGCAGATTTATCCCTATCTCCGGTACGGTTTTGTCGTCGTCGGATTGGACGGTCTTGGCCGTCGGTTCGTGACCCACAACGAAGGGTTTGACTTCGCAATGGCACTTCCCGATAGCGCTACAATCCAAACCGATCTTGTCGCGCTAGTTCGTCGGCAAATCGCGGGCGCGGAAATATTATGCGATCTGATGCGTTCCGATCGGATCAAGATCCTGCGTTATGAAGAGACTGTCGAAATCGATCGATAGACGGCGGCTCGCCATCATCCGACCCAGGAAAGGGTCGTATCATATCCCCAGGTCTTGAACGCAAGCGCCTGGCTGATGCTATCGACGATGTCATCAGTCTTGCCCTGCGGGAACCTAAGGAGCTCGGATTCGACTTCCGCGAGGAAGTTCGCCGTGCGGGGGAATAATACCATGCCGGCTTCGAACTTCGCCTGCTGGACGTAAAGGCGACCGATCTTGTCACGTTCAATTGCCACGGCCTTTACTGGGTAGCTGCCAAGTTGCTTGAGTTCTTGGGCCAACGCGATGCCGGTCGAGGCATCCTCGATCAGAATCCGGTCAGGCTTAAAGCGGTCGGCGAGGGCGATGACGGTTTGTTTAAGGCGGGGATATTCGTAGCGACCACGCGTGACATCCATCAGGTAATATCGCTTATCGACCACCATCCACGTGGTGCAGACGCTCCAGTCATTCTGAGCGCCGTCCTTGGCAGCCGTATCCCAAGACTGGACCACTTTGGCCTTGTAGGTGCGCTCAGGCAATTGATCGTAATACTGTAGCCATTGGCGGTGGATCATCGCGCCACCGTCAGGTACCGGGGATTGTTGATACTGAGCACTGAAGATAGCGGAACCCATTTCTGAGCGAAGCTTCTCCAAGGTTGAGAGAGTCTCGTATTGGGGGTGAAGGGCTTCGCCAGCCCGGCGCATGTGAAACTCGCCGTCACCGATGGCGATTTTTTCCTCCACCTCGGCAATGGCGGGCAAGCTCAGTATGGTCCAATCGTTGGAATTTTCGGCGAGGAAACCCGTCAGATCATTAAGATGAACCCGCTGCATGACCAGAATGATGACACCCGTGGCTTTGTTGTCGAGGCGCGAGAGCAAAGTGTTTGTGAACCACTGGTTCAGGGAGTTACGAAGAGTGTCGGATTGCGCATCCACTGGCTTTTGCGGGTCATCCAGAATGATCATATCGCCGCCGAGGCCCGTCAAAGTTGCCGAAACGGAAGTCGATCGGCGAAAGCCGCGTCTGGTGGTGAAGACATCGGAATCGGCGATCCGAGCGACGCGCATGCTCGGAAATGTTTTTCGATACCAATCGGACTGAACGATCGCTCGAAAGTCGGCTGCATGTTTGGCCGAAAGGTCGTTGCTGTAGCTCACACCAAAAATCTTCATTCGAGGATTATGCCCGAGCAAGAACGCCGGCAGAATCACAGACACCGTCAAAGACTTCAGGTATCGCGGCGGCATGTTGAGGATCAGACGGTTGACCTTGCCGTCCCGAATGCGTTGGAGCTGGTGCGAAATCGCCTTGATGTGCCAATTCGGGAGGTATTCAGCTCCCGGATTGAGCATTAGAAAGCAGCGATGAAGGAAGCTCTCGAAATCGTTGCGCAGGATGGAGTACAGCAGATCTTGATCCTTCACGGCAATTTCTCCTTTCCACCAAGTGTGGATTGGAAATTCCGCAGATAGGCATCAAGAACGGCCTTATCGTCAGGATTGACCTCCGACTCGGCGCTCGCTGTAGAGGCAATCGCGGCCAGCCGGTTCAGCACGAACGCTGCGCTCTTGGTGTTGCCCTTGAGCGAGTCCTCCGCGAGCTTGTGAAAGATTCCCTCCAGAATAGTGATCTTTCGAATCCGCCCGTTCTGTCGGATTTCGATTTTACGATTCAGGAGCTCCATAAGGATAGTCGCCTCGCTTTTAGCCCCCTTCGGACGACCTTTTGGATTGCCGCTTTGGCCTGGCTTGAATTGTCGAGAACGAGGCGGCTTCCCATAGCCAACGTCATCGTCGCTCGGCTCCAGCCGTACCCGCTTCCGGAAGACACGCTCAATTTTTGGGATCGATGCCATTGTGTTAGATCCTTACGCGTTTGAGAGCAGGGGAGGCGGACCGCTCTGCGGCCACCTCGCCGAAGGTTTGGCCGGTGGCCTCTAGGATTGCGTCGCGTTTGGTGAATTCCTGCCAACGGCGGATCGCAACATCGATGTACAAAGGGTCGATTTCGATGCCGTAGCCGCGCCGACCGACCTTTTCGGCAGCAAGAATGGTGGTGCCGGATCCCATAAAAGGATCGAGCACAATGTCGCCACGACGCGAACAGTCCCGCATGGCGTCGGCCACCAGGGCAACGGGTTTGACCGTTGGGTGAACGGTCAGCTCGGCGAGGCGATCTTTGCGGAACGTATTGACGCCGGCGTACTCCCAGACATTCGATCGGGAGCGGCCAAACTTGCCAAGTTCGATATTGTTCTGGTGGCGGCCGGTGCCATTCTTGAACACAAGGATTAGCTCATGCTGGGAGCGGTAAAAGCTGCCTTGCCCGGCATTGGTTTTGACCCAAGCGATTATGTTTTTGAGCTCAGTGAAAGCTTCTTCGCCGGCTGCAAGGCACTCACCAAGGTGCCGCCAATCCATGCAGCAGAAGACGATTGAACCGTCTTCTAAATACCGAGCCACCAAGTGCATCCAGCTGGCAAGGAATTCGGTGAACTCGGCGCGCGACATCTCGCCGGAGGCGGAGGCAAACTCGCGATGCTTGGTTTTTCCGCGACCTTGAACGGAGCTGATTTTGACATTGTAGGGCGGGTCCGTAAAAGCCATGGCGGCGCGGGCGGTGCCCATCAGCTTTTTGATATCCCCGGGTTCTTTCGAATCCCCGCACAACAGCCGATGTTTCGACAGCGTCCATATATCGCCAGTTCGACTGATGGCCTTGGCTTCTACCTCGGGTACGACATCGCCAGGTTGACGCTCAGAGTCGAGGTGATCGCTCATCAGGCTGTCGATCTCGGCAGCTTCAAAGCCGGAGAGTTCGATATTGAGCTGGCATTCGGGGAGCAGAACCGCGAGTTCGCCAAGCTCCGCTGCGAGAACGGGATAATCCCATCCCGCGTTCGTCGGGATTTTGTTGTCCGCTATAGTAAGGAGGCGTTTCTTGGCATCGCTTAGGCCCGACATGACGATTGTCGGCACTTCCTTCAGCCCAAGCTCAAGCGCGGCGAGATAGCGGCCATAGCCGCAAATGATAACGCCGTCTTCGTCGATCAGGATCGGATAGGTCCAGCCGTAACAAAGGACCAAGTTCGCGATCTGCCGAATTTGTTTCTTAGAGTGTGTTCTTGTCTTACGTTTGGGCGCTCGCAATGAGCGTACAAGCGTCATGACGACGCGGTCGTGGGTCACAGTGAGCTCCTTTCATTTCGAAGGGAGCTCTTACATCCATCATTTTTTTGCTGAACGCATCAATCGCGATCAATGTGAGATTGTGGCAAGATTTAAGATCGCATTCGGGGGCTTTTTGTACAACGGCGGCGGGCCTGCCTATTCGCCTTTGGTTTGGCCAAAAAGCGCTTCAACACACTGAGCCGCTGCGGACCGTCAAGGATTCCCTTCATCGGCCCGCGATCGGCCGCTTCGCGCGCCCGACGTTTCATACCCTCAATCGCACGCTTAGAAACTGTGACAAAAATCGTGGACATTGTATGCCTCCATTGCATGGAAGCTAATGATGTCACACGGGATGTCGTTGTCAGCCGCGCTGATCAAACTCAAATTGTGGCACGGCGGGGGCGCGCCCTTTTGTGACGAATTCCGAACTTGCTCAAGGTGTCGGAGATCTTTTGCTCCGATACAACCTTGCTGTTCGGATTATGCTTGAGCAGGTCGCCCTGTATTACCTTCAGATACGGAACATTATCCAGGTCTCGAAGAGCACTGTAATTGAGAAGGTTCAATTCGCGCGCCATCGCAATGAAGTCAGGCCCTTGAGAACCGGCCGGAAGAGCGTAACACCGATCCTCCGCTTCCGCCGATGAAATCGTCTGATGGACGATCTGCCAATCACGTTCGGTGGTTTTGTACGGCAACTTCGCCGGAGTAATTTGAACTGCTCGGAGAACCCTGCCGTCGATTAGGGTCACATTAACATCGCTGTCAACCAAGGCGTCCGCCAACTTAACGGTTTCGAAATCAATCGACTCCGACCGATATCTGGCACGGCATATTTTTGAGCTGCGCAACCAAACTGTGTAAACGTGGCGATTACCGCGCTCAAATAGAAGTCCAGTGAGAGTGACAGCCTCGCCCGATGGCAGCGTTAAATCGCCACATGTTATCCTAGCTTGATCGCCGGATTGAAAGCCTGCTTCGTCGCTGAGCGCCGCGACCGCGTCCGCAACAGAAAGCATGTAAGGTTTCCGGTCGCTAAGATTGATGTGGACTGTCATGTCGAGCCTCGCGTACCCAAGATTCTCAGGTTGGAGAGCTCGGAGTATCTATGTCAAGTGCAGAGTGACCCGTTCCGGTGCGGCTGCAATCAGATCCGATCCGTGGGTTTTTTCGCGTAATGATGGATGAGTGTTTTAGGGGATGAAACCTGCACTAAAAAGCCCGCACTTCTGCGGGCTTTTTGCTTCTCCAGTTTTCAGTGGTGGCCCCAGTGGTGTCCGCCGTGATGACCACCATGGTGTCCGCCAAAATGTCCGCCTCCGAAACCAAATCCGATGCTCGGTCCACCGCCATAATAATAAGGCTGTGGGGCATAGTAAGCCTGCGGAGCATAGTAGCCGTAGCCCCCACCGTAAGGGCGAACGTGTCTATGGCGTGAGTGATGACGATGACGCCGATGCTGCGAACTGAACTCATTAATTTGCGCAGTGTGGGTTGCAGCCTGCGCCTTCACCGAGTTGTTTGCTGCATTGGCGGCGGAACCGCCGAGGAGCGCCGCTGCACCGACGGCAAATGCGATAGCTAGTTTTTTCATTTCTTTCCTGACTCCAAATACATGTCATGTGGAGCAATAATTACGATGGGAGATATCCGTTCCAGCTCTCCAGATTAAATTTGCGATAAGCCCTTGAACATTCATTCATATCGATGAACCCATCGCTGGGTTGACGAGGTTAACTGCGATGATGTTGCCCCTTGTGTCTTTTTCTAAAAGCCCGTCAGCCTCCGATAAAGGGACCGGTATAGACTTCTCAGATTTTGAGACGCTCTCCGTGCCGCTTAGAACCAACAACCCCTAGGCCGTTGACGCCTACTAGTTTCGGACGAGCCGACGCTACGCGCGGCTTCCGGTGGCCGGGTACATGCCTGAGCTCGTTGCTATCCATTTCGCAAAAATCTTGTTGCAAGTTATTCGCAACAAGTATTTGATAGTCATTCGCAAGTAGCTCTGACAACTTAGAATGGCGACATTTTTTATGACGCTGCGAGGCCAAAACGTCATCCGCGAGCCGCGTCGCGGCGCGAATATCTTGAAAAGCCTGTTCGCCGGGATCGCGCTCGGGGCGCTGTTGTTCGACGCCGGCCTGGCGGCCGACAAGCCCATTGCGATGCCGCTCAAGGAGCAGCGCGCTGGGACATATTTCGATTGGAGCGGCCTCTATATCGGCGCTCACATGGGGTACGGCTGGGGTCGCTCCAACGCGACGCGGTTCGATCCGCTGCCGTCGGCACTCTCCCACTCCTATAACGGCATCAACGGCGGCGTGCAGGCCGGGTATAATGTCGTCTTGCCCTCGCGGATTTTGCTCGGCGTCGAGGCCGACATCACGTTTCCAAACTACATCAACTCTAACGCGGTGGTGTCGTCCCCAAGATCTGCGGAGGCTGGCCTGACCGAGAAAATGGATTACGTCGGCTCCGTGCGCGCGCGCCTCGGTTATGCCCGACCTTCATGGATGGTCTATGCGACTGGTGGATTCGCTTGGCAGGGCACACGGTTTGCCAGTGACCTATCGGGCGGACTGGAAGAGAAAAGTATCCAGCGTCGCACCGGCTGGGCTGCCGGGGCCGGATTCGAATATGCCATCGATCCGCTCTGGTCGGCGCGGCTGGAGTATCTCTATTACGATTTCGGACCGGCCGACGTCCGGTTGCCGTCGGGAGCGCGCTATGCCTCGGCACTGGATTTCCAGACGCTTCGCATCGGCCTGAACCGCAAGATCGATTGGCCGGGGAGCACGGGATCGCAGCCTGTAGCGGCAAGGACCGCGCCGTCATCGGACATTTGGGAAATCCACGGACAGACCACCTACCTGTCGCAGGGCTATCCCGGATTTCATGCGCCCTACACGGGCACGAACAGCCTGACGCCCAGCCGCCAGTCGCAGGCGACATGGAGCAACAGCCTCTATCTGAATGCCCGGCTGTGGGACGGCGGCGAAGTCTACTTCAACCCTGAATTGCTTCAGGGCTTCGGCCTCAGCAATACCGTCGGCGTCGCCGGCTTTACCAGCGGCGAGGCGCAAAAATCGAACTTCCCTTATCCGCGCTTCAACCCGTCGCGATTTTACCTGCGCCAGACATTCGGCTTCGGCGGCAAGCAGGAAGAGTTGCCCAGCGGCCCCGGTCAACTCGCGGGGAAAGCGGACGTCTCACGGCTGACAGTACAGGCCGGAAAGTTCGCTGTCCCCGATGTGTTCGACGGCAATGCCTACGCCAAGGATCCCCGCAAGGACTTCATGAACTGGTCGATATGGGCGCCGGGCGCGTTCGACTATTCCGCCGACAAGGTCGGCCTGACATATGGCGTGACGGCCGAACTGAACCAGAGATACTGGGCGCTGCGCGCGGGTTACTTCCTGATGGTTTCGGAATCGAACTCAGGCAATTTCGACATGAAGGTGTTTCAGCGTGGCAACTACATCCTCGAGCTCGAAACGCGCTATTCGCTGTTTTCGCAGCCGGGGAAATTCCGCACCATCGCCTGGCTCAACAGTGCTTATTCCGGCGGTTACCGGGACACCTTGAACGATCCGGTACTCAATCTCGACATCAGCCAGACGCGCCGCGGGCGGATTAAATATGGCTACGTGTTCAACGTCGAGCAGGCGATCACTAGCGATATCGGCGTATTCGGCCGGTGGAGCTGGAACGACGGCAAGACCGAGATTATGGTCTTCACCGACATCGACGCCAGCCTGTCGTTCGGCGCGTCGATCAAGGGAACCTCATGGGGAAGGCCGGACGACGTCATCGGGATCGGCGGCGCGTTCAATGCCCTATCGAAGGACCATCGCGACTTTGTCGCGGCCGGCGGCCTTGGCGTGCTGATCGGCGACGGGCAGATCAATTACCGGCAAGAGAAAATCCTTGAGGTTTATTATGCGTTGGCCCTCAACAAGCAGATCACGCTGACCGCCGACTATCAGTCCATCACTAATCCGGCGTACAATGCGGACCGCGGCCCGGTATCGGTGTTCTCAGGCCGCCTGCGCGGAGAATTTTGACGTCGTCGTGCCCCGACGAAGAAGCACACAAGTTCAGCACCGTTGTGTGCGTCGTCAAAGTAGCCGGCCCAAGCTAATTCAGGCCATTTAATCGGGAACCGCTCTGCGAACTCAGTGATGGCCGTGGTGTCCGCCATGGCCACCGAAATGATGGCCACCGAAATGGTGCCCCCCGAAGTGGTGTCCGCCGTGATGACCAAAGCCAAACGGTAGGAATACTGGTGGTGCGTATCCGTATCCATAGCCGTAATAGGGACTAACACGATAACGTCGATGCGCGTAGTGCCTATGATGGCGATGCCGGCGCATGTGAACCGGCTGCACTTGCTCGCTCGCAGCAATACTTCGCGCATCTATGGCGGTCCCGGAGGCCGGTAAGGCTGCTGCGGGAGTTACGGCTGCGACGCCACTCAAAAGAATAACGCCGGCCGCGATCGTGATGATGGTTTTCATGGCAACGTTCCCTTTCGGTCGAAAGCAATCATGCATCCCGCAAGAGACATAAACTCTGTCACTTCCTGCGTGCCAAATCAATTCCCGTACGGTAGTATGGTGATCACTCCATCAATGCCTATGTATGGCCGAACGTATGCCACACAAGGTCCCCCTCTTTGCTCGAAGAGATTAGCCGTTATAAAGTCTCATTCGATCGCAAAAGTCCGCTTTATGAAATGGATCAACGAGCATCACGAGTTGAAGAAGCTTAAGTTATTCTTCCTTGTGGCGGGATTGGTCGTCGCGATCAGCGCCATCAAGGTGTTTGTTCACTGGATGCAGTTCGAATTCGTGACGCTGAGCACGCTGTTGACCAGCGCAATCGGTGGAGCGATTTTCATCATCGGCTTTCTGCTGTCGGGCGTTCTTTCTGACTACAAAGAATCTGAGCGGTTGCCGGCCGACATTCGCGTGGCATTGGAGGCAATCCATGACGACGCTGTCTGTTTCGCCGAGAAGTGCCCGGATTTCAAAGTCGGTCCGCTGCGAACGATACTGGGGAACATCCTGACCGTTTTGCAGAGGGGACTTGGACACGAGGGGGCCCACAAGGATCTACGACCAGTCATCCTCGAAATCGACAAGCTCACTCCGATGGTTACGCAAATGGATGTGTTGGGCATGCCGGCGAATTTCATCGTGCGGCTGCGCGGCCAGCAGGATCAACTGCGCAGATGCGTCTTCCGGATCTATCACATTCAAAGCATGCAATTCGTGCCTTCCGTGTACATTTTGGTGAAGACGTTGGTTGCAGCTATCGTGCTGCTTTTGCTGTTCTTGGAGACTGAAGGCTCGCCCGGTACGGCGCTGATTTTTGGCTTTATATCCTATATGTTTGTATATGCGCTTTATCTCATCGAGACGCTTGAGCAGCCGTTCCGCAAAGATCATGACTCGCTCGACGATGTCAGTCTGTTCCTGCTACGCGAGTTCGGAGATAAATTGGACGGATGTAAAGATGAGAATATTGCCAACCGGCCCGTCGCCGGCCCGTGATATCGCAATGGCCGATCCGGCGGCAGGCGACTTCGTGCAGGTCGGGGGCCGGCTGGCTAGTTTCAGATGCGCAGAACCGACCCCGCCGTAACCTGGCGCCAAGTCGGCGCTTCAACCATAGTCAGAATGGTAGGACCATTTTATGGTGAGCCGCGCGCCTGCATTACGCTCAATTGTCGCACCGCGATTTTGAACAAAGGATTGCGGATCCATTTGCCTATAACTTGCCGTTCATCACAATGAGTTCGGTGCGCGTTCGCTTGCTCATGTTCGTACGTAAATGGGGCTACCGGTTAACGATTCGGGCGCAAAACTGGCGGGAGCCACTGATACAGGACGCCGCGCTACGTTCAGGCGAGCGAGTTTTGGAGGTGAGCGCGGAGGGGTGCAGCTTGTGCGAGGTGCTTGCACGTCAGTATCCCGCCGTACATTTTTCTGCCGTACAGCCTGCGGGATCAAACACGAGCGTCCGCGACCCCTTAAGCAATCTCGAGCTTTTGCACGGGGATCAGTACTGCATCGATTGCCATGCTGCATCATTCGACAAGGTGATCTTATCGCTCGCGCTGCATCCTTTACGGCTGAGTGATAAGGTTGCCCTCCTCAAGGAAATGAGGCGAGTATTGCGGCACGGCGGTACACTGCACATTGCCGACTTCGACCAACCGCTGCACCCGCGAGAGATCCACGCACTTCGCGGCACCGGCTACTTGTTCGGCGCTGAGACCGCGAAGCCCCATCTCGACGGCAGCTGGTTGAACTTAATCAAGAAGACAGGGTTTGATGGTGTGCGTCGCGTGAACACCGTTTCCGAGATGGTCGGCCGCATCGCCATAATCCGCGCACGCCGCAGCTGAGCCGGTGCTGGCGAATATTTTTAACTCTCTATTTGGTTCAAATTTTCGCCAGCATTCCGGAATCAGACTGATGCAATGGCTGACCCGGCGGCAGGCAACTTCGTGTAGGTCGGGGACCGACAGGACAGCTTCAGATGCGCAGCACAGGCTCGGCCGTTCGCATTTCCTCGTCCTCAATCTGAATCGTCACATGATCGATCTTGAATTTCTCCTCGAGAACGGCCTTTGCGTTCATCAGGATTGCCCGTGCGTCTTTCATGTCGGTGACAACCACGTGGCCGGTCAATGAATCCGTTCCGGATGTAATGGTCCAGACGTGCAAATCATGAACGGCGGTCACACCGGGAATTTCCAGCAATGCCTTTTCAAGTGAAGGCACATCAACTTCGACCGGAACCCCCTCCATTAGGATATGGACGGCCTGCTTCAACAGCGTCCAGGTTCGGGGCACGATAAACAGGCCGATGCCGGCGCCGATGAGAGGATCAGCCAAGGTCCAGCCGGTATACATGATGATCAGGGCGGCGGCGATCACCCCCAGCGAACCGAGCATATCGCTGAGCACCTCGAAATAGGCACCCTGGACGTTGAGGCTTTCCGACGACCCCGCCGAAAGCAGCTTCATGCTGATGAGATTGACGACAAGGCCGACCGCCGCGACGGCCAGCATCGGTCCGCTGAGAATTTCGGGCGGCGACAGAAATCGTTTGTAAGCCTCATAAAGAATGTAAACCGTCAGCAGCAACAGCACCACGGCATTGGTCAATGCGGCGAGGATTTCAGTGCGCAGATAGCCATACGTCTTTTGTGAAGTTGCTGCCTTCTGGGCGAAGTAAATTGCAAACAACGCCAGAGCTAAGCCGCCGGCGTCGGTTCCCATGTGCGCGGCGTCGGCGATCAGCGCAAGGCTTCCGGTCCAAATCCCGCCGACGATTTCGGCGGTCATGTAAGTCAAGGTCAGCGCGAGCGCGATATAGAGAGGTTTCCGGTGTCGGCCAGCCGCCGATGGGATAGTTCCTCCGTGCGAATGACCTTCACCCATGTATGTGCCTCAAAGTGTCGCAATCGACCGACTGATCCACCGCTAGGGTAATTTCGGGTGAAAATCAAACTCCGGGCAAGCTGATTTCAGGCAATTTGTGATAGTGTTCAGTAACGGAATTTGCTATTCGGACCATATGGAACATCGGGCCAGCCGGAATCTATTTGATCAACGAGCGCTGCGCATTCGCCCGGCGCTGGTGATGTTCCTGGCGTTCGTTTATCTTTTTGTTGGACTGGCCCATGCGACCGCGCATGTGAACGAAACGATCACAGGTTTCAAGGTCATTCCAACAACGATTGCGCTTGAAGCGAGTTTGGCAACGGACGGTCGCGACGACGGAAACTCCGAAAAATTGTCCGCCGGCGGTGAGTATTGTCAAGTCTATGCACCGATTTTAGTGCCGGTCCTGGCCCGGGTTGCGACTCCTTCGGCTCAGCTTATTGGGCCACGATTCAGGGAACCGACGCTCCTGGTCGAAGACCCCCCCCGGCTCGACACGCCACCCCCCAAAAATCTGATCTGAACGTTGTCGTAGCGACGCGGCTCTCTCGCGTCGCCGTTTCTCCGTTTTCAGGTCAGTATTATGTCTTTCGTCCGAACGGCTTTGCGCGTGATTTGCGCATTGCTTATGATAACAATTCCCGCTGCAGCCATCGAACCGCGTCCCACGCGCTCCATTTCGCTGCCGCAGGCCCTGCAGCGGGCGCTGTCGGCTAATCCGCGCTTAACAGCCGCTGAACGCGATATCGGGATAGCAGGGGGGCTTCGCATTCAGGCTGGAGCGTTGCCTAATCCTGACGTTTCCTTTGAACTGGATAGTGCCCTTGGCTCGGGTCCCTACAAGGGAACGCGATCTGCCGAGACAACTTTACAGCTCAGCCAACTCGTCGAGCTTGGAGGGAAGCGCGAAGCTCGTCTTGCCGCCGGCGAAGCCGGCGTAGGAAGCGCGGTCTGGCAAAGGCGCGCGACGCGTCTCGAAGTCCTCTCGGAAACCGCGATCGCGTTCATCACGATTATCAGCGCCCAACGCCGGATCGAGATCTTCGACGAGCAGATTGCAAGCTTCGATACGCTCATTCCTCTGCTTCAAAAACGCGTCCAGGAGGGCGCATCGTCGCCCGCCGAGACCCTGCGTGCCCAGGTCGCGGCCGATCTGTTTCGAGTCGAACGCGAGCGGTCGAAAACGCTCCTGGCGACCGCGCGGCGTGATTTGGCCATCCTGATGGGCGACAGCAGTCCGCGTTTCGGAACCGCGGTCGGGCGGCTTGCGAATATTGGCCAGCCGCCTTCGTTTCAGGCGGTCGTCAACGCCATCGAAGCCAATCCCCAGCTCATGCGGTGGACTGCCGTCACTGCCCAGCGCAATGCCGAACTGCTCATCGCGCGCCTGAAAGCGATCCCTGACCCGCGCATTTCGGCCGGTTGGCGGCATTATCAGGACACCAACGACAACGCCGTGCGCTTGGGCGTCTCGATTCCGTTGCCAATATTCGACCAGAACACCGGCAATATCATCGCGGCCCAGGAGTCGTTGGCAAAGACCAATGCCGAGCGCGCCATCAACAAGCTCGTCCTCATCAGCATCGCGGGCCGTGCCTACGACACGCTGACTGGAGCGCTTGCGGAACTCAAGCTGCTGCGGTCTTCGGTCATCCCGAAGGCGCGCAGCGCTTCTGAGACTATCCTGAGCGGCTACACGCAAGGCAGGTTCACCTTGCTCGAGCTGCTCGACGTCCGGGGCTCGGTTTTGCAGGCGCTCCTTCGCGAGCAGGAGGCCTTGCAGAATTTCCATATCGCCATCGCGACGATCGAAGGTCTCGTCGGTAACCCGTTTTCGCTAACCCGCGAGAGTTCAAGATGATCAAAGGACTAATTCGGTACTCGGTGTTTTTGCTAGTTGTCGGGACGCTTGCTTATGGCGGCTATCGGTTGCTGGCGCCGGCAACTCCCAAACCAGGCTCGACGGAAAAGGTGGAAAAGGAAGAACATTCCGAAGGGGTCGAAATGAGCGACGCCAAAGTGGCCGCAGCCGGTATCGAACTTGCCAAGGCATCACCCGGCGTCTTGCGCGATAGCCTGCTGTTGAACGGCGTTGTCCAGCCAAACCAGGAATCGCTGGTGCAGGTCACGCCAAGATTTCCCGGAATCGTGCGCGAAACCCGCAAGCGGGTCGGCGATCGCGTCCAAAAGGGCGATGTTCTTGCGATCGTCGAGAGCAACCAGAGCCTTACGCCTTATGAACTGAAGGCGTCTCTCGCGGGTACGGTGATCGATCGCCAGACCACACTGGGCGAATACGTTTCCGAGCAAAAGCCGGCGTTTGTTATCGCGGATCTGTCGACCGTCTGGGTGGATCTTTCTGTCTACCGCCGCGATCTGAACCGCGTCAGCGTCGGCGACCAGGTTTTTGTCGATCCTGCCGATGGTGGTCCGCCGATCGAAACGAAGATTGCCTATCTGGCTCCAATCGGAAGCAGCGACACCCAGAGCGCAATCGCGAGAGCCATCGTGCCAAATTTAGATCAACGGCTGCGTCCGGGCCTATTCATTACTGGTCGGCTGTCGTTGTCGGCGAAGAAGGTGAATGTCGCGGTGAAATCGTCCGCGCTGCAGACAGTGGAAAATCGAACCGTTGTGTTCGTCCGCAACGGCGACAAGTTTGAAGTCCGCGATGTCGAACTCGGCGGGCGCGACCCGGAAATCGTCGAAATAGCATTCGGCCTTGTGGAGGGCGACGTCTATGCCGCCCAGAACAGTTTTATCGTCAAGGCAGAGATGGCGAAAGGATCGGCTTCGCATGAACACTGATCGCGACATGATGCTGGTAACAGCGCTGATTAGGCCGCACATGGAAGGGCACGTGGTGCGCATGCTTCACGACCTGCCTGATTTTCCGGGTTTCACATTCACCGAAACCCGCGGTCAGGGGCGAGGACGAGGGCAAGGCGGTGCCTATGTCTCGTCTGAATTCGATCTCACATATCATAATTTTCTCGAACTCAGACTGGTGTGCCGATCCGAACTGGCCGATGAGATTCGTGACCGCATCGCGTCTGCAGCCTGGACCGGCAGAAAGGGAGATGGCGTCGTGTTCATAACGCCCATCCATTCTTTCGCTCGCATCCGGGAAATCGGCAAACGTCCGGAGAAGTCCAATGATTGACGGTATCCTTTCGTTTTCCATCCGCCAGAGGTGGCTGGTGATGATCGGTGCTCTGCTCATGGCAGCGTTCGGAGCGTGGAATTTCACGCGCCTGCCGATCGATGCGGTGCCAGACATCACCAACGTTCAGGTTCAGATCAATACCAGCGCCCCGGGCTACTCACCGCTTGAGGTGGAACAGCGGATCACGTTTCCGATCGAAACCGGTATGGGCGGTCTTCCTAACCTGCTTAACACTCGGTCGCTGTCACGATACGGGTTGAGCCAGGTAACCGTCGTCTTTAAAGACGGCACCGACATTTATTTCGCGCGACAACTCGTCAATGAGCGCATTCAGCAGGTCAAGGACAGCCTGCCCACGGGTGTCGAAACCGCGATGGGCCCGATTTCGACCGGTCTCGGAGAAATCTATCTGTATACGGTTGAGGCCAAGCCAGGAGCGCTCAAACCCAGCGGCGAGGAATTCACCCCGACGGATCTGCGGACGATTCAGGACTGGATCATCAAACCGCAACTGCGAAACACTTCGGGCGTGATCGAAGTTAACACCATCGGCGGCTTCGAGAAGCAGTTTCATGTGCTCCCCGATCCGACGCAATTGATGGCCTACAAGCTCAGCTTTCGCGACATCATGTCTGCGCTTGCTGCCAATAATGCCAATGTCGGCGCCGGATATATCGAGCGCAACGGCGAGCAATATCTGGTGCGCACGCCCGGACAAGTCGCCAACATCGAAGAGATCAAGGAGGTGGTCATCGGGTCGCGCAATGGCGTGCCCGTTCGTATTTCCGACGTTGCCGACGTGAAAGAGGGCAAGGATCTTCGAACCGGTGCGGCCACGCTGAACGGCAAAGAAATGGTGCTGGGCACCGCGATGCTTCTGATCGGCGAGAACAGTCGTACGGTTGCGCAGCGCGTTGCCGCGAAGCTCGAACAGATCGGCCGATCGCTTCCGGAAGGCGTGACGGCCCGCGCGATCTACGACCGTACCCATCTCGTTGAAGCCACGATCGCAACCGTGGAAAAGAATCTCGTGGAAGGTGCGCTTCTCGTCATCGTCATTCTGTTTTTGATCCTCGGGAACTTCAAGGCGGCGATCGCAACGGCGTTCGTGATCCCGTTGTCCATGCTGTTCACCGTCACGGGAATGTTCGAAAACAAGGTCAGTGCCAACCTGATGAGCTTGGGTGCAATCGATTTCGGTATCATCATCGATGGCGCCGTCATCATCGTCGAAAACTGTCTGCGCTTGCTGGCGCATGAGCAGCAAAAATTGGGCCGCGTTCTCAAGCGTGAAGAGCGTTTCGCGACGATTCTGGAGGGATCACGCGAAGTTATCCGTCCAAGCCTGTTCGGCACTCTCATCATCGCGGTCGTCTACCTGCCCGTCCTCACGCTGACCGGCGTCGAGGGCAAGATGTTCACGCCGATGGCTCTCACGGTGCTGATGGCGTTGCTTGGCGCCAGCATCCTGTCGATGACGTTCGTACCTGCCGCGGTCGCGCTGCTGGTAACTGGCCGAGTGTCGGAGAAAGAGAACTGGTTCATGCGCGGCTCGCGCCGCATCTATGTTCCCCTGTTATCGAAGTCAATCCAGCATCGCGGCATGATTGCGTTCCTGGCCGCGTTCCTGATCATTATAAGCGGCTTCGCAGCGTCCAAAATGGGCGGCGAGTTCATCCCGAGCCTGGACGAGGGAGATGTCGCCCTGCAGGCGATTCGTATTCCAGGCACAAGCCTAACGCAATCGCTCGAGATGCAACAAATGCTCGAGAAGCGCCTTCTCAAGATACCTGAGGTGAAGGAAACTTTCGCCCGTACTGGCGTTGCAGAAGTTGCAACCGATCCGATGCCGCCTTCGATCTCCGATGGCTACGTGATGCTCAAGCCGCGTGACCAGTGGCCGGATCCGAAGAAGCCAAAGAGTGAGGTCGTCACAGCCATCGAGGAAGCTGCCGAAGAAATCGCGGGCAGCAGTTACGAACTCTCGCAGCCGATTCAGTTGCGCTTCAACGAATTGATTTCGGGCGTTCGCAGTGACGTCGGCGTCAAGATCTTCGGCGACGATCTGGAGGTTCTGGCTCAAGTTGCTGCACAGGTTCAAGCTGTCATACAGAATGTCCCGGGCGCGGCCGATGTCAAGACCGAGCAGATTTCGGGGCTGCCGGTACTGACTGTCAAGCTCAATCGTGCGGCGTTGTCGCGCTACGGCATCAGCGTCGCGGACGTTCAAAATCTCGTCGAGATAGCAGTCGGCGGTAAGAGTGCTGGTCTGGTTTTCGAGGGCGATCGGCGCTTCGAACTGGTTGTGCGGCTTCCGGAGCGCTTGCGCACAAATTTGGAAGCTATCAGGTCGCTTCCGATACCGCTGCCTCCGCTCGACGGGCAGGCGAAGGCGATGACGACGCGCGCAGTTTGGGGAAATTCTCCGCTCGCCCAGATCAGATACGCCCCGTTGTCCGAACTTGCCCAGATCGATGTCGCGCCGGGCCCCAATCAGATCAGTCGCGAGGACGGCAAGCGCCGAATCGTTGTTTCCGCGAACGTGCGGGGACGGGACCTGGGATCGTTCGTTGCCGATGCGCAAAGCCAGATCGCCGAGAAAGTGAAGATTCCGGCAGGCTATTGGATCGGGTGGGGCGGTCAGTTTGAGCAACTGGTCTCCGCAACGCAGCGATTGACCATCGTTGTGCCAATCGCGCTACTTCTGATCTTTCTGCTGCTATTCATGAGCTTGGGTTCGATGCCTGACGCGCTTTTGGTGTTCAGCGGCGTTCCGCTCGCATTGACCGGCGGCATACTTGCGCTCTTGCTTAGGGGCATTCCTCTTTCGATCAGCGCAGGCATTGGATTTATCGCGCTGTCCGGTGTCGCCGTGCTTAACGGGCTGGTGATTATCACCTTCATCGAAAAGCTGCGCTCCGAAGGTCACGCGATCATAGATGCTGTTAGAGAGGGCGCATTGACGAGGCTGCGGCCCGTCCTCATGACGGCGCTTGTTGCGTCGCTCGGCTTCGTGCCGATGGCGGTTGCCACCGGCGCCGGAGCAGAAGTTCAAAGGCCGCTGGCGACCGTCGTAATCGGCGGAATTATTTCATCGACACTTCTCACGCTTCTTGTCCTGCCGGCGCTCTACGTTCTTTTCAGGCGTGAGAACGGCGAGAGGGGCGAAGGACCTCAACCCACAACCAATGGAGTTACAACATGAAATACATTGCAATCATTGTGCTGTCCCTCATCTGGTCGGTGCCGTCTTTCGCGCAACATTCCCATGGAAGCCAAAAGGGACCGAATGGCGGGCAGATGGAGGATGTCGCAGGAGTTGAAGCAGAACTGGTTACATCCGGAAGCACAATCATGATCAACGTCTTTGACGAAAGCAAAAAGCCGGTTTCCACAAAAGGCTTCACGGGCGCCGCACTTATTGCCATGGGAGCGGGGCGCGAGACGGTCACGCTTGCGCCATCGGGAGAGAACGCGTTGAAGGGCGAGGCCAAGGCTCCGATTGCCACGGGCGCGACGATCACGCTGACCATCAAGACAGCCGACGGAAAATCAGGCCAGGCGAAATTCAAGAAATAGGATGATTAAACGAGGATAGCGGTTCATGGCGATAAGGTCAGGCTTTCGTCCCATCGGCCCAGAGAATCCGGCGCATCGCACCAGATGCTCCGCTCTCCCAAGCGTCTGTCGTTTGTGCTTCCCATGGACCGTGGGAATGTTTTTCCTGGCAGCCGCTGGTTCATGGTCTGCAGTTCAGGCGCAATCTTCCCAAGCCAGGATTGTCGGGCTGGGCGCAACGACGTGTCAGCGTTTCAGCATTGATATTAGATCCAATCCTATCCTTCGTCGCGACTATCTGGCTTGGGCACAAGGCTTCATGAGTGGAATTCTGTCGAGCAGACCCAGCGCTGTCGATGAACAGCTCGACCTCAATCCGGTCACGTTCGATCTCGTAAACCAGTTGCATTTCCTCGAAGATCACTGCGCTCAGAACTCGGCGATCAATTTTTCCGACGCCGTCGCGGCGTTATATAAAAGGCTGCGCAAAGAAGGCAAAACATGATCAGCCACACAACCAAAAGCCCGCCCATGGCCGGCGCCCCACGCAGTTTGCGCCTCGGAGTCGAGGGGATGGACTGTGCCTCTTGCGCCACGAAGATCGAAAACGCCCTGCAACGGATGCCCGGTGTTGGCGACGTAACGGTCTCAGTACATCGGGGCACGGTGACAGTTAGTCATGACGGTAAAGCGGAAAACGAAAAGATTCAAAACCAGATCTCGGATTTGGGCTATCGAATCACGCGCGTGGAAGAGCTTGCAGCCAAGGGAGCTGGTCATGAGACGGATGATCAAACGCTCCCGGCTTCTTACGACCAACTCCATTCGCACGTTGATGGGGCCGGTTCGAGCAACCAGGCTTGGTGGCGAACCCGCAAAGGGATGCTCACCATTGCGTGCGGCTTGGCCTTGGCCTCGGCTTTTCTACTGGGCAAATTATTTCCTGCTACAGAGCGTTGGGCATTCCTTTTCGCCATGATGGTCGGGCTCGTTCCAATCGCGAAGCGCGCGCTATCTGCAGCGCGGGCTGGCACGCCATTCTCGATCGAAATGTTGATGTCAGTCGCCGCCGTGGGTGCGGTGATCATTGGAGCAACCGAAGAGGCCGCGACTGTTGTCTTCCTGTTCCTGATTGGCGAGCTCTTGGAAGGCGTGGCCGCAAGTCGCGCCCGTGCCAGCATCCAGGACTTGACCAAGCTTGTTCCGAAGACGGCCCGGCTGGAAGAAAATGGGTTGGTTCGTGAGATGCAGGCGGACAGTCTTTCGGTCGGAGCGATCATCCAGATCCGACCCGGCGATCGCATCCCGGCCGACGGCGTCATCCTTTCTGGAGAAAGCGGGATCGACGAAGCGCCGGTGACCGGCGAAAGCACGCCGGTCCGAAAGGGACCTGAGGGAATCGTGTTTGCCGGCACCGTCAACGGTGATGGCTTGCTGCGCGTGCGCGTCACGGCCGCAGCTTCCGACAATACGATCGCGCGCGTGGTCCGATTAGTCGAGGAAGCTCAAGAATCGAAGGCTCCGACAGAGCGCTTCATTGATCGCTTTTCCCGGTACTACACCCCCGGTGTGGTGGTTGTTGCGGCCTTGATCGCCGTCGTTCCGCCACTCCTGTTTGGCGGTGTCTGGAGCAACTGGATATATAAGGGGCTTGCCATCCTCCTGATTGGCTGCCCATGCGCGCTAGTGATTTCGACGCCGGCCGCCATTGCCGCAAGCTTATCCGCAGGGGCACGGCGGGGGCTCCTGATGAAGGGCGGCGCCGTCCTCGAGCAGATCGGCAAGATCACCGTCGCGTGCTTTGACAAGACCGGGACATTGACCGCCGGTAAGCCCCAGGTCACGGACATCATCGGCTATGGACGCACCGAAACGGACGTACTGCGGTTTGCCGCCGCGCTCGAGTTGGGTTCGAGCCACCCCCTCGCCACAGCAATTCTAGCGAAAGCAACCGAGCGGGAGCTATCGTTGCCGCCGACGTCCGACGCCAACGCGATGGGCGGCGTAGGCGTTCGTGCTATGGCGGAGGGGGTTGAGGTGTTCGTCGGATCGCCCAAGGCCGCTGACGAACGTGCCCCGATGACGCCAGCGCAAAGGGAGCAGATCTCAGCGCTTAATCATGAAGGAAAGACGGTTTCCATCGTTCTGGTCGGGCATGAAGTGGCTGGCGCAATCGCGATGCGCGACGAGGTCCGACCGGACGCAAGAGCAGGCCTGAAGGCACTGACCGAGATGGGCATCAAGACGGTCATGCTGACTGGAGATAATCGCAGAACGGCAAATGCAATCGGCGAGCGTCTTGGAATCGAGGTTCAGGCGGAATTGCTGCCTGAGGACAAGCAGAGGATCGTTGCTCAGTTTCAGAAAGCGGGCTGGTCAGTTGCGAAAATTGGAGACGGCATCAACGATGCCCCCGCGCTGGCCGCCGCAGATGTTGGCATCGCCATGGGCGGAGGCACCGACGTCGCGCTCGAGACCGCCGACGCCGCCGTGCTTCACGGTCGCGTCGCAGACGTCGCGGCGATGGTCGATCTGTCAAAGCGCACTATGATCAACATCAAGCAGAACATTGCTGTCGCACTTGGTTTGAAGGTCGTATTCCTCGTGACCACGGTGGTCGGTTTGACGGGTCTGTGGCCGGCCATTCTCGCAGATACTGGCGCTACGGTCCTGGTGACCATAAACGCCTTGCGCCTTTTGGCGCCTCCCAAACTTAATGGTGTGAAAGAACTGTAAGCAGTTTTGTTTCAACGGAAGGAAAGCAGATGGGTTTCGATCAGTATCACGAGCCGCCGGAAGAGCTTTCACAGGAAACGCGTACTTTCGCGCGGATGATCACGTCTCTAATCGAGGAGGCGGAAGCTATTAGTTGGTACGAACAGAGAATCTCTGTCGAAAAAGACAAGAACGCCAAGGCGATTATGGCAAACGCGCAGAAGGAGGAGTTCAAACATTTCGGAATGAACCTCGAATTTCTTCTCCGAAAAAAGCCGGACTGGCGTGCGGAGCTACAAGGGATTCTGTTCACGAAGGGCGACATCGTTAAACTAGGCGAGAAGGCGGAGAAGAAAGTCGATTAGACAAACGCGGTGTCGGTCTTGGGGTATCATGAACGAAGGAAAGTTTTTAGAGCCGGCATAATCTCTTTCGGAGATGCGGCGATCTCCTGCACAGTCCGGAGTCTCAGTTCCACTGGAGCCTTGCTGGAAATTAGGGGCCCAGCAGGAGTTCCGAAGAAATTTACTCTTGTAATTGCCGCAGACGAGTTTCGGCGAGCTTGTCGAGTTATTTGGATGACGGAAAAGAGGCTCGGCGTGGTGTTCGAACTGATCTGACTTAGGGGGCCGATTCTGCTAGACTGTAGGAGGATGCAATGCTGCATTTATTCATCGTACTCATGGTGTGTCTGACCGTAACCGGAGCAAATGCGCGCGCGGCAGGAATGGCACAGGGCAAATTCTCCCCGCTCTCAGATGAACGCCTGCAACAGCTGCCGCCAGCGATTCACAAGGCATTCAAAGCGGCGCAGCGTCGCTGCATGGACGACTCGATAAATGTTCGAACGGGATATCTGCGATACATTAAAGGCTCGAGGGGCGAAGAGTTCGTCGCAATCCACTTCGATCAGTTTGGTTGTTCCAATCGAGATGCTCTTTGTTCGCCGAAGGGTTGTCCTCATCGTGTCTTCCTTTCCAGAGGAGGCACGTTTCGCGAAGTTTGGCGAGGAGATGTACTCGAAATCGATATGTCGATCGACTCAGGTGTGCCGTCGATCGATGTCGATTGCAGCCGAGACGGGTCGTTTTGTCGCTATCAGATGCGTTGGAATGGTAAGCGGTTTCGCTGAGGTTTCCAGATGCAAACAGGCGCCAGCAATGGCGGAACATCTACTGCGCATCGCGCCTCTCAAACCGCTTAGCCGGCAGAGTAGGCGGACTTGGCGCAATTTTTTCGGGGCAGGCGCGCATGTGAAGCGAGTAACGTCCCCATCGACCAATGCGGATCGATGGTTTTCTTTTGCGCAATGATCCGGATCAGTTCGAAGAATTCCAGATGGTTATGACGGTAGTCACGTGACATGGGATGTTGAAACGAGAAGCGGGCCGGTAGCGAATATAAAGCCGCCAGCACTCCGAAGACCCGGGCAAGCCACGGCAGCAAGCCAGGTAAAGCGATTTGTATTTGTCCGACTGAAGGACTCGAATATCTTAGGTCTTCAGGTAGAAGCGGTGGGCGCAGAAAAAGTGCGCCCCATGACCATCAAGCTCCCAGACCAAGCGATCCGGGAGCGAAAGCCTCCTTGATCAAGTAAGATCAAAGATGCATGGCCCGCAACCGCAGCGCGTTGCCGACAACACTCACGGATGACAGAGCCATGGCCGCTGCGGCGATAATCGGTGAGAGCAACAATCCGAAGGTCGGATAAAGGATCCCCGCAGCGACCGGGATTCCTGCTGCGTTGTAAATGAAAGCGAAGAATAGATTTTGCCGGATATTGCGCATTGTCGCTTGAGAGAGGCGGCGAGCGCGGACAATTCCGCCCAGATCGCCTTTCAAGAGCGTCACGCCTGCACTTTCCATAGCGACGTCCGTGCCCGTGCCCATCGCAATTCCAACTTCTGCCGCAGCGAGGGCAGGGGCATCGTTTACTCCGTCGCCGGCCATTGCGACGATGCGTCCGGCCTTCTGCAGCTTGATTACAACCGCGCTCTTTTGATCTGGAAGCACCTCTGCCTCCACGTCGGCAATGCCAAGCTGCTTTGCGACCGCGTTGGCCGTGGTCCGGTTGTCGCCAGTCAGCATAATGACCTGGATGCCTTCCGCTGCAAGCGCCTTCAATGCATTCGGCGTCGATTCCTTTACCGGATCGGCAATGGCAAAAATTCCCGCCAGCTTACCCTCGACAGCAATATTTATGACGGTTGCTCCCTCTCCGCGCAGCCGTTCGGCTTCTGAGTCCAATGCCTGTGTTTCGATACCGACTGAATTCAAATAGGCGGCGTTTCCAAGAAACACGACTTTGCCTTCCACTTTGCCGGTGACGCCTTTGCCCGTCGGCGAGTTGAAATCCTCCACGTTGCTTAAACTGAGATTCCGCTCCTTGGCAGCACGTACGATGGCGTCCGCGAGAGGATGCTCGCTCGACCGTTCGACGTTGGCCGCCAGTTGCAGAATGTCAGACTCCTCAAATCCGGCGGCAGGGGCGATAAAAATGACCTTCGGTTTACCTTCAGTCAGCGTTCCTGTTTTGTCGATTACCAGCGTGTCGACCTTCTCCATGCGCTCCAGCGCTTCGGCGTTCTTGATCAATACGCCCGCCTGGGCGCCGCGGCCAACGCCGACCATGATCGACATCGGCGTGGCAAGTCCCAGCGCACAAGGACACGCGATGATGAGGACGCTGACCGCCGCGACAAGGCCGAATGCAAGGCGCGGTTCGGGCCCAAAAAGCGCCCAGGCGCCGAAGGCGACAAGTGCCACGACAATGACCGCCGGCACGAACCAGCTGGCCACTTGGTCGGCAAGGCGCTGGATCGGCGCACGCGAACGCTGTGCTTGCGCGACCATCTGCACGATTTGGGATAGCAGCGTGTCTCGCCCGACCTTCTCAGCCTGCATCACGAAGCTGCCAGATTGATTGAGCGTGCCTGCGATCACCTTGGCCCCGGGCCCTTTGGTGACGGGCATAGACTCCCCGGTAACAAGGGATTCGTCCAACGACGAACGTCCTTTTACAATGACACCATCCACCGGCACCTTCTCTCCCGGCCGAACGCGCAGTTTGTCACCCACGTTCAGGCTGTCGAGCGGAACCTCGTGGTCCGCACCGCTCTCGTCCACCTGGCGCGCAATCTTCGGCGCTAGATCGAGGAGCGCTTTGATGGCCCCGGACGTCGCCTCGCGGGCACGCAGCTCTAGGACCTGTCCGAGCAGAACGAGCACGGTAATGACGGCGGCGGCCTCGAAGTAAACGGCAACGGCTCCGTCTTGACCGCGGAAGGTCGGCGGGAAGATGCCGGGTGCGAGGGTTGCAACGACACTGTAGGTGTAGGCGACGCCAACGCCCATCGCAATCAGGGTGAACATGTTCAGATTTCGGGTGACGAGCGATTGCCAGCCGCGCACGAAGAACGGCCAACCTGCCCAAAGGACCACTGGCGTCGCAAAGGCAAGCTGGATCCAGTTTGACAACGTCTGGTCGATCCAGCGATGGCTTCCGATCAGATGGCCGCCCATTTCCAAGACGATGACCGGCAAAGCCAGCCCCAGCCCCACCCAAAAGCGTCGGCTCATGTCCGCGAGTTCGGGATTGGGTGCAGCATCCAAAGTGACCAGTTCAGGCTCGAGCGCCATGCCACAGATCGGGCAGCTCCCGGGTCCGACCTGGCGGATCTCTGGATGCATAGGGCAGGTATAGATCGTACCTTCCGGAACGTGGGGTTGCTGAGGTTGCGTCTTGTGGAGGTACTGCTCCGGCGAGGCCGCGAACTTCGTCCGGCAGGTTGTCGAACAAAAATGGTAGGTCTGGCCGTGGTGCTCGAACCGATGCTTACTGGTCGCGGGATCGACGGTCATCGTGCAAACGGGGTCGATGACCGTCGTCGTATTCCTGCCAGGATCGTGATGGTGATGACCCCCATGATCATGTTTGGAATGACCATGGCTTCCGCCACAGCACCCGGTCTTCACAGCTTCTCGTGAAGCTTTAGTGGTCTTCGACGAGCAGCACCCAGAACCGCTTGAGCCGCCTTCTGAATTTTCATTTTTCGACGCGGTCATCTAAGTCTCCATCATCACTTGCAACGCATACCATGTAGGGGTATATGGGCCATATGCGAAAAGACATCAAGATATCTTGTCAAAAGCGTCTCAACCGGATTGAGGGGCAAGTACGTGGCTTGTCTAAAATGGTGGACGAAGATCGCTATTGCATCGACATTATAACGCAGATTTCCGCGGTTCGTGCCGCCCTTCGTCGAGTCGAAGAGGAAGTGCTGAAGGACCATGTCGCCCATTGCGTGGAACACGCGATCACGAGTGGCGATAAGGGCGATCAACGCAAAAAGATTGCGGAACTGATGACAGTCATTGGACGGGTGGACAGGTGAACGGATGCGCAATGGAACCGTTTTGTATGTCAGGTAGGTTCAGGCTTGGCGAAGAGAGCATTTCCGCGTAAGGTTCAAGACATCACTAGTGTGATTTCGACCTTAAAGTAGATAGGCCAAAATGTTGACGCGCCTAACCAGACCGAAGCGATTGAGGGCAGGGTGGTTGATCGCCCTGGTCTATATGCTTTGTGTCCTGGCGCCGGGCGTTTCCTTTGCGTTCGCCGACGGCTCGCGTGCGGCGCCTTGCCTTACCGACGAGAATCACGGTCTGGGCATTGTTCACGTGCATGAATATAGCACTTCGCAGCACGTTCATAAGGACGGTCACGTACACGAACATCCGGACGGCAACGCCGATTTCGACAAATTGAACAGCCCTGACAGTATGACATCAGTCGCTGACGAAACGTCGGATCCTGCAACTGCTCATCACAAGGCCTCGGGTGGACAATGCTGCGGGATGGTCTGCCTGAGCGCGCTGCCGACCACAGTCATCGACATTGTCAAATCTTCAACGCCGACGTCTGTCTGCGAGTCCGAGAGCTACCGGAACGTCGTCGATAACGCTCCCCCTCGGCATTACCGCCCCCCCATTTCCTGAACTGACGGAATGACGTGGTGCCGCGCCCGTTAAGGGCACGCGTACCTGTGGTTCATCGGCAGTTCAGGAAAAAATCATGCTTGCGCAGTTTGGGGCGAACTTCGCCGCCGTTCATTCGGTGGCGGGAAAAATATTCAGATTCAGATTTCGGATCCTTGCGGGGCTGGCCGTTGCGATCGTCACGCTGGGAGGGTGCATGCCGATCACGGCGCCGCTCGTCGGCGCTGATCCCGCCGACCCGGGCGCGAAGGTCGCCGGTGTCGGTTACCGATCGACGGTGGCTCCTTACACAAGTCTTCGTCCGACAGCTCCGTCTTCATGGCGCGAGCAGAACGACCGCGTCGCCCCTCAGCCGAAATCCGGTCAATAGGAGCGCGCTATGAACCGAGCGATCCATATCAACGCGAACCACACTTTCGAAGTTACGTATCGGCCGAAACCAACGCACGTCGCGATCCTCCTGTCCGCCTTGCTGCTTTCCGGATGCGCATCATTCTCCCCAGATGGCGGGATGACCGTCGTTGCCAATGTGGCCGGCGAGACAATCAAGAAGGACGTAATGTCCATTCGCAGCACAGATGACGCAGAATGGGCGAACGGCGCCGTCCAAAGTCTTCTTCGTCGAGGCCTGACGGTGGATACTGCCGTTCAGATCGCGCTCCTCAACAATCGGGGCTTGCAGGCGGCGTACAATGAACTGGCGTTGGCCGAGGCCGACCTCGTCCAAGAAAGCCTGCCACCCAATCCGACGTTCTCGATTAGTCGCATCGCAGGTGGCGGCGCGGTCGAGATCGAGCGTCAGGTCGCCGCCGATATTCTGGCGCTGGCCACGTTGCCGTTTCGGTCGGAGATTGCGCGGCAACACTTCAAGCAGGCACAGCTGAGAGCTGCAGAAGGCACCCTACGCCTCGCAGCCGACGTCAGGCGCACATATTACCGCGCCGTCGCCGCCAACGAATTGGTTACACTTCTGACGGATGCCAAATCGACTGCGGAATCCACGGCTCAGCTCGCTTTGAAGCTCGGGCAAACCGGCTCGCTGAACAAGCTCGATCAGGCCCGTGAACAGGTCTTTTATGCAGAAGTAACGGCCGATCTCGCCACCCTTCGTCAGGACGCCACCAGTTCGCGCGAGCGCTTGATCCGCCTCCTTGGATTGTGGGACGGCGATTTAGGGTTCCGGCTACCGCAGAGATTACCGATGCTGCCACGCCGGCCGCTATCGTTGCCGGGCATCGAGGTTGATGCGGTTGAACATCGTGTCGATCTTCAGATCGCTCGCATTGAACTGGTTGCTCTCGCGAAGTCCCTCAATCTCACCGAAGCCACCCGCTTCGTCACGCTTGTCGACGTTGCGGGGATCGACAAAAAAACTCGAGATTCCGGGAGCCCGCCGCTTCGAGAGCGTGGCTTCGACATCCAGTTCCAGATTCCGATTTTCGATGGCGGCGAGGTCCGCGTCCGGCAGGCGATCGAGACCTACAATCTGGCGTTTAATCGGTTAACCGAAAAGGCGATCAACGTCCGTTCTGAAGCGCGCGATGCGTTTCGGGTCTACCGTTCTACCTACGACATCGCAGGTCACTATCAGCGTGAGGTCTTGCCACTTCGCCAGATCATCACCCAAGAAATGCAGCTGCGGTTCAGCAGCATGCAAATCGACGTGTTCGCATTGTTGGTGGAAGCGCGGCAGCGGATCGCGGCATTGCGTGCTGCAATTGAAGCCAAGCGCGACTTCTGGCTCGCGCAGTCTGAACTGAAGACCGCAGTAAATGGCGGCGGTCGCGCCGATAGCCAACCCGAAACCAGATCGTCGCCGACCGCGCAGGCGTCCGGCGGGGGAGGGCACTGAAATGGAGAAACCAATGTTGTCCCGACGAAACTTTCTCGGCACCGCCACGGCGCTTGCAAGCGCGACAGCGATCAGCGGCCGCGTCCAGGCAGCCAGCATCCCGGAAGCACCGATCATGGAGAAGGCGACGATGCAGCCGCCGCTGCGCCCGTCGAGCGGACCCGACTACAATCCGGTCGTTACGCTGAACGGCTGGACGCTGCCCTGGCGGATGAACGGCGACTGGAAGGAGTTCCATCTCGTTGCAGAGCCCATCGAGCGCGAATTTGCAGAAGGCATGAAGGCCTATCTCTGGGGCTACAACGGTCAGTCCCCTGGCCCAACGATTGAAGCGGTGGAAGGCGACAAGCTCCGCATCTTCGTCACCAACAAACTGCCTGAACATACGACAGTGCATTGGCATGGGGTGCTCTTGCCTAGCGGCATGGATGGCGTCGGTGGTCTCAGCCAGCCGCATATCCCACCTGGAAAAACCTTTGTTTATGAATTCGAGATGAAACACAGCGGTACGTTCATGTACCACCCGCACTCCGACGAAATGGTGCAGATGGCGATGGGCATGATGGGCATGATCGTGGTGCATCCACGCGACGCAACCTTCCGTCCCGTCGACCGCGATTTCGTTTTCATCATGAGCACTTATCTCATCGACCCGGGTACGTATCTGCCGAAGGTCACTGAGATGACCGATTTTAACATGTGGACATGGAACAGCCGCGTGTTTCCCGGAATCGACCCATTGGCCGTTCGTTTGGGTGATCGCGTGCGCGTCCGCATCGGCAACCTCACCATGACAAATCACCCGATTCATCTTCATGGCCACAAATTTTCAGTGAGTTGCACCGACGGGGGATGGGTCCCTGAAAGTGCGCAGTGGCCGGAAACGACGACCGACGTCCCTGTCGGAGCGATTCGCGCGTTCGATTTTCTTGCCGACAACCCGGGCGATTGGGCGTTTCACTGTCACAAGTCGCATCACACCATGAATGCGATGGGCCACGACGTGAAGAACCTGATCGGCGTCTCAAGGAAGGACCTCGCGAAGGCGGTCGGAAAACTCGCGCCAGACGCCATGGTGATGGGATCGACAGGAATGGCGATGGGCGACATGGAAATGCCGGCACCCGACAACACATTACCAATGATGACCGGCACCGGGCAGTTTGGCCCGATCGAAATGGGCGGCATGTTTACGGTGATGAAGATCCGCGATGGCCTCGCGCGAGACGATTACAAGGATCCCGGTCCCTACAAGCATCCTGACGGCACCGTCGCGCACCAAGTCGACGCTCCAAATACTCAGGCGCCTCGCTCAACGAGCCCAAAGGAATCAAGCAAACCAAGCGACATGAAAGGCATGAAGGGAATGAAAGGAATGTAGATGAGACTTGAAATTCAAATAGATGCGAAGAAAATCAGCAAGACAGTAGAAGGAGTTTGGAGATGAAATATCTGCACAAAACCTGCATCGCTATTATCGGCGCGGTGCTCATCTCCCCGTCCGCTTGGGCCGGGGCGGGTTCTTCGGGCCATAGCCACGACGAAACATTCTCGGCAGGTGAGCCGGGTGATCCTAAAAAGGCCGCGCGGATTATTCAGGTCACTATGGGTGAGATGGACGGCAAGATGATGTTCATGCCGAGCAAGGTTGAGGTCAAAAAGGGGGAACAGGTTAAGTTCATGCTGCGCAACAACGGCGAACTCGACCATGAATTCATCCTCGCGACGACGGCCGACAATCTGAAGCATGGCGAGGCCATGAAGAAGAATCCCGACATGGAGCACGATGACCCGAACGGGAAGCGACTTGCTCCCAAGAAGACCAACGAGATCGTCTGGAAATTCACCAAGGCCGGCGAGTTCGAATACGGATGCCTGATCCCCGGTCATCGGGAAGCCGGAATGGTCGGCACGATATTAGTCAAGTAACCCGAGCCGGAATCAACTGACGAAAGGAATTGAATATGAAGACCAACAAAATCGCAGCCGCAACTCTCGCGCTTTCCCTTGCTCTGTCGTCCGCTGTCGCACTCGCCCAAGCGGCGATGGCGAGCGGCGAGGTCAAGAAGATCGATGAGGCGGCTGGAAAAATAACATTGAAGCATGGTCCCATCAAAAGTCTTGATATGGAAGAGGAGAGCATGACGATGGTTTTTCGCGTGAAGGAACCGGCGATGCTCAAATCCGTCAAGGTCGGTGACAAAGTGCAGTTCGAAGCCGAACGGGCGACCGCCGGAATCACGATCACAAAGATGCAAAAAGGAAAGTGACGGCTCTTCGGCGCGGCGGTTCCTAGGCGTCGCGCCGAATTGGGTGAAAGCTCCGCAAGGAAGCGACCCTTGAGCTGATCCGACATCGCGGCGGCAGTCCGACCATCGGATACGATCACTGGATCGACTGCTCTCAATAAGGTGGAGTTACCGATGACAGGTGTGGGTGGGAGCGGCGGCACGAGAATAGCTACGGAAAAAGCCTTCGCGAAAAGACGGTTTCCGATCAGGCGCGCGAACATTGGTGACATTCGCCAGATCGCGAAGTTGGCCAACATGGCGGGTGGAGATACGCTTTCGTTTATCTTGCGAGGCATCGATCCTTCGGTGAGAGCAGTTCGAACCTACCGCGAGATGGTTGCTGCGCCGACCGGAGTGTATTCGTATCGAAATTGTCTGGTCGCTGTTTCGCGTGGGGTAATTGTTGGTCTGGCGAACGCATTTCCTGCCCAGCTCATCGAAAGTGAGACCGCAGACGCAGCATTGACCGCGCGTGAAGAGTTGCTCCGGCCGCGCACGGAGCTCAACGATCCCACCAGCTTCCTGCTGAACAACATCGCGGTTGTGCGCAGCCACCACAGACTAGGCGTGGGGGCCGCGCTGCTGGCCGCGGTCGTCGATGAGGCCAAGCAGCGTTCGTTCCCGTCCGTGACCTTGCATGTTTGGGCCGATAACGCCGAAGCGATCTCGTTCTATCTCGCCGCTGGGTTCACAAAGGTCCGTCACGCGGAAATCCCCTCGCATCCCGACCTGCCGCACACAGGCGGAAGCCTTCTCATGATGCTGCCGGTCGTAAGTGAAAGGGACGAATCGGTTAGGCAGCGGCTTGCGACCGAATCTCAAGAATCGGCGGATGAACGAGCATCGACTTCAGCTTGAGGACATCGTGATGATTGCTCTCCCTTACGACTATTTTCTGATCGCATGGTTCGTCATTGCGGCCGCTTCCACGGCCTACGTCGCTTTCGACCAGTTCAATGGGAATCCCGAACCGACCGTGATGAAGTGGGGTTTCATCCTTGTGACCCTGTACATGGGTCCGTTCGGACTTCTCCTGTACGTACTCGCTGATAAGGAGCCGCGGCCCGGAGAACATGAGCAGTTCACGTCTCCGCTTTGGAAGCAGGGCATCGGAAGCACCATTCATTGCGTCGCTGGTGACGCCACCGGCATTATTCTCGCAGCGACCGTGACCGCACTGCTCGGTCTACCGATGTGGATCGACCTGATCGTCGAGTATGTCGCGGGCTTCTCGTTTGGTCTCTTCATCTTTCAAGCATTGTTTATGAAGAAGATGATGGGCGGTACGTATTGGGAAAATGTTCGGAAGAGTTTCATGCCGGAGTTCATCAGCATGAACGCCATGATGGCAGGCATGGCCCCGACCATGAGTCTGCTAATGATGGGCCGCGACATGCGCGCGATGGATCCGCTCGAGCTGATTTTCTGGGGCGTGATGTCGCTCGGCGTAATGGTCGGCTTCACGACAGCCTATCCGTTCAACGTCTGGATGGTGAAGAAGAAGATCAAGCACGGGTTGATGACCGAGCGCTCGGATAGGGAAGCTGGCGAGAAGAGCTCAATGTCCGGAATGAAGTCCGAGATGGCTAAAATGTCGGCTGCGGATATAAGCCACATGAAGGGACACGAAGACCATCCGCAGAAACAAACGGCCGCGAACGGCCGCAAATCTTACGGCGGTCATCAAATGACGAGCGACGCGACAACGCCACAGTTAGCTGCGCTCGCCGGCGTGACGACATTCCTCCTGATTTCCGGAATGGTGCTCCCAGGTTTCAAGGTCAATCTAGGTCTGAGCGTACGCGACGTCGGCGGCGCCATTATGCCGCCGGGCATGATCATGACGTTCGACACGCCCGGCGAAGCCATGAAAGACATGGCGGCGGTCAATCCCCGGCAAGTGGTCTATAAGGCGCCTGCCGAAGCCCGAGGGGACAACGTTCTTGAGCCGCGCATCGAAAACGGGGTGAAGGTCTTCGATATCGAAGCTTCGATCATACGCTGGAATATTCTTCCGGATGTCTCCGTAGAGGCCTATGCCTACAATCGCCAGGTGCCGGGCCCGCGGATTCAATTGACCGAAGGCGATCACGTCCGGATCAAATTCCGCAACAACCTTCCGGAATCCACGACTGTGCACTGGCACGGTCTGATCGTACCAAACGAGATGGACGGCCCGGCCAAGATAGCCCAGCCGCCCGTGGCGCCGGGCGGGCAATACACCTACGAGTTCACCGTGAGCCAAAGCGGAACCTACTTTTATCACAGCCACGACCACCCCGATCGTCAACAAGGCCTAGGCCTTTACGGCGCGTTGCTGATTGCGCCGAAGGACAGTGCCGCCGATGTAAAAGCCGATCTCGAATACACTATCCAGCTCCAGGAATGGCTCAAGCGCGAATGGCTCACCTATCCCGCGATGCTGATGGAGGGTGGCCTTCCGAACTATTTCACCATCAATGGGAAGTCGTATCCGGAGACAGACACCGTCTTCATGAAGGTTGGGCAAACCATCAAGATTCGCTTCATCGGCACCAACAACAACTTCGTTCACCCTATGCATGTTCATGGCGGGCCTTTCCAGGTAGTGGCCCGCGACGGAGAGACGTTGGCAGAAAACCAGCGGTTTTTTGCCGATACGGTGAACGTCGGACCAGGACAGCGATACGACGTGGTTTGGACAGCGCGCAAACCCGGGAAATGGCTGGTGCACTGTCATATCCCGCATCACACCACCAACAACAATGTCGAGCAGAAAGGAGCGGGCGGCCTGACACTAGTTCTCAACGTGCAATAAGGGGCAGCCATCAAACCCAGGAGAGCTCAATGAATCAAATGAGCAAAGAAATGCAAAGCTGCATCGATGAATGTCTGCGCTGCTACCAAGTATGTCTAGGAACAGCCATGACCCATTGCCTGGAGACTGGGGGCAAACACGTCGAACCCCAGCACTTCAGGCTTATGATGGCCTGCGCCGAAATCTGCCGCACGGCCGCGCATTTCATGTTGCTGAATACGCCTCACCACAAGCACGTCTGCGGCGAGTGCGCGGAAATTTGCACCGAGTGTGCGAAGGACTGCGAACGCATCGGCAGCATGGACGATTGCGTCAAGGCCTGCAAGCAGTGCGCGGAAAGCTGCCGCGCCATGGCAGGCTAGATGAGCTGACAATCGGTCAGGCGCAAGATCGATGTCTAGCGCCTGATCGGGCTATCGTTCGAGGCGAAGTGCCTTTCCCCGGTCGAATCGTCACCAACGTAAACGTCCCCGCCTTTCTGAAACCGTCGCCAAGAGTTTTCATGACAATTCGTGCTTTCCTTCCTGCCAATGGCCGTGATCTCCGCCTCGATCTTTTCCGCGGCCTTGCGAACTGGGCAATCTTTCTCGATCACATCCCGAATAACGCGGTCGCGTGGCTCACGACCAGAAATTATGGCTTCAGCGATGCAGCGGATATCTTCGTCTTCATTTCCGGCTATACGGCCGCGTTTGTCTACGCCAAGAGCATGCTCGTCCAAGGCTTCGTTGCAGGAACCGCTCGACTATTAAAACGCGTTTGGCAATTATATATCGCGCACGTGCTGCTGTTCGTTTTCTATATCGCGGCAATCGGCTGGGTCGTGGAAGCCTACAATCATTCTCACCTTGTGGATGAATTCAACGTTGCAGGGTTGATCGATCGTCCAATGCAGACCTTAATGCAAGGCCTGCTGCTCAAATTCAAGCCTCTGAATCTCGACGTTCTCCCGCTCTATATCGTTCTGATGGCTGCATTTCCGCTGGTATTGTGGCTGATGCTTCAACGGCCAGACCTTGCAATCGCGAGCTTGCTCGTCATCTATTTCGCTGCACGCCAATTCGGATGGAATCTTCCCGCCTACCCATCGGGTGTTTGGTATTTCAACCCGTTCACATGGCAACTCCTCTTCGTGCTTGGGGCCTGGAGCGCGCTCGGTGGAGCGTCGCGGCTGCAGAGATTCATTCGGTCGCCCGCGATCATATCGATCTGTTTCGTTTATCTGGGGTTTGCGCTGCTTATGACGGTTGCAGGTCATGTAGGGCCGCTTGGAAAGCTAATCCCTGAAGGGCTGTTGGGCGCATTCAATCCTAACGACAAGACAAACCTCGCGCCATATCGGGTTCTGCACTTCGTTGCCCTGGCCGTTCTAGTCGTTCGGTTTCTCCCCTTCGGTTGGCCCGGGTTGACCTCGCGCTGGCTTCGCCCACTGATCATCTGCGGTCAGCGCTCATTGGAAGTATTCTGCGTCGGAGTGTTTCTCTCCTTCGTCGGTCATTTCCTTCTCGAACTGATCTCCGACTCGCTTCTCGCGCAGATCATCGTGAGTGTGTCTGGAATCGCGCTCATGACGGCCGTCGCCTACTACCGATCGTGGTCCAAGGATCTGGACAGGCAACCCGCGGCGTCCAAATCCAGTGCGGAATCGGTTTCGACATCGATCACTTAGAAGTTTGTTCGGAGGGAGAGATGTTTGGAGTAGTCTCGAAGACCAACGAAGTACGGACCCCGCGACATGGATAGCTCAGGAAAATATCCAGGCGTTTTGACTCGCAGGAGCGTTTTGGGGCTAACAGCCGCGCTACTGGTTTTCCCGGACGGCGCTACCTCCGCTGCGGAATCCGTTGTCTTGGTTCATAAGGATCCAGATTGCGGTTGTTGCTCGGGTTGGGTGCGCCATCTCAAGGAAGCTGGTTTCACCGTGACGATCGAGGAAACGGCGGATCTTCATGCGGTCCGGAAACGCCTTCGCGTACCTGCCGACCTCGCGGCGTGTCATACGGCCGAGGCGGATGGATACGTCATTGAAGGTCATGTCCCCGCAGCCGCGCTGCGACGACTATTGAAGGAACGTCCGAACGCGGTCGGGTTGGCGGTTCCCGGCATGCCTTTGGGATCGCCGGGGATGGAGGGCAGCCGGGTCGATCCCTATAACGTCGTTCTCTTTGACGCCTCCAGCCGGCGAACATACATGCGGTTCATCGGCGGCGATATCGCTGGTTGAGACTGATCTTTTAACCATGTCGCAAGTAACTGTTATCTGATCGTTTTCCGCCTATGGCGGATTTGTGATGTGATCTGCCTTCCCAAATCCATGATCCTATGGGATGTTGGGTTATGAATTTATGCCGATTCATCAGCCGTTTGTTTGCGGTCTTTGCGATCATCGGGCTCGTTGCTTCGCCGCTGGCCACGCCAGCGGCGGCTAAACTGATGCCGGCAGCAAAGATGGGCGACATGTCGGCGATGAGCGATATGTCAGCAATGTCCGCCGACATGCCTTGCTGTCCGGAGACACAAAAGAGCAACGACTGCCAGGATTGTCCGCTTCGTGCGATGTGCGCGTTGGGCGTTGCACAGGCGCAGCCTCCTGTGGCAACCGGAATCCTGGCGCCTCTGCCAATACACCGTCCGCTCACGGCTTTCGACGATCGGATCGCCGATGGCCTCGACGGTTCTCCGCCGGATCACCCCCCTCGAAACCTGGTCTGACCGGCGCTTAAGCGCCGATTGCTGCCGCGCGGACGCAAGTTCGCGCGGATGACGCATGCCGCCTTGCGGCAGACCCAGGACAATCGAGGACTACGAACATGAAGACGTTTAACTTCGCGCAGGCCTTCCAGGCTGCGCTGATCGCTGCCGCAATCGGTGGTACAAGCACGGCCGCTCTGGCGGACATCAAGGACTACAAATTCGAGCTGGTCGATCAGACCATCCAGGCCGGGCCCGACAAGGTCATCACCGTCCGACTGATGAACACGAAGACCGGCAAGCCGGTGCCTGACGCCGTCATCTTCGCGACCCGTCTCGACATGGCTCCGGACGGCATGCAGGAGATGGCAACCAAGATCGCGCCGATGCCGGGCGCGGAGCCGGGCAGTTACAAGTTCAAGGCGACGTTCGGGATGGCGGGCCGCTGGCAGCTTTCGCTCGGCGCCAAGGTTCAGGGCGAGACCGGCACCGTCGAGAACAAGCTCGTCATCACGGCGCAGAAATGACCCGCGCCGTTCTCACAAGCGCTGCCGCCGCGTTGATCGCGGCGGCAGGCATTGGATACGTCGCCGGCACGCAGCGGCCGCCGGCGCGCGCCTTCGCCATGGTTACTCCCGCAAGGGCGGAAGGAAATTCCGCCCCGATCTATTTTCAGGATCCGGACGGCAAGCCTGCATATTCGCTGACGCCGAGGAAGACCGGGGATGGCCGCGACTATCGTGCTGTTCCGGCGGGCGCCGACGTCAGTTTTGGCGAGGCAGCTCCGGACGCAATGCCACCAGCGGCGGCATCCGCCAGCGGCACTACGGAGCGAAAAATCAAGTACTACCGCAATCCCATGGGACTGCCGGACACGTCGCCGACACCGAAGAAGGACTCGATGGGGATGGACTACATCGCTGTCTTTGAAGGTGACGATTCCGACGACGGGTCCGTCAAGCTTTCCCCCGGCAAGATCCAGCGCACCGGCGTCAAATCCGAACCCGCGTCACGGCGAGTGATCCGGACGTTGGTGCGGGCGCCCGGGACGATCCAACTTGACGAGCGCCGCATCTCGGTCATCTCGATGCGAGCCGAGAGCTGGGTGCAGAAGGTCGCGGATGTGACCACGGGCACCCAGGTCAAAAGGGGCCAGCCGCTGATGGAGATTTACAGCCCATCCGTGGCATCGGCGGCCGCCGAATACATAGCCACCATCACGTCGAAAGGGACGAGCGGCGTCGCCGTGTATGGTCGCGGCTCGCGTCAGCGGCTGATGAACCTCGACGTCCCTGACACAGCAATTGCGGCCATGGAGAAGAGCGGCACTGTTCCGATCACCATCGACTGGTCGGCGCCGCGCGACGGCATTGTGCTCGAACGTAACGCCATCGAAGGTATGCGCGCGCAGCCCGGGGATGTGTTGTTCCGGGTTGCGGATACGTCCGTGGTGTGGGCGATGGTCGATGTCGCAGAGCGTGACCTCGGCGCCATTGCCGTCGGGCAATCCGTCACCGTGAAGGCTCGCAGCTTTCCCGGTCGCGAGTTCGCCGGGAAGATATCCGTGATCTACCCGCAGGTGAACCGGGAAACCCGCACCGCCCGCGTCCGGATCGAACTTGGGAATGCTGATCTCGCGCTGCTTCCTGACATGTACGTGGACGCGGAAATCAACACCGGCAATCCGGAGCCGGTCCTCGTTGTCCCTGCCAGCGCCGTTCTTGATACGGGGAAACGACAATCAGTACTTGTTGACAAAGGACAAGGGCGGTTCGAGCCACGTGAGGTCAAGCTCGGTCATCGTGGCGACGGCTACGTGGAAGTCCGGGACGGTGTCGCGGAAGGCGAGCCGGTTGTCGTCTCTGCGAACTTCCTGATCGACGCCGAGAGCAACCTGAAGGCTGCGCTCAAGGGATTTTCTGAAGCGGGAGGCCAGCAATGATCGCGCGCCTCATCGCATGGTCGGCTCGTAACCTGCTGCTCGTCTTCTTTGGCGCGGGTTTTGCCGCGGCAGCGGGAATCTACGCCCTCGTTCATCTGCCGCTCGATGCGATTCCGGATCTCTCCGATACCCAGGTGATCGTCTACACCGAATATCCCGGCCAGGCGCCGCAAGTGATCGAAGACCAGGTCACGTATCCGCTGACGACCGCGATGCTGACCGTGCCCCGATCCAAAGTCGTGCGCGGCTTCTCGTTCTTCGGGGTTTCGTTCGTCTACGTCATCTTCGAGGATGGCACTGACATCTACTGGGCTCGCTCGCGGGTGCTCGAATTCCTCAACGGCGCGGCCTCGCGGTTGCCCGCCGGCGTAAGCCCGACGATCGGTCCCGACGCTACAGGCGTGGGCTGGGTCTACCAGTACGCAGTGGTATCGAAAGCGCTGAACCTCGCCGACACGCGGACCATCCAGGACTGGAATCTGAAATTCGCGCTGGCCAAGGCCGAAGGCGTCGCCGAAGTGGCGAGCGTCGGCGGCTTCGTCAAGCAGTACAACGTCATCCTTGATCCGCAGCGCATGCGCGATCTCGGCATCTCCATGCAGAAGATGCGCGATGCGATTCGCGCCAGCAACGCCGATGTCGGCGGCCGCACCGTCGAGCTCTCCGAGTTCGAATACGTCATCCGCGGCAAAGGTTATCTTAAAGGCATCAACGACCTCGGCAACATCGTGCTGAAGACCAGCAACGGCACGCCGGTTCTGCTGCGCGATGTTGCCCGCGTCGAGCTTGGTCCGGACGAGCGCCGAGGCATCACAGAGCTCAACGGCGAGGGAGAGGTTGCCAGCGGCATCGTGCTGCAGCGGTTCGGCGTTAATGCGCTTGATGTGATCGAGAATGTGAAGAAGCGCTTCAAGGAGATCGCCAGCAGCCTGCCGAAATCCGTCGAGATCGTCCCGGTTTATGACCGCTCCAACCTGATCAACGCGGCCATCGCTACGCTCAAGCACACGTTGCTCGAGGAAAGTGTGGTCGTCGCCTTGGTCTGCATCGTCTTCTTGCTGCATGTCCGCAGCGCGCTCGTCGCCATCCTGATGCTGCCGGTCGGCGTGCTGATGGCGTTCGGTGCGATGAAGCTGCTCGGGCTGGGGTCCAATATCATGAGTCTGGGCGGCATCGCGATTGCGATCGGCGCCATGGTCGATGCAGCGATCGTTATGATCGAGAATGCACACAAGCATCTGGAGCGGGCTGAACCCGAACGGTCAAGGGTCGACATACTGATAAAGGCAGCGTCCGAGGTCGGGCCGGCGCTGTTCTTTAGCCTGCTGATCATCACCGTGTCGTTCATGCCGATCTTCACGCTGGAATCGCAGGAAGGCCGGCTGTTCAGCCCCTTGGCGTTCACGAAGACCTTTTCAATGGCGGCGGCAGCGTTGCTGTCGGTAACGCTGGTGCCGGCGCTGATGATCATCTTCGTGCGCGGCAGAATCGTGCCCGAGCACAAGAACCCGATCAATCGCTTCCTGATCTGGATTTATCGGCCGGTGATCAAGGCCGTGATGCGTGCCAAGGCACTGGTGATCCTTATCGCGCTGGCAATTGTTGTGGTGACAGTGTGGCCGGCGCGTCAGCTCGGCACCGAGTTCATGCCCAACCTCAACGAAGGCACGCTGCTCTACATGCCCACCACGCTACCGGGAATTTCGGTGACCAAAGCGGGTGAACTGCTGCAGATGCAGGATAGGATCATCCGGTCGTTCCCGGAAGTGGCGTCAGTCTACGGCAAGGCCGGCAGGGCTTTGACGGCGACCGATCCGGCACCGTCCGAAATGTTCGAGACCATCGTCAACCTGAAGCCGAAGGAAGAGTGGCGGCCCGGCATCACGGTCGACAGTCTGATCGCAGAGATGGACAAGGCGTTGCAATTCCCCGGCGTCTCGAATGCCTGGACCATGCCGATCAAGGCGCGCATCGACATGCTATCGACCGGAATTCGCACGCCGGTTGGGGTCAAAGTGATCGGCACAGATCTGGTCGAGATCGACAAACTGGCCAAGCAGATCGAGCAGGTTCTAAAGGCTGTGCCGGGAACATCGTCGGCGTATGCCGAGCGGGGTATCGGCGGCTACTATCTCGACGTGACACCGGACCGGGCGGCCTTGGCGCGCTACGGCATCATGGTCCAGGACGTTCAGGATGTGATTGCGACCGCACTCGGCGGCCAGACGGTGACCACGACAGTGGAGGGCCGACAACGCTTCAGCGTCAACATGCGTTACCCCCGGGACCTGCGCGAGAATCCGCAGGCCATCGCCAACGACGTCCTGGTTCCGATGCCGGCGGGAGGTGCAGTGCCGCTTGGGGAGGTCGCCAAGATCGAACCGGCGCGAGGGCCGACATCGATCCGCACCGAGAATGGACAGTTGGCGACTTACATCTACGTCGACATCCGTGACCGCGATCTCGGCAGTTATGTTGCCGACGCGCGGCAGGCGGTGCAGGCCAGCGTCCAGTTTCCGCCAGGCTACTACGTGATGTGGAGCGGTCAGTACGAATATCTCGAACGCGCAACGGCGCGCCTGAAGATCGTCGTCCCGGTGACGCTGCTGATCATCTTTCTGCTGCTGTACCTCAACTTCCGTTCCATCGCCGAGACCGTGATCGTGATGCTGTCGCTGCCGTTCGCCTTGGTCGGCGGCATCTGGCTGATGTGGGCGCTAGGCTTCAACCTGTCCGTTGCAGTCGCGGTCGGTTTCATCGCGTTGGCGGGTGTTGCGGCTGAGACTGGCGTCGTTATGCTGATCTACCTCAACCAAGCCCTTGCCGAGATCAAGGCGCAGCGTGACGCCGAAAAGCGAACACTGACCCGTCACGACCTCTACGACGCCATCATGGAAGGCGCGGTGGAGCGGGTGCGGCCGAAGATGATGACGGTCGTGGCCATCATGGCGGGACTGCTGCCGATCATGTGGAGCACTGGTACCGGGTCCGAGATCATGCAGCGCATCGCGGTGCCGATGATCGGCGGCATGATCTCGTCGACACTGCTGACGCTGATCGTGATTCCCGCGATCTATGGATTGATCAAAGGCTTCCGTTTGCCGCCCAATGATCACGAAAACGATCATTCGCCATCGCGGGCCATCAAGCCGGCCAAGGAAGACTCGCGACTTGTTTCGGAACCCGCCGAGTGAGGTGAACCATGATGAATGGTATGGCGCCTGGAATGATATGGGGCATGGGGCTTTTGTGGCTGCTGATCATCGTTGTTTTGATCCTATCGGCAGCAGCACTCGTCAAATATCTGTTTTATGGAGACAAGGGAGGTCGGCGATGAACAGATTGATCATGATCGCATTGGTGACAGGCGCGTTCCTGCCCTCTGCACAGGCACAGCTAGGCGACGCATCCCGTGGCCAACGGAGTTTCCAGGCTTGCGCGCCGTGCCATTCGCTCGCGCCGAACCGAAACATGACGGGACCAAGTCTCGCTGGGCTGTGGAATCGAAAAGCTGGCTCTTTGCCGAGCTTCAGCCGCTACTCACAAGCCCTCAAGTCATCGAGAATCATCTGGGACGGCACCACGCTCAACGAGTGGCTTCGGGATCCGCAGCACCTCATTCCAGGCAACACGATGACGTTTCCTGGCATGAAGGACGCAGGACGGCGCGGCGATCTTCTGGCGTTTCTCAAGGAAGCGACCCAGCCAGGTCATGCTCCGCCATCGACTGCGCAACGCGGCAGTCAAATGGGCGGGATGATGGGCATGATGGGTGGTGGCCCTGTCCAAAATCTCAAAAAACTCGAGTCTGACCAACGGGTGACGGCGATCACGCACTGCCGAGACACCTACCGGGTGATCACCGCGGATGGAAAAACGCGCGATTTCTGGGAGCGAAATCTGAGATTCAAGACCGACGTGAGTGACGATGGGCCACAGAAGGGCGCTCCGGCGATCGTGGCGGCCGGAATGATGGGAGACAGGGCTGACGTGATCTTTGCCGCACCAGAAGAGATTAGCGGGGCCATCTCACCGCAATGTTGATGAGCTCCAAGCCCATCAATCGACAACGGCGCGGCAGCGGGCCAACTATTTTCCATTGATAGCGCCGTCAACTGTAACCAAACCGGCTGGATCAGCGAACTCATAGAGATAATGCAAGTATGACGACCAACGAAATCGAACTCAAGGCACTGATGCTTGCAAGTTTGGATGGCGACGCGGCCTCGCACCGCGCGCTGCTCAATCGGTTGAGCCGCCGTCTGCGCGCGTATTACAAGGGCAAGCTCGTGAGAATTGGGAGGGGCGCAGCAGAGGCCGAAGATCTGGTTCAAGAAGCGGTATTGGCGATCCACTTCAAGCGCCATACCTATGACCCCGCCGAGCCTTTGACGCCGTGGGTGCATGCCATCGCGCGCTACAAATTGATCGATTTCTTACGTCGGACTCGCGCATCACTTGCCGATGTACCTATCGACGAGGCTGACACCATCGTGGCGCACGATGATAATCTCAGCGCCGAGAGTACATACGACATCAGACGACTTATGCAGCGGCTGCCGGAAAAAATGCGATGTTCCATCGAGGCGGTGAAACTGGACGGACGGAGCATCGCTGAAGCTGCAGACCGGTGCGGTATTTCGGAATCGGCCGTAAAAGTGAACATTCACCGTGGGCTCAAGGCGCTGGCTGCCTTGATTGCCCGGGAAGCCAGAACATGAAGACAGATGATTTGGTTGCGATGCTGAGTACGAACGTTGAGCCGGTCGACCGTCGGCTGGTCGTTCGTACGGTTGGGATCGCCGTTGCGGCTGCGTCAGTGTTGGCGCTTGGCATCATGCTCGTCGGACTGGGTGTTCGGCCGGACTTGATGACGTCCCGTGCCTTGATTTTTATCCTCCTAAAGCTCGCGTTTGCGGTTGGGACTGTCGGCGTGGCATCGGTTTATCTGACGCGGTTGGCCCGCCCGGGAGGAGAGCGCAGAACCTCGGCAGTTTTGGTTGCATTGCCTTTCGTAGCGGTTGTACTCCTTGCTGCAATCAGCCTTGGGCTTGCGCCCAGCTCGCATTGGGACAAGATGATCGTCGGCGATCAGTGGCTTGAATGTCTTCTCTCGATTCCGATCATCGCAATCGTGCCTTTCGCAATCACCATCTGGGCGGTGCGAAAAGCTGCCCCAACAAATCTTGTCCGAGCGGGTGCTTTCGCCGGCCTCATTTCCGGCGGTGTAAGCGCAATGGCTTATGCGCTTCATTGCACGGACGATTCATTGCCGTTTGTTGCGGTCTGGTACGGTGGCACGATTGTGCTTTGCACGTTCGCGGGCGCAATATTGGGACCGCGGCTGTTGCGGTGGTAACGGGCTTTGTTGGTCGTTTCACGTCAGCGTGAGGTTGTAACCGGCCGACGATTTGCTCCGAACTCATTTGTAGAAGCGCACATGACGTGCCTTTCCAAGGGAATGGAGCCGGACCATGTTAAAGAAAAGCTTTCTCACGATTTCGCTCTTGCTGCCGCTTGTAGCGATATCAGCAACCGCCCAGGCGGGCCCGACAATTTCGGACAAGAGGTATTGGCCAAATGAGGCCCGCACCCCCGCTGTGGTAATCCCCACGGAGAGCACGGTGCTGCCGTTTGCCCCCGTGCTCCAAGACGAGCGGGCGCGGCCTTCTCGCAGCACCGCTCCAAAGGTCCGAAGATGAAGCGGAATCCGTAATAGTCTGCGCCAGAAAATCCCGCCGAGGGTGGCAACGTGTGGCGCTATCAGGGCGGTCCAAAATCTCTCCGATGACGCGCACCTGAGATTATGATGCGCACTAACCAAAAGACGTATGCATCAGACGAGCGTGCAAAGAGCTGGTTCGAAGCGGAAACGGTTTCGGATCCAGAATGGTCACAGCAATCCTTTCACAGCGACGATTCTGCATTTTCACCAAAGGGAAGAACAATTGTATGATCCTGATTGATCACAACGCAACCACCCGCCGGGCAGGCATTCGACCTCGCGATACTGTGACGAGCTATTTCACTCGGTATCGGTTGGCGCTGTATCTCTTCTCGGGCGCGGGAGTTTCTGCCGGCGTTGCGTTGAATTGGAACTGGCTGGCAGCAGCGGGGTTCCTTCCTATCCTGGCGTTTCTTCCCTGCATGTTGATGATGTTCATGTGCATGAAACAACACGGGGCGCAATCGCCAAATGATCCAGGTACGGAGTCAACCAAGATCCTACCATCTCGATCAGGTAAGCCGCTTGAACTGCAACATAGATGCGCGACCGAACCGATTGACTGGCGCGCGCAGACGCACGTCGGTTCATTCGTAAATTGGAACAGAGAGGAGAATCTTCCATGAAAACAGTTGCAACATTAGCAGTCGTTTTGTTCGCCGTTGGAACAGGCTTGGCTCTTGGTCCCGTTGCTCGCGCCCAAGATACGCCGACGCCATCGACTCCGCAGGCCAGCGATCACGGCATGATGAGCGGTGATATGAAAGCAATGATGGGTATGATGGGCCAGATGAACCAGATGATGGAGAACTGCAACCGAATGATGCAGAGCAAGAACGATCGGCGTGACGAGAAGAATCCGACGCAGAAAGGTCGACCTGGTTAGATAAAAGCCACAGAGTTTCGGGGGGTGGCCACTCGAAATTTGCTCGGTCGGAATGTAGGTCGTAGCCCAGAGGTAACTTCCCAACATTGGCGGTTATTCATTGTTCCAATTGCCGACCAAGAGCATCGAAGTCGGCATATTCATCGTGGTGAAGTGCCTTTTACGGTGCGAGCGCTGGGTCGACGCGTTTGTCCTGCGACGGGCATCATCTCGAACAGCGCATCGATGATCGGACACTCCGGAACCTGATCCCGCGTGCACTGTGCAGCCATGTCCGACATCACTCGTTCGAGGCGTCGCAAATCAACGATCTTCTGACGAATATCCGTGAGATGCTCGACTGTGAGCGCATGTACCTCCTCGCAACTGTAGGTGTGCCCATCGACAAGACGCAGCAATCCCCGCAACTCGTCGAGAGCAAATCCAAGTTCCCGACCGCGACGAACGAAATGCAACCGCCTCACATCGTCAGAGCCGTAGAGGCGATAACCACTCGCACTGCGGGCGGGCGACGGCATAATACCGATCTTCTCATAATAGCGGATGGTCTCGATATTCACTCCGCTGCGCTCTGACAGCACCCCGATCGAAAAATCTTCATTCTGGTTCATTATTGGCCTCACACACCCGTGAGAAGTTCCCGGTTGACCCTGTAGTCGCTACAGGCACTAGGGTCACCATAGACCAATCGCGGGAGCGGGCTCAATGACGATGCGAGACGAGGCGACTGTGCTGCCAAGCAAGGCTACGTCGACGCAGAGGCGCTTTGACAGCGTAGCGCTGCTGTCGGTTGGCGGCATCTTGGCGGCCCTTGGCGCCGCGACCTGTTGCGTGGTCCCGTTCGCTTTGTTCCTCGCCGGCGTCAGTGGTGCATGGATCGGCAATTTGACCGCGCTCAAGGCCTATCAGCCATTGTTTATCGGGCTCGCGGTCGCATGCCTCGGCGGCGGTTACTATGCCGTTTACCGCAAACCGAAGACGGCCGATTGCGTCGAAGGCTCCTACTGCGCCAGCCCGTCATCTCGTCGGACCGCCAAGGTCGGGCTGTGGTTCGCGACGCTCCTGATCATAATCGCCCTGGGCTTCCCCCACATTGGTCGCCTTTTCCTCGACACCTGACAACTAGGAGACATGCCATGAAAATTCTGCCTCTCGTCGCCCTGACCGTTGTCCTTTTCTCATACGGTGCGGCTTCAGCCACCGAGCGAACCGTGACGCTCAATGTCGCCAACGCTACCTGTGAACTTTGCGGCCCGATCGTGAAACGCTCTCTCACCCGCATATCCGGCGTGCTCGATGTTCAGATGTCGGAGGCAGATGGAGCTGCGATTGCAAAGGTTCGGTTTGAGGATAGCCGGACGGACGTCCCGACGCTCATTTCGGCGACCACCAACGCTGGCTATCCCTCGCGCATCGTGCAGTAAGGCCGCGTCGGTATGACCGTCTCAAAACTCATCATCATCGGGGCACGGTGTACTCCGGTTGTCTGCTGTGCGGCCCTGACTCCTGCAACGTGGATGCGAACACACGAAAGTTGAAACCATGAACGACTGCTGTACCCCGAGCACGAATGGCGGCAGCAGCGGCTACGACCTTGTTGTCGTCGGCGCCGGCTCCGCCGGCTTCTCGGCCGCGATCACTGCCGCCGAGCAGGGCGCGCGCGTTGCGCTCGTCGGGCACGGCGCGATTGGCGGCACCTGCGTCAACATTGGCTGCGTGCCGTCGAAAACGCTGATCCGAGCTACAGAGGCGATGCACCACGCTAACGCCGCCCCGGCTCAGTTCGACGGCATCGAAAGCAGCGCGCGCGTGGTCGATTGGGCCGCACAGATCGCCCAGAAGGACGCGCTGGTCGCCAGCCTTCGTCAGGCGAAGTACGCCGATCTTTTGCCCGAATACAACAACATAGCCTACCGTGAAGGTCGGGCGCGCCTCGTCGAAGGAGGCGTCGACGTGGACGATCAGCGCCTCGTCTCGGACCGCATCATCATAGCGACGGGCGCGCGGCCTGCGCTACCCACCATCCCAGGCATCGCAGAGGTTGCGCCTCTCGACAGCACGACGGCGTTGTCGCTGAAGGAGCTACCGCGCTCGATGATCGTGCTCGGCGGCGGCTACATTGGAGCTGAGCTTGCTCAGACCTTTGCACGCGCGGGCGTGGCGGTGACGCTCGTCTTCCGGAGTCGCCTCCTGCCGGAGGCCGAGCCGGAGATCGGGCAGGCGCTCGCGGGCTATCTGGCCGACGAGGGGATCACGATTGTGGGTGGCTTGGCCTACGATTTCGTCCACAAAACCGAGGATGGCGGCGTCGCACTCACGATCACTCGCAACGGCGGTCCAGAGATATTGACCGCCGAGCGGATTCTTGTGGCGACAGGACGCACCCCGAATACCGAAACGCTCGGGCTTCCGGAGGTGGGCGTCGCGCAGACATCGTCTGGCGCGATCGTCATCGACGACCGCATGCGCACTTCGAAGGCCGGCATCTATGCCGCCGGCGACGTGACGGGCAGGGACCAGTTCGTCTACATGGCGGCTTATGGCGCAAAGCTTGCGGCCAAGAACGCACTGAATAGCAACAGCCTGCGCTATGACAACACCACCATGCCCGCCATTGTCTTCACGGACCCTCAGGTGGCGAGTGTCGGTTTGACGGAATCGCAAGCTCGTGCCGCCGGGTACGCCGTGCGGACTTCGGTGCTCTCGCTCGACAACGTGCCGCGTGCGCTCGCAGCGCGCGACACACGGGGGCTTATCAAGCTCATCGCGGATGGGGTAACGCGCAAGCTGCTCGGAGCGCATATTCTTGCGCCAGAGGGTGCCGATAGCATCCAGACTGCGGCTTTGGCCATCCGCTGCGGTCTCACGATTGATGATCTGTCGGAGACGATCTTCCCCTATCTCACGACCGTCGAGGGCCTGAAGCTCGCGGCACAGACGTTCGACAGAGACGTGAAGAAACTGTCCTGCTGCGCCGGGTAACGGGGCGGGCTAAGGAACTGGCTATGGAATCAGAAGCGTCACTAGCGTCCGAACCCGCAGTGGAGATCAGACCGGGCGTCTTCCGTTCGGACTGATCTGCGGTGGCGGGCGCAGCGGCACGCAAGGCGTCCTTGGGCGCATACCGAAAACCTCATCCGGCGATGCTTGCGTAAGCGTCCGTTCCTGACACGTGGGATCAGGTTGCGGGATTTGACGGGGTCCAATTCCAGGGCAGCAGGTCGTCAAGTCGGTTCATAGGATGACCGTTGGACATGCGAATAAGCACGTCTTTGAGGTGGGCGAAGGGCTCGACGTCGTTAAGCTTTGCCGTGGTGATAAGGGAGCGGATGGTCGCCCAGCGCGCAGCCCCGCGATCGAATCCGGCGAACAGGTGTTTTTTTGCGGCCGAGTGTGATGGGGCGGATGGCGCGTTCCACGGTGTTGGTGTCGAGTTCGATGCGCCCGTCATCGAGGAACCGGCTGAGGTCGCTCCAGCGGGTCAGTGCGTAGCGGATCGCATCGGCAAGCCCGCCGCGCGGCGGGATGTGGGTCAGCTGCGTCTCGAGCCAGGCCTTCATCGCAGCAACCAGCGGCAACGAGCGAACTTGTCGTACGTCCCGCCGTGCGTCGGCGGTCTTGCCCCGGATCGTTGCCTCGATCGCATAGAGCTCGGCGATGCAGCGTCTCTACATCGGCCGGCAGGGCGGTGAGATCGATGTTCATGACGATAGAGTGTAGCCGACTCGTGTCCGCTTCCGCCGCTCCGAATGCACCATTCAATCCGTCTCAGATCATCCGGCCAGGGCCGGTCGCCAGCGCTGCACGATCGGCGCTCCCGACCACGAGGAGGGATAAGCCCCCGGACTAACGAGAGGACTAAGCGGCGGACTAAAGGGAGGACTTAAGTTGCGCCGCCGGTAAAGCAGCTTGCGTTCCGGAGGCTGCGGCTCAGCCTCAAAAATCGCGCGTCAGTTCTCGAAGGCCTTGCGCGGAATACCCTCCGCCTCGCAATACTGCCGTTGGTTCAAGTCACTACGCTTCCACGCCTCATGGTGTGCCCGCCAGAAAGTCTCGCCCTGACGTCTCCACACTCCGTTCTTGCTCGCCATCTCGCTCTCCTCATCTACAAATCGAGAGCGAGAACAGATCGCGTCCGCCAGAGCCTATTCAAGCGTGTAAGAATTCAGCGCTCACCTAGATCCCTGTTGTCCGCGCGAGGTTTCCCTGTTCTTCGAAATGCGTTCCCTGTTAATTTTGTAGGGAATTATCGCCAAAAGCGCTGCGCCGCAGTGGTTTCTCGCCTCCAAGCTCCTCTGGGGAGGCCAAAATCGCGAATTTCCCTGTAAAATTCCCTGTTACCAGGGAATTCGCTTAGAGACGGGTGCGATCAGCACTGCGTCGCCAGCCAGCTAAAAGCCCTGCGGCTCAGGCACTTTTCTCGTTTTGCAGGTTTTCATTCTGAACGGGCTCACCTGCCTCATTCTGAATAGATGTTGCCGTTTGGTTCGCCAGCCAGTGAGCGTGCCGTTTTCGTGTGGCAGAAAGCACGCGCGGGGCTGTCCGCTTGGCGTAGCCGGCATAGCTCTCCTTGGTCCTATGGGCAGACAGGGCGCGGCCCTGACCGTCCGTCAGCTCCGCCTCTTCCAATTCCGTCATGCCGCCGTGGCGACATGCGTCCAGGGTGAACTCGACGGGCAGGCCGATGTCCTTGCGCATCCGCTGTACGATCTTCTGCATTCCGGAGAACGAGTACGGCTTCGATTTGCCCTTTTCGACTTCGCGCAAAATCATGGGAGTGCCGCGCCGCTTGAGATGCGACAGCACCGCTTCGGCGTCTTCGTAAAATCTGACGATTGTCCCATCGTCGAGATTTTCCTCGAGCGGATGTTCGATGACGGCACCGGTCTTGTGGTGCTCAATCTGAATGGTCGGCGCCGGCCCCGTGCGATAACCGGACCATCTGATGTGGCCCGCGATGACATTCTCCGGTCGCTGCAACCATTCAAAGCAGATCACGGCAGCAGCGCCGCACTCCGGTTCGCCGCCTTTGATGCAACCGTGTGCGAACTTGTAGACCTGTTCACGGGTGACGGCGGGTTTGGTCAGCTTCACGCGCGTTTCGTGTATTGTTACAGCGCCAAGCTGCGGGAGCGCAGGCCAGTCTCGCTGCCCGCGTAAGATGCCCAACGGTTGGTCATAATGCAGTGAATAGTCACACTTTCGCAAATGTCGAGCTTGACAGCAATAATTGAATTGACTTCAATTCATTTTACCTTGACCTGATACCGACGACCTCGTGAGGGCTTCACGGGTGCCAGCGATGAAATTGAGAGGAAGCTAGAATGACAGTTCGCGTCGAGAAAAGCGGCTTTGTCACCACGATCATTATCGACAGGCCGGAAGCACGTAACGCAATGAACCCAGAAACAGCAGATTTGCTTGTTGCGGAGATTCAGAAATTTGAGAATGACGATAGCGCCAGGGTTGCAGTGCTTTTTGGCAGCGGCGGAGCGTTCTGCGCCGGCTGGGATCTCAAGCACGCAAGTGCAGGAGCTGCTCATCTGGAATTGACCAGCCTTAAGTTGCCGGTGCCTGCGGGACAGCCAATGCCGAGAGGTCCTCTTGGGCCGACCCGGCTTTCGACAACCAAGCCGACAATCGCTGCGGTCGATGGTCCCGCAGTTGCTGGAGGAATGGAATTGTCGCTTTGGTGCGACCTCCGGGTTGTCGATGCAGAAAGCGGCTACTTCGGCGTATATTGCAGGCGTTGGGGCGTGCCGCTGTTGGACGGAGGCACTGTGCGGCTACCTAGACTCGTCGGTCAGGGCCGGGCTCTCGAAATTATCATGACCGGACGCGCCGTGCGTGCCGAGGAAGCGCTTCGGATCGGACTCTGCGAGAGAGTCGCTCCGGCTGGAACGGTACGGCAGGCGGCCGAAGCGCTTGCTCACGAGATCGGGCGGTTTCCGCCTGAGTGTGTGAAAGCAGACCGCAAATCGGTCTATGAAACATACGGTCTCCAGGTGAGGGATGCGCTGGCTGTCGAATGGGTGAACGGAGAGAAGCCTCTTCAAGGCGAGGGCATCGCAGGCGCGACGCGATTTGTGGGAGGCACCGGACGGCACGGTGACTTCGGATATTTGAGCTAACTTTCCCGACCGTCTGGTTCGAAGCAACCTCTGGCTGATGTCAGAGGTTGCTTCCGAGCTTTCCGCAGACTTTTCATTTTCTTGGTGGCTATCATGGATCTCAAGCAAAGCTATAGGCATGGCGCGTCATCCGCACCTTTGATCGGGCAGACGATCGGATCCTTTCTTTCGACTATCAGCCAAAAACACGGAGATCGCGAGGCGCTCATAGTTCCGTTCCAGAATGTTCGCATAACATACCGCGAGCTATATCGTGATGCCGAACGGTTCGCCGCTGGTCTCAAGAAGATGGGACTGCAACCGGGGGACCGCATTGCCATCCTCTCTCAGAACAATGCAGAATGGGTGATCGCCCAATTCGGCACGGCGATAGCGGGCTTGATCCTCATCACAGTCAACCCCTCCTACCGCCTCTCCGAACTGGAGCATGTCCTGAGTAAATCGGGCTGCCGAGCGATAATTGCGACACCGTCACTCAAGACAACAAATTTCATGGAGATGCTGGAGGGCCTTGCACCCCAGCTGTTCAATCAAGATTCAAACGAAAAAGCTTCTCGATTACCGCTGTTGGAGTTCTTAATTGTCATTGGTGGCGATCGATGCAACAGAGCGGGAGTCCCATTCCACGATGTCGCTCGAACAGCCAATGACGATGATCTGATTTCCTTACGAAAGCAGTGCGACGATCTTCAGTTTGATGACCCGATAAATGTTCAGTTCACGAGTGGAACAACCGGCCTGCCGAAAGGCGCCACGCTGACACATCATGGAATACTGAACAGCGGATTCTTTGTAGGCGAAAGAATGGGATTCACCGAGCGGGATCGGCTCTGCATCCCGCTTCCGCTGTTTCATACGTTTGGAATGGTCCTTGGTGTTCTCGCATGTGTAACACACGGGGCGACGGTCGTGCTCCCAGGAGAGCTGTTTGATCCGCTCGAAGTGCTTCGAGTTGTTGAGTCGGAGAAATGCACGGCACTGCACGGTGTCCCGACGATGTTTATCGCCGAGCTTGAGCATCCCAGATTTCGAGAATTCGACCTGTCCAGCCTTCGAACGGGAATGATGGCTGGGGCCCCTTGCCCACTCGAACTGATGCAGCGCGTAACCACCGAAATGGGGCTGACGGAAATTACCATTGGTTTCGGCATGACTGAAACAAGTCCAACGGTCACTCAGACGGATAAAGACGATCCGATCGAGCGACGGGTTGGCACAGTCGGACGCGTTGCTCCCCATGTGGAGATCAAGATCGTGGATAACGCGGGACGTGTTGTTCCGGCCGGGCAGTCCGGAGAGCTTCTTGCTCGAGGATACAATGTTATGCGCGGCTACTGGAATGATGACGCTCAGACAAGCATGGCAATCGACGCTGCAGACTGGATGCATACCGGTGATCTGGCCGTCATGGATGACGATGGATACTTTCAGATCGTAGGCCGCATCAAGGATATGGTTATTCGTGGCGGTGAGAACATTTATCCGGCTGAAATCGAAGGATTCCTTTACAGGAATCCCAAGATCGAGACCGTGCAGGTTTTTGGTGTACCCGATCAAAAGTACGGAGAAGAACTCTGCGCATGGATAAGCCTGAAGGCCGGACAAACGTCTTCCGAAGAGGAAATGAGAGATTTTTGTAAGGGGCAAATAGCGCATTACAAAATTCCGAAGCTTGTTGTCTTTGTAGACAGCTTCCCGATGACGGCTACCGGCAAGATTCAGAAATTTGTTATGCGCGATACGATGATCGAGCGGATGAAGCAGTGCTAGTTCGGAAAGCGTTAGAGCTCAGACTGCAGCGATCGGCTCCATGGCCAAGTCCGGCTAACCCCTTATTGCATTAAGGGTCGCGTAGTCAGCTCGGGCGGCGTTCTTGGTTGGATGCCAAGCCGCAGCGCGCCAGGGTCAAGCAATCGGGCCGAGGACAGCGCGGTCGTCGAGGGTGGATCCAACCGACTCTGAAAGAAAGCAATGGAACATGCGCTCGAATCCGAGGTGATCATCGATCATGCGCTGAAGTCGGGCATTGCTTCATCAACAAGAAAAACTGAGATCAAGTAGAATCTAGTGGAGATGACATGACTAAGATGATTTCGGCACTGATGCTTGGCACATCTCTTGTGCTTGGCGTGTCTTCTGCGGCGACTGCGCAGGATAAAAACGTGAAGATCGGAGTGTTGACCGATCAGTCTGGACTTTATGCGGATATTAGCGGCGCGGGATCCGTACTCGCTGCACAAATGGCCATTGAAGACTCTGGATTGACGAACAGAGGCTGGAAGGTTGAAGTTATCGCTGGAGACCACCACAACAAGCCCGACATTGGTGCAAATATTGCGCGTCAATGGATCGATGTTGAGAAGGTCGACGTGATCGCGGACGTACCGACATCGTCGGTTGCGCTGGCGGTCAACAATCTGGTCAAAGACAAAAACATCGTCCTCCTGAACTCAGGTGGTGGCTCGTCAGATCTGACAAACAAGGCGTGCACTCCAAATACAGTTCATTGGTCCTACGACACCTATATGCTCGCGCATGGGACGGGCTCGGCGCTCACCAAGGGCGGAGACAATACGTGGTTCTTTCTCATCGCTGACTATGCCTTTGGCTCCGCGCTTGAACGGGACACGACCGAAGCAATCACGTCACTTGGAGGAAAAGTCGTAGGTAGTGTTCGTCACCCGCTCAACACGGCCGATTTCTCGTCATTCCTGCTGCAGGCACAATCCTCCAAGGCAAAGGTTATCGGACTGGGGAACGCTGGCGGCGACACCATCAATGCCATCAAGCAGGCATCCGAGTTCGGCATCATTAGCGGTGGCCAAAAGCTTGCTGGGCTATTGTTGTTCATAACGGACGTCCACTCGCTGGGCTTAAAGGCGGCCGCCGGCCTCAACCTGACAGCGACATTCTATTGGGACCTCAATGACGGCACTCGCTCTTTTTCAAAGCGCTTTTCCGCGCGCATGAAGAACCGTGCGATGCCCAGCATGGTTCAGGCGGGAGTCTATTCGTCGACTCTCCACTACCTGAAGGTTCTGGAGAACGAGGGCGGGAATTCACGCGACGGCGCCAAGATCGTCAGCGCAATGAAGGCGATGCCGACTGACGATCCGCTCTTCGGAAAGGGAAAAATCGAACCTAACGGCCGCAAGATCCATCCGGCCTATCTTTTCGAGGTGAAGACTGCATCTGAATCAAAGGAACCTTGGGACTATTACAAAGTGGTCTCTACCATTCCTGCGGATCAGGCCTTCACACCAATCGATAAGAGCACTTGCCCCTTGTTGAAGAAGTAATGACAATTCCCGGCGGTACACATACCGCTGGGAATCTCCACCTTGGGATTTGGAAGGCACAGAAGAAGCTGCTTTCGTGCAGGCGGGTGCAATCGCAGGATAACTCTTTGGGATTTTCATCGTGAGGATCGTTTCAACCGTGCCACCCGGTTACAGCATGCTCCCCGAATTGAACGGCTATGCCGGATTTAGCGGCCCCTATTTCTGGTCGAAGGATGTTGACGGCGGTCATATTTATGGCTTTCAAAGCGACGAACGCCACAACAACCCGTACGGCGTTATGCATGGCGGGGCAACCGTCACCTTCGTTGACACCGTACTTGGTCATACCGTGCTGACTGCGACGGGCCGTCGATGCTCAACCGTTGCGCTCGACAGCCAGTTTGTGACAGCGATTGCTTCAGGTTCGTGGATCGAAGCGCGGGTGCGAGTTCGCAAACTCTCGAAGACGCTCGCCTTCCTTGATGCCGAAGCCAAATCTTCTGAAACGCTATTGCTCACAGCAACCGCCATATTTCGGATGTTTTGAGCTAGTGTTTTACGACATCCCGACACTAAAATAGCGCAATATCTCTAATAACATAAGAATTGAAGTCACTTTATGAAAACGCCCCGTGTCATTCCCAAGCGCAAAACGGCCAAAGCCGAAACGAGGGAGCTTCTCCTCAACAGCGCAGTGCAGGAGCTCGTTGCAAACAAGGGCACGCTTGAGATTGGGGATGTAACAAAGCGTGCTGGCGTTTCCGTTGGAACGCCATATCACCACTTCGGCTCAAAGAGCGAATTGATAGCAGCGGTCGTTGATGATTTTTATGAACGGTACGACGCGTCAGTAATGAATGCGGAGCTCGACGGGGAGCACTGGGCCGATCGAGAAGAAAGGCGTGTGCGTATGATCGTTGAGTATCACTACAGTGATCCGTTAGCGCCAATCATTCTTTCACAGCTAAGTCGCGATCCCGTCGTCGCCCAGGTCGAGGCTCGATGGCTTTCAGCACATGTCGCCAAAGGCGCCAGGAACATTGCTAAAGGACAGCGCGATGGTGACATATCGGATTCCATCGATCCAGGTCTTGCAGCAGCGATGATTCTGGGAGGCCTTCGGCAGGCCATTGTTCATGCGCTGGCTCGAAAAACGGTCCCTCGCAAGAGTATCCTCGCACGAGAACTCTGGGCTTTTGTTCTAGCTGTTTCGGGTGCGCATCCAGCGTCTGATTAGGATCGCCCTTATTCCAAGTAATTCGAGCCAGCAATCCATATCGTATCAAGAGAAATTCTCAGGCTCTTGCACGTGGGAGTCGTTCTGAAATCCCAGCTAACCTATTGATAGATCTAGGGGCAGATTCTGCGCTCTATTCAGAATGAACATTGATATTGTTCACGGTCCGGCCGGATTTTGATTCCCCCATGCGGAGGTTCGAATCCTCCCGCCCCAGCCATCTAGTCCGGATTTCGGAGAATTTCCTTTTCAGGCATGAGAAAGGCCCGCCAATGGCGGGCTTTTCAGCGTAAGGAGTCTCTGTGGAGACCGATACTCGCACCAATTTCTCCGGAAATCTCCGAAAGTCTCCATGTATCCATTGAAAAATTCCCATTTTCTGAAGACTCACTCCAGAGACCGGAGAATAAAACCACTACGCGGTAGTGCGCTCAGTGGTGGATTTGGAAGAGCTGCTTGCTTGTGCTGACAACTGCGCATTCATCCCTTCAAGCCGCGCGTTACAAACTTCATATAAGCGTCCACGACCCAGTCGGGAATTCGCTTCGCTTTCGAGCCGCTTTTTGAGAATCGCAGATACACGTAAAATCTTGCGGCCATGAGGACGAAAGCCACGACTTCGAGTTCGCGTTCGTCATAGCCTTGGATTTCTCCGCGGGTCCGGCTTCGCCTCAGCGCTCTGGTATAGTGTCGTGCGAGATTGCTGATGTGTTCGTCGAAAGCGGCGGGTGCTGCAACTTCGGCCTCGTTAAGGACGCGATAGAAGCCGGGATTTTTCACGACGTACTCGAAAAATCCCCGGAATCCTTTTTCTTCGACGTCCAGGATGTCTTTGGATCCGCGCACAAGCTCGCGGACTTCCTCCAGCAGGTCCTTGCCCATGCCCGGCAGCAATTCGTCAAACATCGCCTGACGCGATTCGAAATGCTTGTAGAAGGTGCCATGAGCAAACCCGGCTCGTTCCGTGATTCGAGCAACGGATGCTTCCTCATACCCACGTTCGCCGACGATCTCGGCTCCCGCACGAAGAAGTGCAAGCCTATTTGAAGCCACTTTCTGAGCGCGCGTTGGCTTTGCTGGGCCCTCCACCTTGGGAGGGGCTTTAAGGAGGGGTGTTTTCGTTTGCGGCATCCCCAATTAGTAACTGACCTGCGGCAAATAGACAAAAGGTGATTAGTGATCCATTAGTCACTTTTAGCTTGCGTCGCGGATTGCACGTTGTCAAATTAGGCTCCAAGGCCCGGCAAACGGGCGCCATTGGAGGAAGCAATGTTTAAATCAGTCGCATGTTTCGTCGCGGTTTTGCTGTACGCGCAGTCGGGCTATGCCGCCGAACCGAAATCGGTGAAAGTCGGCGTCCTGACAGATATGTCGGGGCCTTATGCAGCAATCACCGGGAAGGGAGCAGTTGAGGCAGGTAACCTTGCGCTCGAGGATTTCGCTAAGGAGGCACCGGATTTCAAAGTCGAACTCGTAACGGCAGACCATCAGAACAAGCCTGATATCGCGACCGGTATCGCGCGCAAGTGGTTCGAGATAGAAAACGTCTCGATGATCTCAGAACTGACGACGTCGGCTGTTGCGCTAGCCGTGCAGAAGCTCGCTGAGGATAAGGACAAGATCGTGATGGTGTCGGGCGCCGGCTCGTCCGATCTGACTGGCAAGTCGTGTTCAAAGACCGGCTTTCACTGGACCTACGACACCTATGCGCTCGCCAACGGCACCGGCGTCGCGATCATGGAGCAGGGTGCCAAGCGCTGGTTTTTCCTAACGGTGGACTATGCTTTCGGTCAGGCTCTCGAAAAGGACGTGTCGACCGCCGTGAAGGCTAAGGGCGGCGAGATCGTCGGCAGCGTTCGTCACCCCCTCAATACGTCCGATTTCTCATCGTTCCTCCTACAGGCGCAGGCCTCAAAGGCGGACGTGATCGGTCTTGCCAACGCGGGCGCAGACCTCGTCACGAGCATCAAGCAGGCCAATGAATTCGGCATCGGCAAGAGCCAGCGGCTTGCGGCGCTGCTCGTCTACATCACCGACGTGCACTCGCTCGGACTGAACGCGGCGAAGAACGTCTATCTGACGACCGGTTTTTACTGGGACATGAATGACGCGACCCGTGCGTGGTCCAAGCGCTTCTTTGAGCGCACCGGCGTCATGCCGACCATGGCGCAGGCGGGCGTTTATTCGTCGATCCTACATTATCTGCGCGCGTTGAAGGCGGCAAAAACACTCGAAGCCGGACCCGTCGTCAGCAAGATCAAGGCGACGCCGGTCAACGATATGTTCACGACCGGGGGAAAGGTGCGCGAGGACGGACGCATGGTGCACGACATGTACCTCGTACGCGTCAAGGAGCCAGCTCAGTCGAAGGCGCCTTGGGATTATTATGAGGTAGTGCGGACGATCAAGGGCGACGACGCATTCCGTCCGATGTCTGCGGGGAATTGCCCGCTCGTAGCCAAGTGAGCGGAGCAGCTTCGATGCCGGATGGCCGCTATCGATTGATCGGGTCCACGGCGTCGCCATACGCCATTAAGCTGCGCGCGCTGCTGCGCTACCGGAGAATTCCGTTCGACTGGGTCATCATGACCCGGGAGTTGCGGAAGGCGACGGAGCACCTGCGTCCGAACCTGATCCCTGTCCTGCGATATCCGGACGGGACGTATCGCGGCGAAACCACGACGCTCGCCTACGATCTGGAGGCTCGCCACCAAGGTCGATCCACGATTCCCGACGACAAAGCGGTAGCTTTCGTTTGCGATCTGCTTGAGGATCTTGCGGACGAGTGGGCGGTGAAGCCGCTGTTTCTCTTTCGCTGGTGGGAGCCGGAGGATCAAGCCTACGTCTCCCGCTGGGCTGCGGAAGAATGGTCGGTGGCGGACTCGGCGCCTGGAAGCGCGGATGAGATCGAGTTTATGCGCCGCAGGCAAATATCGCGAATGCCGATTCTCGGAGCAACGGCTGAGAACAAGCCGCTGCTCGAGGAAAGCTATCGCAGGATTCTCGCCGCTTTCGAGCCGTACGTCGGAATGACGAAATATATGTTCGGCAGCCGGCCGTCGCTTGCGGATTTCGCGTGGTACGGCCAATTGAGTGAACTTGCGACAGATCCCACGCCGATGCGGATCATGCGCGAGCAGGCACCGTTCACCGATCACTGGGTGCGGCGTCTGGACGATGCGTCGGGCGTCGATGGCGAATGGTATCCGCGCGAGCAGGCATTGTCGGGAATGGCCGAAGCACTGCTGAAGATCGCGGGTGAACTTTATCTGCCGTTTCTCGTCGCGAACGAGCAAGCATTTGCGAAAGGCCTCGAACGTCTTGAGATCAATGTCTGGGGGTTGGAATATGCGCTCAGTCCGTTCAAGTATCAGGTGAAATGCCTTCGTCTACTCCGAGAGAAGTTCGCTGCGTTAGCTTCTGCCGATCGGAGCGCTTTACAGGGCGTTCTCGAACGCACCGGGTGCTGGCCTCATCTTGTCGCAGGTAGCTTATGACGAACCACGCGCCTGACTGGATTGCGCATCACGCGCTCAGCGCACCCAACCGGATCGCAATGACTGATGTTCACTCTGGCCGGAGCTTCACCTACGGCCAGATGGAGCAGCGCTGTGCGCGTCTCGCGTCGCTTTTCCGGAATGACTACGGCGTGCGCAAAGGCGACCGCGTCGCAGTCATTGCCTTCAACTCGACGGACATTTTCGAGGTTCAGTTCGCGTGCCGGAAGATTGGCGCGGTGTTCGTCCCGCTCAATTGGCGGCTGTCGAAGGCTGAGTTGAAAGCCATCCTTGAAAACGCCGAGCCGGCCCTGATCGTCTTTGGCTCTGAGTTCCAAGACGTCGCGGACTATCTGCGCGATGCGGGCGTTACGTCGAAATACATCGACGCGCGTGATGGCGCCCTCTCAGCCTACGAGACAGGCATCGCGAATGCCGTTCCGCTCGCGCAGACCGAGCATGTTACGCACGATGACATCTTTGCGATCATGTATACCTCCGGCACCACCGGCCTGCCGAAAGGTGCGATTATAACTCATCGTATGACGATCTTCTCTGGCGTTAATGGGATGATGAAGGCGCAGGTGAGTGAGGGCTCCACCGGTCTCACCTTCCTGCCGCTGTTCCATGTCGGCGGTTTGTTTCTCATGGCCAATTTCATTTTCCATGCAGGTGGGCGAAACGTCCTGATGCGCAATTTTGACGCAGCGGCGGCGCTTGCGATGCTCGCCGATCCCGAATTGTGCGTTTCGCACGCCTTCGGCGTGCCCACCAATTTTCTGATGATGGCGCAATTGGCAGACTTCGCTGGTTGCGATCTGTCGCATGTTAAATGCCTGGTCGTTGGCGGCGCGCCATCCCCCCTCAGCCTATTGGAGGCTTACGCTGAAAAGGGCATTCGGCTTCAGCAGGGATGGGGCATGACGGAAACCGCTACGCTGGGAACGATGCTTGCGCCAGACGCGGCGATATCGAGGATCGGATCTGCGGGACGCCCGGTGATGCATGCTGACCTTGCGATTTTCGACGAAGGCTTTCGGCCGGTGCCTCCCGGCGCTGTCGGGCAACTCGTCATTCGCGGGCCGACCGTGACACCGGGCTATTGGAAGCAGGCCGATGCGACGGCGAGCGCTTTCCATGACGGCTGGTTCCTGACCGGCGATGCCGCTCGGCAGGATGATGACGGTTTCTTCTACATCGTCGATCGCTGGAAGGACATGTACATTTCGGGCGGCGAGAACGTCTATCCCGCTGAGGTCGAGAGCGTGTTGCAGGCTATTCCCCATATTGTCGAGGCCGCCGTGATCGGTGTCCCGGACGAGAAATGGGGCGAGGTAGGCTGTGCATTTCTCGTGGTACGAAAAGAGTTCAATCTGACATTCGCTGTACTCCTGGCGATTTGCGAGAAATCGCTGGCGCGGTTCAAGCTGCCCAAGCATCTGCGTATTGTCGATGAGATACCGCACACTGCCGCCGGCAAAATATCAAAGCCAGAATTGCGCGCGCTGTTTGCCGAAGGAGCGAGATGAGGAAAGACAATTGACCTCTCAACTCGTGCAGTCATTCGTATTTACACCACATGGGGAGGCAGATCTCGACTTCTTCACCTGGCCGACGCCGAATGGCAGGAAGGTCGCGATCTTTCTCGAGGAAGCCCACGTGGCCTATAACCTCGTAGCGGTCAATACGACGAAGGGCGATCAGTTCGTGCCTGCGTATCTCGCGATCAATCCGAACAACAAAATCCCGACAATCGTCGATTTTCGCGGTGCGGTCCCGCAGCCTGTGTTCGAATCCGGTGCGATCCTAATCCACCTAGCCGAACGGGAAGGGCGTTTTTTGCCTACCGATTCAGTCAAGCGCTCAGAATGCATCCAGTGGCTGATGTGGCAAATGGGCGGCTTTGGCCCGATGCTGGGGCAGGCACATCATTTCAACTATTACGCGCCGGAGCAAATTCCTTACGCGGCCGAACGCTATAGCAACGAGGCGCGGCGGCTCTATCGGGTGTTGGATACTCGTCTCGTCAATCGAGAATATGTGGTGGATGACTTTTCCATAGCGGACATGGCGATCTGGCCTTGGCTGCCGTCGCGAAAGCTTCAAGGTGTGTCGCTGGACAACTTTCCAAACGTGGCGCGATGGAACGAACAAATGAAAAGCCGCCCCGCCGTCCGGCGTGGATTTGATGTGCTGTCGGATATCCCCTCCAAACAGAAGCCGACCGGTGCCGAATGGAATCAATTATTCGGCAAGGAGCAGTATCAGGCGCGCTAGCAGTTCATCTGTATCAAAATCGGATTGGACATTGGTCCCATTTTGCACTGCAGCATCGCGGTGTCGGACATTCCAGGACTTTCAACCCAGGTGCTGCCCGGTAATTCTTCGCCTATTGGGTGCAAAAGTCTCCAACCCTATGTTTGCCGAAGTTCGGCGAAATTCGTGCGACATATCAAAGGCTATTTTCCAAAGCGCCATGTGAGAGTTCGAATCCTCCCAGGTCAGCCAGCCAGTCTCGTTTTCGGAGAATTTCCTTTTTTGCGTGAGAAAGGCCTGCCAATAGCGGGCTTTTCGTGCATGCTGAGTCTCTACAGAGACGGAAGTCGAACCATCACCTTCCGAAATTGGCCCTTAGTCTCCACCTAACCATTGAAGAATTCCCGTTTTCTGGAGACTCGCCTCAGAGACCGGAGAATAAAACCACTGCGCGGTAGGGATGGCAGTGGATGGAGGCAGAAATGGCTTAGTCATACGGCGTGATTCAGCGCCCTTCGGAGGACGATCTCACTGCAAGTTGCTTTCCGCTCCGTCCTTGCGCCGTGAAGACTGCTCACTTCGCGCGAATTTGAGTGTGGTTGTCGCTATTGCGGCGATCGTTTGCTCTGTTACTTTTCCGCGATAATCTGAACATTTCTTAGGCGGTGTTTTGAACGCCAGTCCGCCACCCCGGTCGTGCATAGGACATGGATTTTTCTTTGCTGTCTGGCACCAGATTTCGGGGGAAACCGATCATTCTCTCAGCACTGAGTACAATGACAGTCTTCGGTAGCCGATAGAGCAATGTATGTTGGACGGAGATCTCATCGATTTGATCTACGAAGCGGCTGTCATTCCACAGGGCTGGCTACGCGTCCTCGAAATACTGACAAAAAAAAGGCGACGCAGCTTTCGCGAGTTTATTGGTCGAAAAGAACGGCGATCTCAGTTGGGTGGGTACTTCAGCAGCGAATGAGCTAATTGGCGCCTATGTGAAGTTAGGGCAACCCAACCTCAACACCCGAATTGAGAGGCGAGCGCGGCTTGCCAACCCCGGCTTTTGCACCGACTCGGACATGTTCACTAGCGAGGAAATGGATCACGACCCATTCTATCGCGATTTTATGCGCCCCCGAGGTTATGGATGGGTTTCTGGTACTTGCGTTCGTCCGCCGAGCGGTGAAACTCTTATCGTGGCTATCGAGCGGAATTACACTCGTGGTCCATTTGAAATGGACATGATCCACCGTCTCGATGTCTTTGGGCCGCATCTGTCCCGCGCAGCGCTTCTGTCGGCCCGACTCGGCCTTGAACGCGCACGGGCGATGGCCGATGCATTGGCCGTCATTGGCTTGCCTGCCGCCGTTCTGAGAGGAAGAGGTCGACTCTACGCCGCAAATTTGTTGCTGGAGCGCATGATTCCGGACATCTTTCAAGACAGTCACGCTCGTCTGAAGCTGTCTAATTCAGCGGCCGATGCGCTCTATGCGACAGCAGTTGAGAATTTAACTGCTGTTGATTTGAATGAGAATATTACACGTTCGATTCCCATTCCTGCAAATAATGGCACTCCTGCGATGATCGTGCATCTTCTTCCTGTGCGGCGCGCGGCTCAGGACGTGTTCTCACGTGGGTCCGGCCTTCTTGTCGTGACACCTGTCGATCGTGGCGTCGTACCAAATGCCGAGGTGTTGTCAGGATTATTTGACCTCACTCCTGCAGAGGCCCGTATTGCTCGAGGCATTGCAAGTGGCGAGACTATCAATACGATAGCTCAAACGCGAATGATATCGCGCGAAACCGTGCGTAATCAACTCAAGGGCATTCTAGCGAAGACTGGTCTCTCGCGGCAAAGTGACTTGGCGGCCTTGCTCAACGGGATTGCAGTGCCACGCTCGCTGCAATCTTGAGCCGCAAAGTTAGTTCCGTGATTTCTTTGTAGTCCGAGATCGCATCGCTCTCTCACTTAGCATTTAAAGACGTCAGAAACTTCGAGGCATGACCCGTCTGGGTCATGCGCTTGGTCGATTTCTCGCTAAGAGTCGGGAATGATGACCTGCGCAGCGTTTATATCGGTCTGATCCTAACCGCCGTAACGCACTGACAACGGAGATGAAAAATGACAAGGTCGATATCGATCTGTACTGTAATGCTTCTTATCGGCATCACGGCCGCAATGGCGGATCAGCCTAAGTTTTCGCCGTGGCAAGAATCTCCAGACCCGCCTCGTCCGTACTTCGGTCTTACGTTAACGAAGATGGCGCAAACCTGTGGACCAACAGGCTGTTGCAGCCAACGGCCTCAGTGCCAATGCGAGTGGGAAGGTGGCAGGGCGTCGCCTTGTGCAACTAGATAATTGCTTTGCCAAGTCATCAAGCTCGCTTTGATACTCCAATTTCTAACTTGCTAGAGACGCCGGCGACATTCCATCCCTTGAGGTTCGTCCGCTGAGAAAGGTCTTATGATGAAGATGTTATGCCACATCGTATTCGCTATGGCTTTTGGTCTTTTGGTTGCGGTGCCTCAGGCTGCATATGCACAAAGGCCACATGAACGTGCAGGTGCTGGGCCGGGACCAAGCGCCTGCAATCAATGCTCAGTTCAATACTCTGCCGCACAGCGCGACTGCTCTTCGCGCAGTACGGCTGATTCACGCGCGGCATGTATTCGTGAGGCCTCTGATGTTTCGCGAAATTGTTATAGAAACTGCAGCAATTGATATTGCGACGAATACAACTGTGATTGCCATTTGCGCTTAGTCATCTCAACAGAAGCGCTATGACGTACACAATTTTGTTCCTCGCATAAACTACGAATCGCCACATGTTGCCTTAGGTGTACGATATGCAATTCCGTAAACTTGTGTCGTGCGCGCTAATTCTTGATAGCTCGGTGATTAAGCAGGCATTTTTCTATTCAGCGATTCTATTTAGCTTCGGTTTTGTTGCGCCACCATCGAAAGCACAAACCGCCTCAGAAGCGGCGGCTTTTCTGACTGATTTTGTTAAATGCAATCCGCCGATCGATGTATTCGACAAACGGCCCCCAAACCCACAGCTTTCTGGTCTTTTGGCAAAAACAAATGCGTTTGTGGGAAATTCGGAAACATGGAGCGTCGTCGAGAAGGTGACTGTCAAATTTCGCAATGTATTCAACGATGTTAAATTTGATAACAGCTACGAGTACAAATCAGAGAGCGCATTTAAAGATCTCGACCCTAATATTGGTATATCGAAAGACTCTGTCAGAGGCTGGACAGAACTGCGACTGCAATGTCGGGTGGGCGCGTGTTTCAAAAGCCAGAAAGACTACAAGGACAAAGATCTAGGACAGAGGAAAAAGAATACAACGCATGAAATCTATGATTTTTGCGACGAGCAAACAGCGCGCCGAATCGCTAATGCAATCTCGTTTCTGATAAAGGAGAATGGCGGAACTTCAGCGCCGTTTTAGTGCATGTTTGATACTCTTGTAAGGTCACAGACACCGGCTTGTTCTGGAATGACCCAAATGGGCTAAAGGCGGGCACAGATAGAAAGCAGTTCTGGTGTCACGTATCTGAGCAGGATTGATCCGGCATCTATTTACCGGAAAGCAGGCGTGAAAGCATTGCCACCAGATCGGATTGCCGATGTGTTCCGGTTTTTGCAAAAATGGATTTTAGCTGGTTTCGAACCGTTTCCCGTGAAAGCTTGAGCCTCTCGGCTTCCGAATTCAGGTCACCACCGGAAACCAAGCCATCGGCCAATCGGGCTTCCGCTGGCGTCAGGCCAAACACAGCCTGCAAGGTCTCCGCGGCGGGGCGGGGCCGAGAATCGGGGTCGGCCAGAACCAGAATGGCGTTGAATCTTGAGAATGGAGTGTCCGTAAGGTCGGCCGTTCGCACTCCGTAAATAACGATGGGGCTGCGACCCACGCGAGGAAAAATAATGGGTCGAACCGACGTCGCCCTTCGTGTCCAAATTAACTGCTTTATTGCATCATCCAGCCGACGATTGGCTTCACGATCCCACGACACCAATTTTCGGTTTACGATCTGAAGGTCGGAAACAGTTAGTTTCTCGGCCGCGACGTTCAGCCGAACAACGTCTCCCTTGCGATCCAGCAACAGAGCTGCGGTACTCGCTATATCGAATGATGATAACGCAGCTTCTCCACGTGCGAATGCCAAGGCTTCAGCCGTTGCTGCAACACTGTCCAAGACAGAAGAGAGACGTTGCAGGCTGCGAAGTTCAGTACTTGAAAACAGGCCTTGCTCAAAAGAGCGTTGTATCGAAATACAGTATACGTTCTTGCCGCTACCGATCTTTATACCGGCGAACCCTTGCAAGCGGAGGGGAGCCAGGAATTCCTGATAATAAGGGTGCTTTTTCATCTCCTGCTCGGACATGAAATCGAAATCGGTATAGATGCCGTTGTGTATCAGCTTGTCGGCACCCCGGTATCGTTCATCTCTGTGAATCCAGCCGGCATCGATGTAAGCCTCGAATGAACGTTCGAGCGATCGGCTGGCCGGAACAAAGGGCAGTGGTCCAACGACTGGAAACATCGCAGCGCCGAAGGATCCGGTGGAAGTCGCTACAGTTTCCATAGCTTCGACCCAGCGCGATGAGTCCAGTGCCGCTGAAGCGAGGGCCGCAGACATCTTTTCCAGATCGAACGCCGGGCGCATCTCAAAACTCCCGCCAGATCAATTAAGTGGCAAGAATCTGAGCCTCCATCAAGCGAAATCGTTGCTCTTTTGCCTCTGAGAGAACGTCAAATGCATCGCTACCCGGGCCCCGAACTCTGCATCCGAAGTGACATGGGCCATATAGATTATTGCCCCGACTTAGCGACTTCGATGAGCCGTTACCCGGGTCAACAATCGAGCTTGCCGAAGATGCAACCAGTCTCGCCTGCAAAGTGGAAATCAAGCAACTATCCAACCTGTGGCAAGCTAACTCAGCACCACGGAAGACAAATCCGCTTTCCTCCCACCCTTCCGAACGTGACTGGTTTCGGCGCGAGTTGGCTGGCATTGTTGAAGATTGAATTGTGGCCGCCCCAGAACTGCGACGGGTTGCGAACGAAGGAATTTGAGCCGCCGAATACCTGACCCGGATTCCTGACGAAGGAGTTATCGCCACCCCAAATCTGGTTGGGGTTGTTAATGGTGGAGTTGGGGCCACCCGCGACCTGACGAAGATTCCTTGCGACCCAGCCGTTTCGGCCTACGAGTTCGTTATTGTCGCCGAAGCATCCCTTACCGCCGATGCCGTCCGACATACACTTCGTCAACTCCCGGATGACGAACCGCGTCGCCATGCAGCCGGCTGCGGCGTAGGGCTGACCGCCCGTTGAAACGACGCATTGGATAGCGATCTGCTGGTCCTGGTTTAGTTGCATGTTGAAAAGGTTGGCGCCGGCGCAAGTCGCAGCGGTGGCATAGTCGCCTCCGGATTCCACCGCGCACCGGATCGCAATCTGCTGTTCCTTGCTGGCTTTCGATCCGAGAAGGCGACCCGCCGCGCAGCCGGCAAAATTGCCCGCGTCTCCGCTGGAGGTCGCTGCGCATTGAAGGACGGCCCGCTGGTCCTGTGACAGGCTTGGCCCAATTAGGGAGGATCCAGCGCAGTTGAGGAAATTCGAACTATTGCCGCCGGACGTGGCGGCGCACTGGACGACCGCGCGCTGTCCATGCGTCAGATTCTTAGTGACCCATGGTGTGGCACACCCGAGGAAGCTTGCCGTGTCGCCTTTAGCGTTTGCAACGCACTGCACGGCCACCTGCTGCTCGGGGGTCAGATTGCTACTTGCCCAAGAGGTTCCGGCGCAGGTCAGAAAGTCCGCTGTGTTGCCTTTCGTGTCTGCCACGCACTGCACGATCGCCCGCTGATCCTCGGACAGGCTTCGGCGCGCCCAGGCCCCGCCGGCACATCGCAAAAACTGCGAGGCATTGCCGCCCGAGTTGGTGGCGCATTGGATCGCCGCCTGCTGATCCTGCGAAAGCTTGCCGCTCCAGGAACTTGCTGCGCACCTTGAGAATGCCGATGTGTCTCCGCCAGACTGCTGGGCGCACGCGGCGACGATACGCTGGTCGTCCGTCAGCTTGATGCCGAAGTTCGGGGCTGCGCACTCGGCAAACTTCGCCGTGGAGTTAGTATTTGTCAGCGCGCAGTCGAGGATCGCCTGCTTGTCGGGCGGCAGGATGACGTTCTGCCCGGCACAACTGGCAAACGCCATTATGTCTACCCCTGCTCTTGCGGCGCACTGGCGCGCGAGATCCTGGGCGTTGAGTCCGGTTGGCACTCCGAAGCTGCTGGCTGGAGGAATTGCTCCTGTCGACTGATCCAACATGTATTGCTGTACGAGGCTGCACGGTGCGGGGCCTTGGGGGCCATTGCAGATGGGACCATACGGGCCGGACGTGTTGAGGACCTGGAACTGGAGAGGCGCAAACGGCGGAGGTTCATCGGCGGCCATGCGCTGTCCGACCGTATAGATATGGATTGACGCGCACGGCGCAGGCCCGAACGGTCCCACGCAGATAGGTCCGACGCCGGGCTGGTTGCTGATCACGTGCGACGTCTGGCCGGATTGCTGTTGCATTAAGATGAAGCGACGAACTGCTTCGCACGGTCCGGGACCGAGCGGGCCGACGCAAATGGGGCCGATACCCTGTTGGAAGCCGATCGGCTGGAGTTGAATTTGCGCCAACTGCTGCTGCGTCTGCATCCACCGCTGAATGACTGCACAGGGGGCGGGACCGCGCGGCCCGTTGCAGATCGGTCCGACGTAGGGAAGATAGGAAGGCTGTGCTGAAGAAGACCGCCCGCCGGCAAACAGAAGCAATGCGATCACGATGGCAAAGACGAAGACCTTTTTCACAGTCGTCCTTCCCGCGAACTTCGTATCAACGTCGCCAGTTTGACAAAGGGGAAGGCGGATCACATGACCCAAACGGGTTAGGCTAGAACATCATCCGGAAGATGACCTAGTGTCCCGAACCAGAAGTTCGCGACATTATTGCCTCCGAGAAGGTCTATACGCGCGGCCAACTTAGCTCGAGTCCTGGCAATCAGGGCGATCGCCCGCCGATTGCTTTTTCAACTGCTTCGAGGAACGCGCCTTTAAGCGGAATGTGATAAGAGGCCCACTTTCCCTCGGCAAAAGCACGACTGGTTGGTACGCCCGTCCTTTCAGCTCGGTTGATCTGAGCAGCCGTTTCCTTGTTGCCGGCAGTAATGGCCATGAGAACGTCATGACGTTTTCGCTCTCTGAGCATGGATCCACCGGACGAGCCTTGAGATGAATCACAGTTTGAAGCGAACATGACTTGAAGTCCGTCTTCAAAGTACGGATATCTTCCCTGACATTCTTCGATCGATTTTGGCGGGGCTCTGCTATCTCTTCCAGCTACCCGATAGAAATCTGTGGAGGTTGCCGCGATCGAAATCACGGGGTCGTCTGGCCATATTTTTTCGTCCGAGTACGGAAGAGCGTATGGCTTGACGCCGATCGGAGTTTGAAGCTTCAGGACGGCCCAATCGTCCTTTCGTCGTCCCCCGGGGCATTTATATCCAATGTCCGCAAGTGAAGCGATCAGCGACGTCAGTTCCTTGCCTCCAACTTTAACCGTGAACGAGCATTTCTTGGGCTCGTTCCGCTTGGCGCATTCTTTCGACTTAAACATATGTGCAACGGTCGTTATTGTGTCATTAGCTCCGGTGATCTGCGCGCTGGTTGAATCATTGTCGCATTTCAGAACCCCCGTCGCGGCGAGCCGGTTCTGCACTTCTTCTACCGGCACGCCTTTCTTCTGCGCGTACTCTTCCTCGGTCATTCGACCGTCGTCGTCGATGACAGCGATCTTGTGGATCGGATGATGCGAAGTGTAGATATCTTCGGAACGGGCGTTTGAATCGAGAGCGTTGGTGCTACAGATTACCGCCACCACCCAAAGTGCGATGTATCGGCGACAAGACATTGTGACTTCCAAGGTTCTCGTATTGCTATGACACGGAGGGCCTATAGCGGCGGCCGTCCGCCGATTGCTGTTTCCAGCAATTGAAGAAATTCTCCACTAAGAGGCACCTGATACGTTGCCCACTTCCCTTCGACGTAAGGTCCATGATTTGGAGTTCCTCGCTTCGCTGCTTGAGCGATTTGAGTATCCGTTTCATTGTTGTTTGCCGTTATTCCCATCAGGACGTCGTATCGCTTTCGCGCCCTCAGGATGGAGCCGCCCGATGATCCAGGGGACGAATCACAATTGGACAAGAAGAGAACTTCGAAGCCATCTTCATAATAGGGCTGCCGCCCTTGGCATTCCTCGATGGACTTCGTAAAAACTTTCTTTCCCGTTCTTGGATCAGCGCGATCAAAATCACGTCCGGATGCCGCAACGGAAATCACATCATCCCGGTCTTTCACGTCCTCGTCGGGATAAGGCAACGTGTATGGCGTTATGCCCCTCATTGGGCTTTTCAGTTTGAGAACAGCCCAGTCGTTTTGTCGCTTTGGCCGGATCGGGCATTTGAATCCCATGCCGACCAGTTCAGAGATTTCGGAGGTTTGCTCTCTATCTCTGAACTTTGCGGTAAAGGAGCAATTGCGAGGTGTATTTTTCGCGTTGCATCCCATTCCCACAAAAATGTGCGCGACAGTGGTGATTGTATTATCTGAGCCCGTTAGTTGTCCGCTTGCCGAATGTTTGGCGCACTTCAGGACACCCGTTGCAGCGAATCGATTCTGCACTTCCGTCAACGGAATACCCTTCTTCCGCGCGTACTCTTCCTCGGTCATTCGTCCGTCTTCATCTATGACGGCAGTTTTTTGAAACTGGCTTTGAGTCTTGGCGTCGTCCTCGGGACGTAAGGCGGAGAATGCATGCGCCTCAGAGCCCGCAGACGCGAGCAACGATAGGGCGGCGAGCAAATGACTACTTCGCGCCGCCACTGATGGCTCTTTCAATTGCCTTCAGGAATTCGCCATCCACTGGCACATGATAGGAGGCGTATTCACCCGCTGAATATTTCTCTCGTCTCACAATACCATTGTCGCGTGCGTTTTCCCTCTCCTTCAGTGTTTCATTGTTTCCCTTGTTGATCCCCAAGAGAACCGTCCCTCGTTCTGACGCTCGCAAGATCGAGCCTCCCGAAGCACCGCCGGAGAAGTCACACGTCGTATCGAAAGTGCTGAATTTTCCCAGCGGATAATAAACCGTTCCAACTTGGCAGTCCTCAATCGACTTTGGAAAAGACTTGCTGCCGGTCGTTGGGTGGCGCCTGTGAAAGTCGATGCTCATACCGGCGACACTTACTATTTTGTCCCCAGTTTTGATATAGAAGTCGCTCAGCGAGGGAAGAAGGTACGGTTCGACCCGTTCGATCGGCCTTTGAAGTTTTAAGACCGCCCAATCATTACCCGTTTTTTGCTTGCCAGGGCATTTGAACCCATTTCCCACAACCTTCGAAATCCTTCGGGTCTGAGTGTCATTTCCCTTCTTGGTCGTGAAGGTGCAGGATTCGGGAGGCGTGCCCGGATCACAATCTCTGGCCCCGGTGAACATATGAGCTGAGGTTGTGATTGTGTCATTGTTGCCAGTTAATTGTGCCGAACCCCGATATTTGCCACACGTGATGATTCCCGTTGCTGCAAATCGGGTCTGGACGTCCGGCACTGACAGCCCGCGTTTGATCGCATACTCGTTCTCGGTGTATCGACCTTCCTCGTCGTATTCATCGACGATCGCGACACTTTCGAAAATATGGGTTGAACGTCTTTCGGAGATATCGCGCCCTAACGGACCGGCGAGAGGAACGTCCATTGAACCGGGATGCATCAGGAGCGCCAGGGCGGAAAGAGAGATGAGTGGAAATCTCATCATGGAAAGTCACCTCCAGACGCACCATCCCTGAGACGGATTCAACCTGCCGATGGCTCAGCGGATACAGGTCGCATATCTGTGCAGGCCAAGCGCGATAGATTGCCAGAGGTCATTACTCTTGGAATGACCCAAACGGGCTATTGACGCTCCTGACATTGCGGAAAAGGCTTTGCTTAAATTGGAGGAGTGATGAACACGCTAATCGTTATCCTGGCAATTGCCGTCTTGCTGGGAAATAGTGCGCTGGCTTTTGACAAATCGTCGGTTCAGCAAATCGCGGTCATCGGTGAAGCGGGTCGCTATACTTTTCAGCAATACGCTGCGCGCAAGGGCTTAAGTGCGTCGGTGATTGCGAATCGTTATGCGTCGACCGGGATCATTGTTTGCGGAAACATGCAGGCATCGGCGCAACTAACCGGAGCGAGCAATATTATCACGACCTCGGCTCATGTTTTTGAAGATGAGAAAACGTGTACGGTCGTGGCGACGCCTTCAGAATGCGTTTTCAAAATTTCTGTAGGCACGAAGTTATTGAACTACAAGGTCGCCGCTCGCGCGGCTACCGGTTTTACGTGCCCGAACAATGCCGAAATTAAAGCCGGTGATGACTGGGCAATTGTTCGCCTCGAAAAAAGCGTCCAAGGTGTTACTCCTTATAAACTGCCTTCCGAAGGGAGCGTCCTTGAGCCGGACGAGAAAGTGGTCGCGGTTGCAGGGGCGTCCTACGATTTTTTCGTTACGGATCGCAGCCGCAACAAAATATTTCCGCGCACGATCGAAGATTGCAGGGTGAGCGACATTCGTTGGGTGAGCGGAAATGGCGCCTTCGTAAAGACCGATTGCGATGGATCGCTGTATAGTTCTGGCGGATCGCTCCTTCGCCCACTCCATGACGGTGATGTACTTATTGGCATCTTTAAGGGAACCCCCGAGTCTCGTGAGATGGCGGACGAGGCTTTGAAAGAGAACCGCTTCAATCAGAGGATTTACAATGTGCGCGATTGGTACTCAATCTATGTGTCCGTCGCCGGAAGGTTTCTGAAGTCGTTAGAATCTGCCGTCCGTTACTAGGTTCGTCGGCCCAGTGTTTCGCGCAGGTCTTGTCCATGCAAGGCTACAACTTGGCAGAGATTAGTCCAGAGGTAGAGCCGGCCGGTGGCGCTAGAGAGTGCGTTGTCCCGCACGGATTTGAAGGGCTCGTTGTTATCAACGGTCACACGATGCGGCAGGTGGCGCGGAGTACAATCAGCTGTCGCGGCGCCATGTCGTGTAGCAAGCAACCGCCGAGCTGATCTCAGAACGTCATTGTATCAAGTTGCCCCGTGCAAAGATGCTGCTTTAAATTCACGCGAATGAGTGTGTTGCCAGGTCACTATTCATCAGAAAGCAAGAGAACGCAGATATCGTCGTTGGGCGATAGAATAGTTGTACGCGTTTTTGCCCGAGTGATGCTGACCCGAAAGTTCTGTCTCGCTTGGCTCGATCGATTTACCTGTGAGTTTGATTGAACTATACGATCAGGATTAGCGACAATCTCTCGTTTTGCTCTGCGCGGCCAACCTTCGAAGATGATTACTTCGTCGAACTGTTTACCTTTCGCCTTGTGCATGTTCATAACAACGACACCGCGCTCCGGCTTATGGCCCGTCGCAAAATGCTCTTGCACAAACGACTGACGGGTAACTGCCAAGGCGTTCTGATAGGCGGCATTTTCGCGCCAGTCCTGCGCCAGTGCCTGGCGTAATTGGGTTCCTCGCTCCAGGAGTCTGACATTTCGTACTTCGACGGCGATCTCCTTCAAGCGCGAACAACCTCCTTGCTCCAGAATCGATCGAATGGCTATCCAGTCCACATCTGGATCGCCAATCAACACCGCAGCGCATGCTTGAGAATAGACCGCTTGAACGGCAATAAGGACGCTCCTGCCGGGAATGGGCTTCCCTGCGGTCAGACATAGCGTCCACTTCTGAAATGCGATCCGAAGTCTATTGGCCTCATCCATATTGCTTTTAGAGGGTGCGTTGCCGCCTTTTCCATGAAAGAAACTGCACAGTAGATCGACGAATTCGCCAAAATGACGCTCGCCACGGCGAGGCTGTAACAAGAACGCGACGACCTCGGCGGCTAGGATAGGGCCTTCCATGTCGACCGCGGCGGAGTGCGATATGGCGGGCAGCGTGCCATGCGGCTCTCGAAGCGCGTCTGACACGAGTCGAGTCATTTTCTTCGTCGGCACGAGGATCGCTAGGGACCAATTCTTCTTGCCAGTTTTGATTAGGCGCGCACGCGCCTGCAAGATTTGTGTGGTGAGTGTACTAAACGCTTGGTTGGGGTTCGACTCAAAGCCCTGAAAATCAATGCCTAGGTATGTGTCCTGCCGAAATTTCCCCGTCAGGATGTCGTTACCAAAGGCCGCGATGTCGGTCCCCTTGCTCCGATGATTGTCGGTGCTGAGATCGTGCGTCGTCGGTGCGAAGGCTATCTTGAAATGATCGAGACGTGCGGGGTCGGCACCGATGAAATCGAAGATCCGCTGTTCCGGGTCCGCAAGCGCGATCAGGGTGCTATTCTGCCCCAAAGCCTTCACGACACGCCACTGGTCCGCGCTCGTGTCCTGAAATTCATCTAGGATGATGAACGGGTACTTGGTTGAAACAAGTTTACGTATCTTTGCGGATCTGTGGAGAAGAGTGCCGACCTGGGCTGCGAAGAGGTCGAAGCAAATCTTTCCCTCGTCCCGGGCTAGGCGAAGTCTCTCGTCGTCCTCCCGCTGACGTTTCACCGCTTTCTCTATGTCTGTAAGCTTTGCATTCGCCTTGAACCCGCTGCGGACGGCGGAAAGCGCGATTGCTTCGTTTGGCGGAGTGAGAATGGTCATCTTTCGTGGAAAGCCGACGAGGTATCCGTGGGCCTTCAGGATTCGCCAAAAGAATGAATGATAAGTATCGACTTCGATCCGTCGCTTCTCCTCGGACGCGATCTGACGCTCCTCGTCAATGGCTTCCAGGACGCGAGAGACGGTAGCTCGCGCGAAACTCAGGAAGAGAATTGTTTGACCTAGCCGCAGATGTTCGCGGGCGATCTTGGCAGCCTTCAAGATCGAAACCGTTGTCTTGCCCGAACCGGGACCGCCCGTGACCAGCAAGTGGCCATTCGTATCGAGGATCTGTTGCTGTACTTTGGTAAGGTCAACCAATGTTGCTGCCCCTATCCGAGCAACGCGGCGACATCGTCAGGAAGTTTCTTCGCAGTCGTTGGCAGATCCTCTGCGGCGACAGGCGGTGGATCGCATAGCGCCTTAAGCTTCGCGCAAGACTCGCGGAGCCATTGCGGGATTTCGGCCTCGCTGCACTGCGCGAGGAAATCAGCGACACCCCAATTTCCCTTCGACCACGCGAAATATTCGCCGATTGCTGCGATGGCCTTGGTCTTCGGATTCGGATATTTTACCAATAGATGGGGAGGCCAACTGAGCACATCCGCAAAGCGCTCCAGTGCGGCTTGAGTGGTGTTTTTTAGCACCAATCCCTCAAAGCCTTTTTCATCATGCATGAAGAGGTGTTCGACTTGCGCCTCAATCGCGGCTTTGCTTGTGATTGATTGCTTGTCGCATGCGCCAAAGGTTCGCTTTCCCAAGCTGCGATACAGTCCCGCTAAATCAGCAATCTGGGTTTCCGTCCCCGCATCGATCGTGCAAATACCTAAGGCTTCCAGCGAGTCGTACTTGTCGGGATTGAGTTCGGCTAAGCGTCTTGCCACTACCGGAAAGGAAGCGGCCTCTGTCGCGCCTTCCGCGATCAGCACCCTGCGCGAAAGCAGGCCTTCGCAGAAACGGGTTCGGAACTCTTGCCGATAGCGTTTATGCTTCACGCTATCTGGGAGCACGATTGAAGCTTGGGTCAGTTGGCCTGTCGATGACCTGGAGAGAATGACCGTCTCTGCAAGGCTAAACTCTTCCAGCACATAAGGTGAGTGTGACGTGAAGATCGACTGTGAGGACAGCTTGCGAAGCTCATGAACGATGCGCTTCTGCGCGTAAGGCGGAATCGCCGTTTCTGCCTCCTCCATAGCAAAGATCACATTCTGCTTGTCTTCGGCGATCTGCGAAAGCATAGCCAAAACGAGCATGTTGATCGTGCCCGTTCCCTGGCGAAAAAAGGGCGCAGCGTGATCTCCGTCGCCAGTCGCGATGAAGGCGGTAATGACCTTGCGCAAATTTTCGCGGGTCAGAGTCGAAACCTTTAAGTGCGGTTTCACACCCCACTCGCGAGGCACATATTTCTTAAGGGACCTGTTGATGGTTTCCAGCACTCCCGAAATGCCAAGTTCCGGGTCGTTGGCGACATTAAAAGACGAGAGACCTGAGATAGTGTCTTCCCACATCTGGGGTCTGATCTCTTTCAGCCTCAGAATTATGTCTAGAAGGCTTCCGTGCTCTAGGCTGAGCGCTCTGGATCCCGTCCGCAAGGACCGCAGATAGAGAAAGCCGCATTTCTGCTTGTCTTTCTTTGTGAAGGGCTGCGGCGTATCACTCTCCGTAAGGCTTCTAGAGAAGTAGGTATTCCCGCCAAAATCGTCCTCGTCTTGATCGTATTGGCCGATGAAGGTGACGCGCAGCGCCGCGACGATTGCTGCAGCATCAACACCAGCCGGATCCGGTACGTCATAAAGCAGGCCGCTTGTGATGTTCAGCCATTCGATATAATCCCCAAATCGCGCCTGCTGCTCTTCCGATAAATCGGAGATGGTCACCTCAATTACAATCCTGGGTGCGGACTCTACCTCGTCAGGGCTTCCAACGTCGGCCTGCGCGAGGCTGTCCACTATACTTGAGGCGCCTGGCTCAGATTTCGCCGCTGGCTTGGCGAGGTACTTGCCGAGAAAGAAGTCATGTTCATCGACTGGCGGGCGGCGATTGAGGCGATCAGGTCCCAAGACCAAGTCGATTGCTTCAAGAACGCTCGACTTTCCCGTGTTGTTGTCTCCGATAAGCACCGCATGATCAGGAAGTGTGAGAGTGGCGAGTAGTATTCCTCTGAAATTCTGGATCGATATCTTGCTTATTCTCACGTCGCCCCCCGGCCGTTTATTTGACTGATCATGGCATCAACTGTCTGTTGAAATAACTAGGACACAGCGACGTGTTCTTCACAAGTACGAGCAGGCCACGTTCGTTTGGCGGTCTGCTTGCTCGATAGCCGTTTTTCCGCACGTGCCCCGCAATTTGGGCTGTCGGGTGTAGGTTCAAAGGCACGGCGGCGGGGCTGTGGGCGCCTCATGCTAACCAGCTACCAGTCGCGGAATTCCACAACGCTGGGTATGCGACGACAACTTCGCTCAGGTAAATTCCACAACATTCGGTATCCGAACGTCTCTTGCTGACCGAAAGAAAACCTTAAGAAATCATCTACACCGAACTTCATTCGTGTCGCAAAAGCGCGCTATCGTTCCCTCAACGCCGCTCAAGATAAAATCTATGAGGTTTTGCGGCTTTTTGACCTCTCGCTGCGCTCGATTTTGAATGTTGCTACTCTCTAGTCTCCTAAATTAAGCATTGGCTTTATGGAATTTCGTTCGATCAAGCGCGAAAAGCGTTTGTAATTTTGGTGGTCTCGCTGCCAACGGCCGGCAACAACTGAAATATGCACGCGTGCCCGAGACGAAAGCGTATGTAGTTCATCAAGACTTGTGTTTTCATTCCAGTCAGTTTCTGAATGAATTTGCGGAGGAATAAGAGTGTCTCTCGCAAGGGCGTCAGCTTCCCTTTCGAATTCGTCCTCACCACGTATGTCCATGTCATCGATGAACGCTTCGTGCGTCTGAATCATTTCGTTGAAATGAAGCGCTATGTGCGCGCATTCGTGCAAGAGCGTGTACCAGAAGTTATCGATGCGGTCGTGACGCAAGGTAAGGCCGATTACAGGAGCGCCTTTTTGATTGACCATGGCGGCGCCATCCAAAAATGTGCCGGGAAGAGCAGGTAAAATCACAACAGAAATTCCGAATGTGATGAGCCTGTCGATCGCCTGTCTCGGGCCGTCTGCTCTCACACTTAGCTTGGCAAGCTGTCTCAAGCTGTCTTTCGTAAATGCGGAGGGCTTGAATAGGCTCCTGAGAGGTGATTGTTCTGAGCGCTGAAGTATTGCTGCCTGCCATAAAAGAAGAGCGTTTTGATCGGTCTTGGACACGGCGCGCTGAGTACGCGTCTTCCTCAAGAGGGTAAGTGAAGGATTGCTCATAGACGCTGAAATGAAGGCGCCAACGTCATTTGCTTTGATGTTGAAGCCGAGCTCATTCAACTTATCGACAGCTGGAGTAGATACATTTCCAGAATCGTGAGTTGGGCTACGTCCGCTTATGAGAGACTCGTATGGTATGTTCAAGCCTTCATGGAGGGACCTAATCATATCAATTGAGAGTTGCCTCTTTCCGGAAAAAACTTCGGAGATGCGTGCGCGCGTTCCTATGAACGGCTCCAGCTCACGCGCAGAAAGTCCTTTCTCGTCCATGCGGAATTTTATCGCCGCGACAGGCGTCGGCGCATCAATCGGCGTGTGCTTCTGTTCGTACTGTTCAATCAACGTAGTCAGAACTTCGATTTCATCATCGTGCTGATCCGTATTCGGCGCCGTCATTAGCAAAGCCAATCGGGCTTTCGATGTCCTCAGGTCGGCGGGCGTGCGAATGGGCTTGATGGTCATTATTTTATAGTCCGGTAAGGCGTTGGGGCAGCTAGCGCGGTGAGGAGGACAGTGCGCCTCCTAAAGTCGATGAGAGTGTCGATTCGCAGGGCGGTAGGCTGAAGGTAAAAAACTACTGCGGGTAGAGCCGAAATATCGACGAGGCCGAAATCGGCCTTTAGCGCGCTGGCGCAGTCCCAGTCGCGGTGCCTCATTTCCGATACCCAGGCCCGCACCAGCAGGCTGTAGTCTGGTCGTTCGCTTAGAAAGGCCGAAACTTCACTTTGCCCTAAGAATCGCACATTGCACTCCGCGCTCCCATATTGGGACCATTTTTCATTGACGGCAAGTTTAAAATCATGCATGATCCCAATATGGGACCAATCAATCGAAGTGTATCGCTCAGTAACTGCAACGTATGGTAGGAGGCCTTTATGCGCCGATTACGGATTTTTACGAAGCATCTGACGTCCGAGGAAATCGCCGCCCTTTCGGCGCTAGCGGCCGCTAGCGGATTTGCCGCCGACGAAATCGAGACGGTTTTAGAGATCGGCGCGCCCCTGGTTGATTGCGACGACGAGGTGATCTTGATCCCGATATCCGCAGCGGCGTGTGCGGCGCCCGACCTCGAAGACGATGTGAAGCAGGTCTCCAACGGGGCGCGCCGCGCAATATGTGTGTGGCCCGAAGACGCTGAGGCCGAGGTCGAGGTGCCAGCATCGGCACGCAAATATGCCTATTCCATTGTGCCGTGGAACGCCGAGAAGTTACAGGCAGCCGCGGCCGACGATGATGTGTTGATCTTTGAGATGCCGTCCGGAGACGTAATGCCCAAGGTCTACACCGAGCGCAATCTGTGCGTTGACGAGGAGGCCCAGCCGAAATGAACGTCTTCTTCTATGTCATCGAGCATGATCTCGGGTTCGCGCCGAATCCCTTTCACGGCGTGTGCAGCCTAGGATGCTGCAAGCCCGATATTCGTAAGGTAGCGAAGGTCGGCGATTATGTGCTGGGCACCGGCGCCGTGAAGCCGAAGTTGCGCGGCCATCTGACCTATTGGATGAAGATCGACGAAGTGCTGACGTTCGATCAGTATTGGGAAGACCGGCGCTTTCGCCATAAGAAGGCGGTAATGCACGGCACGACGCACCTGCGCTACGGCGACAATATCTATCACCGCGACGACAACGGCACGTACCATCAGGAGGACTCCTTCCATAGTAATGACGACGGCAGCGTGTCGCTCGGCGATCTGAAGCGGGATACCGGCAAGACCGACAAGGTTCTTCTAGGGCGGACATTCGCATTCTGGGGGCGCGCTGGCATTCCGATCCCGCCGGATATTGCGTGCTTCCTCAAGACCGGCCCCGGTCACCGATACAGATTTACCGAGCCGCAGAAACAGGAGATTGTGGATTGGATTAAAGGCATGCCCGCGCGCGGCAATATCGACGAGCCCGCGCATTGGCAGTTCCTCGAAAAGAAGAAGCGCAAGCCGAACACGCGGCAGAGGAAGGTATGATGCAGGTCGCTCATTACCAACAGTTCGTTCGGCACACCAATCAGTTTATTACTAAGCCACGCGATGAGGCGCTCTCGATCGCAATGTACGGCCTCGTCGGTGAAATAGGCCAGCTGGTGGCCGCCGTTAAGAAGAAAGTGCTTGGCGAAGGTGGCGAGACGAACTGGGATCAGCCTAACGACGAGATTCGCGAGGAGTTAGGCGATGCCTTCTGGTATCTGTTCGCCGCCGCGCAGCTCGCCAATGACGGTCCCTTCGACGTTCTGACTGGTGACATCGAGAATCTCCGCGCCGAAATCGGCGGGACGGATGAGCGCGCGCGTACAATCGCGGCAGCACTCGATCCTCAGGCGCGTACGGACTTTATGAAAGAAGCTGTGCGCTTTCCTGAATCGCCCGACTTCCTATTCGACGATTATCAGAAGCTCGCCTTCAAAACGGCGCGCACCGACGGCAAAGTGCTTATCGAGGTTTGCCAGGCGGTCCTGTGGCAACTCGGTGCCGAACTTCTTCGCCCGTCGTTGCCCGCCATCGAGATCGACTTAAACCAGAATGTCGCCGACCGACCGACCAACGTCGTTCTCGGCGAAATCGCATGGCATCTGTCGGCAATGGCGAGTCTCTACCACCTTTCGCTCGACAATGTCATTGCGTTCAATTGCACGAAGGTCAGCTTCCGTTCTGAGCGCGGCACGCCGACTGTCCTGCATGACGAGGCCCGCGATCCAAAAGAACAATTTCCGCGCTGCTTCGATGTATCTTTCGTTCGCGTCGGGCCAGGGCAATCACGCATGTATTTCGGCGGCAGGCCGCTCGGCGACGATCTCACCGACAACTTCTATGACGACGACGGCTACCGTTTTCACGACGTGATCCACCTCGCTTTCATCGCTCATCTTGGCTGGTCGCCGGTCATCCGCGGCCTCATGAAGCGTAAGCGCAAGAGCGGTAACAACCGGGTCGATGAAGTCGAGGACGGAGGACGCGCGAAGGTCGTCGAAGAGCTCGTGATTAAGGCCATCCATTCCGAAGGTGACCGGCAAGCAAGAGCGTCAGGCCGTTGTATCGTCGGCCAACCGACGCGGTTGTTTCCGCGTCGCTCGCTGATCAACTTCCGTCTTCTGAAAACGCTGCGCATGTATGTCGAAGGCTTGGAGGTTTGGCATAACACCTATTGGGAATGGGAAGATGCGATCTTCGCCGGTTGCGAAATGTTTCATCAGTTATGCCAAGAGATGCAGGGGACCGTGCACGTCGATCTTGCGAACCGCCGTCTTACTTTCGAGCCCATCGTGTCGCCCAACGTTCAGGGGATCACCGTCGGCCTCGGCATGGGAGCGGCGGTTCTTGCTCCGTCCGACTGCGAGGTGAAGAAGATGTTATCGACGCAGGAGCGGGCGGCGACAGCGCAGTCGCGTCTAGCTTACGTGCTTGCCGCAAAGCGGGCGCTGTTGGGCGCTCTCGGACTGGAGGCGGCCAGTGAGGCTTATTGGTCGCAGATCGAAGTCCGCCTCGACGACATGAATACGCTCTATGTGAAGGCCAGGGATAAGGCCCTCGACCGGGCGTGGGCATTACGGGCCGTTGATTACAAGGCCGCGTTTATCGAGTCGGCTGGCAGTGTTCTCTGTACCGCCACGGCGATCGCCGATGTTGCCGACGTGGCCGATATATCAAAATAGACAGTCGGGAATCCGCGCGTTGAGGTCCCATTTCGGCGGATACCAGGGTGCCGGCGCCGTCTTGCCGGGCTGAAATTTTTGCTTGATCCGCGTACGGCCGGCGACCCCGGAATATTCCGGGAACGCGACGCGCGCGTATTTAGAGATTTCGCAAAACAAGTTCTGGCAATCGATCAGTTGCAGCGGCCGTCCCCATAGCGACTTGAAGTCGATACCGTAGGCGGCGAAATGCTCTTGCTGGGTTTCCCACATATAACGGATGATATCTTCGGCGCTAATACCATCTACGCCGACGAAACATTTATGAATGCCATCGAGTGCGCCGGGCCCCGCGACGACGAAGTCGTCCTCCGAGAAGCTGGTCAGCCGACTGTAGTTGAGATCAATTGCATACTGGTACGCAAGAAAAGGGCCTACCGAAGGTATCGAGCGAAGAAGGGCGAACGCATCCGCCATTTTCTCTGTTGCGACATACCGTGCAGGGAATTCTTCCTTCACAAGATATGTTAACATCTTGAGATGGTTTTGGTGCTTGGCAGTGTGTCCGAAAAAGCTACCAGCTGACGGCATGATATAAGCAGCCGAATAGATACGCTTACCCGCCTTCATGCATTGCGCGAGAACGCGGTTGTAGCGCTCGTAACTGAACGTCTCCCAAACGATGGGGCCGACCGTCCTTTCAAGCATTTCCCAAGTCTCGATCTTATTAAATAACTTGAAAAGTAGCGTGCGAAAGAAGACGTTTGTTGTGTCGTTGGGTAAATCGTCACGGTAGATGACGCTACGGATCAGGTATTGGCTAACTCGGTCCGAGGCCCGGTACGCATTCGTGAATTTGTAAACGCTAAGCACCGGATCGCTCGTCGTTTGCGTAAGCGAACCCTGCAGGCGTCGAAAGAAGATGCGTTGCCGCTCAGCAGCGAAATACCAGTACGCAGCGAAGACTGGGGTCGTCGTGATGGCTTTGCCGCGGATCTTCACCGACAACCGGGGCCGCGATGACGCCGCTTCGCGGCTATCCGCGAAAGGAAAGGAAGGGAAGGAGTCGGCATATGTCATCGGATTTCTCCAGTAGCGTAAATGTTTTTGCACAGCTTGGCTGATTTGACTACCGCGCTTCAAGGTCGTGTCTGGGATACATCCACCCTGTGTCAAAAAAGACTCACGAAAGGACCGGCGAGTTTCGGTCAGGGCTTCGTTGGCATCCATTTGAAAGTCGTCGTCCGCTCTTAGCGAAAAGCGGACTTACAGATTTCATGGCCGGATTTATGATTTCGAGCCCTCAGAAACCGAGGGCGCGACACTGCTCCAACCATGTAAGCGGCAAAGTCTTCGGTATCCGTGCGAGCGAGAGCGCCGACGGCTGGCCACCTGTCAAAATCGCCTTTGTAACGGCTGGTGCTAAAAACGCATGACGCAGCTCCTGCCGCACCAGCTTTGGATGCAGTTCGACCGAGGCGGCGAGCGCCTCGACCGTGTCAAACTTGTCGCTTTGCAGATCGCGCAGCCATGCATGGGCTCGAACAATAGCCTGGACCAATTTCGCACTGGGCTGACATTCGCTGTTTGCCTCAATGATAGTTGCCGAACTCGGTTGGCACACCTGCCAAGGGATCGAGAGTTGATTCGATCGAATCTTTGCCGCCGGGGTGGTCGAGATTTTGACGGCGCGACTGCTCAGGTCGGCACGTGCGACGTAGCTGCCGATAACATCGGCATCCATAACAGCCTGATCAATCTTCAGCCGTTGGCGCAGGGCATTGATCAGCCTCTGTTCGGTGTTGGTTGCCGAGACGCGTGCGACCGATCCGGCCTCAGCTTTTCGGCCCCGCAAGATTGCGGAGCTGACATAGAAACGATAGCGGGCGCCGTTCTTTGACGAAAAGCTCGGGCTCATCGCGTTGCCACGATCATCGAACAGTTTACCCATCAGGAGAGCGCCGCTTTCAGATCGTTTGATCATCCTTTTGTGGATACCGGACTTGAGCAATCCCTGGACCTTGTCGAAAGTCTTCTGGTCCACGATGGCCTTATGCTCGCCCGGATACCATTTGCCGCCGTGGCCGGTTTCACCAACGTAAATGCGGTTCTTCAGGAAATGAGCGAGGGGTCCATAGGTGAACGGGATCCCGCCATTGAACTTCTTGACCTTAGTGTTTCGCCGCTTGGTGACGATGCCACGCTTGTCGAGATCGGCAACAAGGCGGCCAAAGGATTGCAACTCAATGTAACGTCGGAAGATGGTCCGGACGGTTTCCGCTTCAGTAGGATTGATGACGAGTTTCTTGTCCCGGGCCTCATAACCGAGCGGCACCGTGCCGCCGGTCCATTTTCCCTTACGACGGGAGGCCGCCACCTTATCCCGGACGCGCTCGGAGGACAGCTCACGTTCGAACTGCGCAAAGGAGAGCAGGACGTTTAACGTCAGTCGTCCCATCGACGTTGTGGTATTGAATTGCTGCGTCACTGCCACAAACGAAATCGATCTTGCATCGAACGCTTCGACCAGTTTGGCGAAATCGGCCAGTGAACGGGTGAGACGGTCGATCTTGTAGACCACGACGACGTCAACCTTCCCGGCTTCAATATCTTTGAGCAGTTTCTTGAGGGCAGGGCGCTCAAGATTGCCGCCTGAGAATGCCGGGTCGTCGTATGGCTGCGGCAGCACCTTCCAACCGAGTGATGCCTGGCTCTTTATATATGCCTCGCAAGCCTCGCGCTGGGCGTCGAGCGAGTTGAATTCCAGCTCGAGACCATGCTCAGTCGATTTGCGGGTGTAGATGGCGCAGCGCAGCGCAGGGTTTTTTGGAGAGCTACTTGCCATCGGCGGATCCTTGAGACTTTGACCGTAGCCCGAAGAAACGCGGTCCATTCCAGTTGGTGCCAGCAATTAGGGAGGCGATCTCGGAAAGTCCCGCGTAAGTCTTGCCGTCGTAGGCAAAGCCGTCAGGGCGAACCACGACGCGGTAGGTTTTTCCCTTCCATGTCCGGACCAGTTCCGAGCCGGGCTTGATCCGGCGCGGCAAATCAAGCTTTCCGTTGGGCTTGTCGGCCATGGCTTTCACAAGTTGGTCGAGCAGGCGCTTGGTCGGACCGGGCAACCCGCCATAGGTCTTTTCCTGAATCCGATGGGCAATGCTCCGGCGCAGCAGGTCCGGACCGAAAGCTTTCGGCGGATCCGCTCGAAGTATTTCCCGGTAGCGCTTGCGCAGTTCGACGATGGGAGCGGTCGCCAGCCGATCCAGTTCGGCTTCCACCGCGGGATCGGCTGGCTTCGTGGAGGAGGACGCTCGGATCATTTCGCGGTGGCCGGTTTTGCGATCCGGTAGACACGCTGGTCGTCGATCTTTTTTGAGGTCAGGTTCAGCTTGAGCTTCTTGCGCACCGTGCCTGCAAAGAAGCCGCGCACCGAATGCTGCTGCCAGTCGGTGGCCTTCATGATGGCAGCGGTGGTGGTGCCGGACGGTGCGCGGAGCATCTCGAGGACTTTGTCCTGTTTCGACACGGCCACGTTCGGCGTCTTCGGCATGACCGGCTGCTTCGGCGCGACGGACGGCGGAACCTTCCCGGCGGATTTTGTCGGTCGCTTTGCTGCCCGTGTAGATTTACGCCCGGTCTTGCGAAGGGGCTTTCGACTGCTTTTCGGCATTTCGGTTCTCCTGCGTGCATGACAGCATCTTGTGCTGCCACTGCCGCAAGCCCGTCAGTTTCTGACGGGCCGAGAACCTTTCGGTTGAAGAGAACCCTTAGTCGCTCGACAGCCGGTTGAGCAGCGAGGCCGCATCCAGCAATCGGCTGGTCTCATAGAATATCTGTTCGAGATCCATAGAAACTCTTACGCCTTCGGCGACACTGCCGGCCAGCGCACAGGCCTCGGCAGCCTTGGCGATGCGCGCGGCTTCGCCAAGGCGAACACCGATCTCGGTCAAGATTAGGCCAATTGCCTGTTCTGTAATTTTGCGGTCCATCATTCTGCCTCCGATTTACGGCGACAGTGACGCTCCACGTGCTGGGGAAGTCGAGCGGAAACGCAGCAATCTAGTGGCTCTTATCAGCCGGTCCGGATCACAAAATGATCCGAAAGAGCCCAAGGCTGCACGACCTATTTGGCCGGACGCTTTGCGGCGGTCTTGGGTGCGCTCTTTCCGCCAACGTAGTCCTTAAACAGCTTGACGGGATCGGCGCCAAGAGCGCGCGCGATGGCCGTGAACTCGATGATATCCAGGCGACGCTCGCCGTTCTCATACTTTGCGACAAAAGATTGAGGGCGGCCGAGTTTCTTGGCCAAGGCCTGCTGGCGAACGTCCGCTGACTTCCGCACTGCGACAAGCAGGTCGATCAGCCGGGCATAATCCGCGGATTTGAGAGTCTTCTGCATATGCCGCCAAGGCCGTGAATCGGCGGCACACAATTTGATCCCAGAAACGGATTATCCCAAAATAGGATTTTATTAACTGAGGTTAGTGATAGTGCCTCCGACAGCCGAGGCATCGTGGACTTCTGCCCCATGGGAAGCGATGTGCTGATCCACCCACGCTGAGCCTTCGAGATGCGGCGGACGGGCACACCGAGCAAAAGTTTGGAGTTGTCGATGAACATTGCAATCAAGGCGGCCTTGGGCTGCGCGCTTGGATTTATCGCTGTTGGAGCCCTCGTCGGCGGGGGTCGAAGCGCGGCCCCGCCGGCTCCAAGCGTACCTGCTCCATCCGATCAGGTTCGCTTCATTGCGGCTATCACAAAGGCACGATCCGAATTTACATCGGCTCCCAACGAATTGGCCGCAGGCGGGATGCGCAATGTCAGGCAGCAGGCCATCTGCAGCGCTCTGCAAGGTCAGAGCGCATCCGGATGGATAGGAAAGGTCGCCTATCTCTCCACCAATGGCGATGGCAAAGGCGTGATTACGCTCGAACTTGCGCCCGGTTTGCAAGTCTCAACCTGGAATAACGCTATATCAGACTATTCTGATAAGACCCTGATTGATCCAGATACGCAGTTCTTTAAATCTCTCGCCGCGATGAAACGTGGTGACACCGTCCGGTTTTCAGGAGGGTTCTTCCCATCGAACCTCGATTGTATTGGCGAGCAAAGCGTGACCTTGGCTGGATCGATGAAAAGCCCGGTCTTCACGATCCGATTTTCTTCGATCCGAAAATTCTGATCGACGACAGCGGCACTTACATTTGCCCCAACCGATGCTATCTCTAAGTTCGTTCACCTCGAAGTCGGTTCGTTTGAGGTGGCCGCTGGAGCTTCGAAGGGTCGAAATCTGACAGGCGAGCCACGGAGCTGTTGATCACCTCACCGCGCTTTCATCCGACCCACGAAAGGGTCGTATCGTAGCCGCCTTTGTATGAGAGCGCTTGGCTGAGACTGTCAACCTGGTCGTCGTGCTTACCCTGCGGGAAAGTCAGAAGCTCGGTTTCGAGCTGTGCCAGGAATGGCGCCTTTCGCGGAAACAGGACCAAGCCCGCTTCAAACTTGGCTTGATGCACGAATAACCGACCCATCTTATCTCGCTCAACGGGTACAGGCTTGACCGTATAGATGCCGCTCTGCCGAAGTTCCTGCGCCAACGCGATGCCCGTCGAGGTATCCTCAATCAGAATCTTGAGCGGTTCGTCTCGCTGCGCAAGCGCAATAGCCTTGGCGCGGAGTTGGGGGTATTCATAGCGGCCTCGGATGAGGTCTATGAGATAGAAGCGATTGTCCACCAACAGCCAGGTGGTGCAGACAGACCAATCGTTCTGAGCGCCAACCTTTGCCGCAGTGTCCCAGCTATGGATCAGTTTGGTGCGATAACCCCGTTCCGGCAACTGATCGTAGTAATGCAGCCAATCGCGCTTGATCATGCCGCCGCCGTCGGGAACGGGAGATTGCTGATATTGGGCACCGAAGATGCCCGAACCCATTTCATTGCGTAGCTTTTCCAGTGTGGAGATGGTCTCGTATTTGGGATGAAGCGCTTCACCGGCCCGGCGCATATGAAACTCATCATTGCCGATAGCAACCTTCTCATCGACCTCGGCAATGGCCGGCAAGCTGAGGACGGTCCAGTCCTTGGAGTTATCGACCAGAAATCCCGTCAGGTCGTGAAGATGAACTCGCTGCATGACCAGAATGATGACGCCCGTCGCTTTGTTGTCCAGCCGCGAAAGAAGCGTATTGGTAAACCATTGGTTCAGGGAATTACGGAGTGTGTCCGATTGCGCATCCACTGGCTTTTGCGGATCATCAAGAATGATCATATCGCCGCCGAGACCGGTGAGCGTTGCCGAAACGGAGGTCGATCGGCGGAAGCCACGTCTGGTGGTAAAGACGTCGGAATCCGCAATCCGATCGACGCGCATCGTCGGAAACGTTTTTCGATACCAGTCGGATTGAACAATCGCCCGAAAGTCAGCCGCGTGTTTCGCCGAAAGGTCGTTGCTGTAGCTCACGCCAAAGATCTTCATTCTAGGATCATGACCTAGCAAGAACGCTGGCAGTATCACCGAGACAGTCAGAGACTTTAGGTAACGCGGCGGCATGTTGAGGATGAGACGGTTGACCTTGCCCTCTCGAATGAGCTGAAGCTGATGCGAGATTGCCTTGATGTGCCAATTCGCAAGGTATACAGCCCCCGGATTGAGCATCAGGAAGCAACGATGGAGGAAGCTCTCGAAATCATTGCGTAGGACGGAGTGCAGCAGATCGTGATCCTTCACGGCGTTTTCTCCTTTTCACCAAGGGTGGATTGGAAATTCCGCAAGTAAGCGTCGAGCACGGCCTTATCGTCCGGATTGACCTCAGGCTCCGTGCTGGCTGTCGATGCGATTGCAGCCAAACGATTCAACACGAAAGCTGCGCTCTTGGTGTTGCCCTTGAGTGAATCCTCCGCGAGCTTATGAAGGATGCCCTCCAGGATGGTGATCTTACGAACCTTGCCGTTCTGGCGGATCTCGATTTTGCGATTTAATAGTTCTACCAACATGGTTGCCTCACTTCTGGCGCCCTTGGGGCGACCTTTCGGGTTTCCGCTTTTTCCGGGCTTGAATTGATTGGCCTTCGGCGGCTTGCCGTAACCGACATCTTCGTCGCTCGGCTTCAGCCGCACCCGTTTCCGGAAGACACGCTCAACTTTTGGGATCGATGCCATTGTGTTAGATCCTTACGCGTTTGAGAGCAGGGGAGGCGGACCGCTCGGCGGCCACCTCGTCGAAGGTCTGGCCGGTGGCCACGAGAACCGCGTCGAGCTTTGTGAATTCCTGCCAGCGGCGGATCGCTACGTCGACGTATAGGGGATCGATTTCGATGCCAAAGCCGCGCCGGCCGACCTTTTCCGCGGCCAAAATGGTGGTGCCGGACCCCATGAATAGATCCAGCACGATGTCGCCACGACGGGAGCAGTCACGCATCGCATCAGCAACGAGAGCGACGGGTTTGACAGTGGGATGAGCGGTCAGCTCGGCAAGGCGGTCTTTTCGAAATGTATTTACGCCAGCATACTGCCACACGTTCGACCGAGATCGCCCGTGCTTACCAAGCTGGATATTGTTCTGATGGCGCTCTTCGCCGCTTTTGAAGACAAAGACCAGTTCATGTTGCGATCGGTAAAGGCTGCCCTGTCCAGGATTTGATTTAACCCACACGACCATATTCTTGAGCTCGTCATAGATATTCTTGCCTGCGGCTAGGATTTCCGGCGTATGCCGCCAGTCCATGAAGAAGAAATGCATTGAGCCGTCTTCCGAGAAATCAACCGCGATTCCCATCGCAGTGGCGAGGAACTCTGTAAACTCTTCAGACGACATTTCCCCCGAAGCGACGGCGAATTCGCGATGCTTGATCTTGCCTCGCCCTTGCACCGAGCTTACGCGGACATTGTAGGGTGGATCCGTGATAACCATGAATGCGCGGTTCTTGCCCATCAGATGTTTCACATGATCCGTTCGTCTACAGTCTCCGCACAAAAGGCGATGCTCACCGAGCTTCCATAAGTCACTCGTGCGGCTTGTCGCGATACTTTCGAGCGACGGCACAAAATCGCTGGGATCGACTTCAGCGTCGCTGAAGTCGCCCATGAGACTGTCAATCTCAGCAGGCTCGAAGCCTGTGATCTCCAGATCTAGATTGAGCTCCGGGAAGAGCGTAGCGAGCTCGCCAAGCTCGGTTGCCAACACCGCTCTATCCCACCCCGCGTTCGCAGCTATTTTGTTATCTGCTATTGCAAGGGCGCGCTTTTGGACTTCGGTCAGCTCGGTGCAATATATGACAGGTACCGTTTTGAGCTTAAGCTCTAAAGCGGCAGCCAACCGTCCGTGTCCGGCGATTACATTATCTTTATCATCCGCCAATATAGGCTGGGTCCATCCGAACGCGCGGATGCTATCTGCGATTTGTAAGATCTGCTTTTTCGAATGGGTTCGCGCGTTGCGCGCGTTCCGCTTAAGGGCGGAAACGAGGGCTGTTTCGATTTTAGGCGTTTGCATTGAAGCCTCATCCCAAATGAATGAAGCTCCTAATGTTCACATCTCCGGTGCCGCGTCACCATCTCAGATCCAACTGAGAACGTGGCTAAAAAGTGGCTAGCTATAATTCTACGATTTTGGTCTGCGTTTTGGCTTCCAAAAGCCTGCCGAAGCTAGCGTATCAGAAACCTTCTGTTCCGACGGAATTTCGGCCGTGGGGAAAAGGTTTATGAATTCGCGCTGTATATGTTTTAGCCTGAGGGGTCGCTTTTCAACTTGAGCCAACTTACCAAAGTCGATGAATTTGAAGTCCTCAATGAATTCACCGAACTCAATAAACTCAAAGAATTCATCTCCCACGACCATAGTTCGCTTCGCATCTTCCTCAGATAGTCCTTGCCGGAAAGACCGATAGACAGCGCCTTCAATCTTCGCGGCCGCAATGCCGGCATGAATGATCTTTTCATCCATCGGGGTAAATTCATATGGAAGTCTAACGGGTAGGATTTCCACCGCGCGTAACGTGGTGCCATCTTGCAGCGTAACAACCGCATTATGTGACACCATACCTCCGTTTAATAACTCAACAGCATACTCGTCGCGCTGCCCGGTTAAATTATCAATCGCACGAAACGTATTGCCTGATTGCAGGGGGATGAAAATGCTCTCGTCGAAAAGTGATGGCTTATAATCCAGCACGACGAGGTGAAGATGCTTGCCTGCATTCATATTCATCCGCCCAACATGCACCACGATTTGGGCGCCCTCTGAAAGACCGTGGCTTTGCTCGACAACATGGATTGCCTCAGCGAAGGTTGTCGGTTTTCGTAGTGGATCTTTTGGGGGCATGGAGGATACTTCGAATGAGCAATGCAACCGAAGTATAGTATGTTCGAAGTACTTTTGGCTGCCCTTCATTTCTGGGCGAGCGATCAGATTCGCATAATGGCCGTTATGGAATATTGGTGTGCATACAGGGGGCAGTCAGTCGTATGCAGAAGCTGTGGCCGCTGCGCTTATCTGCGCGACGGCATCGCGCCACACACCCGAATTTCATGATGAAAAGTGGCTAGCCAGTTCGGCTAACCACGATAATGCGTTAGAAAAGCTGAATGCCGAAGCGACCGCACCCTATGCAGCCTGAGCGCGAGGCTGATAGATCGCGGTGTGCTGGCAATGGGCGATAGGAGTGCGGCCATTGGCGACGATAAGAGCGTCCAGTTCTACAAACAAATGGCTCTTCTTCTCGTAGTTGCCCGTGACGCGTGCGCGAGCGGTGAGTTCATCGGTGTCGGCAACGGCTGACAACAGTTGCATGCGGCTGCCGATATGAATCCATGGCCCGAGAAGAGCATTTTCCATGAGGACTCGGTTCATGATCCGCTGCAGCACGCCTGGATGGACGAGGCCTTCGCGCGCATAGATTGGATCGGCCTCGCGCACCTCGGCGCGATATTCGGCACCTGCCTCGCCTTGCCAGGAGCGCGGGGCAGTGCCGAGCCATTTTCCGAGCCGATAAGATTCAGCGTCGATGGGCGTCCGTGTCACAACCGGTGCGGTGTCGGGATAATCGGCGAGCGAGAATGCCGGCGCAGTGTCTGCAAGCGAGGCCCGTCCCGTGGCTTTTGGCTCGCCGCGCTCGACGGTCAGTGCCAGCCCATCGCTGCACTCCTCGGCCTGAACCAGTACGGCCTCGCCGTCATAGACCGGCTTGACGAACCGCGCTTCGATCAATCCTCGCTCGAGGAACGTCCGGCCCCATTTCGCGACCGGAACGTGGATCATGTAGGCGAGAACATCGACTCCCGGCACCAGTCCGCCTCTGAAGCCGTATTTCAGGGCTACGGAATCATCATGCATCTTGTTTTCGGACAGTTTGGCGGTGTTGTAAGCTTCCACACGATACGGTTCCAGTCGTTCAGTCATGGTTCAACCTTATGATTGCGGAGACGATGGTATTGCAACGCGTGGATTACCGCAGCCTGAAGTGATATATCCGACGCATCACGGGGGCACTAGTCCATCGATGAAATGGGTCACTCAGCGGTTTCGAGATGCTCGGAGCGTCAAGCCGACTGCTTTTTCGGGGCGGCACCTGACTGTCTGGTCTCGTTGCTGCCTGCAATCAGCTCTGCGGCCTTTTCCGCCATGGCCATGATCGGCAGATTGGTATTTCCGCTGATGACGGTAGGCATGATCGAGCCATCGATGACTCTGAGGTTGTCAATCCCCCTGACCCGCAACTGACCGTCGACAACCGCGTTGCTGTCTTCGCCCATGCGGCAGGTGCCGACCGGATGATAGATCGTTTCGGCGCGCGCCCGTATCCATTCTTTGCGCGAGTTCACACTGGTAAATGCATCGACATCGATTTTTCGTTTCACGAATTTACGCAGACCCGGTTGATCGATAATTTCGCAAAGCTGCCTGACACCCTCCTGCATGCTGACGAAATCGGACTCGTCAGAGAGAAAGCGCGGATCAATAGCGGGAGTGTCGGATGGGTCTGCCGATCGCAATCGCAGCGTGCCACGGCTCTTGGGCCGAAGCTGGCAAACGCGAATCGCGAAACCATGATCGATACGTTCGTTGGGCGGCGGATTTCGGAGCGCAACGATGAGATGGGCTTGCCATTCCGGCAACGACGAATTTTTGTCAGGTCCCCAGAAGGCGCCGGCTTCGACACCTTGAGACGTTGCGGGGCCCGTGCCCCGAAGAATGTATTGCGCCCCCGCCAAGCCGCCCTTGATCAGGCCGAGATACGGCGTCAGCGTAACCGGCTGAGACGCTTCCAGGCGAATTGCGCAGTCCAGATGGTCTTGCAGATTACTTCCAACGCCGGAATCGAGGACCGGCTTGATGCCGAGCGATTGCAGGTGATCTGCCGGTCCGATGCCCGACAGCATCAGCAGTTGCGGTGAGCCGATGGCTCCGGATGTCAGCAATACCTCGCGCTCTGCCGAGATGGTTATCTCGCGTCCACCCTTCTCTATGACCACGCCGCGCGCTCGCGTTCCCTCCATCGCGATCCGGCGAACTCTGCAGTTAGCCATGAGGGTGAGATTGCTTCGTCCCTTCGCGCGATCGAGATATTTGAAGGCTCCGGATCGCTTTCCTTCGGCGATGGTGAGTTCGTAAAAGCCCGCGCCGATCTGGGATGGGCCGTTGAAGCCATTGTTCTCCGGCAAGCCGGCCGACACTGCGCTTTCAATGAACGCCTTTGAAATGGGATGTTGCAGGGTGCCGTAGGACAGCCGAATAGGACCGGAATATCCTCTGTCCTGATCGCGCTCCCGTGTCACCAGGGTAGCATCCTCGATTTTCCTGAGGTAGGGGCGCAGGTTTTCGTAGCTCCATGATGGCAGGCCCTGGGCCGCCCATGAGTCGTAGTCCCAGGCGTTGCCGCGAATCGCAATCATTGAGTTGATGGAGGACGATCCACCCACAACCCGGCCGCGCGGAATGTAAATCTTTCGGTTGTTGAGATGAGCCTGGGGTTCGGTCCAGAATTGCCAATTGTATTTCGGACTTGTGTAGAGGACGCGAATGCCGGCTGGCATATGAACGAAGATGGACGCGGACGGAGCACCGGCCTCAATCAGCAGGACATTGACGTTCGGGTCTTCGCTCAGTCGCGAAGCCAGCACGCATCCCGCCGATCCCGCGCCAACGATGATGTAGTCATATCCAGATAATTTCATTTCGAATCCCCCTGGGAACGCCCGCGGCTGGGTAACGTGGCTGGTGTGCTTGAAGAGCTCGCCGGATGCTTTTCCGATACGAGTGACGAATTTTTGCCGTTGTTTTTTGATCGTCTTGGAGTACCATTTTGGTATGTCCAATTATAGTGGCCGGGGTTCGGGCGTCAACAGAGAGGTGTTTCGATGATCACTCGGGTGTTGACAGCTTCGCTTATCGCGTCGGCTATTGTCGTTCTTCTATGGGCGCCGAAGAGGATCGAGCATTGGGACAAGACCATGTCTCCCCAAGACAGAACGGCATTTCAAAAGGCGGTCTGGGCCCTCGGTCATTAGGTAGGTCGCATTCGTCCGAGTTTGTCCGAGCTTCGCTTGCCAGAGAAATAGCGCCGCCGATTTCGAGGCAGATGCAATAAGCGCGACCGCAGTGATGCGTCGGGGGTGCTGCGAGTAGCGCGCCCGCTTATTCGAGCCGGCCTGGTGAGGAGCGCTTAGGATGCGTGCCGGTATCGACGATTCTGCTCTCGTTCAGGCGCTGAATCTGTGCCTGATCAAGTTTGAGTACAGTCTTGAGGACATGTTCGGTGTCCTCGCCCCGCAACGGCGGGCTCTTCGAATATTCGATTTTCGTTTTAGAAAACTTGATCGGGTTGCCGACGAGAGGCGCGATGGCGCCGGAAGGATGAGGCAGATTGATCTGCAGTTCCCGATGGATCACCTGCGGATGAGCAAACACCTGGTCCAGGCGATTGATCGGCGCGCAAGGAACTCCGACTGGCTCAAATGCTGATATCCAGTGATGTGTCGTCTGTGTTGCCAGATGGACGTCCAGAAGTGGGATCAGCTGGTCGCGATTGTGAAGCCGATCGGTGTTGGTGAGGAAGCGGGTGTCGGTGGCTAGTTCCGTCAATCCCGCCGTTACACAGAATTTTCTGAATTGCTGATCGTTTCCTACAGCCAGCACAAACGAGCCATCCTTTGTCTTGAACACCTGATAAGGCACGATATTCGGATGTGCATTACCGGAGCGTTTAGGTGGAGTCCCAGTCGTGAGATAATTCATGTTCTGGTTGGCAAGTACCGAAACCTGAACATCGAGCAGAGCCATGTCGATGTGTTGACCCTCGCCGGTGCGCTCGCGGTGCAGCAACGCTGAAATTACACCCGTGGCGCTGTACATCCCGGTGAGAATATCGACGATGGGAACGCCGACTTTCTGTGGGCCTCCGCCCGGCATATCGTCGCTTTCACCCGTAATGCTCATCAGGCCGCCGATTGCCTGGATCGCCATGTCGTATCCCGCGACATCTTTCATTGGACCGGTTTGGCCATAGCCGGTGATAGAGCAGTAAATGATATCGGATTTAAGTTTTCGCAGCGACTCATAGTCCAGCCCGTACCGGGTCATGTCGCCGACCTTGTAGTTCTCGATCACGATGTCGGCACTTTGCGCCAGTGAGCGCACGATTGCGCTGCCTTCCTCGGTCGCGATGTCGACGCAGATCGAATACTTGCCGCGGTTAGCACTGAGAAAATAGGCGCTTTCTGTTGTGTCGTTGGAGTCACTGTCCTTCAGGAATGGCGGTCCCCATTGCCGTGTGTCGTCGCCGGTGCCGGGACGTTCGATTTTCCAGACTTCGGCACCGAGATCCGAAAGAAGCTGGCCTAACCACGGTCCTGCGAGAATTCTTGAGAGATCGAGTACTCGGTAGCCCACCAGAGGTCCAGCCATGTCGCTTCCTTGTCAGTTTATGTGACGCGATCTATTTCCGACAAACTCCGCGCCTTCCATTTAAACCATAATTGGATCGTCCAAATTGGTCAAACCAATATCGGCTGTAACAAGATTGGCAACGGGTTCCGGGTCCTCCAGGTTTCGGCGCAAGCGTCCGCTCAATGGTCGAGGTTCCGATGGGTACGGACCGCTGATTGCTTGACAGTTGACAAGCGGAGACGTATGGAAGACCAAAATGGTCTATCCAATTTGGAAGACAGCTGTGCAGTCAGAATTCTGCGCATGGTGATAAAAACTAGAGGCAACGCGAAGCGAGGTTTGCTGTATGGCGCGAGTCACTCTCCAGAATGTATCGAAATCCTTTGGCGGAGACCGAGGGCCATGGGCGGTGCAGGATTTTTCGTTGGATATTGCCGACGGAGAGCTGGTCGTTTTTGTCGGGCCGTCCGGCTGCGGGAAATCGACCACCTTGCGCATGCTTGCCGGCCTCGATGATGTGACATCTGGCAAGATCATGATCGGCGGGCGGGACGTGACCGCGCTTCCGCCGAAAGATCGCAATATTGCGATGGTATTCCAAAACTACGCGCTCTATCCGCAAAAGACCGTCTACGACAACATGGCGTTTGGTCTTCGCGTGCGCGGAGAACCGAAAGACGAGATCGATCGTCGTGTGCGCAGCGCGGCGTCGAGCCTCGGTCTTGATCCCTTGCTCGAGCGAAAACCGCGCCAGCTCTCGGGTGGCCAGATGCAGCGGGTTGCGCTTGGCCGCGCGCTCGTCCGAGACCCGGACGTCTTTCTGCTCGATGAACCCCTTTCCAATCTGGACGCCAAGCTGCGCGTGAAGACCCGCGAAGAAATCGCGACGCTGCATGCCCGGCTGGGAGCCACGATGATCTTCGTGACTCACGACCAAGTCGAAGCCATGACGCTCGGTGACCGGATTGTCATCATGCGCGATGGCTGGATCCAGCAAGCCGGGCGGCCGCTGGATCTCTACGACCGGCCGGAGAATGTCTTTGTGGCGGCCTTCATCGGTTCGCCCGAGATGAACCTGGTTGAGGGTGAATTGCTCCGCGACGGTGGCGGTCTGAAGGTTCGTTCCGGCGAGCTACAACTCGGATTGCAGAACGGCGAGTTTATCGAGACCGAGAAGAGCGTCACCGTTGGCATCAGACCAGAGCATATCGTTCGTGCCGAGACGGCATCGGACATCGAGATGATCGTCAGCTTGGTAGAGCAAATCGGTGCACAGACATATGTGCTGGGAACGATCTTCGGTCAGAAATTCCGCGCGGTATTTGCGCGCGACGACGTGCTCGCGGCCGGCGACAAAATCCCCGTCGTTCTGCCTGCGGAGCGGTTGCATTTGTTCTCGCGCGAAAACGGGAAGGCTTTGAGGCAATCAAAATCAATAAATGAAATTAACAAAGGGAGGGAAGATCATGACCAGGCGCAATTCAAACCAATGGAAGTCCAAGGGTAAGTCTTTCGGTTTTAGCCGGCGAGACTTTCTTAAAACATCCGCGGGAGCAGTCATTGGCGCGACGAGCTCTCTGGCGGCTCCGTACGTGAACGCCCAAGCCGGAGTGACCCTCCGATTCCTGAACAATGAGACCGCGGCCGATAGCCAGACCGTGCTGCGAAACGCGTGCAACGAGTATGAGAGCAAGTTCGGTGTCAAGATCATCGTCGATTCGACGCCGATCAGCGGCGCCTACGCGAAGACCATGGCAGCGATCAATTCGGGTACTCCGTATGATCTCGCCACCCAAGGCTATATCGCCCATATTCTTCAGTATGCCCGCGGTGGTCATCTTCTTCCGGTGACCGATCTTGTGAAGCAGCATTCCTGGGGGCAGATGGGCGCCTGGAAGTATCAGGGAGAAAACTGGTTCTATCCCTACGACTACAATCTGGTGACCTGTTACTATCGAAAGGATCTCTACGCCGAGAAGGGCCTCAAGATCCCTAATACATGGGCGGAATATCTCGAAAACTGCCGGGCGTTGACCGTTTCAAAGGATGGCAACATCGAGCGTGGCGGTTGCGTGATGCCGCTGGCGAGCGACAGTGCGACCAATTGGGCGAGCTTCGGCAACCTGTTCGCGGAGGCCCCGCAGTTCTACGACGACAAGTGGAACGTTGTTCTTGATGCTCCCGAGAATGCGGATCGGGCCGGGCGCTTCCTCGATCTTTACGGTGAACTCTACAAGACCATGCCACCGGGATTGAACACGGTCGGTTATGCCGAACTGATGAGCCTCTTCGTCACCGGAAAGGTCGCGCATACCCTTTACTCCGGTCGTGTGGTCGAGGCGCTTGAAGCACGAAATCCGGATCTTGCGGACAAGTATGGAATCTTTGCCGCACCAGATAGCACCGGCAAGCAAAAGGCGCTGCCATTTGCCTTCGACGGGTTCGTGGCATTCAAGACTAAACAAAGCGAGGAGACGCTCAAGTTCCTCAAATGGTTTATCGATGAGCATTACATCGACTGGCTGCATTCGGCCTGGATGAACTTCCAGCCGGTGCGCCTGGACATCTACGAGGATCCGCGCTGGAAGAAACACCCGATGATTCAGAAGCATTGGGCAACGATGATGCAGATGAAGTCGTTCATCGATCCGGACAGCAAGGTCAAGCTCTCGTCGGTCGACCTGATCGGTCCGTCGATCGATCTGCGGCCGTGCAAGGTATTCGATACGAATGTCATGCCCGAGATGCTGCAGAACAAGGTGCTCAAGAACATGTCGTCGGCCGATTGCGTGAAGACGGCGGCCAATCGCATCCGGAAACTCGGCTGAAATCGTTGACGAAAAGGTAGGTGCCTCATGAGGCAGGATTGGCGAATCATCGGCTTGTTCGTCGGGGGCGTTCTGATAGTCGGCGCGATCGTTGGCGGACCACTCCTGTACTCCATCAAGCTCTCGTTCTACGCGGCGGAGTCCTTTATTGCTCCGCCGCGGTGGGTTGGATTTGGAAATTATCTCTCTGTCCTGGAGGACAGTAATTTTTGGGACGCACTGTTAAACGGGATAACGATCTCAATTTCCGCAATCGTGTTGCAGGTTACGCTCGGCGTGGGCATTGCACTCGTTCTGAACCGTCAATTCGTGGGGCAAACAATCGTTCGAGCGCTGTCCATCGTTCCATACTTTCTTCCGACAGTCGTTGCGTGCCTCATCGCACAATGGATGCTCGATCCCAATTACGGATTGATCAAAAGTATCCTGGCGTCGTTCGGATCTAGCATGTTCGATTGGGGCGCCAACTCGGCAACTGCGAAGGGAACGATTGTTCTTGTCAGCGTATGGATATGGACTCCTTTTGTGGTGACCTGCGTGCTGGCCGGCCTTCAAACAATTCCGGTCCAGCTTTACGAAGCAGCTCGGGTCGACGGTGCCGGTGCCTGGAAGCAGTTCTGGCACATCACTCTGCCGGGTCTCAGATCTGTATTGATCGTGGTCATTCTGCTGAGAGGCATCTGGATGTTCAACAAGTTTGACGTGATCTGGCTGCTGACCAAGGGAGGCCCGCTGAATCAGACCGAGACGCTCCCGACCCTTGCCTATCGAAGAGCGTTTCTGGAATTCGATCTTGGAGGCGGGGCGGCGGTTGCGACAATCTCGTTTGCGCTTCTGGCGACCATTATCCTGATCTATCTGCGGTTCTTCCCGATCGACGAAGCAAAGCAAGGCCGATGACAGTGACACAACAAAATTCGCACCTCTCCGTCGTTGCTGCTGTTGCGGATCCGCGGCAGGAGCGGCTCCTTCGCAACACATCCCGGTTCGATCGCTTGCCGCAGAACGCGCCAACGCCGGCATCGGAACAAAAGTTGTTCGGGTTAGCGAGCAAGCCGATCAAGCAGATTGCCGGACGTGTCGGTCTCTATGCTGCTGTCGTTGTGATCTGCATCTATTCGTTTTTTCCGATTTACTGGATGATCATATCCAGCCTTCGGCCCCCGCAGCGGCTGTTTCTGGACACGTCGTTGGCGTTTTGGCCGCCAGATCTCTCTTCATATAAGTCGCTGCTGGAGCTGACGAACTACACGGCCAATTTCTTCAACAGCGCGCTGATGGCGATGGCAACGATCATCGTTGCCACAACGCTTTCGGCGTTCATTGCCTACGGCGCGACGCGGCTGCGGTTCCGCGGCAAGACGACACTGGTTGCCTCGATGTTGTTTGCTTATATGTTCCCGCCGTTGATGCTGGTTATCCCGATGTCAGCCTTGTTTCGCATGGTCGGGCTTTCCGACAGCCTGTGGGGTCTGCTGATTGCTCACCTCGCAATCTCGCTCCCGTTGGGCGTCTGGCTTTTGTGGGGCTTCTTCAAGTCGATGCCATTTGATCTGGAAGAAGCGGCAATGGTCGACGGGTGCTCGCAATTCGGCGCGTTCATTAAGGTGGTGTTGCCGCTTTCCGCACCCGGCCTAATTACGGTCGGTATCTTCTCGTTCCTGCTGTCCTGGGCCGACTATGTGTTCGCTCTCATCCTGATTATGAGTGATCAGAACAAGACGCTGCCTGTAGCATTGGCATCAATGCTGGGAGCGCAGGACCTGCGTTGGGGCGAAATTCTTGCCGGCGCATCCCTTATAGCGCTGCCGCTGTTTGTCATCTTTACGTTCTGCTACCGGTACTTCGTCGCAGGACTTACGGCAGGCGCCCTCAAAGGGTAGGGACGTTCCAGATCCCGTCCGGGCAAGAGATCAGTTCTGTGCGCCACCGTGCCGGAATCGACTTGAACGATTGCTCGGATGGATCTTTGACGAAAGTCTATCGTCTTGCAGGTATCTTTGGCTCTCCCAACAGCGTCTGCCAGGTTTCGATGGTCTGGGACAGGTGTTCGTTCATTTTCTGCTCTGCCTGGCCGACGCGCCGCCCTTCAATGGCGTCGAGGATTTCGCAGTGATGTTCATAGGAACGGCGACCGCGGCTGTGATCGGCGAAATAGACGCGGCGGCGCTGTCTGGATAGCTCATAGAATGATTTTACCACGCGCAACAGGATATCATTCTTGGTGGCAGCGAAGATGGCCAGATGAAATGCCTCATCTTCCCGCTCGATCGTCTGCTTCTTGGCAAGGCGCTTCTCGGTGTCGCTCAAAATTGCGCGAAGATCGCGGATGTTGTCAGGTGTTCGGCGTGTGCAGGCCAACCGGGCGGCCTGCACTTCGAGCATGCGTCGCACTTCGAAGACATCGGCAATTTCGTTGGCCTGGAACGGAAGACCGGATTCGGCGTGAAGAACGAGAGCTTCGATGCTGCTTTCGTCCGAGTTCCGCAGATATATGCCCGAGTTGGGCCGCCTCTCGATGACGCGCATGGCTTCGAGAGCAGCCAGCGCCTCGCGGACGGCGCCCCGACTTGTGTCGAACTTCTCCGCGAAGTCGCGCTCAGACGGCAGACGTTCCGAGGGTTGGTAGCGGCGCTCACGGATGAACGAAAGGATTTTTCCGATGGCGTTCGAGGGAGGCTCAGGCTTTTCGGTTCGATTTCGTTCGGTCATTTGTGTCTACTCTTTCCAGCCTGCGTTCCCGGGGGGAGCTTGTCTGCTAAGCCGTTGCGCGCCCGGGCACATGCCAATAGCCACGAATCTGAGTGATGTTCACTCTATTTCGACAGGCGATGATATTACAGGTGCTTTCCGCACCGGTGCGAGTCCCGCCGCCAGATAACGTCTCGCCCTAAATCGGACGTCGCACGGCCGCTCGCTTGATTCCGGTGTGCCGAACATATAAGACTGGTATACCGAATTGGTAAGACCGAAAAGGGCGGCGTTGGGATAACAATCATCCTGCGTATAGTTCTTTCGTATCAGGTTGATGATGATTCTGCAGCATTTGGAAATGTCGGGACAGAGCGGCAAAGCGCAAGGTGTCGTGGCTGATTACGACGTCGACCTGTTTGTGATCGGCGGTGGCTCGGGCGGCGTTCGCGCCGCGCGGATTGCAGCCAATTACGGCGCCAGGGTCATGCTTGCCGAAGAGTACCGCATGGGCGGCACTTGCGTGATCCGCGGCTGCGTGCCCAAGAAGCTGTTCGTTTATGCTTCGCATGTCCACGAGGAGATCAAGGACGCGGCGGGGTTCGGATGGAACATCCCGTCAGCGACGTTCGACTGGGCGACGCTGGTCGCCAACAAGGACAAGGAAATCGCCCGGCTGGAGGCCGCCTACACCGGCAATGCCGAGAAGGCCGGCGCGCGGGTGGTCAAGGCGCGCGCGGTGTTCGAGGACGCGCACACGCTGCGCTTGTCGACCGGCGAAACGGTACGGCCGAAATACATCCTGATCGCCACCGGCAGTACGCCGAGCCACGGCGCGGCAATTCCCGGCATCGAGCATGTCATTTCGTCGGATGAGATTTTCCACCTGCCGGCATTCCCAAAGCGCATCGTAATCCAGGGCGGTGGCTACATCGCACTGGAGTGCGCCTGCATTTTCGCAGGTCTCGGCGCTGACGTGACCTTGGTCTATCGCGGCGATAATATCCTGCGGGGGTTCGACAAGGATGTCCGCGCGCATGTCCGTAGTGAGGTCGAGAAGGCGGGTATTACAGTTCTCACGGGCACCACAGTGAGCAAGGTCGAGAAGCAACGGGAGGGCTTCGCCGCGCACCTGTCTGGGAGATCGACGATTGCTGCTGACCAAGTGCTGTTTGCCATCGGCCGTCATCCCAACGTCAAGGGTCTTGGGCTTGAAAAGGCAGGCGTGGCGCTCAATCCGGCCAACGGCGGCATTGCCGTCGATGCCTTCTCGCAAACCAATGTGCCGCACATTTATGCGGTGGGCGACGTCACCCACCGCATCAATCTGACGCCAGTTGCGATACGCGAAGGGCATGCTTTCGCCGACACTGTGTTTGGCAAGCGGCCAGTGCGTGTCGATCATGCCGAGATCTCGACCGCGGTGTTCTCACAGCCGCAGGTTGGAACGGTCGGGCTGACCGAAGCCGAGGCAAGGGCGCAGTTCACCCACGTGGATATTTACAAGACCGATTTCAGGCCGATCAAGGCAACGCTGTCGGGCAGCCAAAGCCGCGTTCTAATGAAACTGATCGTCGATGGAACATCTGACCGTGTTCTCGGCTGCCACATCGTCGGTCCGGAGGCTGCTGAGATCGTTCAGGCTGTCGCTATCGCGGTCAAGATGAAAGCGACCAAAGCCGACTTCGACGCCACCATGGCGCTGCATCCTACCTCGGCAGAGGAACTCGTGACCATGCGCACGCCGACCCAGCGTTACGTCCGCGAGGCGGCAGAATAACTGCCAGGAATCCATCCCCGTCGGACGCGCCCGGCGACGGGCGAGGTTGATCTTGGCCGGCCAAATACGTCTTGACAGCACACGACTGAACAGACCAAATTGGTCTTACCAATATGAGGTTGCTGGCTCTTGAGTGGCGGTTGCATCCGGGGTGCCGATTTATCCCAGCGACGCGGATGGAGCGCTGATTTTAGCAGCGACCAGGAAACAGGCTGATAAAATGGATTTGGTATCAAACTTGCCGGCCCGCATTCACGGGATACTTGATGAGGGGGCAAAGGGGGATGCTTCCCGGATCGCGTTTACCGACGAGCATGGTGTCGATTGGTCCTATCGTCGCCTGATCGATACAGTCGAGCTTGCCGCCATCGACATGAGCCGGCTCGGTATTCGGCCGGGCGATCGCGTCATGATCGTATGTGAAAACTCAATCGCAGCGATCGTATTACTATATGCATCGAGCCGGCTTGACGCCTGGGCGGTCATCACAAATGCACGACTGAGCCAGCATGAACTGGATTTGATCGAACGCGACTGCCGCCCGCGGCGTGTGTTCTATACGCATGCCGTTTCACCCGACGCAGATGCTCATGCGTGTCGCCGAGATGCAGACATTGAGCGGTTCACCGGAATAGGTGAGGTGAAGGTCGGAAAGCTTGATGCGGATAGTGTTGCGGAGCGGGTTCACCTGGATCCTTCCCGGCAGGTCGCCGTTGTCATCTATACGACGGGAACCACCGGACGCCCAAAGGGAGTGATGCTTAGCCATCGCAGTCTCGCGTTTGTCGCATGCCGGGGGAAAAGGACCGACACGATTCGTTCGGACGACGTCTCGCTGTGCGTGATGCCGATTTCCCATTCGTATGGGCTTACACTCATGCAAGGCATGTTGTTCGCAGGCGCGCATCTGAAAATCATGCCAAGATTCTCGCTCACGCAAGCTATCGAAGCCGTCGTGAACAAGACTCTTACGATATTTACGGCCGTGCCGGCGTTGCTGTCGCGTATCGTCGCTCACGTCGACCAGGCGGGTCTTCAGCTCACACCGAACAGGCTCCGATATGTTTACACCGGCACCGCTCCGCTGGACCTTTCGTTGCGTCAAAACGTCGAGCGTGTGTTTGGGGTCGTTCTTCACAACGGTTATGGTCTCACCGAAACCTCGCCGACGATCAGTCGCACCCAGTACGCAATGGGCAGCGACGAAGTCAACATTGGTCCCCCCATCCCCGGAGTTCAGATCAAGATTGTCGGAGCGAACGGTGATGAGGTTGAGGACGGCCTGCCGGGCGAGCTTCTTGTACGTGGACCAAACGTCATGCTTGGCTATTATGGTCAGCCGGAGCTTACTGCAGGGGTTATCGATGAGCAGGGCTATTTGAAGACCGGCGATATTGTCAGCCGCAATGCGAGTGGCGCATTGATCGTACAGGGCCGATCAAAGGAATTGATCATTCGCTCGGGGTTCAATGTGTATCCGCCCGAGATCGAAGCGGTTCTCAATACGCATCCGAACGTCCTCAACTCTGCAGTCGTCGGGCGATCGGTCGAGGGCAACGAGGAAATCATCGCATTTGTGGAGCCCGTTCCTGGAGTCTCCGTCGAGACCAGTGACCTGTTCACGTTCATCGAAGGACAGCTGGCCCGATACAAGAAGCCTCAGCAGATCATCGTGATGCAGCAGCTGCCGGTCGCGCCAAACGGCAAGATCAGAAAGCATGATTTGAAGCAGTACGCCGAAGCATCGGCGCTTTCTGTCTAGTCATTCCAGATCGTTCAATCCCATCGAAGGCCAATGGACATCGCCATGAAGCAGGAACAGACCTACCCGGACGTCAAGATGTTCATCGACGGGGCTTGGTGCGACGGGTCGCAAGGCCGATCCGGGGCAGTGCTAAATCCAGCGACCGGGCTTGCGATCGGGAGTGTTCCGCATGCGTCTGTCGACGATCTCGATCGAGCGCTCGATTCCGCGTGGCGCGGCTTCAATGCGTGGCGCAAGACATCGGCGTTCGACCGCTACAAGCTCATGCGGGCGGCTGCCGAGAAGTTGCGCGAGCGGGCCGGCGAAATCGCTCGCATTCTCACGCTCGAGCAGGGGAAACCCCTGGCGGAAGCGAACCTGGAGGTGTTGCTCGGCGCGGACATCGTCGACTGGTTTGCCGAAGAGGCTCGCCGATCCTACGGCCGCGCTATTCCTTCGCGTTCCGGAGCGGTGCAGCAAATCGTGATCAAGGAGCCGGTCGGGCCGGTGGCAGCGTTCACGCCGTGGAATTTTCCGATCAATCAGGCTGTCCGCAAGATCTCGGCTGCAATCGCTGCCGGCTGTTCCGTAATTCTCAAGGGACCCGAAGAAACGCCGGCTAGTTGCGCCGCCCTGGTTCAGGCCTACGCCGATGCCGGCCTGCCATCGGGCGTGCTCAATCTGGTCTTCGGCGTTCCTGCGGAGGTGTCTTCGTATCTGATTGCTCATTCGCTCATTCGCAAGATTTCGTTCACGGGCTCGACCCAGGTCGGCAAGCAACTCGCCGCTCTGGCGGGAAGCCATATGAAGCGGGTGACGATGGAACTGGGAGGGCATGCGCCGGCACTGGTGTTCGGCGATGCGGACGTGAAGGAGTCGGCGAGGCTGCTGTCCGCGGCGAAGTTCAGGAACGCCGGTCAGGTTTGCGTCTCGCCTACGCGTTTCATCGTGCACAAGAGCGTCTACGAGGAATTTGTCGACCACTTCACATCGGCTGCAAAGGATCTGGTTGTCGGCAACGGTCTTGACGCCGCGAGCCAGATGGGTCCGCTGGCCAATCATCGCCGTATTGAGGCGATGGAGGCTCTGATCGCCGACGCCACATCGCGCGGCGGCCGCATCAGAGCCGGTGGCAAGCGAATAGGAAACGAGGGATTCTTCTTCGAGCCGACCGTACTCACGGATGTCCCGCTGAACGCGCGCATCATGAACGAGGAGCCGTTTGGTCCCGTTGCTCCGATCAGCGCCTTCTCCGATCTCGATGAGGCCATAGCGGAGGCAAATCGTCTTCCATTTGGCCTCGCCGCCTATGCCTACACGAAGTCGGCGGCCGTCATTGGTGCCATCAGCACGGGGGTCGAAAGCGGAATGATGTCGATAAACCATCATGGTCTTGCGCTGCCTGAAACCCCGTTTGGAGGCATCAAGGATTCCGGTTACGGCTCCGAGGGTGGAACAGAGGCCATGGAGGCCTACTTGAACACCAAGTTCGTCACCCAAATGAACGGCTAAGCCACGTAGGCAATCGGCCGGCTTTGCGATTTTTCGCGCAAAATCGAATTCCGAAGATCCCTTGCGGGGCTCGCTGAGGCGGGCTCGCTTGGCTACGTCCGCGTCAGCGGATGGAGCCCGGACGTTGCAATGAGGGCCTGCAGGCCATGAAGAAATTCTCGATCAACGCCTGAAGATGCGCTTGACAAAGAGCATGGTCGGGAGCTTATTGGTCGTACCAATTTGGAAGGGCCAGTGTATTACCGAAGATTTTTCTCCCGACTGTCGGGACAGATGAATCAGTCGGGCTGGCTTTCCGGTTCAACACGAGCGAGGAGCAAGGAGCGAGGCAATGAATGCACCCATGAATATGCCAAAAGGGCAGCGAAGGAAGTTCTGGAGCTGGGGTTACGAAGGCCAGGACATCCCTGAGTCAGAAGTGAAGTCGATGCACGAGCGCGTCGCGAAGCGCCTCGGCATGAGCGATTTCACAGTTCTCCCGGATCCGACCCTCGACGAGATCGAGATCCGTGCCCCGCGCATTAAGCCGCCGGCATCGCTTGCAAGCTTCTGCACGACGGAAAAATGGGATCGCGTTGCTCACACCTACGGCAAGAGCTTCCGCGACCTGGCCATGATCTACAAGCGCAAGTATCCAAATCCGCCAGATGTCGTGGCCTATCCTCGCGACGAAAAGGACATTGCCGCGGTTCTCGACTGGTGCGGTGAAAATGGCTACGCGGCCGTGCCTTTCGGCGGCGGATCGAGCGTTACGGGCGGCATCAATCCGCCGGATGATAGCAGTTACAAGGGCGTGGTCACGATCGACCTCGAGAATCTCAATCGCGTTCTGGAAGTCGATCCGACTTCGCGCGCGGCCCGAATCCAGGGCGGCACGTTCGGTCCTTCGCTCGAGGAGCAGTTGAAGCCGCATGGTTTCACGCTGCGCCACATTCCGCAGTCCTGGGAATTCTCGACCCTCGGCGGATGGATCGCGACGCGTTCGTCCGGTCACTATGCGACGCATCTGACCCATATCGACGACATGGTGGAAAGCCTGCGCGTCGTCACGCCGACCGGCACGATCACAAACCGCCGACTGCCGGCGTCTGGCGCCGGTCCCAGCCCCGATCGCGCCTTCATCGGCTCGGAAGGTACGCTTGGCATCATCACCGAAGCGTGGATGCGTCTGCAGGGCCGGGTGAAGTTCCGCGCCAACGCCTCGGTTTCATTCAAGACCTTCTACGAGGGTGCGAAGGCCGTTCGGCAGATCACCCAGGCCGGTCTTTATCCCGCAAACTGCCGCTACCTCGATGAGAAGGACGCCTTCTTCTATGGGGCCGGCGACGGCACGGAATCGATGCTGCTGATCGGTTATGAGTCGGCTGATCATCCGGTCGATGCATGGCTGGATCGCTCTCTGGAAATCTGCCGGGATTACGGCGGTACGGTGAAGCAGAAGGCGGGCACGGGCACCGATGCTCTCGAAACCAGCCGCTCGGGCGCGCAGGGCAGCTGGCGTAACCAGTTCCGCTATCTGCCTTATCTCATGCACGTTCGTGCGGCGATGGGTATCGTCAGCTTTACCTTCGAAACGGCCTATACGTGGGACAAGTTCGAAGCGCTCGACACCGAAGTCATGCGGCGGGTAGCTGAGGCGGAGAAGAAGATTTGCGGTGGTGGCATTGTCTGCCGTCGGTTCTCGTTCCTTTATCCGGATGGGCCGGCGCCGTACTACTCCATCATGGCTCCGTCTTCTCACGAAAAGAACATCGAGCATTACGCAGCGTTGAACAAGGTTGCTTCCGACGCCCTTCTGGAACTCGGCGCCACCATCACGCACCATCATGCTGTCGGACGCAGTTTCCGTCCTTGGTATGACAAGGAAATCGATCCGGGCTTCATCCGAATGATGCAGGCCAACAAGCGCGAGCTTGATCCGAACTGGGTGCTCAACCCGGGCATTCTCTTCGACAAGCCTAAGGCCTAATCGCACAACACTATCCATTCGGCTGTTTCACGGGAAGTTCGTCTATGATCGACCTCTACTTTTGGACCACGCCGAATGGATACAAAATCACGATAATGCTGGCCGAGCTCGGCCTGCATTATCGGGTTCTGCCGATTGACATCACCAAGGGTGATCAATTCGGCGCGGAGTTTCTCAAGATCAGCCCGAACAACAAGATACCGGCGATCGTCGATCACGACGGCCCGGGCGGGAAGCCGTTGCCGGTTTTCGAGTCGGGAGCCATTCTTCTGTACCTTGCTGAAAAGACCGGCAAGCTGCTGCCATCCGACCCGCGGGCACGGATGGAGGTCATTCAATGGCTGATGTTTCAGATGGGCGGCGCCGGCCCTATGCTCGGCCAGGCTCATCATTTTCGGCGCTACGCACCAGAGCAGATTCCTTATGCCGTGGAGCGTTACACGAAAGAGGCCGCCAGACTGTATGGCGTGATCGATCGCCGCCTGGCAGACCGCGAATATCTCGCCGGTGAGTACTCGATCGCAGATATTGCGACCTTTCCATGGATTCGTCCCTACCGATGGCAGGGGCAGGAGCTCGAGACGTATCCCAATCTCAAGCGCTGGTTCGACGCGATCAAGGTTCGTCCGGCGGTGCAGGAGGGGCTGGCTGTTATGTCCGACACCAAAAAGTGGGAAGCAAAACCCGGCACGGAATCCTGGAAGAACATGTTCGGCGCGAAGGTTTGAAGCCGAGAAGACAGTCTCACAGCGATCGTTTCCACGGTAACTGCTCTCAGGGTCGGCTCACAAAATTGAAGCGCACGTCGGAAGTGTTTCGATCTAGGAGGTGCGCTTGAGCGCGACCATGTTTTCCGAACCAGACAAGGATATTCTCGATCGTCGCGGTGCAATCGTGGAGCACCTGGCAAGCTTGGTTTCGCCCGAAGGCCTTATCACGGATAGAGATGAGTGCAGGGCATACGAGACCGACGCGCTCGCCGCCTATCGCAAGATGCCGCTGGCCGTTGTGTTGCCGACATCGACGGATGAAGTAAGTGCGGTTCTCAAGTTTTGCCATGATAATGGCGTGAAGGTCGTGCCGCGCGGCGCGGGCACCTCACTTGCGGGAGGTGCAATTCCGACCGAGGATGCTGTTGTTCTTGGACTTTCAAGAATGAGCCGCGTGCTTGAGATCAACTACGATGATCGTTTCATTCGGGTCGAAGCGGGCGTCACCAACTTGAGCATAACTTCTGCAGTGTCGGACAGAGGCTTCTTTTACGCGCCGGACCCGTCATCTCAACTCGCGTGTACCATCGGCGGCAATATCGCCAATAATTCGGGCGGTGCGCATTGCCTGAAATACGGCGTTACGACAAACAATATTCTCGGCGTCAGAATGGTTCTGATCGACGGAACGATCATCGACTTGGGTGGAGATAGCCTCGATAGCGGTGGCCTTGATCTACTGGGTGTTGTGGTCGGATCTGAAGGCCAGCTCGGGATCGTGACCGAGGCTACCGTCCGGATATTGAGATCGGCGGAAGCCGCGCGTCCCGTTCTGTTTGGCTTCTCCTCATCCGATGGAGCAGGCAACACCGTTGCAGAGATTATCGCGGCGGGAATCATTCCAGTCGCGATCGAGTACATGGACAAGGCCGCGATTGAGATATGCGAGGCCTTTTCCAAGGCGGGTTATCCTCTCGATGCGGAAGCTCTTCTGATCATTGAGGTGGAAGGCTCGCAGGCGGAAATGGACGCGATGCTGGATCGGATTATCTCCATTGCGCGAGCCAATGGCGTTGAGACGGTTCGGGAGAGCAAATCCGCGATTGAAACAGCGGCGATCTGGAAGGGGCGGAAGTCGGCATTTGGCGCGACTGGGCGCGTTGCGGACTACTTGTGCATGGACGGAACGGTGCCGACGGGCAAGCTGTCCTACGTTCTGGCGCAGATCACCGAGATCGTGAAGCACTATGGATTGCGTGTGGCTAACGTCTTCCATGCCGGCGACGGAAATATGCATCCTCTCATCCTTTATAACGCGAACGATCCGGCGGAGCAGTTGAAAGCGGAGGCCGCGGGCAACGACATTCTTAAGCTGTGCGTTGAAGTCGGTGGCTGTCTTACCGGCGAACACGGTGTTGGCATCGAGAAGCGCGACCTGATGCCGTACCAGTTCAATGAGATCGATCTTGCCCAGCAGATCCGTTTGCGTGCAGCGTTCGATTCAAAATGGCTACTCAACACGGACAAGGTTTTCCCCGTTGACTGCCGAAATCAAACGTAACGCTGGACGAATTTGGCGATGTCTGGAGATCTGAAACCGCGCGACGAAAAGAACCTGTCTGAATCGATCAGAATGGCAGCGGCGGCAAAAATGCCGTTGATTGTCAGTGGCGCTGGCAGCAAGTCAGGTATTGGTCGGCCGAATGGATATGCGATGTCTGTTACGACACAACGTATGCAGGGAATATCGCTCTATGAGCCAACGGAGTTGGTGATCGGGGCTCTTCCCGGAACACCACTGTCCGAGATCAATCAGACGCTTGCAACACAGAATCAAATGCTGCCGTTCGAGCCGATGGACTATCGGCCGATTCTCGGCGGGCGCCATGAGCCGACAATCGGCGGAATTGCAGCGGGAAATGTTACTGGCCCGCGACGTATCATGGCGGGAGCCTGCCGTGACAGTCTGATCGGCATCCGGCTGGTAAACGGCCGCGGCGATGTCGTGAAATCGGGCGGACGGGTCATGAAGAATGTCACGGGTCTCGACCTGGTCAAGCTCAATTGCGGAGCGTGGGGAACGCTCGGCGTGTTAAGCGAAGTCATTTTCAAGGTTCTGCCAAGACCGGAATATACGTCTTCTCTGGTGCTGCGCGGATTGAATGATGCGACGGCTATCGCTGCATTGACGACCGCTTTGGGATCGCCATTTTCCGTCTCCGCGGCGGCGCATCTGCCGAAGGGTGTGGTGTCGGAGCCCCTGACCATCATCCGTATCGAAGGATTCGCGCCTTCCGTTGCGTATGGTTGCGGCGAGATCGCCAAACTTTGGAGACCATACGGAAAGGCCGATCTTCTGGAAGGAGAGGTGAGCGCCGATATCTGGTCTGATGTGCGGGATGCGCGGTGGCTGGCTGATCCGGCCGAGAGCGCCATATGGCGGCTTTCGCTCGCCCCGTCGAAGGCACCCGGTATCATTGCTGATATCAAGCGGGTGCTTGATGTGCGTCATTTCTACGACTGGGGCGGCGGTTTGGTCTGGCTCGCTGTCGACGCGCCAGAAGACGCGGGGTCCAAGGTGATCCGGGATGTAATGCGAGGCCTCAGTGGCCACGCGACGCTTCTGCGTGCACCGCCGGAGGTTCGATGCAGGGTCGATATATTCGAGCCGCTTCCGCCCTCGGTTGCAGAACTGACCCGAAGGATCAAGTTTGCGTTTGATCCCGGCCGTATCCTCAACTTCGGAAAAATGTACTCTGGTATTTGAAGCGCAGATCGAAATCCCATGCAAACGAACTTCTCGCTGACAGCGCTTGTCGATCCGCACATGATCGAATCGGAGAAGATTCTTCGCGCCTGTGTTCATTGCGGGTTTTGTACTGCGACGTGCCCGACCTACTTGCTGCTGGGAGACGAACTCGACAGTCCGCGCGGGCGAATCTACCTCATCAAGGATATGCTCGAGAATGAGAAACCGGCGAGCGAGAAGGTCGTCAAGCATGTGGATCGCTGCCTGTCCTGTCTCTCCTGCATGACCACCTGTCCGTCCGGGGTGCACTACATGCATCTGGTGGACCATGCGCGGGCCCACATCACGAAGACCTACAAGCGCCCCTTGGTCGATCGTGTTCTGCGTGGCATGCTGGCGTCGGTGCTGCCGTATCCGAAACGGCTGAGACTGGCGCTGTTGTCGGCGGCTGCGGTCAGGCCGGTGAGGAAATGGATTGCCAGGCTTCCGGGCGGCGCGCATCTTGCCGCCATGATCGATCTTGCCCCGGCTCTGAAGCCGCGGAAGTCCACTCCTCAGGGATCGGTCGCGCAGGGCAAGCGAGGCAGAGTCGCAATATTGATGGGCTGCGCCCAGCAGGTCATTGATCCGAACATCAACGACGCCGCGATCCGGCTGCTGAATCGTCATGGGATTGAGGTGACGAGCCCCCGCGACGAGGGTTGCTGCGGAGCTCTCGTGCATCATATGGGTTACGAGGAATCGGCACTGGAGGCGGCCCGGCGCAACGTTGATGCCTGGACACGGGAGCTTGACGAGAGCGGGCTCGATGCCATCATCGTCACGGCGTCGGGTTGCGGAACGACCATCAAAGATTATGGATTCATGCTCCGCGAGGACAAGGCATACGCTCGCAAGGCTGTGCGCATTTCTGCGCTCGCGCAGGATATCACTGAGTATCTCCATAAACTTCAGCTTCAGGGACCCGTTCGGACCACAGGTCAGATTGTCGCGTATCATTCGGCGTGCTCAATGCAGCACGGTCAGCGCATCGTTGATCAGCCGAAATCCCTTCTGAAGCAGATGGGATTTGTCGTGAAGGACGTTCCTGAAAGCCACATCTGTTGCGGTTCGGCGGGGACTTATAATGTTATGCAGCCCGAAATCGCAGACCGGCTTCGGTCGCGAAAGGTGACCAACATCGAGAAAGTGAGGCCGCAGATTATCGCGAGCGGAAACCTGGGATGCATGACACAGATCGGCGCCGCGACGACTATTCCGATAGTTCACACCGTTGAATTGCTTGACTGGGCAACGGGCGGTCCCTTGCCCGATGCGATGTATTCAATGCTGCACAGCCAATCAGATCTAGGATCTTCCTGATTTCTGATGGAAGGAGGCAGGCAGGTCATTTAACGATAGGACAATTTGAAAAAGCCAGCTGGTCGTTGATCGGGTTTTCCGCGTAATGACGCCATTGAATGCGATGCCGTTCCAAACCAAACTGCAGCGGGCCGCATGGATCTTTCCCTGCATCGGTTCAAGCAGAGTTGGCAGTATACGGCGTGGCAACACGTGCCCGTTCGTGCTGCTTGGGCCTCTCTAATCTCTGTCGATGGGGCCTGAAGGGAGTGGACTCATACCAACGCACGTTCCGTGGGCGTGCTAGAGGGACTGCTCAGCACCGGCGACGTCGCTGTCCGTGATGCCGATGGCGACATCTTCATTGTCGATCGCCTCAAAGACATGTTCATCTCCAGAGGAGAGAATGTGTATCCGGCCGAGGTCGAGAACTTCCTTTACGATCTTCCAGATGTTGCCGAGGCTGCGGTGATTGGTGTGCCGGATACGCGCTGGGGCGAGGTCGGCCTTGCCGTCGTGGTGCCGCGATCTGGAAACAAAATCGATCCGGAGCGTCTCCGGGCAGCCTGCAGGGCGCAGCTTGCGGGTTATAAGGTCCCGCAGCATGTTCGTATTGTCGATTCCCTGCCCCGGACGCCTTCGGGAAAGATTGAGAAGCACAAGTTGCGCGATCAATTCGCCGCGGTGATGAAGGAACCTTGCGTTGACCGTCATCGCTGATGGAATCGAATTTCGTATAGCCTGATGTAGAGTTCGTGTAGAAATTCCCTAATTTCTTCGCCGGATTTCCCTAAGAGGATGCTGAGATCGAGCCCTGCCGAAAGCGACGGGCGATCGAACTGCTGCACTGCGCTTAGATTGGCGGGATTCTTGAGAGCAATCAGGCGCGCGATCCGAGGACGTCGCGAAAGGCGAGACCGGGCGCGGTTTATCCTAGCCAGTGATCTGCTTTGGCCTAGTGTCGGCCACGGATGCAAACATCCCGTGGCAAAATACCAGCGGAGCTCCAGTTTCGTGGTGAAAGTGTTCGACCTCTCCGAGAAAAATCACGTGATCTCCGCCGTCCACGCAGTTCATCACCTTGCACTCGAACCTAGCGATACACTTTTTTATGTATGGCGCGCCCCAGCGGTTCGTTGAAATCTCGACGCCGTCGAACTTGTCGATAGCAGGTCGCGCAAACTGCTGCGCCAGGCGGAGCTGGGTCTCGTCCAGCACGTTGACGACGAAATGCCCGGACTGAAGGATAGCGTCCTTGCTCGGCGCATCGCGCTGAAGGCTCCAAAGCACGAGCGGAGGATCGAGCGAGACGGATGCAAATGAGTTAATGGTCAACCCGACCGGTAACTGTCCCGAGGGTTGCGCAGTAATAACGGCGACGCCGGTCGGGAAGCAGCCGAGTGCCTTCCGAAAGGCTCTTGTGTCGAACGGGACGGGTGAGATGCTGTCCGCGGGCATTGCCTTACTCTGCTGCCGTGCGTGTGTGGGATTGTGGTCCGTAGCTCGCCATGAGCGTATCGACGGTGGCGTCGAAGCGATCCCACGGCGCGAGCCTCATGCTATGGGCACGCACGAGAAAAGGGGGACCGGCATAGAAGTTCTCGTATTGCACATGCCGCGCACCGAATTCGGATGCGAGCAGATCCCAGGCGAGTTTGTAGAGCTTCATACGGTCGAGCGCCGTTTCGCCGTCGGTTGCCCAATAGGTTTCGAAAATATCGTTGAGTTTTCCGCTTTCGATAATGGAAATGTCAGCCGGCATCTGAAAGATTGCTCCACCCATTAGCTCGCGGACGGTCGCACAGATCAGGCCGTAGTTATCCTGACACCAGCTCAAAGCTGCATACATGTAGCGCTGGTTCACGACAACGTAGCCATCGCCCAGGGGCTGATGATCGGAAACCTGTCCGTGCACGAGGCCGGCAATCGTGGCTTCCATCGCTGCAAGCTTGCCCAGCGTTTCCTGAACGGCGGGGATACCTCGTACGCTTGCGGATTTGGCAATTTTGTTCGCCAAGCCGACGATAAGCTGCAACTTCGACCAGAAGCGCACGTTCGACTGGTGATTGCCAAAATAGTGACCACCGGTCTCCATATAGATCGCGCGGCTCAGATCGACGTTGCCAATGGTGAAAACGCGTGACCATGGAACGCGCACGTGCTCGCACACCAGCATGCAATCACTTTCGTCGAACCGCGACGAGAGCGGATAATCAAACTCGTTGGGCGCGGCGCCTTCCATCGATCGGCGCGACCAGAGCGAAAGCCCAGCTGAATTGACGGGAATTGCGCAGGTGACCGCCTCTTTGATCCGATCGGGGGCAAGGGGTGTCAGATTTCCGATCCAGACCTCGTCGCAGAACGCGCCGCCCGTCGCGAGTGTTTTCATGCCGTGGAGGATAATGCCCTCATCATCCATAGCCTCGACATGCAAGGCCGGTGACTTGAAGAAATGCGCTTTGGCGTCTGTCGAATAGTTTCGAGCGCCTTGCGGTGGATGGGTCGCGTAACTGACGTAGAGATCGTTGCTGCGAATATACTGATAGTAGTCGAGCAGTCGGGTTCTAAAGCCATGCTCAGGTATGTCGAAGACCTCTGGTCGGCAGGTCATTCCGGTGATGAAGGAAGCGACATGATCCGGGGAACGCCCGAAAAGTCCGTAGCTCGCGTCGGCCCATAGCTTGTGACCTTTCATCCGGAACTGCAGATCCTCACCGTTGCGCGGCTGCAAATAGTAGAAACTATGCCTATCGCCGTCGGCTTCGAACGAGAGCGCGTTGGTATGCGCGGCATCGCGTTTGAGATCGAAGAGGTGGGCAAAACTCCTTGCGGAGTTGCGAAAACCGGGGTGCTCCGTGACATCGTCAACGAGCTTACTGCCGAGATAGATTTTACGGCCGTCCTGAAGCGAGCGAAGATAGTCCTTGCCGGATCGAAGCATGTGTCACCTTTAGTTATTTATGCAAACTAACTAAATGACATCACGTTTGCTGTCAAGACAGTGGTAACCAAGGGCGGTTCGTGCTTATGCGCGTAAGGGTGGACGGCGCCGGCGCCGGGGGCGGGGGACGTTTCCAAGAACTGCCAGTCGTTGTGCTGCAGTGATTTGATCGAGCACCGCGCTTGCTTTCTCGGCTTGGGCGGCCAATGTCCCCAGTTCTTCCAGATAAGCGGTCGCGCTTTTTTCGTCGAGATGTCCGTACAGGGTATCGTTCACGATGGTCTGAATCGGCGCTATTGCGGCGAGCGATTCACGCCCCTTTGCTGTCAACGAGAGAAAGCTCATGCGCCTGTCGTTCGGGTTTGTGACCTTCTCCAGAAAACCCTGTTGCTCGAGGTCGCTAATTTCAGTGCTGACATAGGCGTCAGTCATATGCATTTCCCGAGCGACCGAGCGCACCGTCCAGTCGGTGTCGGTTTGAAGCCGTCCAAGAGCCTGCATCAAGACGTATTGAAACGATGAGACGCCGATCAACGATGCGAAACCGCCTCGGATGCTTTCCAGCATGCCGGATAGAACATAGTGCAAATGAGTAATACGGCGGACGAGAGCATCCGAACCATCAAGCATCAGGGATGCGCGCGAGACGGTCGGAGGGAGTGTAGTTTTCTTCGACACGACTGTTGAGCTTTTTCGAGATGTCAGCTTGGTCTGCTTCGCTTTTTTTGGCACGCCATCCCCTCCGCTTCAGGGTATGGCCGTCCGAATCATCTGCGATCCAGTCGGTCTGCCCAGCCTTTGATTAACACGCTTTGGTCCGCCCAAACAGGCAGTGCTGATTTGTGGCCTATCTCGCGGAGAAGAGCCCAAGCGAGACAGAGATTCGAAGAGAATACGGGTTTGCCCGACAGGCGTGCGATCTCGGGAATCGCCCTGAGCGTCGGTGCGCCCGTGCCGGTCAGCACGATGGCGTCGGCCTTACTCCAATCCATACGGCTGACCGCTTCGACGATGGAATTGGTTCGCAGCCGGTAGATGCCCAGCGTATCACCGTTGCCGAGATCCACGCCGGTCTTGGCGACCAGCGCGAAGCCGGACTCGAACCAAAACCTTTGCGATACTTCCTGAAGCCAGCCCGGATAGGGTCCAAACAGGGCAATGCGAGCCGCGCCCAGTTCACTGAGAGCTATGCGGATTGCCTGGGCTGATGAAATGATAGGATATCCAAAATGCAGAGAAAGCTTATCGAACTCCCGGCTTGCCTCCCGTTCGCCCAGCAGATAGCTGGTCGCGGTGCATGCAAAGCCGAAGGCGCCCAGCTTGATTGCTCCGTAGCCATCGAGACTGTCCTTTAGGTTGATAAGGTATTCACCGAACCGTTTTCGGGTATCCAGCATATTTCCGCGGAGACGCGTCGTGAGCATTGTCACGTCGGCGGGCAGAAGCGTTGCCATCTCAGGCTCGACTGTCGGGTTCGATTGCGGCGGCGCAATGCCGATGATACCGGCGGACCCGTATTCGAAATCATCCCGCATGTCAGGCTCCGGGCTGTAGGTCAGCAAGTTGTGAACGAAGCACCGCGGTCGGTGATACGTCGGCGTACTTTTGCGACATGTCAAAAAGGTTCACAGCATGAGCCGCGCGGCTGCGGTCGTAGACGCACTCTTCGGGAATGGCGACGTGAAAATTGTAGGAAAAGGCGTCAACGACGCTGCCCCTGACGCAGCCCGATGTCGTGCACCCGGTCATGACCAGTGTATCGACATTGAGATCGACGAGATGGCTGACGAGAGTTGTTCCAAAAAAAGCACTCGGATGTTTCTTCGGAATCAGGATGTCGTGCTCGAGAGGCGCGATCTCTTCCACAAACTCATATCCGCGCGATGAAATCGACATGATGGCAGGCACCTTGCTGGCCAACCTGCCACGGTCGTTTCGTGTTTTTGGCGCTACATGGGGGTAGACGACAGGCCATCTCTTGCTGCGGAACAGGGTCAGAAGATCCTTGATATGGCGAACGGATTGCCAGGCGACGTCGCCGCATGAAGTTGGAAATTCTTCCACGGCCTGCCAGAAGGGCAGTGGCGTTGTTCCGGTGGTTCGATACTGGACGTCAATGATCAGCAGAGCTGGACGCTTTCCGAGTCCGCCGGGCCGGCCGAAGCCTGCGGCTTCGTAAGCGCGTTGTTCTTCAGTGGAGATAAATGGATCCCACGGTCTCATGATCGTTCCTTGCGCTGTTTGATATTTTTAGTTTGCAAAATTAAATATATTGAACTAGCGTTTGGGTCAAGCCGCGCAACCGAATGGGAAACGACGCGGCGAATAGCCATTCACTGGGAGGTAGACAATGCTGAATTCGAGATGGTTACGGCTCGCCCGGATCGCCGCGCTGATCGCAGCTACAATACTCCCATCACGCGCATTCGGCGCGGACTATCCGACAAAGCTCGTGCGGATCATCGTGCCGTTTCCGCCGGGCGGCGTTTATGATCTCTACAGTCGGATGGCGGCTGAGCATCTGACAAAGGCCTTCGGACAACAATTCATTATTGAAAATAGCCCCGGCGGGCAGGGAGTACTCGGCTCGCAACTGGCCGCGAAAGCAGAGCCGGACGGCTACACGCTGCTGATGGGTGGTCAAGCTACGCATGCCACCAACCCCCATCTGTTCGGCAACATGAAGTTCAATACGCTCACGGACTTCGAACCGATCGCCATGGTTGCGATGCTAGGCAATGTTCTGGTGGTGAATCCCAGCCTTCCGGTGAAGACGGTTCAAGAGTTCGTTGCCTATTCAAAGGCTAATCCGGGAAAAGTGACGTTTAGCCATGCAGGCTCGGGAACGTCGATGAGCATCGCTGGAGAGCTTTTCAAGGAGAAGGCGGGCGTTAAGTTGCTGAGCATTCCCTACCGAGGCTCTGCGCTGGCGGCCAACGCGGTGGTCGTTGGCGAAGTTCAATCCATGTTCGCCAACACGATTTCCGTGATCAGTCAGATAAAGGCTGGCACCGTGCGGCCCCTCGGCGTCACGACTACTGCCCGTCAGGATCTGATCCCTGATGTTGTGCCTATCTCGGAGCAGGGGGTTCCGGGCTACGAAATGCGATCCTGGTTTGGGCTGTTTGCGCCAGCCAAGACGCCGAAGCCGATCATCTCGAAGATCAACGCCGAGCTTCGGAAGATGGTGGAACTGCCGGAGTACAAAAAACGCATTCTCGAAAGCGGAGCGACTCCGGGCGCGTTCACGCCGGAAGAGTTCTCCTCCTTTGTGAAGGGCGACTACAGCGCGATCGGCAAGATCGTCAGAGAGGCCGGCCTCAAAGCCGAAAGCAACTGACTGTATCGGCGCATAAAGATGACAGCTCTCAATAAGGATTTTCTGGCGGGGGCGATGTTCGCAGCGCTTGGCTTCGTCGCGATCAAGCTCAGTTTCGGTTACAAGATAGGAACTGCAGGACACATGGGGCCGGGGTATGTGCCGCTTCTTCTGGGAAGTGGAATGGCGATCTTTGGCGCGATCATCGGCGCGCGAGGCGTCGTTGCTGCGATTCTGCAAGCGAAAGAATCCACCGCTGACTTCAATCCCTGGAATCCGCGGCCGCTGCTCAGCGTTCTAATGGGGATCGTACTGTACGGCTTGCTCATAAAGCCGGCCGGGTTGATTGTTGCAAGCTTCGCGTTGCTCGCATGCGGCGGACAAGCGATTAAAGGGCAGCGCCTCGCGGAGACGCTTGTCCTCGCAAGCGTATTGATCGCCATTGTTACGTTGGTCTTTGTTTGCGGTATCGGCGTTCGAATCGATCTGTTGCCAAGCCTCCCGGTGCTGCTGTGGAGCTAGGTCAGAACCTTCTGAGCGGGCTGATGGCAGCGCTGTCGGCTTACAATCTGCTCTACTGCTTTGTCGGGGTTCTGATCGGAACGCTCATCGGTGTTTTACCCGGGCTTGGTCCGACGGCTACGCTAGCGATCCTATTGCCGATTACCTACCAGTTGCAGGCCGATGCGGCGCTAATCATGCTTGCTGGTATCTACTACGGCGCCCAGTACGGCGGATCGACGACATCCATCCTCATCAACCTCCCGGGTGAAGCGTCGTCGGTCGTCACAGCGCTGGACGGTCATAAGATGGCCCGGCAGGGTCGGGCTGGTACTGCGCTCGCAATATCCGCGATTGGCTCGTTCTTTGCGGGCACCATTGCGACAGTTTTCATCGCGCTGCTCAGTCCACCGCTTGCGGCGCTTGCGCAGAAGTTCGGAGCTCCGGAATACTTCGCTCTCATGGTGCTAGGGCTGGTGGCTGCGGTCGTGCTGGCCAACGGGTCTATACTGAAATCGATCGCTGTAATTTTTCTGGGTCTCTTCCTGGGCTTGGTCGGGACTGATGTTAGCTCCGATGCGCAGCGGTTTACGTTCGGCTACCTTCAACTTGCCGACGGCATCGACTTCACGATCATTGCGATGGGAGTGTTCGGCATTTCCGAGGTCATCCTCGCGCTCGAAAAGCCGGAAGTGCGCAGCCTTGTTACAGCTAACTTGAACAGGATACTCCCTAGCCGTGATGACTTGCGCGAGTCGTGGCCGGCCATGCTGCGCGGTACGGGAATTGGATCGATCCTGGGAATTCTGCCGGGTGGCGGCGCGATCCTCGCCTCGTTTGCGAGTTACGCGATCGAGAAACGCGTAGCCAAGGATCCTGGCAAGTTTGGCCACGGAGCCATCGCCGGGGTTGCGGGACCGGAGTCCGCGAACAATGCGGGCGCGCAAATGTCTTTCATTCCCCTGCTGACGTTGGGTATTCCCGCCAATTCCGTGATGGCGCTGATGCTCGGGTTGATGACCGTGAAGGGTATCGTTCCAGGTCCGAAGGTCATCGAAGAGCAGTCGCTGCTGTTCTGGACGATCGTCGCGAGCATGTGGATCGGAAATCTCATGCTGCTGGTGATCAACCTGCCGTTGGTCGGCCTGTGGGCCCGACTCGTGCTGGTCCCTTACAGGCGTCTCTTCCCGGCCATTCTTCTGGTGTGTTGCGTCGGCGTGTTCAGCGTGAATCTTCAGACGTTCGATGTCTTGTTGATGGCTGGCTTTGCTCTCGTTGGATACACGCTGCGCAAGCTGGATTGCGAGCCCGCACCGTTGTTGCTGGGGTTCATTCTTGCGCCGTTGCTCGAGGAGAACCTGCGGCGATCACTCCTACTTTCGGGTGGTGATCCCGCGATTCTGATCCACAGCAAGATCAGTATCGCTCTGTTTGCCGCGACAATGATGCTTGTTTTCTCACTCATGCTCCCGACTTTGCGCGCAAAGCGAGAGGCTGCTTTCGCCGAATAAGTATCCGCTGTTCAATTCAATCAACATAGCAGAGAACCGATGACGAAATTCGATACAAAAATGGACCGCTATCCTTTCGTGCCGATCACGAAACGGCCGGTTTATGAGTGGCCAAATGGCAAGCGGCTTGCGGTGTACTTCGCGATCAATATCGAGGCATTCGAGTTCGGTCGGAATCCCGGACCGGATTTCACAACCATGCCGACCGCGCCGTTCCACCGCGGTTATGCCTACCGTGACTACGGTAACCGTGTTGGCGCGTGGCGCCTGCTGGATATGTTCGACGAACTGAACATTCCGCTTTCTGTACTCACTAATGCCGCAGTGTACGACGCTTATCCTGAGCTCGTCGCCGCGTTCCGCAACCGTGGCGACGAGTTCGTCGGTCACGGCCGAACGAACTCCGAGCGTCAGGTCGACATGACGGAAGATCAGGAGCGGGAAATGCTTCGCGAGGTCTGCGCGAGATTCGAGCACGAGGAAGGTTCGGCGCCGAAAGGCTGGCTCGGCCCTTTCATTTCGCAGAGCGCTAAGACACCGGAGCTTCTGGTCGAGAACGGTTTCAGGTACATGCTGGACTGGTTCTTCGACGAACAACCTCAATTGTTCCGCACGGACAACGGGCCAATCCTGAGCGTGCCTTATCCTTCGATGGAACTGAACGATCTGCCGGCGATCTTCAATCGCAAGGTCAGCGATGAAGAATTTGCCTCTTTACTGATTGATGCATTCGACCAGCAGCTAGAGGATTCAAGGAAGTATCCGCTGGTCTATTGCATCGCGCTTCATACCTTCGTGATGGGGCAGCCGCACCGCGCGCGCAGGTTGCGCCATGCACTGGAGCATATCGTCAGACAGCGGGGAGATATTTGGCTGACGACGGCGGGCGAAATCGCCAAGTATACCCTGTCACTTCCAAAAGGCGTGTTGATCGAACCGTGATAAGGATTTCCTGCTTTTGCGCAGGGTAGCTGATGAGAAATCTTGCGGGAAAGAACTGGATTCCGGGCTCTGCGAGCCTGTTTCGGCGCGCCCGACCTCTGTAATACGCCTGCCGGGTGTGTGTGTACCGAAAACTTAGACCCGGACGTAGTGATGATGAAGTCCGCCAGGAATGGCGTATGATTTTGACGCTTACGGTTCGCCGAATTTGGCGAGAGACAGGCGTATCTTTGTCCAATGATCGGTGCGTTCTGACGCCGTTGTTGTGACGTTGATCCAGACGAGGTCTCTTGGGCGGGCGGCTGCACACCGTAATAGTCGGCGTTGAGTTACCTGTACTTATCGAAAACCTTATCCGTCAGCGATCTCGATTATGCGTTGGTAGATTCGCTGTCCCCGCTAGGAAATTCCCTGTTTTCTTGGAAATTTTCACTGTTAATTTTAGTAGAGTAGTTCTTGAAAAGTCGCTGCGGCACAGCGGTTTCTCGGCAAGAAATCGCACCTGAGAGCTCCGAAATCGCATATTTCCCTGTAAAATTCCCTGTTAGCAAGGAATTCACCGGGAGACCCATTCGATCAGCACTGCGTCGCCAGCCAGCCAGTGCGGATTTTGGAGAATTTCCTTTTCAGGCATGAGAAAGGCCCGCTAACCGCGGGCTTTCTAGGCATGGGGAGTCTCTTCAGAGACCGGATTCGAACCACTATCTTCCGAAATCGGGGGCAGTCTCCACTCAACCATTGAAGAATTCCCGTTTTCTGGAGACTCGCCTCAGAGACTGGAGAATAAAACCACTGCGCGGTAGGGCATCCAGCCCTTCGTGGACGGTCTGCGCGCAATCAGTGAAGCCTTGTGCCGACACGGGGGTCCGTAAGGTTATACGTGGGCAATAGCTCGCGGCTCCTTGCGGATGAAAGCGATCACGTAAGTGATGAAATTGAGCAATGAGATACGGTCGAACACGATAAGAGGCAGCGCCTTCCTCGAACATGATAGGTTCTGCGCAAAGCAGGAGCTAAAAAATGACAAACCCGGCACTTGTTCGAGACGCTTACGGTTCGCCCGCTATGTTTGTGGGATCGAAGACCGGTAAGGATGATGATGCATTCGTGTTCATTCGAGTCGGCGATGAAGAACGTCGGATGCGCGCGGCCGAGTGGAATGGACTTCCTGCATGGACGGGTTTGATGCCAGCTTGGGCGAAAAGGAAATAAAGGTCTTTCAACCAAATACTGGGACCGCGTGATGGTTGCTCAATGAGTAATCCCAAATCAGATCGCCGCTCATCAGTTGCGACGGCCGAAGCTTAGAAAAGCGATTCAGCTACGGATTTCGCAGGCCAAGACAATGCGCCCTTAATCGATGAATAGCCAATGAGTTATTTCGTCAATATCGCTGTTCTGCGCGGGACCATTAGACATCTGGTCCGTTGTATCTGAGCAATTCGTGCCCATCTTTATGGAACTGGCGACGTCGCCAAGGTGCAGCTTACGATGCATCGGCAAAAATCTGGTCGGCAGCTTTCTAACCTGCTGATTTCATATCGATCGGCAAATCGCCTCTGAGCCGACATGCGCATCATGTGCGCAGAGTGTCTGCCGCTCGCTTGTGACCCATTTCCGTTCGTTCATCAGGAGGCTCCATGGCAGCCGAACGTGCCTCCGCGCAACTCGTCCGCAAGCCGTGGGGTAGTGCCGACCTTCGCCCATGGAGCAATGTCGATCGTGACGGTGTGCCTATTGGGGAACTCTGGTTTCAGCGAACCGATAAGAATGCGCCGGATTCGGCCCTGCTTCTGAAACTGCTATTCACAACACAGCCGCTGTCTATTCAGGTTCATCCGACCGACGCCTTCGCGCGATCCATCGGTCTTGCAAACGGCAAGACCGAAGCTTGGTACATTCTTTCAGCCATTCCCGACGCTCAAGTGGGTATCGGACTTAAACGGGTGCTTTCCTCGACTGAGCTGCGTGCAGCTATCGCTGACAGCTCCATTGTCGGAATGGTACATTGGCGTTCAGTTCATGCGGGCGATGTTTGCTCCGTTCCAGCCGGAACAATTCATGCGATTGGTGCAGGAGTTGTTCTTGTCGAAATTCAGCAGCGAAGTGATGCCACCTTTCGTATTTTTGACTACGAACGTCAGCGTGAACTGCACGTCGAAAGTGCTTTAACGGTCGCTAATGCGGGCCCTGTCGAACATCAATCTCCTTCGGAAAAATTAAACGAAGTCCGGACCGTTTTGATCGCAAACCGCCATTTTGTGCTGGAGAAAATCAAACTTCAGCCGGGATCTCGATGGGTGCTTCATGCCAAGCGTGAAACCTGGACGCTGGTTCTCGAAGGACACGGCCGGATCGGAGCGATCGACGCCTTAAAAGGGGAGGCAGCCTTTATTATGGATGAGCGGGTTCACATTGAAGTCGGGCCAGATGGTCTTGAAGGGTTGCTCGCGTATACGGGTCCCGATGTCGATCTTGGCTTGCTTGCGCAACTTGACGACACGTCAACGATTGCGGCGGGTCGTACTTTGAGAGCCTCAGCGCAGCAAGAGTCATCAGGAACAACGCACAAGCAACCGGAGGCCCAGACGTGACGGTAGTCAATCGTGTGGCGTTCATCGGGAATTCGCTGCCGCGTCGATGTGGCATAGCGACGTTCACAACAGACATGCAGCGCTCGATTGCAGCATCGCGCCCCGACCTTGAAACGACCATTGTCGCGATGACGGACCACGGTCAGGTCTACGATTATCCGTCGGCTGTGGGTTTTCAGGTTAACGACCATCAGCTGGAGGATTACATCGCCGCCGCCGAATTCCTCAACGCTGGCCGATTTGATGTTGTCTGCTTGCAGCATGAGTTTGGCATTTTTGGAGGCGAGGCCGGCAGCCACATCATGGCATTGCTTTCCCGGCTGACGATGCCCATCGTGACAACGCTGCATACGGTTCTCGTCGAACCGACGGCGGCGCAACGAGAGGTTCTTGCGCGCATCGTTGAGGTCTCATCGAAGGTTGTGGTTATGGCCGAGAAGGGCAGGGAGCTGCTCAGGCTTGTGTATCTGGTGCCCGACGACAAGATTGAACTCATCCCGCATGGCATACCCGATTTTGCGTTCGTTGAGCCTGCTGTGGCCAAGGAAAAGCATGGGTTCAGCAACAGAGCCGTTATCCTGACATTCGGGCTCCTGTCACATAACAAGGGCATCGAAGTCATGATCGATGCGATGCCTTCAATCCTGAAAAGCAAGCGCGGCGCAGTCTATGTCGTCCTCGGAGCGACACATCCAAACTTGGTCCGCGATCAGGGCGAGAAGTACCGGGACAGTCTCAAGGCGCGCGTCCGTGAGCTTGGCGTTGAAAATAGCGTCGTGTTTCTCGACCAGTTTGTCGATCTTCCGATCCTGTTGGACTTCATTTCGATGTGCGATGTGTATGTTACGCCGTATCTCAACGAAGCGCAGATGACGTCGGGCACGCTGGCTTACAGCTTTGGTTTGGGGAAAGCGGTCGTTTCGACCCCGTATTGGCATGCGCGCGAACTTTTGGCCGATGGCAGGGGAATTCTCGTGCCGTTCGGCGATGCAGTTACGATTGGCAATGAAATCGGCAAGCTCCTGACCAACGATATGCTTCGGCTGGCTATGCGTAAGCGAGCCTATGCGAGCAGCCGCTCCATGATCTGGGAAAGATCGGCGGAGCGCTATATGTCCGTCTTTGAAGGAACCAGACGACGACACCGGCTAGAAACGATTGTGCATCTCGACACCAGTACTCTGCTACGCGACAGCCATGCGCCGCCGGAGATGCAAACGGGACATTTCCTGTCGATGTGTGATGATACCGGCTTGTTTCAGCACGCAGTGCACTCTGTACCTGATCGATTGCACGGCTATTGCGTCGATGATAACGCTCGCGCATTGCTGCTTGCCTGTGCGCTTAATAATCCAGGTGAGCAGCGATTGCCGGAAATTCTTACCGCGAGGTTCGCGGCTTTTATCCAGCACGCGTGGAATCCAGATACCAAGCGGTTTCGAAATTTCATGGGCTTTAATCGTTGTTGGCTGGAGCCCAGTGGTTCGGAAGACAGCCACGGGCGAACGCTTTGGGCATTGGGCGTGTGCGCGTTAACCGACGCAAGTTCGTCTCGCAGGGCTTGGGCTGCAGGTTTGTTCTGCGAAGCAATGCGCAGCGCTGAAAGCTTTAGCTCACCGCGCGCCTGGGCTTTTACGCTTCTTGGACTGGAGGCCTATTGTGTCGCTCGGTCTAACGATGCGCTCGCCAGCCGGCTTCGCTCGGTGCTTGCCGAAAGACTGATGTTGATCCTCGGCACCGTCGAAACGAGCGATTGGGTGTGGTTTGAAGAGGGGTTGGCCTACGACAACGCGCGATTGCCACAGGCGCTGATCCTGACCGGTCTGTCCACCAAAACACCCGCTTATATTGAAGCGGGTTTGCGGTCTTTGCACTGGCTGGTGACGCAGCAGACCACGGAAGGGGGGCAGTTCAGGCCTGTCGGGACGGAAGGATTTGGCGAAACGCGCCGGCGGCCGCGGGCATTCGATCAACAGCCGCTGGAAGCGACCGCGACGATTTCAGCCTGCGTCGCGGCTTGGCGTGCTACTCATGATTCGGAATGGAACGTAGAGGCCGCGCGCGTCTTCGCATGGTTTCTCGGCAGCAACGATCTGTCCGTGTCTCTCATCGATCTGGAAACGGGAAGCTGTCGCGATGGATTGCATCCGGATCGGCCAAATGAAAACAGGGGGGGCGAATCCGTCGTATCGTATCTGCTTGCGCTTTCAGAAATTCGTCAGATCGCCCGCCTGAGCGAAAGCCGTTCGAAACCCGCGGCTCGTGTCGCTTAAACTCAGCAATGTTTTTCTCAAGAATCTGAGGACACCCTGTCACAGCTTCCATTCCTGAATCGTCAGGCTCTTTATCTGCGTCCCGATCCGGCGCGGGTGATTGTGCGTCCGTTCAAGCCGGCGACCGAGCCGCGCGACCTCAATCCGACCGACAAGACACGCGCCAATCACATCATCGATCGCATGCTTGCGCTCGACGCTGAAACCGTGACCAGCCAATTGGCCGACGTACTGGAAAATTTCGAGGGCCGTCATCGCAATCTGCTAAAGCTGTTCGAGGCGCGAGCTGGAGAAATGGAAGAGGCCTTTAATACTCATGCTGTGTTCACGCAGGAGCAGCGGCAATTGGCGGGCGCTTACTTTCTGAACGAGTATTCGTTTGAGGCGTCGGCGCTCTTTAATCCAAGTATCGTGGCGCACCCCGACCAATCAGGCGTTCCTGCCGGGAGCCTCCGCTTCGTCTTAAGTCTTCGTGCGGTGGGCGAGGGGCATATCTCATCTCTCACGTTCCGATCGGGCATCATCGCTGCTGACGGCAAGGTCAGCGTCGACTCCACATCGCGCCTGGCATCCAGTCCGCGCATTGACGTTCATCCAGGTCGTGAGGATGTCGATCTCACCTTCCCGCCGGATGAGGACATTAGCGAACGGGTGATCTTCCCGATCACTGAATCGCAATCGAACGGCATCGAAGACGCGCGCTTCGTGGAGTTTCGCGATGGAGGCCGGAGCATTTATTACGCCACTTACACCGCTTACAGCGGACGGGCAATCAGGTCCGAACTAATCGAAACGTCGGACTTTGTGTCGTTCCGCTTGTCACCGCTGAAAGGTACAGCTGCGCGGAACAAAGGCATGGCCCTTTTCCCCCGCAAGATTAACGGCAAGTACGCGATGATCGCGCGACAGGATAACGAGAATCTCTATCTGATTTACTCCGACGACCTGTACACATGGGACGAGGGGCAGGCGATCCTGAAGCCAGAGTTTCCGTGGGAGTTTGTTCAGATCGGCAATTGCGGATCACCGATTGAACTCGACAGTGGGTGGCTGATGTTGACGCATGGCGTGGGTCCGGTCCGGAAATATTCCATCGGTGCGGCACTGCTCGACAAGAAAGACCCGTCAAAGGTTATCGCGCGCCTGCGTGAACCGCTGGTGCGACCCGATATTTCAGAGCGTGAGGGATATGTGCCGAATGTCGTCTACACTTGCGGGGCGATGCGGCACAACGACAAGATTATTTTCCCCTACGCGATCTCAGATACATTCTCCAATTTCGCAACCATCGAAATTTCCGCATTGCTGGAAGCAATGAAAGGTTAGTCTGGGGCATCTCTTTCCGCGACTCATCTGCGATGATCTTGCGCTTTGTATCGAGAAATTGACGGTGCGAGAGGAAACACAAGATTCTTAGCTGTGTACGGCTCTCGCCGCCATATTGAAATGGCGCATTGCGACGGTCTGCTGGAGTTGGGGGCGATTCCTCAACAGCGGAGGTCACCATGTTCAAGCCTCTTAGTGCGAATCGTTTTGTCACACCGCAATCAGAGTTTGTGCCGGGACCTGCTCCGTTTCTGGAGTGGATTGAAACTGATAAGCTCGTCGTCGACGCGTCATATCAGCGCGAAATCGGCCGACGCGGCACAATCAACGTCAATCAAATTGCTGAAAATTTCGACTGGTCAAAGTTTGCCCCGGTCATTGTCGCACCGGTCGAGGGCGGCCAGTTCGCTATTGTTGATGGTCAGCATCGGACGACGGCCGCGATGTTGCGGGGTCAGAAAACTGTGCCTTGCCAAGTTGTTCAGGCTGATCGCGCACGGCAGGCGGCGGCGTATGCCGCCGTCAACGGCAATATTACCAAGACGACTGCACAGCAACTCTATCACGCAAGGCTCGCTGCTAAAGATCCCGCGTCACTCGCGCTTGCAGAGGTATGTGCTGCAGCTGAGGTCGAAATCGTTCGCAAAATTCAATCTAATCTTAAGCGAGGTCAGACGTCGGCCGTTGGAGCGCTAACAAGATGCTTCAATCTGTATGGACGAGATACGCTGATCACTGCTCTTCAATGTATTACGCAGACCGCAGATGGAAATCCTGGCTTCGTTAAAGCCACAATCGTTGAGGCGTTGTGTGAGGTGTTAAGCGGCGTACCGGAATGGCGGGATGCTGGAGAGCTTTTGCTTCGTACCATGGATAAGTTTCGGTTTGCGGATGTGTGGGGAGAAATAACCGACGGCCGAGACAAAATATTCCCGGGCACTGCTAACAAGGTGATGGCGGACAAGATCCGAAAATTCCTGTCGAGAAAACTCGGAGCCCCGAACAGCCGGGCGGCAGCTTAGAAAATCGAGGAGGCGAGTCCGTTAGCTCGTCTCCTCGCTGGTTTCACCGAGGTGCATACTCCCGGTTCAGCATCCGCGTCTTGCGATGCCGGACTGGCAGGCCAAAGGTCAGCGTCGCTGCCACATCGATGACCATTCACTGCACCGGCCCATGGGCCAGCGCGGCGAATAAATCATCCGGCCTACGCCTTGTTCGGATTTATCAGATATTTCTCGCCAGTTGCTCGCTTGTTGTAAGCGGCCAGCACGTCGGGCTGAAGGGCCTCCTGCAGCGAGATGACTTTCGTGTAGTGGCTTGCAAAGGTTGTCTTGAGTTCGGCCGCGACCCGCTCCTGTAGCTTCCTCGTCTCCGCAGGGCCGACCCGCTGCAGAAAGTTGAAGACGAGAAAACCGCCGACGCCCCACGACATGCCGTAGCTTCGAGTCAGTTCCATCGGCGCCGTATTAAGACCGCCGTAAATGTAGACCTGCTTGTGAACCGTCGAACCGTACCGGCTGTAGCTCGTCGCGGTCTTGTTAGCCGCAGCTTCCATGCCTACCAGAATCTGGTTCGCGAGCTTACCGCCGCCGATCGCATCGAATGCGATGGTGGCACCGGTTGCGACGAGCGCGTTGATGAGTTCGTCGATGAACGTTGGCGCGGACGAGTCGCAGATATACTTAGCGCCGAGGCCTTTCAGGATTTTCACCTGCTCCGCACTGCGGACAATGTTGACCAGATCGATTCCGTCCTTGATGCAGATCTTGTTCAGCATCTGACCGAGGTTGGACGCAGCCGCAGTGTGCACAAGTGCCTTGTGCCCTTCGAGCCGCATGGTGGTGACCATGCCAAGCGCCGTCAAAGGATTGACGAACCATGAAGCGCCCTCAGCAGGTGTTGTCCCTGCTGGCAAGACGAGGCATTCCGCCGCCTTCGCCGTGCGAAACTGCGCATACAGCGCGCCGCCGATCAGACCGACCGTCTTGCCGAGTAACTTCTGTGCGGCCTCGGAGGCGCCGGCCTTGACCACAACGCCAGCGCCTTCGTTGCCGACCGGCATCGATTGGTCGAGCCGCGCCGCCATGGATTTCACCAGCGCTTCCGGCACAGTCGCCGTCACTGTGGCATTTTCGCCCGCGCCGGAGAATTTAGCCGTCTTCATGTCTGCGGGGCCGAGGAGAAGGCCGAGGTCGGAGGGATTGATCGGAGATCCCTCGACACGCACGATCAACTCGTCAGCCGAAGGCTCCGCGACGGGCACCTTCACAAGTGAAATTTCGAGTTCACCACTTTTCTTGATCAAGGACCGAAGTTGAAGTCCGGTTTCCGGATTCGCCATTTGAACCTCCCAATGAAAAGATCATTTTTCAGGTCCGCAGCCATATTCCCTCGCACGGTGAGCCGCAATCGATGTCGCATGCATGGGTGATAGGCCAAGCCCAAAATCTGCCAAAACATGGCGTTTGCGAGACGGTTGGGCGGGAAGTCGGTCGCACCCGTGGGGGTCGCAGAAATCGTCCTCGCCAAAATGCCGGCGGATCGCGTCGTCCTTGTTCCTCTACGCTCATTCATTGAAGACTTCCCCTTTTCTGGAGACTTGCCTCAGAGAACGGAGAATAAAGCCAATGCGTGATGGCTCGGCAGTCTGCCTCGGCGGCCTCTGGCGGAAATGCCTGCCCGCTCCGTCAATCAGTCAAGGGATTGGACCGAACGGGTTGCAGGGACAAGTTGCGCAGCCAGTAGCTGCAAAAGTCTCCAAGTAGCATTTGCCGCAGAACTGCGGAAATTCTGTTGAGAAATCAAAGGGCATTTTCCAACTGGGAATGTGGAAGTTCGAATCCTCCAAGGTCAGCCAACCAGTCCGGCTTTTATAGAATATTATTGTTTTGAGGCAGAAAGGCCCGCAAATAGCGGGCTTTTCACGCGTTACGAGTCTCTGTCGAGACTAATGTTCGCCCAATTCCTCTGAAAATTTCCAAAAGTCTCCAAGTACCTATTGAAGAATTCCCGTTTTCTGGAGACTCGCCTCAGAGACCGGAGAATAAAATCACTGCGTTATGACCTGGCAGTCTGCTCGGCCGTCTTCCGCGGAAAGCTGTCATCAACTTTGCTCTGGAACACCAGCAAGGCGAGCGCCATTAATTGGACGGGCGACATCGAATCACCGACGAATCCCAACTGGGCTGTTCAAGTCTATCAACGTCAAAGGAGTTGTTCGATGCAGAAGCTCTTTATGGCCCTTTCGCTTTTGTCCGCGCTGCTCTTTGCGCAAATTCCGGAGTTGATACAGCAGTATCGCCAAAGAATTGGCGGCGCGGCTGATGAACTCAATGTCATTGTGCGCAATTTCGACGAAGATTCTCGGCGATCCGGATTTGACCGCGCTGGCGCGTTTGGCCTCATGAAGAAGAACCCTGAGCGCCTTGTAAGAGAGCAAGGTCAGCGGATGGAAGATTATACAGGCAGGCTTGAACGACTAAATTCGCAGCAATCAGTGTTAGCAAACGGCGTTACTTTGGCAGCGGTGCTTTCGGTCGCGTTTAATTACGATGCGCAGATAATGTCGCAAGCGCGGGCAGCTTTCACGCCCGCGTTTCCACTGACACTCACATCAGTTATATTTGCGATCATTGGCTTTATCCTTTGTTACGGCCCACTGCTGCTTCTCAGTTCCATTTTTGGATCACGCGAACGCGCCAGAGCTTAGCTCTGATCGAATCTTGATCGCCACGGCGCTAGATGTATCTGGCGTAATCAGAGCTGACTTTCTGATCGGTTGTGTACTTTAAGACTTCGCCAACAGCTCGCGCTGCTCGAATAGGAATTGGCAGCTTCTGATTCATTTGCGTGGAATTCCAGTTCACCTTCGTCAAAGCCAAAACTTCGCTCGCAATTTGCGCCACTGTGCTGTCACTGCCCTCGTATGGACAGAGAAGAAGCGGTCGTGGATCGTACATACCTGGATAGGTTCCGTAATAGGGAATGCTTCCGTTTGTGTAGAGCAGTCCTTTCCCGTCTAGATCGACGAATGTCCCGCGCATAACAGGATAGTTGCCGTCACGTAGAACTTTGACGGAATAGGACTCCTGTACCCAAACGAGGTCTCGAAACTCCAATCCGGCTTCATTTATAGCTTCAAAGATGCCTTCTGCTTCTTCTTCTCGGAATTTCGAGGTCTTGAGGACAATAACGCGCGCGGGATAATGCTTGTGATGGTTTTTATAGGCTGTCAGCGCATTGGCGACCAATTCATGCGCATCCTCCTGCGTCATGTATGGGTGACGACCTCGACTTTCGGTCTGGGCTCGTTTTCCCTTTAGAATAAAACCCCGACCTCGCTCGTCGAACATCTGCGCCGCACTGGTGAACAATTGCTGCCCGCCGACTTCGCGATAGAAGCTGATCCCGATATAGCAGGCAGTGAATTCGCCATCTTGCGGCATCTTCCGCCACGGAATGCGGCCCGTTCCTTTGTAGTAGATCGTCGTCAGCAAATTCCAAGTTCGATCAGCTTGATCTTGTATCTTTCTGGCGCGACTTTCCTTAACCTTGAGCGGAATTTTTGCACTCTCGTCAAACACATCTTCCCAAGCAATTTGGATCGGGAAGCTCAGGTCCATGGCCTTTGCCTTGAGCATGCCACGGAAGTCGGGTGCATCTGAACCGCCGGAATCGTCCTTCTCGGTCGTCGCCTTGGAATCCACTTTCGCATTCCATACACGTTCAATCAGCTCCACCGGTAACGCGACAATCGCAACATCCGGACGGTGGCTGGTCTCATCGAGTGTTTGCAGTTGTTGGACGATTTCATCGACCGCCATCTCTACAGCTTTATAATGATGTGGTTCTTTCCTAATCTTGTCGATTTTGGATTGCGAGATCGCAATGGTCGCGCCATCAGATATCTCGAATTTGCATCGATATGGATTCTGATTTCCCAATCCCGGAAAATCTGGATGCAGGTTCGGATGTTTTTCGCCTTTGCCCTCAAAGCCAGCAACGGCTTCTTCAAAAAACTCCTTTGTATCCTCCACTGTCTTTGAGCTGCCGATTACGGCGATCTTGACCACGTCTCCTAAAGGAATCTGCAGCGGTCCAGCTTCTGACAGGCCAAGCCGTGGGTCCGGATGATGATGCTTGTCACCAAACTCCAGCTGCGGCTCTTCGAATATTTTCGTTTCAAATTTCATCCGAACATTTTCTCCTGTCCGTCGTCAGGCTCGACAACGCTTTTCTTTTGCGATCCCCAAACATCCTCAGGAACGCGCGTTGCTAGGTCGACAGTCGGTGGCTCACCGAAGCGTAGCCGAGGTTCGGTCGATAATTTCCCAAACAGATTGTTTTCTTCGCGGTCTGCCTGACTTAGGAAGCGGTGCCACATCACGACTTGCCCGCGCAGCGATGCGCTATTGTCCAGGCGTTTTTTTCCTGCAAGAAGCGCAGCCGGATACGAATGCGGAATAAATCCATTCGTCGTGAAAAAATAAGTTGGGTTGATGACAAGATACCACTGATCGTAAATCAATTCGAAACGTGGCGTAAACGCGTGGTGACGGACAAAGTCGACACTCTCTTTGTCGGCCTTGTTCACGATCGCATTCACAACGTCGGTTGACGCGCGTTTTTTTGATGCCTCATACGCGAATGTTCGCGAAGTATTCTCTGCCAAGGCTCGGACATAGAAGAGTTTGCGATCCTTGTTCCAACGCAAGTCATTTTGAACTTGATGGTCCAGCGTTTTGCGAAGCAGGAAGGCAAAGTTATTTTGCTCATCCTGCTCCTCCTGAAACGCAAGTGCCGTGGTGTTGATTGCTTCAACCTGATCGAAATCGACAAGCTTCCTGCAAACCGTCTCGCGCGGGTCACTAAACGACCAGAATGTTCCGCCCTTGATGGCCCAATCAAATCGTGGGCTATTGCCATCGAGCAGGATCGCAGCTGCTTTCTTAGGCGTATGCGGCGTGGATGCTACGAACACCTCAGTTGGAAGCGTAATCGGCAAAATATTGACTAGTGCTTCTTCTCCGCCTCCGATAGGCGGCACATAATAACCGAAACCAGTTTTCGGAACAGTCAGCGCTGCAAGGCGATCTACGGCATCTGCATCGAGAATATCGCGTTTCTTGTCGAATTGGAGCCGACGCTCTTCCCCTTTGATTTGACTGCCAACTTCGTTCCAGAAGTAAGTGTCATCGGATCTGCGATGGAGAACAATGATGACCGGAAGGTTGGAACCGCGCCAATAGGCCAGATCTTCGGGGCGCAACAGGTAAGAAAAACCGTCGTCAGTCTCGGACGAGTAGCGAGATGAGTCAGTTGCCTTGACCTGAACCGCAATCATCCGGGCCAGTGGCTGCCCCTTATCCATTACCTCGGCAATGCCATCGACCCCCGCTTCTAGACGCGAGCGCCCGTCAAACTGAAAACCCATGTTAAGAAAGCGAAGACGAACTGCCGTCTCGCCTATCTCCCCGAGCAATTGGTTGGCGGTTATAGTTTTTGACATGCAATAAGACTAGAACAATCCAAGAACGCTGTTAAGTCTATTTGGAGTGTTCACTGTGTGCCAAGCCGCAATTGATTGAGTTGTCCCTGACCACAGGGGCTTCCCCCCAATCTGCGAGTTGCTGGGTTCTTACGAGAGTGGACGACCGCTTAGGCGGGGCCGGACCGGTATCCCGGTATCGGACGGGGATAGCCCCGACCAACGTTGACGAAGGTGACGAATCGCTTTGCCAAGAAGGACCTCGACCGCGCCGTCTATGTGATGACCGGACGCTGGGTCGTATGATGTCGACCGACCTGTCGGTCGTGCTGGCCGTATGGCGCAACGTCTTACCGAAATTGGCATTGTGACGCCGCTGAAACTACGCCAGTGCGACCCGGAGTTTATCCGGGAACGGTTCAACGTGGTGGAAGATCCTGTGCTGGACCGCAAAGCATCATCGCTTCGCGTTCGTTCGGCAGGCTAGTCACGACCTTGCAGGAAATGGAAGAAGCCGTCGCTCGCGCCGCAGAGAAGATGAGGCGGCAGTATCTCGCGACTGCGCACCTGTCTGTTTTTGTCAAACCTAACCGCTTCAAACCGACCGATCCGCATACAACGTATCACGCTTGATCCGGTTGCCGGTCGCCGGCGCGGATGCGGGCACGCTCGCCAAGGCGGCGAATACGGTCATACGCGCGATCTATAAGGACGGCTTCCCATACAAACCAGCGGGCGTGATATTGCTCGATCTCGCCCCGTCAGAGCGAGTGCAGGGTGATCTTTGGACGTCATCCCGATGCCCGCACGGTCGAAGTCCCTCACGAAAGCCCTCGATGAGCTCAACGCGTATTACGGTCGCAGCACCCTGACATACGCGTCATCAGGCAAGCGGCCGGCTTAAAAGCTCCGGAGGGATCACCTCTCCCCGTGATATACGACGTCTTGGGATGAATTGCTTGCCGTCGGCGATTAGTTACAGCATTCTAATTGCTTAATAACAAAAGAAGTGATTTTGGGGAGTTGCGGGGTAAATGCCGCTTACTATTCTCGATTACCCTGCTGCACCTGAGTGCGGCGGCACGCAATGGCTGGTGGCCAATCAGGACGAGCTAGCAACGCTTGTCGGGACGGTTCTTGTTGGGCGGGCGAAGCACGTTGCAAGCGTTCTTAAAGGCACACAACACAATTCGGTCAATACGAGTGTAGCGCAACGAAATGCGTTACGTGCCCAGCTTCACCCTGCCAGTGAGGCCATGCAATGGCACCGCGACGGCCTTCTATTCGAAATCATCTGCTGGATAACTGCTCGCATGTCCGCAGACGCTAATGATGTGATTTCGGATCCACATCTTTCCTCAACCCAACAGGGTGCGGACACAATTGTTGTCCGATTTGATGCCGCGTCACGCACGCTATCGCTGGCGACAATCTATGAGCAGAAATGCACAGCGAACGCGCGACCGCAATTTAGAGATAATGTGATGCCATCTTTCAAGGAGTGGATGTCTGGGAAACGCGATAATCATCTGACTTCAATCGCAACTGGGTTATTGAGTTCTTTTGATCTAACCGATGACGAGCGCACTGCGGTGTTCGACAGATTAGTTCAAGACCGGCCTTTGGCATTCCGGGCGGCACTAACCGTCACGCCGACTCCATTTGCAACGGAACAGTGCGTAGCAGTGTTTAAGGATTACGGCACCCTGACTCCTGCGATCGAGAATCGTCTTGGCGACACATTTCCACTGCCTGACATTCGACAATGGTTCAGCGTCTTTGCACAAGACGTTTGGGCTAAAATAGAGGAGCAGGATGTTTGACGTTGAAACATCGCGCCTGATCCGCCGTGCGCCTGCATTGCGAGGCGTTGATCCAAATGTTCTTCCGCAGGAATTAACAGGGATTTATGCGGAACTGGTCGCTCTTCGCTTACGTGAAGATGAATTGGTGGCCGCTTCTGACCGCGCAATTTTGCTAGAAAGATTGAGCCGCATTGCCACGGTCTACGAGGCTTGCGCAGATGTAACTGTGGACAACGAACGGAGACGCGCATCCGCTTTCGTTGCAGCAACAGCCCATCAAATTCTCGGTCGCGTTATGGCTGGAGCATACGATGTATCGCTACCATACCTTACCGTATCAAGCATTCATCCGTTGCTGGCTGCGCCGCTCTTATTTCTAGTCGCGGAGCAAAACGCCGACGCTCGCGAGGCGGCTAGGTCCCTAACAGATGTTCGCGATGATAACCTGATCAAATCTGCGCTCATCGAAACCGTCTATGATCTCGCCTCCGAGAGCTACCAGTCAATTCTTGACCGTGCGGCCCGCCTTGAGCAAATGCGAGCGCCAATTAACGAGTTTGGTGACGCAGCGATCGAACAGGCGCTTTACGGCCTGTGTTGGTCGGGCATAGTACAACTGGTATCTCGCTTGATGGGTGTTGAGTCTCCAGCAACACAATTTCTCAATTTTGACTCACCGCAGAATGCATTCGAACGCGTTCTAGAACTATCCGTCGAAGATCTAAATCTTGCGGATTTTGGCGAAGGCGATTCATATGCAGTGTTTGGAGGGCCCAGACATCTGGCGGCGCTTTTGCGGCATCTTGCGGATGGTTTGGAGGGCGCAGGGGTCGCGAATATTCCACCGCCACAAGATGCATCCCCCGAATTCTGGGTGCCTTGGCTTAAACATCGCGCGAAGTCCAAGCCCATAATCTGGAGTAATCACCGCCGCGCTCTCGAAACCAATTTCTTGAATAGAGGCACGTCCGCTGTTCTGGTTTTGCCGACAGGCGCGGGTAAGACCACACTTTCCGAGCTAAAGATCGCAGCAACGCTGGCTGCAGAACACAAGGTTGTGTTTATTGTTCCCACGCTCGCTCTTGTGGACCAGCTCCGGGACGATTTAGCAGAAAGCTTTCCTGCATCAATCGGCGATATTGAGGTCGCCGCTGACGGTGACCTCACCGGAACATTATCGGTCCCGGAGCTAAGCTCCATTGAAGTCATGACCCCAGAACGCTGCCTTGCTCTCATGAGTCACAATGCAGACGCTCTCGAAGACGTGGGGCTCGTGGTGTTTGATGAGTGTCATCTTCTAAGCCCGCAAGGAGGCGGAAAGCGTAGCCTTGATGCAATGCTGTGCCTTATTCAGGCAATCAGACGCGCTCCGCATGCCGACTTACTGCTTCTTTCAGCAATGCTCACAAACGCCGCTGATTTTGCAGATTGGATTGCAGAAATAACAACTCGCCCGTGTGTCGCCTTCCAAGATTCGTGGAAGCCGAGCCGCCAGGCCCGAGGTGTTATTGTATATGATCAAAATGAAGTTCAGGAAATTCGTAGATCAGCCACTAGAGCAAACCGGGCTGCCAAAACAAAAACTAAACTGAAGCGTAAAAAGGATGTGGTGCCGTTTGCGGTTTTTGGACTACATCAAAATTGGAACCAAGGAGCGGCGGCGGACATTCGTCTGATAAAATTGTCAGATGATCCTGTAGAGCTCACAGTTAAAAAAAATGGTTATGCGACACCGAATTCCAACAAAGTTGCGGCCCGCCTTGCTATCGACGCCTGCGCTGCCGGTCTCAAAACTATAGTTTTCGTTCAGCAGCCCGGACACGCTGTTTCTACAGCACGAAACATTTCAGGTAAATTGGAAGCAACATATACGCTGACTGCAAGCGAAACTGCTTTATGGGGAAACATTCAGGCTGAGTTGGGCGGGAGCGAGCATTCCCTGATTAATATCGGCGCTGCGGCGTTACCTCACAATGGAGACATGATACCCCTCGAGCGAAGACTCGCGGAATCTCTCTACAAGAAGCGAGACGGCGTCGACGTGATAGTCGCCACGCCCACACTAGCGCAAGGCATGAACCTTCCGGCGCAATTGGCAATACTCGCTGGCGACAAACGTCACGACGATGACGAGGGCCGATCAGCTCTAGCGGCCCATGAGCTGTTGAATGCGGCAGGCCGCGCTGGTCGCGCAGGTCATTTGGCAAACGGTGTGGTTTTAATGGTCCCGGAACCAATAGAAACCTTTCACAATGGGAGGCCCTCCGATTCTGCCTTCAGTAAACTTCGCGCCATACTTCCGCAGGATGATAAGTGTGTGGCCATCGCGGACCCAATAACCCGGGTACTCGATCGTATCCAGTCTGGCGACACAAATAGTCTAGACGTCAGATATTTCATTAGCAGGATTCAGGCTGCTGACGACCCAGAGCAAGCGGCAGAGAACGCACTGAACACAGTGCGCCGTTCTTTCTCGAAATTCCTTGCTGACCGACGAAACGAAGCTGAAAATTTCGAAACCAAAGTATTGGCCTTGCAAGCGGTCATCGCGCAGCCTTCTGACATCGATGCTGATGTCTCCGCTATTGCGGCTTCATATGGGCTTGCCGCAGATCCGCTGGCCAAGGCCCGCGCCCGCATGGAAGCCGACTTTGAGAGCCTTCCCACGAGTATCGGCGGGTGGGTTGAGTGGCTGATACAGTTTTTCAAAGCGGACCGACAATCTTATGAAGCACTGATGGAGTTGGATGCAGGAATTGCGCTGTCAGTAATGCGCGGTGACCTGCCACTGAGTTTTTCCTCCACCTGGAGTTAGAGTCCGGCCTCTATTGGAGGCGGACCAATGAAGCGGAAGCGATTTACGGAAGAACAGATTATCGCGGTTTTGCGCGAACACGAGGCTGGTGCGAAGGCCGCCGATCTGGCGCGCAAGCACGGCGTCTCGGAAGCCACGCTGTACAACTGGAAGGCCAAGTATGGCGGCCTGGAGGTGTCTGAGGCCAGGCGGTTGAAGGCACTGGAGGATGAGAACCGCAAGCTGAAGAAGCTGCTGGCGGAATCGATGCTCGACAATGCCGCGATGAAGGAGCTTTTGACAAAAAAATGGTAGGGCCCGCCGCCAAGCGCCAGGCTGTCGCTCATCTGCGCAGCGTGCTGGAGATGAGTGAGCGTCGGGCCTGCACCATCGTTGCTGCGGATCGCAAGATGATCCGGTATCGCTCGCGCCGCCCGCCCGATATCGAACTTCGCGCGCGTCTGCGCGATCTCGCCAACCAGCGCCGCAGGTTCGGCTACCGGCGGCTGTTCATCCTGCTGCGGGATCAGGGCGAGCCCTCAGGCATCAACCGCATCTACCGGCTTTATCGGGAGGAAGGGCTGACGGTGCGCAAACGCAAAGCTCGGCGACGGGCCGTGGGAACACGGACCCCGATCCTGATCGAAGCCAAGGCCAATGCACGCTGGTCGCTCGACTTCGTCCACGATCAGTTCGCGCTCGGCCGACGCTTCCGCATTCTCAACATCGTGGATGATGTGACGCGCGAATGCCTGGCGGCGATCCCGGACACCTCGATCTCGGGGAGACGGGTCGCACGCGAACTGACGGTGCTTATCGGCAAGCGTGGCAAGCCTGCGATGATCGTGTCGGATAACGGCACCGAGTTCACCTCGAACGCGATCCTTGGCTGGGCAAAAGATCATCGTGTCGAATGGCATTACATCGCGCCGGGCAAGCCGATGCAGAACGGCTACATCGAATCCTTCAACGGCCGGATGCGCGACGAGCTTCTGAACGAAAGCCTGTTCGTCGATCTTGGTCAGGCCCGCCAACTCATCGACGCATGGGCCACCGACTACAATACCGCGAGGCCGCATTCCTCGCTCGGATACAAGACGCCGGCGGCTTATGCCGATACACTCACCGCGCGAGAAGGCGCATCACCAGCCGAGGCTCTAATTGCCACCGGATGAAAGTTCAGTGGCAGGTCAGCGGCACTAAACAAGGCAGCCCTCCAACAAACGCGGAGTTTGACAGATTAGCAAATGCGTTGCTGTTTTGGCTTGGTGGCCGACCGTATCGCGAGATAGAACTGGAATTGGGCACAGACAGCGCGAAACTAGAGTGTTGTTGGCGAGCAAGAGACCTAGTTCTTAAGCTGGCAAATCGACGTTTGTACTTGATCCTCAGCGCTATTGGTGGCACCGCCAGTCAGCTCTATATATCGCGCGGCGTTTCACCGCCTCAACCATCGGTGTTGGAAACTTTGGCGGTCGCTATCCGAAAGGGTTTTGATACTCCGCAAAAAGTCGCATACGACCAAGTCTCCAAAATAAAACGACCGCGTATCGGTGTGCATATAAATTTTGCTCAAGACGTGCCAAAGCCCCCGGAACTTGAGGGCCAGAGTTATGAGATTGTTCGAGATAGGGTTGAAACTCGGCTAATGTTTGCGGCTATCACGAATGTTATCGAGTAACACTATAAATGGTCCGGTGCTGGTGGAGCAGGAAAGCTCCAAGCCAAACTCGGGATGCTAAAAGGTGGCGAAGCGTGTTCCGGCGCGCTAGAATCCCAGCGCCTGCCACTGCTTGGAAAATGCCAGCGGCAGCGTCTTGGGGATTCGCGCTAAGGATAATGTCGCTGGTTGATCGCCGTTGAGAATGGCCGCGGTGATGGCCGGTGCGAGAAACGCGTAACGGAGTTCCTGCCGGACCAGCTTGGGATGCAGGTTAACGGCGGCTGCCAGCGCTTCAACAGTGTCAAATTTGTTGTTCTTCAGATCGCGCAACCACGCATGAGCCCGAACAACGGCCTGCACCAATTTTGCATCGGGTTGGCGTTCGTTAGTTGCATCGACGATCGATGCCGAACCGGCCTGGGGCGGCTGCCAAGGAATCGTGAACTGGCTGGATCGAATCTTCGCTGCTGGAGATGTGGTGATTTTGATGGCACGGCTACTTAGTTCGGCACGCGCAACATATGTGCCGATAATATCCGCATCCAGGATAGCTTTATCGATCTTTAGTCGCTCGCGCAGAGCATTAATCAGCGTCTGTTCGATGCTGGTTGCCGAAACGCGTGCGACCGATCCAGCGTCGGTTTTGCGCCCACGCAGGATTGCTGAACTGACATAGAAACGATAGCGGGCACCGTTTTTCGACGTAAAACTGGGGCTCATGGCGTTGCCTCGGTCGTCGAACAGTTTGCCCATCAGGAGCGCACGGCTTTCCGATCGTTTGATCTTCCTCTTGTTGGTGCCGGCGGAGAGCAGTTCTTGAACCTTGTTGAAGGTTTTGCGATCTATGATCGCCTTGTGCTCGCCGGGATACCATTTGCCGCCGTGACCAGTTTCGCCAATGTAGATCCGGTTTTTCAGGACATGAGCGAGGGGACCGTAGGTGAACGGGATGCCACCGTTAAATTTCTTGACCTGGGTATTTCGCCGCTTGGTGACGATGCGGCGCTTGTCGAGATCGACAACAAGGCGGCCAAAAGACTGCAGCTCGATATATCGGCGGAAGATGATGCGGACGGTTTCTGCCTCTGTAGGATTGATGACGAGCTTCTTATCCCGGGCCTCATAACCGAGCGGCACCGTGCCGCCGGTCCACTTTCCCTTGCGACGCGAAGCCGCCACCTTGTCCCGGACCCGCTCGGAGGACAGCTCGCGCTCGAACTGGGCAAAGGACAAGAGCACATTGAGGGTCAATCGTCCCATCGACGTGGTGGTGTTGAACTGTTGCGTCACGGCGACAAAAGAAATCGATCTTGCATCGAACGCTTCGACCAGTTTGGCGAAATCCGCCAGCGAACGGGTCAAGCGATCGATCTTGTAGACCACCACCACATCGACCTTGCCAGCTTCGATATCCTTCAGGAGCCGCTTGAGGGCGGGGCGCTCGAGGTTGCCTCCGGAGAAAGCGGGATCGTCATAGGGCTGGGGCAGCACCTTCCAGCCGAGCGATGTCTGGCTCTTTATATAGGCCTCGCAAGCTTCTCTTTGGGCATCGAGCGAGTTGAATTCCAGTTCCAGGCCGTGCTCGGTAGATTTGCGGGTGTAGACGGCGCAACGGAGTGTTTTGGTTGCGCTACTTGCCATTGGCTGCTCCAGGAGTCTTTGACCGCAATCCGAAGAAGCGGGGTCCATTCCAGTTGGTGCCGGCAATCAGCGAGGCGATCTCGGAGAGACCTGCATAGGTCTTGCCGTCATAGGCAAACCCGTCCGGACGAACCACGACGCGGTGGGTTTTTCCCTTCCATGTCCGAACCAGTTCCGAGCCGGGCTTGATCCGGCGCGGCAGCTCCAGCCGCCCGTTGGGCTTGGCGGCCATCGCCTTCACCAACTGGTCGAGCAGGCGCTTGGTCGGGCCGGACAAGCCGCCATAGGCTTTTTCCTGGATCCGGTGAGCGATGCTCCGGCGCAGCAGGTCCGGACCAAATGCTTTCGGCGGATCCGTTCGAAGCACTTCCCGATAACGTCTGCGCAGTTCGGCGATGGGAGCTGTCGCCAGCTGGTTCAGCTCGGCTTCCACCGATGGATCGGCTGGCTTCATGGAGGAGGAAGCTTGGATCATTTCGCGGTGCTCGATTTTGCGATCCGGTAGGCGCGCTGGCTATCGGTTTTCGCTGAGGTCAAGTTCAGCTTGAGCTTCTTGCGCACCGTGCCTGCAAAGAATCCCCGCACCGAATGCTGCTGCCAGCCCGTGGCCTTCATGATGGCGGCGATGGTGGTGCCGGACGGGGCGCGCAGCATGTCGAGGACCTTGTCCTGCTTGGACATGGCCACGTTCGGCGTCTTCGGCGTGACCGGCTTCTTCGGCGCGACGGGCGGCAGAATCTTAGAGGCCGGTTTCGTCGATCGCTTTGGTGCCGGGGTGGATCTACGCCCGGTCTTGCGAGGGGGCTTTCGATTGCTGGTGGTCATTTCGGTTCTCCTGCCTCAACGACAGCGTCCTGTGCTGCCACTGCCGCAAGCCCGTCGGTTGCCGACGGGCCGAGAACCTTTCGGTCGGAGAGAAATCCTTAGTCGCTCGACAACCGGTTGAGCAGCGAAGCCGCATCCTGCAAGCGGCTGGTCTCGTAAAAGATCTGCTCGAGATCCATCGAGACTCTCACGCCCTCACTGACACTGCCAGCCAGCGCGCAGGCCTCTGCCGCCTTGGCGATCCGGGCGGCTTCGCCAAGGCGAATACCGATCTCGGTGAGGATCAGCCCAATTGCCTGTTCCGTGATTTTGCGGTCCATCATCTTGCCTCCGGTTACGGCGACAGTGACGCTCCATGTGCCGGCGAAGTCGAGCCGAAACGCAGCAATCTAGTGGCTCTTATCAGCCAGTCCGGATCACAAGATGATCGGGAAAAGTCCGAGCCGCCACGCTTACTTGGCCGGACGCTTTGACGGGGACTTGGGCGAGCCCTTACCGCCAACATAGTCCTTGAATAGCTTGACGGGATCGGCACCAAGGGCGCGGGCGATAGCAGTGAACTCGATGATATCGAGGCGGCGCTCGCCGTTCTCATACTTCGCGACAAAAGATTGAGGCCGCCCGAGCTTCTTGGCCAACGCCTGCTGGCGAACGTCCGCGGCTTTCCGCGCTGCGACAAGCAGGTCGATCAGCCGGGCATAATCTGCGGATTTAAGGGTCTTTTGCATGCGCCGCCAAGGCCGTGAATCGGCGGCGAGCAATCTGATCCTGAAAATGGATTATCCCAAAATAGGATTATATTAACTGACGTTGGCGATAGTGACGCCGACAGCCGAGGGTGTCGTGGACTTCTACCCCGTGGGAAGCGATGTGCTGACCCACCCACGCCGAGCCTGCGGGGTGCGGCGGAAGGGCACACTGAGCAATAGCTGGGAGTGATCCATGAATATTGTGATCAAGGCGGCCTTGGGCTGCGCACTTGGATTTATCGTCGTCGGCGCCCTTGTCGGTGGCGGTCGAACTGCGGCACCACCCGCTCCGAGCGCGCCCCTGCCATCCGATCAGGCTCGCTTCATAGCAGCCATCACGCAGGCACGATCTCAATTCACGTCGGCCCCCAATGAACTGGCTGCAGGCGGAATCCGCAATACCAGGCAGCAGGCGATCTGCAGCGCTCTTCAAGGTCAGAGTGCCTCAGGATGGATCGGAAAGGTCGCTTATCTCTCCACCAATGGCGATGGCAAAGGCGTCATTACGCTCGAACTTGCGCCGGGTTTACAGGTCTCGACCTGGAACAACGCCTTATCGGACTATTCTGATAAAACTCTGATCGATCCCGATACGCAATTTTTCAAATCTCTGGTTGCGATGAAACGTGGCGACCCCGTCCGGTTTTCGGGAAGTTTCTTTCCATCGAACCTCGATTGCGTGGGTGAGCAGAGCGTGACCTTGGCCGGATCCATGAAGAACCCGGTCTTCACCATGCGCTTTTCATCCATCCGCAAGCTCTGACCGACTATGAGGACACTTCACTCGTTTGACGCGGAGAAGCGCGGTGGCAGCTCGATGACTCAAACGCACCCGGCCGGCTCGCAGCTATTGACTAATCGACCGCGCTTTCACCCGACCCACGATAGAGTCGTATCGTAGCCGCCCTTGTATGAAAGTGCTTGGCTAAGGCTATCAACCTGATCGTCGTGCTTGCCTTGCGGGAAAGTCAGAAGCTCGGTTTCGAGCTGCGCTAAAAAAGGTGCCTTCTTCGGAAACAGCACCAAACCCGCCTCGAACTTGGCTTGATGCACGAATAGGCGGCCCTGCTTATCACGCTCGATGGGCACGGGTTTGACGGTGTGGATACCGCTTTGCTTAAGTTCCTGAGCCAGAGCGATACCTGTCGATGCGTCCTCGACCAGAATTTTGAGCGGATCGTATCGCTGCGCGAGGGCGATCGCCGTGGCGCGGAGTTGGGGATACTCATAACGTCCCCTTGTGACGTCCATCAGATAGAAGTGTTTATCCACGAGCAACCACGTCGTGCAGACGGACCAGTCGTTCTGAGTGCCAACTTTTGCCGCCGTGTCCCAGCTTTGGATCACTTTGGTGCGGTAGGTGCGTTCCGGCAATTGATCGTAATAGCGCAACCATTCACGCTTGATCATTCCGCCGCCGTCGGGAACGGGAGATTGCTGATATTGGGCCCCGAAGATGCCCGAACCCATTTCGGTGCGAAGCTTTTCCAGCGTTGCGAGAGTCTCGTACGCGGGATGTAGAGCTTGGCCCGCGCGGCGCGCGTGAAAATGCCCTTCACCTATCTCGACCTTCTCATCGACGTCGGCGATGGCAGGCAGGCTCAGGACTTTCCAGTCTTTGGAGTTCTCAACAAGAAAGCCCGTTAGATCATGCAGATGAACTCGCTGCATGACCAGAATGATGACGCCCGTCGCTTTGTTGTCGAGACGCGAAAGGAGTGTATTGGTAAACCACTGATTTAGTGAGTTACGCAGAACGTCGGATTGCGCGTCGACCGGTTTTTGCGGATCATCAAGAATGATCATGTCGCCGCCGAGACCTGTCAGCGTTGCCGAAACGGAAGTCGATCGGCGAAAACCGCGTTTAGTGGTGAAGACATCGGAATCGGCGGTCCGAGCGATACGCATGCTCGGGAACATTTTTCGATACCAATCGGACTGCACAATCGCCCGGAAATCGGCCGCGTGCTTGGCCGAGAGGTCGTTACTGTAGCTCACGCCGAATATCTTCATTCGGGGATCGTGACCGAGCAAGAACGCCGGCAGTATCACCGACACGGTGAGAGACTTCAGGTATCGCGGCGGCATATTGATGATTAAGCGGTTCGTCTCTCCTCGGCGAAGGCGCTGGAGTTGATGCGCAATCGCTTTAATGTGCCAATTGGGCAGGTATTCAGCCCCTGGATTGAGCATCAGAAAGCAACGATGAAGGAAGCTCTCGAAATCATTGCGCAGGATGGAATAGAGGAGGTCTTGATCCTTCATCGCGCCTTCTCCTTTCCACCAAGTGTGGATTGGAAATCACGTAGGTAGGCGTCGAGTACTGCCTTGTCGTCGCGACTTATCTCGGATTCGTCGCCCGCGTTCGATGCGATCGCGGCCAACTGATTTAGCAAAAAGGTAGCGCTCTTGATGTTACCCTTCAAAGAATCCTCCACCACCTTATGGAAGATGCCCTCAATGACTGTGATCCTGCGAATCTTGCCGTCGCGGCGCATTGTGATTTTGCTATCGAGGAGTTCGCGAAGGATAAGTTCGCGACTTTTGGCCCCCTTGGGACGACCTTTTGGATTGCCGCTTTTGCCCGGCCTGAATTGATTTGCCTTTGGCGGCTTGCCATAGCCGACATCTTCGTCGCTCGACTTGAGCCGAACCCGCTTCCGGAACACACGTTTCACTTTTGGAATTGATGCCATTTGTTAGGTCCTTACGCGTTTGAGAACAGGGGAGACGGATCGCTCTGTGGCCACTTCGTCGAAGGTTTGACCGGTAGCCGCGAGTATCGCGTCGCGTCTGGTGAATTCCTGCCAACGGCGGATCGCTACGTCGATGTAGAGGGGATCGATTTCGATGCCATATCCGCGCCTGCCAACTTTCTCCGCGGCTAGAATGGTGGTGCCGGATCCCATAAAGAGATCGAGCACTATGTCGCCACGACGGGAGCAGTCACGCATCGCGTCGGCAACGAGGGCGACGGGTTTGACAGTGGGATGAAGGGTCAGCTCCGCAAGGCGGTCTTTTCGAAATGTATTGACGCCAGCATACTGCCACACGTTCGACCGAGATCGCCCGTGCTTACCAAGCTGAATATTGTTCTGATGGCGCGCTTCGCCGCTTTTAAAGACAAAGACTAATTCATGCTGCGATCGGTAAAGGCTGCCTTGTCCAGGATTCGATTTTACCCAGACAACGATATTCTTCAGCTCGTCATAGATCTTCTTGCCCGCGGCCAGGATTTCCGGCGTATGTCGCCAGTCCATGAAGAAGAAATGCATTGAGCCGTCTTCCGAGAAATCAACCGCGATCCCCATCGAAATGGCGAGGAACTCCGTAAATTCTTCGGACGACATTTCCCCAGAAGCGACGGAGAACTCGCGATGCTTGATCTTGCCTCGCCCTTGCACGGAGCTTACGCGGACATTGTAGGGTGGATCCGTGATAACCATAAGGGCGCGGTTCTTGCCCATCAGATGTTTCAGATGATCCGCTCGTCTACAGTCTCCGCATAAGAGGCGATGCTCGCCGAGCATCCATAAGTCACTTGTACGGCTTGTCGCGTTGCTTTTGAGCGACGGCACAAAATCGCTGGGATCGGCTTCAGCGTCGCTGAAGTCGCCCATGAGACCGTCGATCTCAGCAGGCTCGAAGCCTGTGATCTCCAGATCTAGATTGAACTTCGGCAAAAGCGTAGCGAGCTCGCCAAGCTCGTTTGCCAACGACGCTCTATCCCAGCCCGCGTTAGAAGCTATTTTGTTATCTGCTATTGCAAGGGCGCGCTTTTGAACTTCGGTCAGCTCGGTGCAATATATGACAGGTACTGTTTTGAGCTTAAGCTCCAGAGCAGCAGCCAATCGTCCGTGTCCGGCGATCACATTGCCTCTATCATCCGCCAATATCGGCTGGGTCCAGCCGAATAAGCGAATGCTGTCTGCGATCTGCAAGATCTGCTTTTTTGAATGAGTTCGCGCGTTGCGCGCGTTCCGCTTAAGGGCGGAAACTAGGGTTGTCTCAACTTTCGGCGTCTGCATTGAAGCCCCATTCCAAATGAATGAAGCTCCTAATGTTCACATCCCCGGTGCGGCGTCACCAGCTTAGATCCAAGTGAGAACATGGCCAAAAAGTGGCCATCTGCAGTTCTACGATTTTGGCCTACGTTTTGGATTCCAAAGGCCCACCAAAGCTAGCGTGTCAGAAATCTTTTGCTCCGAGGGAATTGCGGCCGCGGGGAAAATTTCTATAAATTTGCGCTGCACATGTTTTAGCTTGAGACGTGGCTTTTCAACCTCTGCCAGCTTGCCAAAGTCGATAAATTTGAAGCCGTCAATGAATTCACCGAATTCAACGAATTCAAAGAACTCAGCTCCCGTGACCACAGTGCGTTTCGCATCTTCCTCAGATAGCCCCTCCCGGAAAGACCGATAGGCAGCGCCTTCGATCTGCGCGACCGAAATGGCCGCATGGATGATTTTCTCATCTAAGGGGGTGAATTCATATGGAAGTCGACCGGGTATAATCTCGACCGCGCGTAACGTGGTGCCATCTTGCAGCGTGATAACCGCATCATGTGACACCATACCTCCGTCTAATAAATCAACAGCATACTCGCGGCGCTGGCCGGTTAAATTCTCAATTGCACGAAACGTATTGCCTGATTGCAAGGGAATGAAAGTGCTCTCGTCGGAAAGTGAGAGCTTATAATCCAGCAGGACGAGGTGAAGATGCTTGCCCGCATTCAAATTCATTCGCCCAACATGCACCACGATTTGCGCGCGCTCTGAAAGGCCGTGGCTTTTCTCGACAACATGAATTGCCTCAGCGAGGGTTGTCGGTTTCCGTATTGGATCGTTTCGGATCATGGAGGGTATATTAGGAATGAGCTAGGCAAGCTGCAGTATAGTATGTCGAAGCACTTTTAGCTGACATTCATCTTCCGAGCGAGCGATCATGTCGCCGCCATTTAGGGAAGTCACGATTTGCGCCAGTTAGAAATGTCACCCGGTCGGGAGCAGGATAGCCGCCTTTCTGTGGGTTAGAGGTTGGAAACCGCCGGATCTATCCGATCTTAAACATGTGGTTCTTCTGGCCGCGCCGGCGCGGCGCCTTGGCGGAGCGGGACATGTCGAGCTGTTTCTGTTGTTCGGCAATGTAGGCCAGGATCGGGCCCAGCCGCTTGTTCTCGACAATGGCGGCCTGGTTGACCTGCGGACGTTTATCGAAGGTCCGGTAGGGCAGATCGACGCCGTGGTGCCGGATGGCCAGCCGTCCGTCGGGGTAGTCAATCACCGTGACCCGCTTGCGTGCCAGCGACCGTGCGATCGCGGTCGGCTCCAGCATGAACAGCACCTGGTCGTACTGCAGCGTCAGGTTCACCGAGACCGAGCGCTCTTCCTTCCAGGCAAAGGCGTCGTCGAGATCATCATGCCCGGCGAGCGGGCGGTGACCATCGCGATCCTCGAAGGGCGCCTTGGCAAAGCGCGCGTTGTGCTGCTCCATGAACGTCGGCAGGAATGCATTGCCGGCTGCGATGGTGTCGATGCCGCACAACCGCATCTCCTTCACCAGCCGGTCCTGCAACGTGCCATGGGCCCGTTCCACTCGGCCCTTGGCCTGCGAGGAGTTGGCACAAATGATGTCGATGTTCAGCGCGTGCAGCGCCCGGCCGAACTGGGTCATGCCATCGCCGGAGGCGGCATCCTTCCTGTTGACCCGGAACACGCCGTGCTTGTCGGAGTAGAACGCCACCGGTTTGCCGTGACGCTCCAGATAAGCGCGAGTGGCGGCAAAATAATCGAAGGTGCTCTCGCTCTCGACAAACTGCAGATGCATCAGCCGGCTGGTGGCATCGTCGATGTAGACGAGCAGGGTGCATTGCGGACCGCGGCCCTCGAACCACCAGTGCTCCGAGCCGTCGATCTGGATCAACTCGCCCAGGCAATCGCGCCGATACCGCGGCTGATGCACAGGCTTCAACCGGGCGCGGCGATCCTTCCACAGACCCGCCATGATCATCCATTGCCGCAGCGTCTCGCGCGCCAGGTGAATCCCGTGCAGCTCCGCCAACTTCTCCGCCGCCAGCGTCGGACCGAAGTCGAAATAGCGCTCACGGATGATGCCGATGACTTCGGCGCGCAACGCTGGCGGATAACAGCGGTTGCTCGGCCGGCCGCGGCGGCGTGAGACCAGCGCCTCGGGGCCATGCTGGTCGTAGGCCTTCGCCAGCCGGAATACCTGACGTCGGCCAAGTCCCATCAACGCCGCAGCATCCGCAACCTTGATCCTGTTCGCCGCCAGATCCTGCAACACGCTCATCCGGTCGATCTCCGTCCGGCTCATCGCAATCACCGTCATCGGCCCCATGCTCCCCAACTGAAACCGTGGAGAGTGACATCTCTATCTGGGACAACAGTGACTTCTCCATCTGGCGTCTACAATGCAAACGCAAGACTACACTGGATCGCAGGACGCGGTCAGGTCGTGTCAAACGGCGGGCCACCCAAACACTTAAGTGGAGCAATTTACGAGATCACAGACCGTAAGGCACTTGAAGCACGTTTGCTCTCCGTCAACGAGACGCTTGAAGCGAGGGTAGCCGAAGCGCGGGTGGAAACGCGAGCCTTGGAAGTTCTGAACCAGGTCGGAATTGCCGTTGCGGCCGAACACGATATTGCAAAGTTGGTACAACTCGTGACCGACGCCGGCGTCGAGCTTAGCCATGCCGAGTTCGGAGCGTTCTTCTACAACGTCCTACGGGAAGACGGCGAAGCATATACTCTGTACACGCTATCCGGTGCGCCGCGCGAAGCGTTCGAGAAGTTTCCGATGCCGCGCAACTCAGCCATTTTCGAGCCTACGTTCCGGGGAGGGGCGCCGGTGCGATCAGATGATATTCTTGTTGATCCACGCTACGGAAAAAATCCTCCCTATCATGGTATGCCCCAAGGCCATCTGCCAGTGCGCAGCTATCTTGCGGCATCGGTTGTATCGCGCTCCGGTGAAGTTCTAGGTGGACTTTTCTTCGGTCATGCACAGCCAAGAGTGTTTACCGCGCGGGCGGAGCGGATCGTTGAGGCGCTCGCGGCCCAGGCGGCGGTTGCCATCGACAACGCCAAACTCAATGAAGTCAATCTGCGCCAGATCGCAGCGCGAACACAGGCTGAGAGCGATCTCCAGCAACTAAATCAAAATCTTGAGAAGCGCGCGGAAGAACGGGCGCAACAACTAGCCGCCAGCGTGATGAAGCTGGAAGACACAGAAAGGCGCTTTCAGCATCTTGTTCAAGGCGTGACCGATTACGCAATCTATATGCTCGACGTAGACGGGACGATCATTAACTGGAATCCGGGAGCTGAGCGGATCAAGGGATATTCGCGCGCCGAAATCGTCGGGCGGCATTTATCGACCTTTTATACACCGGAAGATATTGAGCGCGACCTTCCCAAAACCGCGCTCGGGACGGCGTTGGAGACTGGAAAATATGAGGCGGAGGGTTGGCGTGTGCGCAAGGACGGCAGCCGTTTTTGGGCAAGCGTGGTCATCAATGCGATTCGGAGCGCTGACGGTAAGCATATTGGGTTCGCCAAGATCACACGAGACTTGACAGAACGTCGGGCCGCTGACGAACGCGCGCGTCAGGCGCAGAAAATGGAAGCCATTGGCCACCTGACCGGGGGCGTTGCCCATGACTTCAACAATCTTCTGATGGTCATCGTCGGTAATCTCGAAACTGTTCAGCGCAAGTTGAATGACATACCTGTCGATATTCCCAGGCTTGCAAGGTCCGCCGAAAACGCAATGCGCGGCGCGCGGCGCGCCGAGTCACTAACGCAGCGTCTGCTTGCCTTTTCCAGGCAACAGCCTCTCGATCCGAGGCCGCTGGATCTTGGCCGTACAATACCGGGCATGTCAGATATGCTTCGCCGTACGCTCGGAGAGCAAGTAAGTATCGAAACTGTGCTGGGCGGTGGGACGTGGCGGGCACTCGCTGATCCGAACCAACTCGAACTTGCCGTTCTCAATCTGGCGGTGAATGCACGTGACGCTATGCCGGACGGTGGAAAATTGACGCTCGAAACCGCGAATGTGTATCTGGACGAAAAATATACTTCCACGCAGAATGAGGTCGTTCCTGGTCAGTACGTCATGATCGCGATCACGGATAACGGGAGCGGGATGACCGATGAGGTTAAGGCCAAAGCCTTTGACCCGTTTTTTACCACCAAGGATGTGGGGCATGGCACCGGGCTCGGCCTCTCGCAAGTTTATGGCTTCATCAAGCAGTCGCGCGGACACGTCAAAATCTACACCGAACTCGGGGAAGGCACCACGATCAAGCTTTACCTGCCCCGCGCGCATGCGGTTCCTGACGAAGTAGAGTATGAGCATGGCAAAATACTTGTTCGCGGCCGCAAAAACGAAACCGTTCTTGTGGTGGAAGATGATCCTGATGTGCGCGCCTATAGCTGCGACACGCTAAGCGAGCTTGGTTACGACGTTCTTTCCGCTGGTACTGGCGCTGCCGGGCTGGGCGTTCTGGACAGCAACCCGGCTATCCGTGTTCTGTTCACCGATGTCGGACTTCCAGGTGGCATGAATGGGCGACAATTAGCGGATGAAGCGCGGAGACGCCGCCCCCATCTCAAAGTTCTTTTTACAACGGGCTACGCGCGAAACGCGATTGTCCATGACGGCCGGCTCGATGCAGGTGTGGATCTTATCACCAAGCCCTTTAGTCAGGCTGCGCTCGCGGAAAAGCTGAGAGACATTATTGATGCTAAACGAGAACCCGGCCGGATTTTGCTTGTTGAAGACGAAGCGCTTATCCAAATGCTCGCCGCTGAATATCTGCAAGGAAGCGGTTTTACCGTTCATCCCGCTGGCACCGCGTCCGAAGCGATGAACGTGCTGGGCAAGATACCCGGCGGTGTTGATGCCGTTGGCCGACATGGGTCTTCCAGACCGAAGGGGCGACGAGTTAATCCGTGAGATAAGAGCACTGCACCCGTTCTTGCCGGTGGTGGTGGCCACCGGCGCAGGCTCGGAAGAGATCAGGACGCTATTCGCAGGGCAAGAGAAGATTGCCTTCGTCACGAAGCCTTACCGTGAAGTCGAGCTGCTCAGTGCGCTTTCCTCGCTCGGTATCCCCGCAGAAGCCAAGCGGTAATGATATTCAGGGACTACCTCGGCTCTATCTTGGCTCTCAGACGATGAAATTATTCCGCCTCGCCCCGTTCGGATCGATGGAAAGCGTCGGGCATACAGCCCGATTATTATAAATTTGTCCTGGAAATCATCTATTGAGCGGTGCAGAGAGAGTTTGGCGCGCACCGGAGGCGTCTTGAAGCTCGCTTATCCTGAGAATGTCCGTTCACCTGGGGTGACCGAAACGGCCATCGTCCATTCAAAGCGACGCGAAGGACCCAGAGCGGACTTCGGACCAGCCGACCGCTTGATATGGCCGGTGCTCTATATGTCTAGGACTCGAGGATCGCCTTGCTCTGGGCGGTGAGGTTATTCTTGCGGCGGAGCTGATAGGGCCGAAAAAGTACGGCCCGCCGAAGCGGGCCGCATGTATCAATCGATGACTTCTATGACTAAGACCGTCCGATCATTGACGACGGCGTAACGATACTTGGTGACGCCGTACTCGCGCGGTACTTCGTAATAGGTTACGCCGCTTGAGGGCAGATCAGCGCCAACTCGTACTTCACGGTCATAACGATAGGAGCTATGCTTTTGGCCCGATACATAGGTGCGAAAGCTTGGACGGGTTTCGTCCGAAATGCCACCCGCAGGGCACTGCGCCAACAGTAGCGCCCAGGGGGCCGCCCACGATAGCGCCGCCGACAGCGCCCGCACGCTTTGTGCAAACGCGCCGGTTGAACTCACGAGGGCAATCAGTAGGCTTCATAACGTCTTTCTCAGTGTTACATCGTGCGAGCTAACAAACTCGGTTGCCAAATGTTCCCGGCGTCAGCGGCGCTCCGTGGAAATTAGGCGAACGTTCGTTGCCCGTCCGGCATTGCGGAGACATGAAGGAGTAAAATTCGGCCACACCTGCTTCGAACAGTCTTCCGTCGAAGTGTGCGCTTTGTCGCTGGGAATGGTTTCGTGTTCTGCGCGAGCCCCTGTTGCCAGGAGAAGCAGTACTGCGACCGCTGACAAGTTACGTTTCATTCATGCACCTCTTTGTAAAATTTTAATCCTAACGAAGATATGGGCGCGGTGTTCCGCTGAATTTTACGAGGCGAAAAAAAACCTGCCGAGTGGGTACTCGGCAGGCTGCGCACAGAAGTCTGACAGACGGCAAGTGGGGAAAACTTGGTGGCCCGTCGCCTGCGTTCTCAACGATCAGTTTTCCGAGCAAACTTTGATGGTCTTCATGCCGGTCTCGGCTTCGGTCCGGGTCTTGAAGGTGCCGTTATCGACAACGGTCGTGGTGGTTGTGGTCGGCTTCTTGTCGACGATGGTGCACTTCTTGGTCGTGGCATCCCTCACAACGTAAAATTCGGTGGTCTGCGCGAACGCCGAGGTGACGGTAAAGGCGACGACAGCGGTCGAAAGCAGGAGCTTCTTCATGATTTTTTCCTTCCAGTGGAGTCTAAGCTTTGTTGAAACAAGTAAAGTGGACGGCTCGCCGCAGGAAGCGGCTCGCGCCACCTGCTCACGGAGTCAAACGCGCCATATTGCCACTTGTTCCCGATCTGGGTCGGTCAGTGTAAGCGAGGGCAGCAGCGGGTGAGGCGCTAACACGCTGACCCGAACAGCAGCATGGTGAAGCGGAAAGCAGGCGCATGGGGGTCTTCATAGTTCGGTGGTCGAGGCCGACGCCGTCGGACAATTGGGATCATGAGGGACCTGAAGGGAAATAACTTCCCGCGAATAAGATCGGTTTCCCGTCGCGCGCCCGTCTTTCGGCGGATTGCCACGTTTTCCTAGCGGGAACTGAACGACCGTCCTTTAGTTCTGTCATGACAATAGGGGCGCGACACGTGATGGCAAGAAGAGTGGGTTTAGCCGCGCCCAAAAAACGGCCGTCGGAGCGGATCGACGACGCGCCTGCCACGACGGAGAGGAAGCCTCTTCCTTTGGGCGCCGGCGCGCGCATGAATGCCCGGGTCGTGCTTGCCCTAGTCCTATTTGGTCTAGCGGTGTGGACCGCCGCGGGTTTTCTGCCAGCGCTGATTTGGGCCACGATTCTCGCGGTTGCCCTGTGGCCGCTGTACCTCAAATTTGCGGCACGCTTCTCCTACGGTCCCTCCAGCTTGGCTGCGTTCATCTTTACCGCAATCGTTGCACTGGTCCTGTTCACTCCGATGTCGCTTGCCGTCTACCAGATAGCGCAGCAAGGCGACGTGCTCGTGAGTTGGCTCAAGCAGGCCCAGGAGAGCGGGGTTGAAGTCCCGGATTGGGTCGCTCGCCTGCCGGTTGCCGCGGAAAGTCTGCAATCATGGTGGCGCGCCAACCTCTCGGACCCGAAAGCGGCCAGCGCCTTGCTTCGAACCGTCAATGCGGACAATGCGTCAGAGTTTTTCAAAACGTTTGGCGGACAGCTTCTCCATCGGCTGTTCCTGTTGATATTCTCGCTCGTGACCTTGTTCTTTCTGCTCCGCAATGGTCGCGCCGTCGCGAGCCGTTTCCTCGAGACGTGTGACCGCCTTATTGGCGATGCAGGGGAGGGGCTGGTCGAGAAAATGGTTGATGCCACGCGCGGCACGGTGAACGGCACTGTTCTGGTTGCCGTGGGCGAGGGATTGCTGATTGGCGTGGGCTTCCTCGTGGCGGGTGTACCAAATCCGGTGATGTTTACGATTCTGACGACGGCTTTCGCGATGCTGCCGCTCGGAGCATGGCTCGCCTTCACCACGGCGGCGTTGGTCCTGGTCTCCGGCGGCGGCAGTGGGTTCGCGGCCGCAGCCGTATTTTCCTGGGGAGCGATCGTCATGCTTGCAGGCGATCATTTCGTCTGGCCGACTCTGGTCGGCGGTTCGGCGCGTCTCCCGTTTCTTATCGCCTTTATCGGAATCTTCGGAGGCCTCGCTGCCTTCGGATTGTTCGGATTGTTTCTGGGGCCTGTGATCATGGCGGCGTTTCTGACCGTTTGGCGCGAGTGGATCTACCGGCCCGTTCCACAATAGGATTCTTCAGCGAGTGACCTGACCGGGCTTTTTTAGACCAAGCATTGTGAGAGAATGTCTTGGAAAGGAGCTTTGGTGATGCCGAAGAAGAGGTTTAGCGCAGAGCAGATTGTGGTGGTGCTTCGTCAGATCGAAGTGTTGATGTCGCAGGGCAAATCGCCGCCGGTGGCGTGCCGGGAAGCCGGCATATCGCAGCAGAGTTATTATCGATGGCGCAAAGAGTATGGCGGCCTTGAACTTGATCAAGCCAAACGGATGAAGGATCTGGAGCGGGAGAACGTCCGCCTCAAGCGCCTTGTTGCCGATCTGTCTCTCGAGAAGCAGGTGCTCAAGGACGTTGCCTCGGGAAACTTGTAAGCCCCGAGCGGCGCCGGCAGGCAGTCGAAGGCATCCGAAGGAAGTATGGTCTCTCGGAGCGCCATGCCTGCCGAATTGTCGGTCAGCCCCGCGGAACGCAACGATACTCCACCATTGTCCGGGCTGATGAGGATGCGCTGACGCGAGCCATTATATCTCTCGCATCCCAGTACGGACGATACGGCTATCGGAGGATCGCACAGCTGCTTGCCGATGCTGGCTGGCAGGTTGGGTGTGATCGCGTGCAGCGGATCTGGCGTCGTGAGGGGCTAAAAGTACCAAGGAAGCAGAAGCCGCGGGGCCGGCTTTGGCTCAATGACGGGTCTTGTATCCGGCTGCGGCCGCAGCATCGCAATCATGTGTGGAGCTACGACTTCGTCGAAGCGCAAACCCATGATGGACGAAAGCTCCGACTGATGACGTTGATCGACGAGTTCACCCGGGAGTGCCTTGCGATCCGGGTGGCTCGCCGGATCAATAGCTTTGGCGTCATTGAGACGATGGCCGATGTGATGCTCGCCAAGGGCGTCCCGGAACACATTCGCTCGGACAACGGCGCGGAGATGACAGCAAAGATCGTGCGCAGCTGGTTTGCCAAACTTGGAGCGAAGACACTTTACATCGAACCCGGCAGTCCCTGGGAGAACGGCTACTGCGAGTCCTTTAACGGAAAACTGCGCGATGAACTGCTCAATGGGGAGATCTTCTACAGCCTGAAGGAAGCCACCGTTGTTATCGAGCAATGGCGCAAGCACTACAACACGATCAGACCGCACTCATCGCTGAACTATCGACCACCGGCTCCGCACACATCAGCGCCAGCAACCCATCTGGATCGGAGCGCGGCAATGCAGTAGTCTCTATCCCGCTGGTCCAAAATATCCGTCAGGTCACTCATGCTTCAAAATCTTTTCATTAATCCGATTGCGATGGTCATTTCGTCGCAAATCTTCTGAACATTGTTGTCTGCAAAGACATCAACGCACCTGCCGCGCCAACCGTTCGAGCCGGTCGGCGATCGCCAAAGCCGCAGGAGCGGTCCGCGCTTAGGCTAGGATTGGAATTTGCTCATGGAGGAAGGCGCGGGGTGAAGCCTACATTGCGCAACGCACGCCGATGCCAGCCGGTCTAGCGTCTACGGCTCTGTGTGTCCCCCGTCGCGTGCGATGGCCTTGTACAGCAGTTCTGTGCTTTGTTCGCGACGCGCAGCGACGACACGGGCCAAATGACCATATGATAGCCCATGTCCTTGAACTCCTGCGCGGTGAAGAATGGCGTCTTGCTGAACTCTGTCATGTTTGCCGGCAACGGCACACCGGGCTTCCGCTTTCGAAGCGGAGCGATGGCGCTACGACATCGAATTGCTGGGGCTGGTCCGAAGTAGATGACGGAACTTCAGAGTACGCGACTGGCCGTTGAGCAGCTTCAGGACCAGTTCGTCGGTCAGTCCGATTTGGTATGCGCTTCCGTTCTAGCGCTGGCATCAGGAATCCGCACGAAGCTACACGATAGTATTTCTGGTAAATTTCTCAATATAATCCAGTAACTTATCGGATGCAGCCGCGGCTGATTTCGCATTGCCTCTGCAAATTTGTTCGGCCAAATTCGCGTGCAGCACGGCGGTATCAACTAGGCTTGCGTGTCTTCTATGGTACTTCACCCAAAATCGCCTGGATAGGCCGTGCAGTAACGCCATGGATTTCGCAGCAAACTCATTTTGAGAAGCCTCATATTCCAGCTCGGTCAGCCGGTTGTCCCAGCGACTAAATAACGTTTCATCGGTATCCTCGGTAAGCTGCCGCAGGTTCGAGCCGATGTTAGCGAACTCCTTCCTCTGTTCTGGACTGGCGCGTTCGGCGGACAGTCGCGCAAGCAAACGTTCAGTCTCCCTTCTCATTTCCAAAAGACTAAGCTGCTTGTGAACGTTCAATTCGCTGACCAGAACCCCCCTTCGTGGAAGAATGAGAACCAAACCCTCGCGTTCCAGACGTCGCAAGGCTTCACGTATCGGTGTCCTGCCCATGTTCAACTGGCTGGCAAGAGTTTGTTCGGAGAGTGCGGCTCCTGGCTGCAATCGCAGGGTAACGATCATCTCCTCCAAAGCGCGATAGGCGTGGTCGGCCAGACTGATGTTTGAATCATCGTCGTCGGGTGCGAACGGCTTTTGTCGTTTGTGAGCATGATGTTTGCGAAGCATCAGACCGGGGCTCTCTCTCTCTCGATTTGGACGGATCAATATGAGTACACATAGCTGACATTTGTCCGATCGCAACGACGCAAATGACCTCTCAGCTTGAGCGGTGGAGATGGCCACTGCAACAGACTTGACAAGCGGCAGGCCCCGGGATTATGTTGCCGACAACTGAAATTTCAGGTGTCGGCAAGTAGGACTATGATCCTGAATTGTCGGCTAAAAGGGAGGAAGGGTCATGGAACTGCAGAAATCAGCCATGTCCGATAGGCAACGCGCGTTCCGCGCGACCTATCGTCATCAAATCGCAACTTGGTACAACGGCTGGCTTCACCTCGCGGTGATTTTTGTTTCCGGCTTCGCCGTCATTTACGTCTGCGCGGCGAATTTGCGTGACGGCGCGTGGTGGGCGTGGGGCGTCATTCCTGTTGTTTTCCTGGCGTACCAGTTCGGAGAATATTGGGCCCATCGTGTGTGGCTTCACCGGCCTGCGCAGAATGGGGCGCTTCGTGAACTCTACAATCGGCATACTCTGCAGCATCATCAGTTCTTCACTGACCACGAGATGCGATTTGCTGATCACATGGACTGGCGTGTCACCTTCTTCCCGCCGTTCACAATGGCCACCATGCTTCTTGTGGCTCTGCCTAGTGCGGTGATTTGCGGTCTGCTGCTATCGCCTAATGTTGGCTGGCTTGTCATGGCGAGCGTGATTGGCAGTTACATGTGGTACGAGTTCGTTCATTTCTGCTGCCACGTGGAAGACAACTGGTTCCTGATCAACTGTCCGATCGTCAACACCGCGCGCAGGCATCACAAAGCCCATCACGACCACTCCATCATGATGGAAGTCAATATGGGCATCGGAACTCCGATTTTCGATTGGGTTTACGGCACGTCCGATCTCGATCGCGGCTTCTTCGGGCACGTCTTCAATGGAAATAGCTGGAAGCACGTAAAATCGGGCCTGCGAAAAACAGCAAAAACACCGACGCTAAAATTGCAGCGCTTGGCGGAGAGCCAGTGAGCTTGCCTGTCGTGCTTTGAGTAAATTGCAAGTTGGGAGCAACGTCGATGGAAGCTGCGCTTTCGATTGCCCGTACAGTGGAGCCGGATCTCGTGTCGCTGGGATGGTTCTCCATTCTTTGGCTGGCCTGTTGTCTAAGCGGGCTGACAATTTCCGGCATGCTGCCCTTAGGTGTGCGAGCAAACAATCTCTCGACCCCGAGCGGAACTGGCCTGGTGGTCGTGAACATCTTCTTGCTCTTCTTACTACTCGCAGGAACGGCTTTGTTTGCTGCGCTTACCCTTCGCGTGTCGAGCATCATTCTTATGGCAAGTTGGATATTCCTCTTTGTGCCGGCCATCCTTGATGTGTTTCCCGAGCGTTGGATCGACAGCCGCGGTGGATTGACGGTCTTGCTCTGCGTTCAAGCAGTCGCGCTGGTGATGCTTTGTCGATCCTCTTCTGTCGTAGCTACGCTGTCGATGATTTGAGCGAGGAATAAGATCATGATGGCCAAAATAAAGTCTGTGATTTCGATTCTTGTTCTTGCTGTTGCCTGCGGTATCGCAGCTTACGACTATCGCATCGGACTAATTGCACCGGCTTTGGTATCCGTGGGGGTTGGCCTGTTCGTGGTTTTTGCCATTTGGGTCTTTCCCGATGTCAAACCGAAAAGTCAGGTCAACAAATAGGAACGTTGCGTTAGTGAAAAAACGCGTTACGGCGTCACCGAGAAATAGGAACTTCTAATGAAGCTGACGGGCAAGACTTTTCTTATTTCCGGCGCGGCGAGCGGCCTTGGTGAGAGCGCTGCCCGCCTTATGGCGCGCAAAGGAGCTAACATTGTTATCGGCGACATACTCGATGAAGACGCTTCGCGAGTTGCTCAGTCGATCATTTCTGATGGTGGATCTGCGTCGGTCTTTCATCTCGATGTTTGCAATGAACCGGATTGGATCGGTGCGGTGAATTTCGCTGTATCCAGCTATGGCAGGCTCGACGGGCTTGTTAGCAATGCGGGGATCAGCGGGATGATTCCGGATGTCATGGATACGGAATATTTTGATCGTCTCCTTGCGATCCACGCACGTGGAACGTTCCTTGGCATCAAACATTCAGCACCGGCCATTGCCCAGGCTGGCGGTGGATCAATCGTTGCCGTCTCATCCATCGCGGGAAAGGTTGGCGCGGATTACGTCCACATGGGATACAATGCGGCAAAGGCGGCAATACTTCTTCTCGTGAAGTCAGCATCGGGATACTACGCGAAGGATAACATCCGCTCGAACGCGGTTATTCCCGGGTGGATGCCGCCGATGCGCACATCTGTTGCATCTGCCGACCCGGAGTTGCGTCCAAAGCTTCTGAAGTCGGTCCCGTTAGGGCGCACTGGTCTCTTTCCCGAAGTCGCTGAAGCCATCGCCTTTCTGTCATCCGATGAAGCTTCGTACGTTAACGGCGTCGAACTTCCGGTGGATGGCGGGTTTCTGGCATATCGAGCATTTTCGTGACGGTTGTGAGCGGTTGTCGCGATAGGTGCGTGTACGTGCGGCCTGTGCTCGATACCCGTGCAAAGGCTTGAAGGGCAAGGACATGAGTATTTTCAAGGGAACGAGATCGATTGACGGAGTGCGCGTGACGGTTGATGGGCAGCCGCTGGATCACGTTCTCCATATCAGGACTTATGGCAGCGGATTCTTTGAATGGAGTTACGAAGGCGATGAGCCAATGCAATTGTCTTTGGCAATACTGAACGAATATTACGGCGATCAACAGAAGGCGTTGTCGATGACCGAGAGGTTCATGAAAGAGATCGTCGCGAATTTCGACAACGACTGGGTGATGACAAGCGAGGACATTCGAACTGCATTGTTGCAGATGCATCCTATTCCAACCAATGCTTCGGTACGTTGATATGTGCGAAAGATGGGGTGGTCGTTCACGTCTTGGCTGCGAAATCGTCTCGCGCCTGCCTATCGCAGATTGCAAGGGAAGCATTGGGGCGTCGAGGACCGGCACGGTGGATAAGAACAGGCCCGCAATCACCTCGATGGACATGCGGCAAAAATACCGGGATCGCACGCCGGTAGTGCAGAAACGATAAGATTGGACAAGCTTTCAAAATATGACTGCAAGAGCGCGAAAAGCGCCGCGACGGTCAACGGGGGATATCAATTGTCGGATTTTTCTAAGCCAGACTCTGCAGGCTTGAACGTCAGCCATTTGTCGCTTGCGTTCGGCGGGCTGAAGGCGCTGTCGGATGTTACCTTCTCTGTAGCGCCGGGGGCGATCACGGCGGTGATCGGGCCGAATGGCGCCGGCAAGACATCGCTATTCAACTGCATATCTGGTTTTTACAAACCTTCGGAAGGCAAGATTGAATTCGGCGGCGAAGACATTACTCGGCTGCATCCGCCGGCGCGGGCCAAGATGGGCCTGGCACGCACGTTCCAGAACATCGCGCTGTTTCGCGGCATGACGGTGCTGGACAACATCAAGCTCGGCCGTCACGCGCACATGCAGACGAACGTGTTCGATGCGCTGTGGTACTTCGGTCGCGCCAGGCGTGAGGAGCTTGAACTGCGTTCCGAGCTCGAGCGGCGCGTGCTTGATTTCCTCGAGATGGAGTACATCCGCGATCATCCCGTCGCGTCGCTATCCTATGGCTTGCGCAAGCGCGTCGAACTCGCGCGCGCGCTTGCGATGCAGCCGCGCGTGCTGATGCTCGATGAGCCGGTGGCGGGCATGAATCGCGAAGAGACTGAAGACATGGCGCGTTTCATCCTCGACGCGAAGGAGGAGTGGGGGGTGACCATCCTGATGGTCGAACATGACATGGGCCTCGTGATGGATATCTCGGACCACGTTGTCGTGCTGAATTTCGGTCAGGTGATCGCGGCCGGAAAACCCGCGGAGATTCAGAACAACCCGGACGTGATCACGGCCTATCTCGGGTCCGGCGATGTCGGAGAATTGTCGCGGCGTATCGCTTGCGAAAAGGCAGCATGATGGACTGGCTCTTTCTCATCGAGGTTGTTCTGTCGGGTCTGGGATCAGGTGCGTTGTTTGCCCTGACGGGCATCGCCTTTGTGCTGATCTACAAAGCGACGAAGGTGATCAATCTTGCCGTCGGCGAGATGTTGATGCTGTGCGCCTATTTCTTCTTCGGTCTGACCACCGCGCTGGCCCTACCTGTGTGGCTCGCGATTATACTGACCGTGATCGGTGGCGGTGTTCTTGGCGGCGTGGTGGAGCGGGCGCTCATACGACCGATGCTTGGTGAAAGTCCGATCTCGGTGTTTATGGTGACGGTCGGTTTGAGCTCGGTGTTGATTGGCTTTGTTGAACTCGTCTGGGGTGGAGATCCCAGAACACTGCCTAATTTCCTCCCGACAAAACCAGTGTTCATTGGCGATGCTTATGTATCGCCGAAGATAGCGGTATGCTTCGTCGTCGCTTCGTTGCTCATAGCTGGTTTTCTCTTGGTCTTTCGCAAATGGCGCGGCGGCGTGGCGCTGCGCGCCACTGCTGCTGATCAGGGGGCAGCGTTTTCATGCGGCATCAACGTTCCAGCGGTGTTCTCGATTTCGTGGATTGTCGCGGGGATGGCGACGGCTGTATCGGGGATCCTCATTGGCTCGATCGGTGGTATCTCGCCGAGCATGGGCGTGTTCGGATTGACGGTTCTCGTCGCGGTAATTGTTGGCGGGCTCGACTCGATTGCCGGGGTGCTTGTGGCTGGCCTGGCGATCGGTGTCATTGAAGCGCTCGTCGGTACGTATCTTGGCGGCGAATTCAAGCTCTTCGTCACTTTTGTTACTCTTATCATTGCCATGATGATCCGGCCCTACGGATTGTTTGGCACAATCGAGATCGAGCGACTCTGATGCGTATAAGCGCCGCCCACGAAACTTATGCCCAGGCAGAGTCGTTTTTGGATACCAATGTGCAGCGCGTGATGCTGCTGTTGCTGTTCGCAGGGCTGGTGGTGTTTCCGTTCTTGGCTGACCAGTACTGGATTTATCTTGCGTGTCTCGTCGCAATCCATATCGTCGGTACAACTGGTCTCAACATTCTCACAGGCTATACCGGACTCATAAGCGTGGGCCAAGCGGCCTTCATGTCGGTCGGAGCCTATACGGTCGCGATCCTCGAGATCCATGTAGGTACGCCCTTTATCTTCAATTTGATTGCAGCTGGAGTAGTCGCCGCGGGTGTCGGCGCGATCTTCGGGGTCCCAAGCCTTCGCGTAAAAGGTCTTTACCTGGCTATTGCGACCATCGCGGCATCATTCATTCTGCATTTCCTATACACGAACGGACCGTCGATCCTTGGAGGTACGCAGGGGCTCAGCATGCCGCCGGCGCGGTTGTTCGAATACGATTTCGTGCGTCCGTTCCAGTTGTACTGGCTGTTCGTGCCACTGACCGCACTATCGGTGTTCGCCGCAGCCAACCTGTTCCGGACCCGTATCGGCCGCGCCTTCATTGCGATCCGCGACCGCGATATTTCCGCTGAAGTGCTGGGAATTCCTCTGCTGAAATACAAGCTGCTTTCCTTTGCGCTCTCGTCCTTTTACGCCGGTATTGCTGGCGGGATGTGGGCCTATTTCTTTCGCGTGGTTACGCCGGAAAGCTTTCCGTTGATCTATTCGATATTCTTCCTCGCCGCCGTCATCGTCGGCGGCATGGGCACGATCCTTGGCGGCATCCTTGGCGCGATCTTCATGACCGTGATCCCGGAGCTTCTCAAGCTGTTGGTTTCATACATGACCTTCATTCCGAACGCGACAGCACAGCTGTCGCCAATTCGCACAATCGTTTTCGGCTTGCTCATCGTTGTGTTTCTGTTGTTTGAACCGCAGGGCCTCGCCGAGACCTGGCGCCGCATACGGCGCTTCTTCCATCTATGGCCGTTCAAAAAGTAGTATGTAGGGAGAAAATAATGAGTATTTTTCCAACGCGCCGGAAATTGATGTCGTATGCAGCCGCCGGCTGTCTTGCTCTCGGAATCCAAACGTCGGCACGCGCTGCCGATGATATTGTCATCGGCGCATCGATGCCCCTGACCGGCGCATTTGGTTTCGCAGGTATTCCGCTTAACCTCGGGTTCCAGGATTATGTGAAGATAGCGAACGATGCCGGCGGCATTGGGAGCCGCAAGATCAAGTATATATCGGAAGACAGCGGATACGCGGTCGATAAATCGATCGCGGCGTTCAACCGCATCACCGCCAGCGAGAAGGTGAGCCTCTACTACGGAGATTCCACGGGGTTCTCCAAGACCATCAATGCCGAACTCAATCGCCGCGACAGCATCCTTATGGCCGGCACGTCCTTCGCGACAGAGCTGAACGATCCGAAGAATTTTCCGTATCAGTTCATCCCGGGCCCTGACTATTCGCAAATGATTGGCATTCTTCTGGAATACATTGCCAAAACGACGCCGGGCGCGAAAATCGTCCTTGTCAATTCAGATACCGAATTCGGCCGGGATCCGATCGCGGCGACAGAGAAGCGGGCTGCGGAGTTAGGTCTGAAAATAGTCGGTAAGATCGCAACGCCGCCGACCAGCGTCGATGTTTCGACCGAAGTCCTGAAGCTGCGCCGGGCGGATCCCGACTACACGATCTTTCACGGCTATGTTCTCGCGCCGTTGCCGGAATTCATGACGCAGATGAAGCAACTGGGTCTCAAGAGCAAGTTTATGGGCACCTTCTGGTCGATGGACAATTCCATCTGGGCTAATTCTGCTGCGGTCGCCGACGGCTACATGGGTGTGATGCCATATCGCTACTATTTCGATACCGAGGGCGCGTCGCCAACCCTCGACAAAATCCGGCAGCTCCGCCCCGAGTATCAGACGATATACTACACTCAGGGTTTCCTCACCGCGATGCTGATGATCGAAGCGGCAAAACGTACACTCGATGCCAAGAAGGATCTCACCGCGACCAACATGAAGGCCTCGTTGAACTCGATCAAGGACTTCGATACCGGCGGTATCATCGGCGTACCGATCTCGATCTCTGGCAACACCATTCCTGTCGGTCGCGTCTATCAATACGACGGCGCGAACAAGACCATGAAGCCGGTCTCCGACTGGATCAGGATTGCGAAGTAATGACAATGGCCGCGGACACACTTCTCTCAGTGAATAATATCGAGGTCGTTTATAGCAAAACGGTCCAGGTGCTCCGCGGCCTGTCGCTGAAGATCGACAAGGGAGCGGTGGTCGCGTTGCTTGGCTCCAACGGAGCTGGCAAATCGACCACGCTCAAAGCTGTCTCCAATCTTCTTGAACTGGAAGGCGGCAACGTTACGACCGGCGAGATCCTGTTTAAGGGCAATGCCGTCTCGCGTCTCGCCCCGCATCAATTGGTGCAGAGTGGGCTGTTTCATGTGATGGAAGGACGCCGAGTTTTCGAAGACCTGACGGTCGAGGAGAATCTTACTGCGGCGACCTACGCAATGTCAGGGCGCAGCGGCGCGAAGACTCCTTTCGATCTCGTCTACACTTATTTCCCGCGTTTGTTCGAGCGGCGAACCGGGCGCGCCGGTTACCTATCCGGCGGCGAGCAACAGATGCTGGCCATCGGCCGCGCGCTAATCGCTCAACCAGAACTCATGCTGCTCGACGAACCGTCGCTCGGCCTGTCGCCGAAACTGGTGGAGGAAATTTTCACGATCATCGCTCGCATCAACCGCGAGCAGGGCGTCTCGATGCTTTTGGTCGAGCAGAATGCGGCCGTCGCCTTCGCTGTCTCGACCTACGGGTACATCATGGAGTCGGGAAGGATCGTGACAGACGGCCCCACGGCGCAGCTTCTGCGCGATCAGGACGTTCGAGAATTTTATCTCGGCGTTGGGGCGGCGAACGCGGAGACCAAGGGCTTTCGCGGTATCAAACACTACAAGCGCCGCAAGCGCTGGCTGTCCTAGGGTTGAAATGAGGATCGCATGAGCGACAGATTTCCTGAGATGACATTGCCGCAGGCGCTGCGTGAGAATGCCCGTGTCCATCCGAACCGGGTTGCTATCAGGCAGAAGAAATACGGAATCTGGAATCCGTGTACCTGGAGGAACTACTATACCCGTGCCTGTCATATCGGACTCGGCTTCCGCGCGTTGGGACTGAGTGCAGGCGGTCATATCGGCATTCTGTCCGAGAATCGGATCGAATGGGTGCTGGCGCAGCTTGGCGCAAACATTATCGACGTTGTTGCAGTCGGGGTTTATCCCACCAGTCCGTCGAACGAGGTCGCCTATGTGCTGGCGCACTCTGAATCCGAGATCATCGTGTGCGAGGATCAGGAGCAGGTCGATAAGGTTCTGGAACGCCGTGACGAACTGCCAAAGTTGCGGAGGATTATCGTCGTTGAAACCAAGGGCATCAGGGATTACCCGCCCGATCAAGTCATGTCGTTCGATGCGCTGGAAGCGCTTGGCGCCGACTTCGAGACGAGCCATGCCGCTTTGGTAGATGGCATCATCGATCGTCAACAGTTATCGCAGATCGGATTGATTATCTACACCTCCGGCTCCACCGGGAAGCCGAAAGGTGCAATGCTAAGCTACAAGAACATTCGGGCGCAGGCGATTGGTTGTGCGGATCGGCTGGTTGTCGATCAGTCGGCAAGTGTTCTGTCCTATTTGCCGCTATGTCACGTCGCCGAGCAGATGACGACAGTGATGGTCCCGACGTATCTGGGCTCGTTGGTTAGTTTCGGAGAGTCAATCCGGACCGTGCAGGAGGATCTGCGCGAGGTTGCACCAAGCGTGTTCCTCGGTGTGCCACGGATTTGGGAAAAACTGCATTCGTCGATCCACATCAAGCTGCTGGAGGCGGGACGCATCCGGCGCGCCATGTTCGAGCGGGCCTATGCTGCCTGCGAGCCGTTTGCGGAGAAGAACGCGGCCGACCGAACGCTGTCCGAAAAACTCAAGTTTGCGCTGTCGTACTGGCTGGTCTTCCGCGCGCTACAAAACTTTATCGGGCTGCGAAAGACCCGCATTGCCATGACCGGTGCCGCGCCGATTTCGCCCGCGATTGTGCATTTCTTTCGCGCCATCGGCGTGCCGCTGATCGAGGTCTACGGCCTGACGGAAAGTTCGGGCATCGCGCTGGGGCAGGTACTGTCGGACCGGCGGGTGGGGACAGTGGGTAACGGTATCGACCGGATGGAAATAAAGCTCGGAGAGTCGAACGAGCTTCTTATTCGCGGAGATACGGTGTTTGCGGGTTACTACCGGAACGAAGAGGCGACCAGGATGTCGATCCGCGACGGATGGCTGCACACCGGTGATGTCGCGGAATTCAAGGACGGCCATTTCCGCATTGTGGACAGGCTGAAGGACATCATGATTACGGCGGGGGGAAAGAATCTCAGTCCGTCGGAGATCGAGAACATGGTGAAGTCGAGCGCGTTCATCAAGGAGTGCGTCGTCATCGGTGACGCGCGCAAGTATGTCTCGGCGCTGATACAGATCGACTATGATCTTGCCGGGAAGTGGGCAGAGGAGAAGGGCGTCGCCTACACAAATTTCAAGAACCTCACAGAGAACGACAGTCTTCGCGAGTTGATCCAGTCGGAGATCGATACGGCCAACGCGCAACTTGCCCAAGTTTCGCAAATCCGGAAATTTCATCTTCTGACAAAGGAACTGGATCATGATGACGACGAAGTCACAGCGACAATGAAGGTTCGTCGCTTCAATGTTCAGAAGAAGTACGCTTCAGAGATCGAGGGTCTCTATAGCCGACATGGTTCATGAACGGCCTCAACCTTCCATAGCTCTGCTCATTCGGCGTTGTGAATGATCACCGAAACCATCGTGTATAGACAAATAGAGTACGGGTCTCGTCCGTTTCGGGCGTCCGACCTGTCGGACAATCAGGGAGTCAGGCTATGAGCAGCCATCAGGGCCAATACAGCACTGGTCTGGACAAGAATGCCGCCAACTATGTGCCGCTGTCGCCACTGAGCTTCCTTGCTCGCAGCGCCGCCGTCTATCCGGATCACGTTAGCACGGTCTACGAGGATCGCAGCTTCACCTGGGCGCAGACCTATGAGCGCTGCAAGCGCTTCGCGTCGTTTCTCGTCAAGCGCGGCATCCAGCGTGGCGACACCGTTGCGGTCATGCTGCCGAATATCCCGGCGATGAACGAGGCGCATTTTGCCGTGCCAATGGCTGGCGGCGTCCTCAACGCGCTTAACATCCGGCTCGACGCGGCTTCCATCGCATTCCAGCTCGACCACGGCGGCGCAAAAATCATTCTGGTCGATCCCGAGTTCTCCGGCGTGATCTCCGATGCGCTGGGCCTGATGAAAGGCCCGAAGCCGCTGGTGATCGATGTGGATGACGCGGCGTTTGCCGGCGGCAAGCGCATTGGCGAGATCGAGTATGAAGCGGCGGTCGCGTCCGGTGACCCGGACTTCGCCTGGCATCAGCCGCAGGACGAATGGGACGCCATTGCGCTCGGCTATACATCCGGCACCACGGGCAATCCCAAGGGCGTCGTCACGCATTATCGTGGCGCGTATCTCAATGCTGTCAGTAACATCCTCGCGGGCAATCTCGGCACCCATCCGATCTATCTCTGGACGCTGCCGATGTTCCATTGCAACGGCTGGTGCTTTCCGTGGACGATTGCGGTGTCGGCCGGGATCAACGTCTGTTTGCGCAAGGTCGATCCAGCCAAGATTTTCGAGCTAATCAAGGCTCACGGCGTGACCCACATGTGCGGTGCGCCGATCGTCTACAACACGCTGATCAATGCGCCGGACGCTCCCAAGGGCAGCGCTGCGAAACCCGTCGTCGGGTTGATTGCGGGCGCGGCGCCGCCTGTGGCCGTGCTTGAGGGCGCCGAGAGCATCGGTATCAAGCTCACTCACGTTTACGGCCTCACAGAGGTCTATGGCCCCGCCTCCGTTTGCGCCGAACAGCCCGGCTGGGATGATCTGCCGGCAGACCAGCGCGCCCAGCTCAAGCGCCGTCAGGGCGTGCCCTATCCGCTTGAGGAAGCCGTCACGGTACTTGATCCGGACACGATGCAGCCCGTGCCACGCGATGGCGAAACCATCGGCGAGGTGATGATCCGCGGCAACATCGTGATGAAGGGCTACCTGAACAACGAGAAGGCCACCAAGGAAGCCTTCGAAGGCGGCTGGTTTCACACCGGCGATCTGGGCGTGCTCGACAAGGACGGCTACGTCATCATCAAGGACCGCTCCAAGGACATCATTATCTCGGGCGGCGAAAACATCTCGTCGGTCGAAGTCGAAGACGTCCTGTACAAGCACCCGGCGGTCCTGTTCGCCGCCGTGGTCGCCAAGCCGGACCCGAAATGGGGTGAGGTGCCCTGCGCCTTCGTCGAACTCAAGGACGGCGCGACCGCGACCGAAGCGGAAATCCTGAGCTACTGCAAAAGCATACTGCCGGGATTTAAATCGCCGAAGTCAGTGGTGTTCGGCGCGATCCCGAAGACGTCCACCGGCAAGATCCAGAAATTCGCGCTGCGCGATCAGGCAAATTCGGCGAAGGCGATTTTGGCGTAGTGTCTGTGCCGCAAAAGAATTTGCGAGCTTGGGTGGGTGTAATTCAGGTTCTGCTTCTATCGGTATGGCTTTCGGCGGCCTTGCCTCAGGTAAATTATTTGGCGCCTTTCACTCTCGTGGGGGCGCGTGCAATCGGAGCAGCGCACTCAGCCGCGTCGTAATCGGCGTGCGTCTTGCGCATTAACGAAACATTTGAAGCGGATGGCAGCGATAGTTTCGCGTCCTCGTCGGAGGATTGGTGTTGTTGGCTTTAGATCAAATTCGAAATCGTGGAAAATCTGAGATGGATAAAATGGCAAACTACAAAATCCTGATACTTGGCGCATCATACGGATCACTGCTCGCTTCGAAAATCATGTTTGGAGGCCATTCGGTTACGCTTGTTTGTTGGCCGGCTGAAGCTGATCTAATTAATAGCGAGGGTTTCCGTGTGAGAATGCCCATTCGCGGACAAGATCCGATTGTCATCGACTCCCGTGAATTACCCGGCGAGGTATCTGCCGCAGATCCCGATGATGTTAATCCGGAGCAGTTCGATCTGATCGGCTTGGCGATGCAGGAGCCGCAGTATGGTACGCAAGGTGTCCGCGGGCTGCTTGAGCGGATTGCTGCATCCCGGGTTCCGTGCATGTCCATTATGAACATGCCTCCACTTCCGTATATTAAACGCATCAAGAGTGTCTTATCCCAAACCGTAGAGGCGGCTTATACCGATCCGTCCGTTTGGAGCGGCTTTGAATCCGGAGCGCTGACGCTGTGCAGTCCGGATCCCCAAGCGGTTCGTCCTCCAGATGAGAGGCCGAATATATTGCAAGTAACGCTGCCAACAAATTTCAAGGTAGCGAGATTCGATAACGAGAAAAGTGATGCGATCCTCGAACGACTTGAACGAGACATTGACGCCGCTCGTTTCGGGACTGGCAATATTGAGATCCCGGTAAAATTGCGAGTTCATCAATCAATATTTGTGCCGCTGGCAAAATGGTCGATGTTGCTTGCTGGAAACTATCGTTGCGTGACACAGGATGGTATGCGAACTGCGGAGCAAGCTGTGCACTCCAATCTCGATGAAACGAGGTCGGTTTATGAGTTTGTCGCGGACGTTTGCGTTGCTCTGGGGGCTTCACGCGAAGAGCTTGTGACCTTTACAAAATATGCTGATGCGGCCAAGAGTCTGTCACGTCCTGCGTCGGTTGCAAGAGCGCTCAATAGCGGTGCTGTAAATGTCGAAAGAGCCGATAAACTCGTGCAGTTGCTGGCGCGACAAAAGGGCATGTGTCATCCTGTGGTCGATAGCATTGTAGAGTTAGTCGACCATCGCCTGAATGCGAATCGGACCCACCCCAAGCAATAATAGGGGTGAGGCAGGAATATCGTGCGTCGCGTTACGGATAAAATACGCCGCCCGTCGCACGCTGTGGAGCATCATTCCTTTCAGGCAGTGGAATGAACTCAGCCTCGTTACCTGGCATGGTATCAAACCGTCCCTTGGCCCACTCTTCCTTAGCGGCCTCGATCCGCTCGAGCGAGGAAACGGAATTCCACCAGATGTAACGGGGACCCTCCATCGGTGCACCGCCAAACAGCATGGAACGGGCCTCTGACGTGGCCGTGACTTTGAATGCCGAAGTTCATCGGAGCTGATATTGCGAGGCTACCGCGCAGGCTGCCATGCCCCAGGCCGCGCTCGATCTCGCCTACAATGAGTGGCTCGCTCATGAGCCTTCGAGAGAAGAGACACTTTGATCATGATCAGCGGGCTGAGCACTCAGTGATCGACGAATCGCGAAGCTCATGAATTCCTGTCCCATTAGGGTGACTATCTCGTCGGACGGCAGTCTTAGATCGCCGCATATTATTTGAGCTTGGTCAACGGATTGGAAATCTGCCTGGTCGCTGAGCGTGGCGAGCGTGTCCGCAACTGAAAGCAGGTAAGGTTTGTCGTCGCTGAGGTTTATGTGGACTGTCATGTCGAGCTCCCGCACAGCTTCGATGCCTAAGTTGGAGAGGTCCGCGGCTCAATGTCAAGCTGAGACGTCGGCTCGACTGTGAGTTCCTTTCCAGATTGTCGCCCCGTTAAGTGAGGTCAGATTTGCACCAGTTAGAACCTCACGCTGCGGGAGCAGGTTAGCCGCCCTTCCATAGGCTAGGATTGGAATTGCTCGTGGAGGAAGGCGCGGGGTGAAGCCTACATTACGCAACGCAACGGTGCCAGCCGGTCTACCCGACCGCCGCCGCGACACCAGCGCTTCGGGCCATGGTGGCCGTAAGCCTCCTCCGCCTGAACCGTGGAGAGTGACATCTCGATCTGGGACAACAGTGACTTCTCCATCTGGCGTCTACATGGCGTCTACATCCATTGTCGCCGCCATTTAGGGAAGTCACGATTTGCGCCAGTTAGAAATGTCACCCGGTCGGGAGCAGGATAGCCGCCTTTCTGTGGGTTAGAGGTTGGAAACCGCCGGATCTATCCGATCTTAAACATGTGGTTCTTCTGGCCGCGCCGGCGCGGCGCCTTGGCGGAGCGGGACATGTCGAGCTGTTTCTGTTGTTCGGCAATGTAGGCCAGGATCGGGCCCAGCCGCTTGTTCTCGACAATGGCGGCCTGGTTGACCTGCGGACGTTTATCGAAGGTCCGGTAGGGCAGATCGACGCCGTGGTGCCGGATGGCCAGCCGTCCGTCGGGGTAGTCAATCACCGTGACCCGCTTGCGTGCCAGCGACCGTGCGATCGCGGTCGGCTCCAGCATGAACAGCACCTGGTCGTACTGCAGCGTCAGGTTCACCGAGACCGAGCGCTCTTCCTTCCAGGCAAAGGCGTCGTCGAGATCATCATGCCCGGCGAGCGGGCGGTGACCATCGCGATCCTCGAAGGGCGCCTTGGCAAAGCGCGCGTTGTGCTGCTCCATGAACGTCGGCAGGAATGCATTGCCGGCTGCGATGGTGTCGATGCCGCACAACCGCATCTCCTTCACCAGCCGGTCCTGCAACGTGCCATGGGCCCGTTCCACTCGGCCCTTGGCCTGCGAGGAGTTGGCACAAATGATGTCGATGTTCAGCGCGTGCAGCGCCCGGCCGAACTGGGTCATGCCATCGCCGGAGGCGGCATCCTTCCTGTTGACCCGGAACACGCCGTGCTTGTCGGAGTAGAACGCCACCGGTTTGCCGTGACGCTCCAGATAAGCGCGAGTGGCGGCAAAATAATCGAAGGTGCTCTCGCTCTCGACAAACTGCAGATGCATCAGCCGGCTGGTGGCATCGTCGATGTAGACGAGCAGGGTGCATTGCGGACCGCGGCCCTCGAACCACCAGTGCTCCGAGCCGTCGATCTGGATCAACTCGCCCAGGCAATCGCGCCGATACCGCGGCTGATGCACAGGCTTCAACCGGGCGCGGCGATCCTTCCACAGACCCGCCATGATCATCCATTGCCGCAGCGTCTCGCGCGCCAGGTGAATCCCGTGCAGCTCCGCCAACTTCTCCGCCGCCAGCGTCGGACCGAAGTCGAAATAGCGCTCACGGATGATGCCGATGACTTCGGCGCGCAACGCTGGCGGATAACAGCGGTTGCTCGGCCGGCCGCGGCGGCGTGAGACCAGCGCCTCGGGGCCATGCTGGTCGTAGGCCTTCGCCAGCCGGAATACCTGACGTCGGCCAAGTCCCATCAACGCCGCAGCATCCGCAACCTTGATCCTGTTCGCCGCCAGATCCTGCAACACGCTCATCCGGTCGATCTCCGTCCGGCTCATCGCAATCACCGTCATCGGCCCCATGCTCCCCAACTGAAACCGTGGAGAGTGACATCTCTATCTGGGACAACAGTGACTTCTCCATCTGGCGTCTACATCCATGATGCGCATAATGAGCGATTATGGAATTCTTAGCTTCGTAGCCAATGCACTTGCAGTAGTGGCCAGTCGCGAAACTGTCTAGAGAGCGCTTTTTATGGCCGGGATGAAGTTCGCCGCCTGTCGCCTCCGATCTTGCTTTGATGGTTCCGCCATCCCCGGATGATGCGGGTAGGAGCCCTCGTCATCCTCTCACAGTGGGCTAGGTGCGATTGGTGGGGAACAGGCCGAGATGCATCTTCTTCTAGAGGAAAGCTCCTCAGCCGGCCCAAACCACTCAATGAACCAAATCAGAAACTGATCAGTCTGCCGTAAGGACCTGGCTGATAGCAGTTTGTATATCGGGATCACTGCAGCGAAGACGTCGCTGCGGAATAATCCACGGCATTCGATGCCGATAGCTGAAAGACCCGTTACGATGACAATTTCTATTAGGAATCGGATTGTTGCAGTGATGATTGGTGTCGGTGCGGCGGCTCCGATGACCATAACTCAGCTTGCAATCTCCGCAGTGACCGCAATGTCCGCAGAAGCTGGTATCACCATCTCCGTCGAGGGCACCGCCCGGGCGATAGGCAAGGCAATCAAGGAGGCCGCTGCCAACGTCGGCGTTGCCGTAAGCGGCGGGGTTTTGCTTTTCAGCAATGAGAGGGCGCGAACCGGTTCGAAGATCAGGCAGGCAGCGATAACGGTTGTAGAATCCGGACCCTTCAGACTCACTCGTAACTTCGTTGCCGAATACTGGCATCCGTTTCGTTGCCATGGATTAGCAAACTGAAGCGTCGTTCTACCAAGAAAGTGATGGCGGCACCAGACTAGTTCCTGTCGGAGTCGCCAAAGACCATTGTCCGAATTCATCCTTGTATTTATTTGAGATGCGATCATGAAACTCAAAGTTATTGCTGTCGCCCTATTGATCGGTATTGGTATGTCAATTGGCGTCGTTCACTCGAAAAGGACTGGCCCGACGATGTTTGGAGGCGACTTTCTCGAAGTCATTGAGGACACGATCATCTCGGTCGTGCTTGCCGCAAATGTGATTTGGATAACGAGAGGCGAGAGTCCCGATTCCCAATCGCAGGAGGCAAAAAAGAGGTCCGAGCGTAAAGGAGGCGTTTGCCAACTGGCGATTTAGCTCGGAAAGAGCACTACGAGCGATAGCTTAGATCGTCATATCCGGACAATGTGACAAATGCTGTACGCTATGGATCGGCGTGATACAGTCGTACGGTGTGTTCGATATCCGCCGACGAGAACTGGTGCGCTTTAACAAATCCGCTGGCAGCGGCGGGTAATCTCTTTCCGCGTCATTGATTTGCGGTTGCTTGAACGTTTCGCATGAAGTTGGTGCGGCGAGGTATATCTCGCCGCACCAGCAATCGATCTGTCGCCAATAATTTCTTGTTTGAATTCCGTCAACGCTGCGCGTTGCGGACGATGCCCTTGGTTGCAATAGCAATCTTCCGGATCGGGTAAGTGTGAGCGATTGCTTTGCTGGGCTTCTTCAGCGCCCAGGCTACACCGCCCGCAACCTTGCCACCGATTGCGCTTGCTTTGTATCCCACCGAAGTCGTCTTGTTGTAGACAAGTACCGCGGCTGCTTTGGTGCCGGCAGCGAGCGATTTCGGAGCCGATACGACCTTGCCGGCGGTCGACTTGACTGCGCTGCCCACCGATTTGGCGGCGCTTTTGATCGATCCCAGCGGGCTGGCATGAGCGGTTGCCGGGGTCACAACTGACTGCATCAGCGTCATCGTGGAGGCAGCAGCGATGGTGAGGATAACGGCAAAGGCTTTGGATCTGTTTAACAAGTTCATCGAGAAATCTCCTCTGAATAAATGACGCGCGGCGTCTGCCGCGACATCGCTGCGATCGTGCAGCGTTGATCGGTATAGGTAGCGCTTGGGTCTTGGTCCTTACCAAGTCCTTAGCTCTTGCTGATTTGTACTGACCGCTTCGTGGACCTTGCCCAGCCAACTGAATTCAATCTTGCGCGTGAAGCGATAGACTGACGGAAGCCGTTCGCGAAGATGGTCGCGGGGGCCGGACGGCATCAAAGGAAGAAATGATCTGGTGATCGAATGGGCCGCGAAAACCTTCCATGTGCAAACAATTATTGCCGCCTAGAAGGTTCCTTGCGTCGCCCTACGCAGGCCTGAACGTTAGGTAATTATTGGAAAGTGGCCTTATCTGACAGCACCACAGCGCGCGCGATGAGCTTGTCGGACTGCTGCTCTTTTGCCGCGGCGATAGCGGTGCGTATCTCCGTTCCCGCCCCAGCGCGGTCACCCATGCTCAGCAGCAGATCAGCCAATTCTAGTCTCAATCGTGTTGCGTGAAAGTGTGAATCCACGCTGGTCCATAGTTGACGGGCCAAGTGGAGGTAACGCAGAGCCGCCAGAGGATCGTCCGATCTTGCAAGAACAGCCGAGGCTTCGCTCGTCAAGGCTCGGATCGAGGGCATCGGCCAGCGCTTTTCCTGCGCAGCGAGATCGGCGATAAGAGCTTTTGCCTTGTCGTTGCGGCCGGCGTGGGCGGCAACAAGGGCAAGATGCGCCAGAAGCATGCCCTGCCGTTGCAATGTCCACCAGTTTTGGCCGATCAGGCTGCGTTCGAGGCTGGCATAGGCGGATTCGGCCTCGCCATCTTCGAGAAGAAGCATGGCCAGCCCAGGCTCCGGGTTCCAGCCCAGAGCATAGGACGTCTCGTAGGCCGCTCGTGCAGCGTCCCGGTTTCCAATCGCGGATTCGATGTCGCCCAACACCCGGTGGGCGTCACCCAGCGCCCAAGGCGCGTCACCGGACAACTTGCTGAGTGCTTCGCTGATATGGTCACGGGCATTAGGAAGACTGCCGCGCACTGCCAACACTTCCGCACGGTGGAGCTGGCACGACCCAGAGAATTCCATGCCGCTTTCAAGGCAAAGGTGTTGATATCCCAGCGTCCACTGGTTCGCTCTAGACCAATCGCCGAACGTTCTACATGCCCAAAGAATATTGCAGTATAGCACGCCGCTCGTAATCGGATCTGTGCCACGCGATAACGCTAGTGCGGCTGCGTGATCCTGATCGGCCAGACCGGCTTCAGTATCGCCCATGCTGAGTTTAAAAAAGCCGCGATACATGAGTCCCAATGTCTCCACTTGGAGACTGTCGTGGCTTTTTCCGAATTGGTAAGCTTCGTTGGCACGATCTAGTGCGAAACAAGGATTTCCTTCAGCTGCCGCAATGCGCGCGTCCATCCATATAATCTGGCCGTTCGCCGATGCGTCAGGCTGATCGGCGACGAGTTCGGTTGCGTGCGACAGCAGTCCTTTCGCTACTGCAATCTCATTTCGCTCCAGATGGATTGTGGAAAGAAAGACGGCACTCGAAGCTGCGCGATCCAAATTCTTTTCTTTGATGTGAGCAGAAATCGCCCTGATAAGAATTCGTATGGCGTCTGACGGCCTGCCCAGGCAATGAAGCGCGACGGCCCAGCTATCTAGATCATTCGCAGAAAGCGTCGCGGCTCTATCGGCGATCTCGAAACGATCGATGGCTGCTCGCCACCGTTGATCCTCAACTGCGTGACGTGCCAATGCGACGATATCGTCGCCGTTGGTGCTCGTCGGTGCCAGCGCTACATTGTCGTTGTCGATACAAAAGCGATAGCCGGCGCGGGGAATATTTCGCACCGCATCTTCCATGCCGCCTTTTCGCAGAGCTGAGCGTAGCAAACTGACAGCTCGCTGCAGCGAATTGTCTGTGACAGTTACGTCGGGCCAGAGCGCATCGAGAAGTTCGTCTTTCGAGACCACACGTTCGCGATAGCGAGCGAGGTACGAAAGCAAATCAAAGACGCGCGGTTGAAGATCGATCTCACGCTCATTTAAGCGGAGCGCGCGCGCCGGCTGGTCGAGAGTAAACGGTCCGAACTGAAAGACTTCCAAATCATCCATCACAATGATCAGCGAGAAATAAGAGTTTGATCAGGGCGTCGTAAGGACCCTGGCGACAGACGCTCCTATACCACACAAGCCGTCAAGAAACAACGCGGGGCGGCTTAACCACCTGATTCTTAAGTGGAATCTTATAGGAGCTTGATTATGAAAACGTCCATTAGATCAAAATTACATGTAGCGATTTTGGCGCTGGGTCTCGCGACGCCGCTGACCATGGCCCATTCGGTCGTGACGGCAACTCCGGCGGAAGCTGGGGCGCTCGGCTCGCTGAAGAGTGCAGCGAAGTCTGTCGGCAGTGCCGTGAAGTCCGGTGCGAAAGCCGTTGGTGGCGGCGCTGCGACTGCGGCCAAGGCTGTAGGTGGTGGCACGGCCACGGCGGCGAAGGCCGTTGGTGGCGGCACCGTGGTCGCTGCGAAGGCTGTCGGGAGCGGAGCTGTCACCGTCGGAAAAGCGGTCGGTGTTGGCGCAGTGCGAATCGGCCGGGGCTTCGAACGAACCGGCAAGGACATCTACCACTCCGGTCCCGGCCAATCGGTCGTCAAGTTCGTCAAGAGCTACAGCGACCGCTGGAAATCTCCTCGCTGAGTTTCGATCCACATCATCTCAACACTGAAAAGGATAACGGAAATGGATACCTATGTCATTCGTCGCCCCAGCGCTTGGGCAAACCTGGCTGAACTCGAGATGGCCGGTGCAAAGTCCGCGCAGATTGGAAACGAACAGATGTCCGATCGCGTGCGCTGGATTCGCAGCTACGTGGTCCACGAGCCGGATGGCCGGATCGGAACCTTCTGCGTCTATCAGGCGCGCGACGGTGAATCGATCCGTGAACACGCGCGCCGCGTCGGCATGCCGGGCGAAGAATTCTACAAGGTTGCGACCACCGTCGTCGTCCGGAGCGATCCGGTCGAAGCACAGGCTGCTGAGTAGTCCTCTTTTCGATCTGCGATGCCGCGCCCGAACGGCGCGCGGCATCGCCAGACGAGAATTCCAATTTCATCAATCATTCGAGGATGCGATCATGAGTATTACCCATACAAACGGATTCAACGAAAAGACGTTTTATATCTTCGAGAAACTTGCGCAGACCGTGCTTTGGATCGGAGGGTGCCTCCAGCGATGGGCGGTTCGCTATATCGCCTATCGTGAACGTCAGACTGCACTGGCTGTGCTGCGCCGGTTCAGCGATCGCGAGTTGAAGGACATCGGTCTCTTTCGTGGCGAACTGGAAAGCGCGGTCGCCGGCCAGTTGTTGGACCGCGTGTCGGCAGCGAGGACCGCGGCCATCCCTCCGCGCAGTTCTGAAGGGTCGGCGGCTTGAGGCCGCCGATGCCTACTCGTTTCATGCAAAGGAATTTATCATGACAACAATTCTTGTACGCGAACCACCCAAATCCAGCTTTCTCGCGCGTTCGCTTGGCTTCGCATATGGGACGTTCGCCTATCTCGTCTTCCTTGGCACGTTTCTCTATGCGATTGGCTTTGTCGGCGGCGTCGTTGTGCCCAAGACGATCGACAACGGCGTCCCCGGACTGTTGATTCCGGCTCTGTGCGTCAATACATTGCTGCTCGGTATCTTCGCCATTCAACACTCGGGTATGGCGCGACGTGGCTTCAAGGCCGTCCTGACCAAATTCGTCTCTCCCGTCATCGAGCGGTCGACATTCGTGCTGATGTCGTCGCTGGCGCTGGTCTTGTTATTCGCGTGCTGGCAGCCGATGCCGCAGATCATCTGGCAGGTGACCAGTCCTCACGCCGCATTCGCGCTCAAGGCGCTTTCCGCGTTTGGCTGGTTGATCGTGCTCTACGCGACATTTCTCATCAGTCACTTCGAACTCTTCGGCCTGAAGCAGGTGACGATGAACTTTGCCGGCCGTGTCGCACCTGCGATCCGTTTCAAAACGCCGGGTCTTTATCGTTTCGTTCGTCATCCGATCTATCTCGGATTTATCATTGCTTTCTGGGCAACATCGACAATGACGGCGGGCCACGCCCTGTTTGCGTTCGCGACCACAGCCTACATCCTGATAGGGATTTGGCTTGAGGAGCGCGATCTCATTGCGATGTTTGGCGACGAATACAGAAAGTATCGTGCGAACGTGGCAATGTTACTGCCGGGATTTAACAACCGGAAGTGATTGTAACGGGCGGATAGGGCCGGGTCTTTTCTAAAGAAAGGGGAGCTGCGACGCAGCTCCTCTTCGCGTCTCAAGGTGTTTCAGGTCGCTTCATGCCGCGGGATCGACTCTTGCCCGGGGCAATAATCTCCATAAAGCGGATTTTGGCACTGCAATAGTTGTTGGGGAGCCTCTTATCGAGCCCGTTACATAGAGCGGAGCTATCAGCACGAGAGCCAGCCGATATTTCAACCCGGCAAGCCTCTCTGACAATCTTCGGTTCAGGCATGCGGCTTGTCGCATGTACTGATATCTCACGGAGAAATGTCATGAACGCTATCAAAATCACACTGTTTTCGGCAAGTATACTCGGCCTGATGTCGACAGCGCATGCGGGTAGCGGAACCTACTCGGGCGGTCCGAAGGGGGCGCCGGCGCTGGAGGCTTCGTCAAACGCAGATTCCCGGATCAACAGCTACGCGTCGATTGACCGTACTGTGCCGTCGGTCGATTTCGGGAAGATCCGGAAAGGCGGCATCGGCGCTCGCGGTTTCTGAAATCTACCCAACGAAAAGCCGGTTATGCCAGAAGCGTGGTCGGCTTTTCATTGCGAAGCGTAACGGCAGTGAAATGCTATCTCCGCTCAAGCTGCGAGAGCACCGAGAAGATCGGTGATGTCCATACGCCGACGGAAGTCCGGGTCCACAAAGCGACGCATAATCGTGCCGTTCTTGCCCACGACAAAGGTCGCGGGAATCGGCAACAGCCAGGCGTCGTTGCCCTGAAAATCCGGCAGGCTTCGTCCGCGCTCGCCCATCATCCGTTTGAGTTCACGACCCACCCAGATCGCAAGATTCAGTGACAGCGCATAGCCATTGTCGAGGTCGGTCAGAATTGGAAATTGCGCCGAACTGTCCAGCTTGAATGCGACCGAAAATTCCTGGCGGTCCGGAGTGATCGCTACGAGTTGCCCGCTTGCGCGCCGGATCGCATCCATGTTCTGCGATATCGCCGCAAGATTGATCCGGCAGAACGGGCACCAATGTCCGCGCTGAAAGGTGATGATGGCGGGCCCCTTTTGCAGCAGATCGTCCAGTGTCACGATTCGCCCCGCATCGTCCGGCAATGCGAATGGCGGCAGCAGGTCGCCCGGCTTCGGCGCGTTCTCGCCGCAGCCGTTCTGCTGCAGGCGATCGATAAGACGCTGAACGGCGTCGGCGAACTCCGGATTGATCTTTCGCAAGGCATCCGCATAGGCCGTCAGCCGGTCGTTGACCGGCCCCTCCATGCGGCGGCAATGATCGAAGGCTTCCTGCAGGCGCTGACCGATTGTCGCGATGTTCATGAAACGATGTTCCGATCCCTAGGCCTGACGAAACGGATTGCTATTCTGCCGCCATCGCCAGTGCACGATCCTCTTCGTGCAGGATGACGCCGGCCAACGGATCAAACCCACCTTGCCACGGCTTGCGTTCAAGAACGCGGCGCGTGTGAATGTATCCGGCGTGCCAACGCTGCTTGATTCCCGAAGGGCTGAAATCAACGTCTTTGGTGTGGTTCTCTCGTTCGAGTTGCGGAGCAAGAAGCCTGATCACATGCATGCGTGTCGGGCAGCCATAGGCCGTCAATGACCTGATCTCCTTGCTCTGGCGTATGTCGTCGGGCAGGTGTGCTGCAAGCTCGGTTATGATATGCCGCAGCCGATGCGCCTGCTCCTGCCGGGCGATGTGGCTGGCGATCCGGCTGGAGTACTGGATATCCTTCTGACGGTTCAGCACTTCCGCCATCGTCTGCGGCTCGCTGCCGGCGGGATTCCACATATGAACCGCGAAGATTAGTGAGTTCTTGCGCGGATTATCATCGAACACAGCTTCGGTCGGCGTGTTCGAGAGAATTCCGCCGTCCCAATAAAGTTCGCCGTCGATTCGGATCGGTGGAAATGCGGGTGGCAGCGCGCCGGAGGCGAGGACGTGTTTCACGCCGAGATTATGCGAGCGGCTGTCGAAATAGCGCATCTGGCTGGTGGTGACGTGAGCTGCGCCGACCGTAAGCCGCGGTTTGCACTGTTTGACAAGCGAGAAGTCGACGAGCTCCAGCAACGTTTGTTCGAGCGCGCCGGTTGAATAGTAACCGGCCCGATCCGCGCCGAGAGGATAATTGAAACCTGTATGGGCCAACGGGTTGGGAGTGAAGAATCCCGGAATGCCTTGCATCAGCGTTGTCCAGTAACCAAGCGCGTCGTGGAAGCCGGGCCAGGCGCCCGCAAAGGTGAGTACCGGCCGCTGCTCCATTCGGGCCCAGAATTCCTGCAGCCGCTCAAGCCGCCGCTCTGGCGGATTTCCGGCAATAAGGCTTGCGTTGATTGCGCCTATGGAGGTGCCGATGATCCAGTCTGGCTCGATCCCAGCCTCGTGCAGGGCCTGATAGACGCCTGCCTGATAAGAGCCGAGTGCTCCGCCGCCTTGCAGCACAAGAACGACCTGGCCGGGAAGAGCGTCTTGTTCGTTGCCGTTGTGACGGGTCATGACGCCACCTCAATGCGCGGTCCAGCCGCCATCGACCGGCAACGCTGTTCCGGTGATCGACGCTGCGGCATCGCTGGCGAGGAAAACGGCCAGCGCCCCGATCTCCTCCACGGTAGCGAAGCGCTTGTTGGGTTGTTGTGCGAGCAACACGTCGCGGATCACTTTGTCGCGGGAGATGCCATGCGCCTTGGCTTGCCCCTCGATCTGCGTTTCAACAAGCGGTGTATAGACGTAGCCCGGGCAGATCGCATTGCAGGTGATGTTTTCCTCCGCGCTCTCCAGCGCAATGGTCTTGGTCAATCCGACGATACCGTGCTTGGCGGCGACATAGGCGGCCTTGAAGGGCGAGGCGACCAGTCCATGCGCGGAGGCGATATTGATGATGCGGCCAAAGCCGTTCTTTCGCATCGCGGGCAGGACGGCCCGTGATGTATGGAAGGCCGAGGACAGATTGATCGCGAGAATCGCATTCCATCTCTCCACCGGAAATTCGGCGATCGGCGCAACATGCTGGATGCCTGCATTGTTGACGACGATATCGAGACGGCCGTGATCTTTCAGGATGCTGCCGATCATCTCGCCAATGGCTGCCGGGTCAGACATGTCGGCGGCGGAATAGCCAGCACTGACGCCAAATCCGGTTTCGATATCGGCCTGCGCTTTCGCAATGTCGTCCGCGCCGCCGAAGCCGTTCAGCACGACGGCTGCGCCGGCAGCGGCCAGGGCGCGCGCAATGCCAAGACCGATTCCGCTCGTGGACCCGGTGACGAGTGCGACCTTCCCGCCGAGGGAGAGGCCTGCTGCATTTTTGGGCTGGATCTGAACATTCATGGAAGCACCCTTCGGCTGTACAAGATGGCAATGCCCGAGTTTGCCCGCAGCCTCTTTGCTGCGGAAATACCTGACGGCTTCCGTGTCCATAGGCCGACGCTATCGCCTTTCTGTTGGGAATTCGGGCAAAGTTCCGCTAGAAACAACAAGGGTGATCGCGATACGGGGCCGGCACCATGGAGATGCATCAGGTTCGGTATTTTCTGGCCGTTGCGCGCACGCTGAATTTCACGCGGGCGGCGGACGATTGCAATGTCACGCAGCCATCGCTGACCCGAGCGATCAAGCAACTGGAGGCCGAACTTGGTGGCGATCTGTTTCGCCGCGAACGTCCGGCAGCACAGCTCACCGAACTCGGCCAGCGCATGCATCCGCTGCTGAAGCAGTGCTACGATGCGGCGCTGGGCGCTCGCTCGCTGGCCTCATCCTTCAAGAGTGGCGATATCGGTTCGCTCCGCATTGCGCTGACAGAAGGCGTCGATCTATCTCTGGTGATTCCGTTTCTTGCCGAGATCAATCGGCATTTCTCTGGACTTGAGTTTCGCTTTCTGCGTGGCACCAGCAAGGCTGTGGGAGAACTCCTCAAGAACGGGGAGGCCGAGCTGGGACTGGCCGCCGAGATCGACAGCGACTGGGATCGGTTAGATGCGTGGCCGCTTTTCACCGAACGATTCCAACTGGTGGTGAATGCCCGCCACCGGCTGGCCAATCGCGATAGCGTCGATCCTTCCGATCTGGCCGAGGAGCAGATCCTGAGCAGGACCTATTGCGAGCATGGCGGCCGGGTCGCCGACAGCCTGCGCGAGCAGGATATCGAGATCGGTCATCCGCATGAGATTTCATCCGAGCGGGATTTGATGGGTTTGCTCGAGGCGGACGTCGGCATCGCGTTTGTCCCTAGAAGCACCATCGTTCCCGGCGCCTTGAAGCGTCTCGATGTCAACGGACTCGATCTCAAGCGTACGCTTAATCTTTATGGCGTTGCCGGCCGTCAGCGCACGGCTGTTGCCGCTGCTGTCGTCCGGCTGTTGCGCGGCTCCGACTGGTCGCGCTTCAACTAGCGTCCAGCCTTCAGCGCGGCGATCAGGTCGTCGATTTCCATGCGCTTGCGGAAATCCGGATCGACAAAGCGTGCGCGGATCACGCCATCCCGGCCCAGCACGAAAGTCGCCGGGATCGGCAGAATCCAGGCATCGTTGCCGTGAAATCGCGGCAAGTCGTTGATGGAAAGAATGTCCTGAAGGTCCGGGGTGAGCCAGATCGCAAGGTCGAGCGACAAGGCGTAGCCGTTATCGAGGTCGGTCAGCACCGGGTAAGGCGCGTTGGCCGTCTCCTTGAATTGGCGAGCATAGGGCTGGCGTTCGGGCGTGATCACGACAACCTGGCCGCCGGTCGCCGCAATCTCGTCTTGTGCCCGGACCAGCGCGTTCAGGCTCAGGCGGCAATAGGGGCACCAATGTCCGCGGTGAAACATCACGGCAACCGGCCCTTTTGCGAGAAATCCGTCGAGGCTGCGGAACGCACCGCTGTCGTCCGGCAGCACGAATGGAGGCAGCGCATCTCCCGGCCTAGGGCCGGTTTCCCCGCCGCCGTTTTCATGGATACGCGCGACCAGGCGGTCGACAGCGTTTCCATAGGCTGGAAGCGCCTCGAAACTTGCCGCTGCATACGCGGCCAGCCGATCGCTCAACGGGGCATCCATGTCGCGGCACGTCTCGAACGCCGCCCGGAGCGTGGCGATAATTTCAGGGGTGATCGCTGGCGTGTTTGTTGGTGTCATGATGGACCGTTCAAGCCGCGGCTTTCATGCATCATCGGGTGGATGGTCTCACAAGTCCAGCGCCAACGCGATGCCAGGTCGCTATCGCCTTCATTGCGAGATGGCATTTTATCCGCCGGTGAAACTACGGTTGGCTGTTCGCCAATTATTGCCGTCTGTGCGGAATAGGAGCGTTCGCATGTCATTCTCTGTCCTTCTCAATCGTGGCCGCGATATTGCGGAGCAGATACCGCCGAGTTTGGTCGCTCTTGTCGCTCGTGTTGCCGTCGCCAGCGTGTTCTGGCGTTCCGGCCAGACAAAGGTTTCGGGCTTCATGCTGCGAGAAGAGACATTCGTGCTTTTCCGTGAGGAGTACAGGGTGCCTTTGCTGCCGCCTAGCGTCGCAGCCTATGCGGCGACAACCGCCGAACATGTCCTTCCGATCCTACTGATCATCGGTTTGGCATCGCGGCTGTCCGCGCTGGCTCTGCTCGGAATGGTCGCAGTCATTCAGACGTTCGTTTATCCCGGCGCCTGGCCGGAACATCTGCTCTGGGGGGCACTGCTGCTCGCAATCATCGCACGTGGTCCGGGAGCGATTTCGCTGGATCATCTGATCTGGATGCGCACGCATACGTTGCCGCAATTCGCTCGTTAGCCCCAATCGGTTTGCAGCCGAATTCATTTCTCCTCATTGGAGCGCGACAACGATATTTGAGCTAATCAGCAACGACAGGCTTTCGGTCAGATCGAACGCGGCTGCGCTGTCAGCCCCAGCCTTCAGCGCTTCCGCGATCGTGCTGCCGCTGTGCAACGCATTGAGGAAAGCATAACTGCCGTCCGTGAGCAGATATATCTCGATGTCGAGGAAGGGACGGGAAATCAGTGCGGCTTCGGCGCCGCGTGCATGCGTCGGATGATCGCCGCCGCAGGCCTGTTGGGATTGCCAGACCGAGATGACGGGGAATCGCGATTTGAGCAGGGATACCGAGGGATGCAGTGTCACTCTCCTGCCGGAAAATTCGTCACCGGATAGCGCGACGAACGCGCCGTGGCTCAACGGCGTCGCATCCGCGGCGTGATAGGCGCGACTGCGCGCGAGCTCCAGATCCGCAATGTCGGCGACATACCTGAAGCAGGCATCCGTCCCGCGGCGACGCACGAAACCCGGAAATTCCTGCCCATACTCCATCAGAACGGCTGAACGGGGCGGATGCGCCGCAATGAAAGCGCGCGCGGCCGGCGCGAACGACTCATCGCCAACGATTCGCCTGACGGTTGGAAAGCGGGACGCGAGCACATTGAAAAGCCCGGCGGCAACATTGTTGCGGTAAACATTAAGGCCGGCCCTCGTACGGGGGTGGCTCGCTGCGGTGATAACGGCTGGCACCAGCGAAGCTGGTTCGAAAAGTGCGGCGGCAAAAGCACTCTGGGTCGTGACACGGTCGAACCGCATGATGCTCTCCTTCAGGCCGCGACTGTGACGCGGTTTCGTCGCCTAGCTTCGACAGCAAGAATCGCCCGGGCGCGTGTAGCCTCTGCGGCGAGCACTTTGAACTCGGGAATGTCATTGTCCCATTCCACAAGCGTCGGAACCGGACCACTCCGCCTGAGCGTATAGCGATACAAATCCCACACCGCATCCGCCGTTCCCTCGCCATGGCTGTCGATCAAGAGGCGCGCACCGAAATCGTCGGCGTCCTCAGCGAATCCGCCGAGGTGAACTTCGCCGACATGCTCTATCGGGAAATCATCGATGTAGCGGTCGGGCGAAATGCCTTGATTGATTGCGGACACGTAGACGTTGTTGATATCGAGCAGGAGGCCACAGCCGGTGATCCGGGCAATCTCGCGCAGAAAATCGGTTTCGGTCATGTCCGAGTTGGCGAATGTAACGTAGGTCGACGGGTTTTCGAGCAGCATTTGCGTCCCGAGAGCATCCTGCACCTGATGCACATGCTCGGCGACCCGCGCCAGTGTTTCGATCGTGTAGGGGAGCGGCAGCAGATCGTTCATGAAAATGCCCTCGTGAGATGACCAGGCCAGATGCTCTGAAAATGCGGATGGCTCGTATCGGGCCATCAATGCTTTCAATCGCGCCAGATGATTTCGGTCCAGCGGACCGGCGCCGCCGATCGACAGGCCTACCCCATGGATCGACAGCGGATAGTCGCTGCGAATCCGCCGTAACAAATGGTGAGGCGGCCCGCCCGCGCCCATGTAGTTTTCAGCATGAATTTCAAAGAAATCGACATGGTCGATGCCTTCAAAAATGTCCGCCGCATGTTCGTGTTTGAGGCCGGCACCTGCGCCGAGACGTGGCAGCGCACGCACGGCAGGGACGGAGTCGGACCGGTGCTCGTTTTCCTGGAAGTGGGGCGTTAAGTCCATATTGGCCTCCGGCGGGCGGTCAAGCGCTGGCGGAAATGGTTCCGCCAGCGCTGCAGGCTTGCGAAACGAATATTACGCCGGACGCTTGATCGGCGTCAGCGACCCTGGCCCGAATGGAGTGGATGTGGTGGTGCAAGTGCCCTTGGCCACGAGCTTCCAAGAATTGCCCTGATAATCGACCTTCGATGTCGCCGCGCAGGTTGTGCCCGCGCCGGCGGCGCAGTCGTTCTGGCCCTTCAGCGAAACGCCGAAACACTTTTCCTTTGAACTCTCCGCCTGCGACGGCGTCGCGGTCATGGCGAGCGCTGATGAAAAGGCGCCGGCGATGGCAAGTGAGGTGATGACATTGCTCTTGGACATATGGTGATTTCCCGTCATGAGGTTGAAGCGGCCCGCCGTTCGGGCCTGCGCATAGAAAGCCGGATCGGGCCAGCGTTAAAATACCGATGGACGATTGACACCATAGCCGCCGCGCATTCTTGCCGCTGGATAGCAGACAGCTATCGACTTGGTAGCAACGCAGTATTTCGCAGACGACAACGCAGTTGACATGCTGGGTGCAACGTCATTCACACTCGCGAGGTCATGCCATGATCAATCGTTTCTCCAATTTCGTTGTCACCATTCTGCTGCTGGCGGTCCTTGTGTCCGCAGCTACGTCTGTCGTGCGTGCCGATAGCCATAACGGCATTATTCGCGTCAAAAGTGCGGTTCCGATGAGCGAAGCCATCGCGCGGATCAAGGCGGACATCGCGAAGAAGGGCATCTGGTTCTTCATGGAGATCAATCAGACGAAGCTCGCAGCCGACGCCGACGTCAAGCTGCGTCCCTCGACCCTGCTGGTCTTCGGCAATCCGCCGCTCGGCACGCAGTTCATCACAGCCAATCCGGACGCCGGGTTGGACTGGCCCGTTCGCTTATTGCTGACGCAGGGCGAGAACGGTGATGTGTATGCCGTGTGGACGGATTTCGGCTGGATCGCAAAACGTCACGGCATCACCAATCGCGATGCCCAGTTCAAGATGGCGACGATGGTGGTGGAATCCATCACGTCCACGATCACAACGAAGTAGTGTTGCTAAATCCGATGATCACAGAACCGTTCGACGTGGTGATTCTGGGCGGCGGCAATGCCGGGATCGGCGTCACCGGCCCCGCGCGAGCGGCAGGACTGTCTGTCGCCATGATTGAGGCGCGCGACCTGGGCGGCACATGCCCCAATCGCGGCTGTACGCCAAAGAAAATTCTGGTCGCTGCCGGCCATGCGCTCGACGAGATTGCGCGAGCGGTAACCCATAAGATATCCGTGAGCGAGCCGAAGCTCGACTGGTCTGCGCTGATTGACCGCGAACAGGCAATGGTCGCGCCGATACCCTCCCAACTGCGCGCCTCGATGCAGCGGCGTGGCGTCGAGATTATTTGTGAAGAAGGGCGCTTTGTCGCCCCCGACACGGTTTGCGTTGGAGAGCGCTGTCTCGCCGCGAAACACATTGTGATCGCAACCGGCTCGAAATCGCGCCCTCTTGCCTTTCCAGGTGCTGATCATCTTGTGACCTCGGATCATATTCTCGCTGACCGGATTTTGCCGCGCTCGGCTGTCTTCATAGGCGGCGGTGTCATCTCTCTGGAGTTGGGACATGTCTATGCCCGCGCCGGCGTCGAGGTCACCGTTCTGGAAGCGCTGCCGCGGTTGCTGCCGGCGATCGAACAGGCCGCGGTTGAAAAACTGCTGGCCGAATGCGAGCGCATCGGACTTCGCATTCTGACTGGCGTCGACGTGTTGAGGATTGAGAAAAGGGATGACGGTCAGCTTCAAGTTGTCTTTCGCCATCAAGGGCATGAGCAAGGCATCGTGACCGGTCGTGCGGTGAATGGCGCCGGACGCATTGCCAATGTCGATAATCTCGATCTAGCCGCAGGCAATGTGGCGCATACCAACGGCCGCATTACGCTCGATCCCTGGCTTCGCTCGGTTTCCAATCCCCGTGTTTATGTCTGCGGCGATGCCGTACCGGGCACGCCGCAACTGTCACCCGTCGCGACCTATGAAGGCAGCCTGGTCGGGCGCAATATCGCCGAAGGTGCCCGCGATACGCCGAATTACGAGGCGCTCGCGACATCAGTCTACACCGTGCCGGCGCTCGCCAGCGTCGGCCTGACCGAGCAGGCTGCCCGTGAGAAGGGCCACAGAATCAGGGTCCGCGACACGGACATGAGGGGTTGGCTCTCTTCGCGCACATATGCCGAAACGGCCGCATGGGCCAGAATTATCACCGATGAGGCGAGCGGACTCGTTCTCGGTGCCCATCTCGTCGGGCATGCGGCGGAAGAACTGATCAATCTCTTTGCACTCGCGATCGAGCATCGCATTCCGGCGGTATCACTCAAGGATCGGATTTACGCCTATCCGACATTTTCGTCCGACATCAAGAACCTGTTGTGAGTTCGGTAACTCGGCGCATGCCGTCTTGCAGATAGCGGACCGCTATCGACACCAGAGCGAGGCGGCATTTCAGGCGGAAGCATTGTTCGGCGAAGGTGATGTCATCGCTGGCGCACGACCGCTGACCGGCGCAACGCAGGAGATTTTGGTATGTTAGGAAAAGGCATCGCCGCAGTAGTGCTGATCGCAGGATCCGCGCTGACCGCAACCACCGCCTTCGCGGGCGAGTGTCCCGCGGATCAGTTCAAGCCCGGTGTGCGTGAGAAAGTCGACTTCAAGCCGGTCGGCGTGACCGATACGACACTTGGCGCCATTGATCTTGAAAAGCAGCCAGCGAAGATCAAGGGACGCGAGCTTCGTTTTCGCAAGCTCGTCATTCAGCCCGGCGGCATTGTGCCGTGGCATAGCCATGACGATCGCCCGGCGCTGATCTACATCGCCGAGGGCGAAATCATCGAGTATGCGAGCAACTGTGCGGGACCGATCCTGCACAAGGCAGGCGACATCCGTCCCGAAGTATCCGGCACGTCGCACTGGTGGAAGAATCTCAGCGATGCACCGGCCGTTCTCTATGTCGGCGATGTCCGCAAGGATCCGAACGATCATCACATGTGATGAACGAGTTGCGGCAGGCCGCTTCCCCATCCCTGCCGCCTGATGTGACGCTCCGCTTGCCCCGGCCACCCTGCCAAGACGGAGCGTCACATCATTCCTTTCAGTTTCATAGGCGCGAAGTTCCATGACAAGTACGACACACCTGCACGAAGCTGTCATACCGGAACGCACTTCAGGTGTGCTGCTGCGCTCGGCAGTTATCGGGCTTACCGCGTTTTTGACCGTGGTCGATCTGTTTGCCACCCAGGCAATCTTGCCAACGCTGGCACGGCACTATGCCGTGTCCCCCGCCGCGATGGGGCTTGCCGTCAACGCCAGCACGTTGGGCATGGCCATCTCCGGCCTGGTGGTAGGATTGCTCAGTCCGAAGATCGAGCGGCGCTCAGGAATTCTCTTCAGTCTGGCCGGACTCGCCATTCCGACCGCGTGCCTCGCATTTGCGCCCGATCTGGCGACTTTCGCGATGCTGCGCATTGCACAGGGCCTCTGCATGTCCGCAGCATTTGCGCTGACGCTGGCCTATCTTGGAGAGCAATGCAGCAGCATGGACGCCGGCGGCGCTTTCGCTGCCTACATCACCGGCAATGTTGCAAGCAATCTGATCGGACGTCTGATCTCGGCTGCAGTCGCCGACAACTTCGGGCTTGCGTCCAATTTCCTCTTTTTTTCCGTGCTTAATCTGGCTGGCGCCGCATTGGTGTTTTTTACGATCAGTCGCGCGCGGCCCGGCGCCATGTCTGGTGAGACGCCCCAGTCGTCGCTGTCTGCGCTGCGCGATCACTGGCGGTCCCCGCCACTGCGTTCGGCCTTTGTGATCGGATTTTGCATTCTGTTTGCATTTATCGGCACGTTTACCTATGTCAATTTCGTGCTGGTGCGTTCTCCACTGTCGCTGGATCGCATGCAACTTGGCCTTATCTATTTTGTCTTTCTGCCATCGATCGTTACGACCTTGCTGGCCGGCAATGCCGTGGCGCGGTTTGGATTTCGGATCGCGATGTGGGGGGCGCTGGCCTTCGCTCTGGCGGGCCTGCCGCTGCTGCTGTTGCCTTCGCTCCCGGCCGTGATGTGCGGCATGGTGATGGTCGGCATCGGAACATTTTTCGCTCAGGCCGTCGCGACAGGCTTTGTGGGACGGGCCGCGACAGTCAATCGCGGCGTCGCCAGCGGCGTTTACCTCGCCTGCTATTTTCTTGGCGGGCTGGCGGGGACCGCCGTGCTTGGTCAGTTGTTCGACCACCTTGGCTGGCTCGCATGTGTCTGCGGCATCGCCGCGTCGCTCACCATCGCGGCCATTTTCGTCAAGCGGCTGGAAATTGCGGGCCGGCGCTGACTGGCAACTTCGCACGAAGCAAGGAGTGTTCGGGAATGGAAGCCGGCAAGCGTGATCTGCGGGGCAGAAAATGGCGCGCTCCGCAGGTCAGCATCCGCCTTGCGATATCCGCGCTGGTTCTGACGGCCATTCTTCTGACAGCGGCGATGTCGAGCCTTTTGTGGTGGCGGACGGCCGATACGGTCAGCCGGCAGCTTGCGAGCACGATCAACGAGCAAATCGTCGCCGCTGTGCGCAAGGAGGTTTCCGCGATCGTGGACGAAGCGCGCTCGGCTTTCACCGCAATACGAACGCTTTTTCTGCAGAACGTGCTGGAGACACGGGAAGCTGATAAGCGGGAGTTTGTCTTCCTGTCCCAGTTGCAGTCACAGCCGGACATTTCGTGGGTTGCGTTTGGATGGCCGGATGGTTCGTTCTTCGCGGCTCACAAGCTGGGCGATCGACGTCTCGAAATGATGGAGATCGGACAGGCCGATCCGCATCAGCGCAGGATCGACGAATATCAGGTCGTGCCTGGCGACATTGAGTTTGAAAGCCGCCGCTTCGAGCCGACGGATTTTCGCGTCGGGGATCAGCCATGGTTCAGGACCGGCCTGATCTCTGAGGAGCCGCAATGGTTCCGGGTTCTCACCCATCCCGTTGGAGAGCGCAGCTCTATCGCCTTCGCAGGCCCCATCGACGTCTATCAGGAGCGCCAGGGCGTGCTGGCCGTGATGATCGAATATACGCGGCTGTCGCGTTTTCTCTCCCAGCTTGAGGTTGGGCGAACCGGAGCGGCCTTCATTTTCGACGGGAAGGGCGATCTGGTTGCTACGCCTGACAGTCAAGCTGACGAACTGCAGCATACGCGGAGCGTTCAACCGCTCTTGCCACTGGCGAAAACGGCGCTGGTGCGGGCAGGCGACAATGGCCGCATCACCGCGTGGCGGGACCGGCTGACATCGGGAGGCGCAGCATATGAAGTTGCGCTGACGCCGCTGCCGTTTCCCGGCTGGTCGCTGGCGACAGTGATTCCCGAATCCGAATTTCTCGGTCCAGTGGAGGCTGCACTCAGGCGATTGATTGCGGGTCTCGCCGTGGGGGCGCTCTTGGCCGCCATTGGATCAGCTTTTCTCGCGCGAGGGCTGATCGCCACCCCGCTGTCGCGAGTCGTCGGCGAGATCCGGCATGTGGAGAGTTTTGCACTGGAGCAGGTCAGGCGGCATCCCTCGCATCTCAAGGAGATCGCGAGTCTGTCCGGAGCCATCGCTGAAATGGCAAGCGGCCTGTCTGCATTCAGCCGGTTCATTCCTGCCGATCTGGTGCGTTTGCTGGTCCAGCAAGGCGTCGAAGCCAAGCCGGGAGGGACGGTTCGCGAACTGACCGTGATGTTTATCGACATCGCAGGGTTTACCGGTCTTTCCGAGCGAATGGGCGACCGCATCGTGCCGCTGTTGTCCAGGTATCTTGACACCATGTCGGAAAACATCGTCGCTCACGGAGGTACCATCGACAAGTTCATTGGCGATGCCGTGATGGCATTTTGGGGAGCGCCCACATCTCAGCCGGACCACGCGGTGCGCTGCTGCCGCGCGGCATTGGCCTGTCGGGCGGCTATCGAAGCATCCGGACTTGCAGATGATCAGGGCAATCCGCTGCAGATTCGCATCGGGATCAATTCTGGCTCCATGTTGGTCGGCAATATCGGATCCGAGTTACGGCTCAATTACACGGTCATTGGTGATGCTGTGAATGTCGCCAGTAGGCTGGAGAGCGCGAACAAGATATTTGGCACGAGCCTTCTGATCGGAGAAGCCACCGAACGTCTGGCGCACGGAGCTCTCGTGACGCGGGAGATCGACAGTATCGCCGTTTACGGGCGCGAGGAGGGCCTGTCAGTGCACGAACTGATCGGCATGGCCGGCGTTATGGGAACCGAAGAACACGCTCAATCGTGGATCGAGTCCTATCAGCGAGGTCTCGCACGATATCGCGCACGAGATTTAGCCGGTGCCATGCGCGATTTCAGCTTGGTTCTGGATTCACGTCTGGGTGATCGGCCAGCCAAAGCAATGCTCGAACGCTGCGAACGGTTGCTTCAACTGGATGCAACCGAGAACTGGAGTTCGGTTGCTATCCTCCGGTCGAAATAGATCTTGAGAGATAGGATGTTGGAGGCGAGATTCTGAGTGCTCCAGGGTAGCACAACGCAGCACTAGACTGGAACGAGTATGCAGAGGCCAACCGAGTTCGCAGGCGCGCAATGCGGCCGGTTGCGCTTGACAGGTTCCATTTAGGAACTAACTTGTCGTGCCGCTGCTTGTACATTCGGGCAGGGCCTAACTTCGCGCGATGGGTATCGGTGCATGGCCGAAAAGAGAATAACCGCCGAACTGGCAGGCCGGGTAATTTCGTTTCCTGCGATCGGGACTGACGTCAACGCGGGTGAAGATGTGATCCTGATCGAATCCATGAAGATGGAGATTCCAATCGCCTCACCGGGCGATGGCAGGGTTAAGGCCATTCTCGTTCAGATCGACGATATGGTCGAAGAAGGGCATCTGCTCCTCGTTCTGGAGACGTGAATATAGCTGCTGCACGCCAGCGGCGACATGGAGAGAGCCGATGCGTTCGACTGCTTGGCAGGACAGGACCGACGAAATCGATGAGAGGCGCAAGCTGGCGCTTCTGCAAGGAGGCGAGGATGCGGTTCGCAAGCAGCACGACAAGGGCCGCCTCACCGTGCGCGAGCGGATCGAGCGCATCCTCGATAAAGACACGCTGAAGGAAGTCGGCCCCATAGCCGGCGTAGGCGAACGCGCGGAAGACGGCTCGCTGTCATTCACGCCTGCGAATTTCGTGCTCGGCATCGGCAAGATTGCGGGACGACACTGCGTGGTTGCTGGCGAGGATTTCACCATGGGCGCCGGTTCGCCCAACGCAGCGGGGTTGCGTAAAAGCATCTACACGGAGGACCTTGCGCTGCAATATCGGATTCCGCTGGTGCGGTTTCATGAAGGTTCTGGCGCAAGCATCACCGGGAGCGGAGGCAAAAGGGTTAAAACCCTCCCCGGAGCGGTCTACGAACGTAGCCGTTTTGAATCCATCGCGCGGTGTCTTGGAACCGTGCCGGTTGCGAGCGCTGCAGTTGGCGCGGTTGCCGGATTTCCGGCCGGCCGACTTGTCGCCTCGCACTATACGGTGATGACGCGGACCACATCGCAAATCCTGACCGGCGGTCCGGCGCTGGTCGAGCGTGCGCTCGGCGTCAAGCTGACGAAGGAAGAACTGGGTGGCGCACAGATCCACGAAAAAAGCGGTCTTGTCGATGACGTGGTCGAGGACGAGGACGCGGCCTTCGAATCCATTAAGCGTTTTCTGTCCTACATGCCGCAGAACGTCTGGGAATTGGCGCCGCGCACCGCGACCGACGATCCGGCCAACCGCGAAGCGCCAGAACTTGCCGACATTATTCCCGCCAACCGCAAGCGTATCTACAACATGCGGCAGGTGGTCGAGGCGATTGTCGATCGCGGCTCGTTCTTCGAGATAGGCAAGAAATACGGCCCCGGCCAGATCACCGGCTTCGCGCGGCTGTCAGGTTGTGTCGTCGGCATCTTCGCCAGCGACCCAAAGCACAATGCTGGATCGCTCACCGCGGCGGGAGCCCAGAAGCTGCGGAAGTTCGTCGACTTGTGCCAGACGTTCCATCAGCCGATCGTGACCTTCGTGGATGAGCCCGGCTTCATGATCGGTCCCGATGCGGAGCGCGACGCCACCATCAGGCACGGCGCGTCGGCGCTGATTTCAGTAGCGCTGTCCACGATACCCTGGGCGGCGGTTCTGGTGCGCAAGAGCATGGGGCTTGCCAACTATGCCCACATGCCGTCGGGTTGTCATGTTCTGGCATGGCCATCGGCGGAAAGCGGTGCGCTGCCGGTGGAAGGTGGCGTCGCGCTTGCATTCCGGCATGAGATTGCCGCGGCCGCAGATCCCGCTGCAAAACGGCTTGAACTTGAAGACCAGTTCGCCGCGCTGCAATCTCCGTTTGGCAAAGCCGAGGCCTTCTCGGTCCACGACCTCATCCACCCGCGCGAAACGCGGTCGCGGTTGTGCGACTGGATCGAGCTTGTGCGCCCCTGTCTGATGCATCAACTCGGCCCTCCGCAGTTTTCGTTCAGGCCGTAACGAAGTGACCTAACTTGTATAGTTTGGAAATCGAATCCGCGCTGGCTTTGCAATCTGGCTCTACCTGTTCCGAAAATCCCTGTTGCGCGCGCGAAGTTTCCCTGTTCCTCGAAATGTCTTCCCTGTTAATTTTCTAGGGAAATATCCCGGAAGTCGCTGTGGCGCTGCGGTTTCTTGCCTCCAAAGCGCTCTGCGGGGGCCGAATTCGCGAATTTCCCTGTAAAATTCCCTGTTAGCAGGGAATTGGCGCGGAGACCGGCGCGATCAGCACTGCATCGCCAGCCAGCCAGTGCGTGACTCAGAGAATTTCTCTCTTGGTTGCGAAAAAGGGCCGCCAACGGCGGGCTTTTCACGCAAGGTCATTCTCTACAGAGACCGTTTTTCCGCCAGGGCCTCTGTAGTCGACCAGTATTCTCCGGCCGTCTAACAAAATATTCTCGTTTTCAGAGGACCTAGGTGACCTGACCGGGCTTTTTTGGACCAAGCTTTGTGAGAAAGTGAGCTTGGAAAGGAGCTTTGGTTATGCCGAAGAA